>JBBSLP010000077.1:0-27616 GCA_038255145.1 Acidimicrobiales bacterium
TCGACGACGTGGCCGCCGGCGGTGAGGGAGAGGCCGGAGCCTTCGTGGTCGATCATGCCCTGGACGTAGGGGTCGATGGAGCCGGGGGTGTAGTAGTCGACGTTGCCGCCGGTGATGGGGAAGGTCAGGGTGCCGGTGCCGCCGTCGAGGGTGGCGGTGCCGAGGACGCCGGGGGCGACGGAGAGGGCGGTGAGGCCCTCGAGGAAGCCGGCGTCGAGCGCCACGGCGGTCGACACGCCCGTGGACAGATCGGGGAGCGACGCCACGGGGGCATTGCTGGCCGCCGCCGCCGTGGTGGCGGTGCTGGCCGTGTCGTCACTGCTGCAGGCGGCCAGGCCGGTGAGGGCGAGGGCGCCGGTGAGGACGAGGGCGGGGATCTTCATGGCGCGCATGTGGGGTTCCTAGGTGTCGAAGCAGAAGTCGGCGTCTCGCCGCTCTGGGTGGTTGTTCGCACTGCTGTCCCCACTGGCTTGGACTTCGTCGCCCATCCTCCGAGCCTGACGCAGGGCTGTCACACGGTCGGCGGCGGTACGGTGCAGTTGGCATCAACGGGGGCATGGAGGACGCGCATGACCGAACGGATCGAGCGGAGCGACCAGGACTGGCGTGAGCTGCTGAGCCCCGACGAGTTCGCCGTGCTGCGCCAGGCCGCGACCGAACGGCCGTGGACGGGCAAGCTCCTCGACGAGGAGCGCGCCGGGCTCTACACGTGCCGAGCCTGTGGGAGCGAGCTGTTCAAGAGCGGGACCAAGTTCGACTCGGGCTGCGGCTGGCCCAGCTTCTACGACGCCGTGGATCCGGGCGCGGTGCAACTGCTGGCCGATCACAGCCTCGGCGATGAGCGGACCGAGGTCCGGTGCGCCCGGTGCGGCTCGCACCTGGGTCACGTCTTCCCTGACGGGGTGGGCACGCCGACCGGGCTCCGCTACTGCATGAACTCGATCGCCCTGGCCTTCGACCCCGGCGCCGAAGCCGCCGGCTAGCTCGTCCCGCTCGTCGGCCCGGCCCCGTCGTCGGGGTGGGTGTGGCGGACGTGCAGCGTGGGGGTGTCGGCGTCGGATTCGCGGTGCTGCGCCGGCGTGGTGCCGGCCTCCCTCCCGCTGACGCTGGCCGAGACGAGGTGGCCCACGGCCCGTGCCAGCCCGCGGTGGGCGGCCTCGGCGGCGGCAGCCTCGGGGGAGCAGGCGTCGATGCCGAGCTCGGCGAGACGGCCGACCAGGGCCCCGGCGGCCAGCAGGTCCTCGACGTCGGCGCGTGGGGAGCCGTCGGCCCGCGCCGACCCCGCAGCCACGACGGCGATGGTGATCCGTCGCCCGAGTCGGGTCTGCAGCCCTGCCGTCCAGGCCGCGGCGGCGGCGGCGTGTCGGAGGTCGGCGACGAGGATGGCCGCGCCCGTGGGCAGGGCGGGCTCGTGGCCGGCGGGGATCTCGTCGACCCAGATCACGACGTCGGCATCGCCGCCGATGGCCCGCAGGCCCCCTTCGCCCCAGTCGAACCTGACCTGGTAGCCGCCTTGTTCACCTTGCGTTGCCATGGCCCGGGAACGCTACGTCGTGGTGGCGTGCCGGGCGACGTCATCACCGTGCCCCGGCGACGACGTGGGAAGCTGCCTCGGTGGCCCGACCGCCCTGCACCGAGCCCCTCCTGGGGGAGTGGGCCTGCCTGGGCCTGCTCTGCGCGGCCCCGGCGCACGGGTTCGCCGTGGCCAAGCGCCTGGCCCCCATCGGTGACGTGGGACGGGTGTGGTCCCTGAGCCGGCCACTGACCTATCGGGCCCTCGACGAGCTCGTGGCCCGGGGACTGGCCGAACCGGTGGGCCACGAGCCGGGCACGGCCGGCGGCGGCCGCACCATCCTGGCGGCGACGGCCACCGGCGCCGCCCTGCTGGCGGCGTGGCTGGCCCAGCCCGTCGTCCACGTGCGCGAGGTGCGCGCCGAACTGCTGGTGAAGCTCATCCTCTGCGACCTCAACAGCGTGGACCGGGGGCCGCTGCTCGACGCCCAGCACGCCGTCCTCGCTCCCGTGTCCGCCTCGCTGCACGACGCCGACGCCATCGACGGGCACCGGCCGGACCCCGTCGCCGTGTGGCGCCAGGAGTCCAGCCGGGCCGTCATGCGCTTCCTCGACCGCCTCCGGTCGGCGGGCTGACCGACCCCCAGGTTGATCCCCGGGTTCACCCATGGCCAGCAGGCACAGGGGACAGGGCAGGCCCCAGGTGGTGTCGCGGTCACGAGTCCAGGAGCGCCTTGACCTCGAAGAACTCCTCGAAGCCGAAGGACCCGTGCTCGCGGCCCAACCCGGACTGCTTGTAACCCCCGAGGGGGCCGAGCGGTCGCCACCGCCCCCGTTCACGCTGAACTGGCCGGTGCGCAGGCGGCGGGCCACCCGACCGGCCCGGTCGGCATCGGCGCCGCCGGTGACCAGGGTGGCGCCTCCGTCGACGCCCTTCTGGATGTGGCCCCGCACCCGCTCACGGCCGAGGCCAGGGGGCCCAGCTTGGTGCCCTTGGCGAAGGGGTCGCCCACGGTGAACGAGTCGGCGGTGCGCCCGGCGACCTCCTCGGCCAGGGCCAAACGGTCCCGGGGGACGAGCATGCGGGTCAGGGCGGAACAGGTCTGGCCCGAGTTGAGGTAGCAACGGCCCGCACCGTCGGTCACGGCCTTGGCGAAGGCCTCGTCGAGATCGTCGAGGATGACGTTGGCCGACTTGCCCCCCCGTAGCGGCGCACGGCCATGCGCACACCCCCGCCGGTCGCTGATTGTCAATCATTGACTATCAGTCGAGAGGGTGTGGTCAACGGCTGTCGGCGGCCGTCAGGTCTCCTGCAGGGTGTCGGCCAGACCGAACTGGGAGAACAGCTCGGGACCGAAGGTGGTGATCTCGGCGATCCGGTCGCCCTCCACCCGCAGCATCTCGAACTTGAAAGCCCGGTAGATGGTGTCCCCCGTGCGCCGCAGGTAGCTGGCCGCGGTGGGCATGCGGTTGGCCATGGTGGGCACGAGGCGCCAGTCGCCCATGCGGTCGGGCCCCATGGCGTTGGCCATGAGGGGGGTGATGGCCTCCAGACCCTCGAAGAAGAAGGGGTGGGGGGGCATGGTGATGCGCAGGTGCTCCGACGAGATGGCCACGGCCAGCACGGCGTCGTTGCGCTCCGACGCCTCGATGAAGCGCTCGAGCAGGTCGCGCTCCTCGGCGCTCAGCGTCCCCGCCGTCCACTCCGCCCGGTGCTGGGGGAGCCGGTCGGCCATGGTCGTCCGGGCCCGCTGCAGGGCGCTGTTGGCCGCGGCCACGCTCGTCTCCAGGAGGGAGGCCGTCTCGTTGGCCGACCAGCCGAGCACGTCGCGCACGATGAGGGCGGCCCGCTGGCGGGGCGGCAGGGCCTGCATGGCGGCCAGGAAGGCCAGCTCGATGGTCTCGCGCCCCACGACCACGGCGTCGGGCTCGTCATCCCCGGCGATCTCGTCCAGCAGCCGGTCGGGGTAGGGGGTCAGCCACGGCAGCTCGGCATAGGTGGTGGCAGAGGTGCCCCGGCGGGAGCGACGACGCAGGGCGTCCAGGCACACGTTCGTGGCGATGCGGTACAGCCAGGCCCGCAGTTGGCCGCCGTCGTCGAACGTCTCCCGGCGGCGCCAGGCCCGCAGCAGGGTCTCCTGCACGGCGTCCTCGGCCTCTTCGAAGGAGGCCAGCATGCGGTAGCAGTGCACGTGCAGCTCGCGGCGGTGGCGCTCGGCCCGGGCCACGAACTCCCGCTCGTCGGCTGCCGTCGCCGCTGCGGTGGCGGTCGGCGCCTCGGCCCCGTCGCTCATGCCCGCACCGCCGGGACCCGCACCTCCTGCACGACCCAGATGTTGTCACTGACGATCAGGTGCAGGCCCTTGGCCGATCCCGGAGGAGCATCGGTGATCCCGATGCCGATGGAGATGGAGCACGCCGAGCCCGGCGGGGTCAGCTGCACGACCCGGAACGTGTCACCGGCGCGGTGGTCGGTATCGACCCGGAAGCCGAGCTGGTCGGCGTAGAAGGCCTTGGCCCGCTCCACGTCCGACACCGGCACCACCACGACCTCCAGCTTCCAGTCCACGGCAGGATCCTCCTGGCCCTCCGGCGTAGCTCGCCGGCCTCCATGGTGGAACGACGCCGTGGCCCGCAACTCATCGTTGTGCCGATGAGTTGCGGCCATCGCCGCGTGGGGCACCGCTCCTTGGGGCGCTACGGGGTCGGACCGGGGCGCTCTCCAGCACCGAGCGCACCACCTGGGCCGCGCCCATCAGACCGGCGCTCTCGTAGGGCACGACGATCTTGGCGTTGTCGCTGTCGGCGAAGCGTCCCAGGGCGTCGAGCTGGAGGATGGCCACCAGCGTGGGGTCGGGGCGGCGTCCTTGATGGCCTTGTAGACGGTCTCGATGGCCTGGGCCCGGCCCTCGGACTCGAGGATGGCGGCCTGGCGGTTGCCCTCGGCCCGCAGGATGGCGGCCTGGCGCTCGCCCTGGGCGGCCCGCACCGAGGCCTGGGCGTTGCCGTCGGCCACGTTGATGGGCGACTGCTGCTGGCCCTCGGACTGCAGGATGCGGGCCCGCTTCTCCTGGTCGGCCTGCTTCTGCAGGGCCAGGGCCTGGAGGATCTGGGGCGGCGGGGCGATCTCGACGATCTCGATGCGGTTGATGCGGCACCATGACGCTCGACCAGGCCCTGTCCGAGCGCGAGAACATCAACACCGACGTCCAGGGACAGATGGAGGCCGTCACCGACAAGTGCGGCACACCACGTTGTCCTTGGTGATGACGTCCTGGCGGTCCCCGGGGCGGGGGATCTCACGGATGTCGATGCGTTGGAGCGAATCGATGAACGGGGCCACGATGACCAGTCCGGCCTCGTGGGTGCGCTGGTACTCGCCGAGGCGCTTGACCACCCCCACCTCGCCCTGCTGCACGATGTTGATCATCTTGCGGAACATCAGCCCCAGGACGAGGACGATGAAGGCCAGGACGCCCAGGCCCACCCCGCCGGCGATGCTCATCGCTGTTGTCCGTTCATAGCTGTCCGTTCATAGCTGTCCGTTCATGGCTCTTCCTGCGTTCATCTGTCGTGCCCAGTCATCGCTGTTCCTCCGCGGCGCCGTGGGCGCCTCCGCTGTGCGGCTGTTCGTCGGTGGGGGGTGTGATGTGGTCACCGGGGGAGTGGGCCAGGGCCCACCGAGCTCACTGACGGGCAGCACCGACAGCGTCGTGCCCGTGACCCCGGTGACGAGGACGGCGGTGCCCGCGGCGATGGGCTCACCTACGCTCACGGCCAGCCAACGCTCGCCGGCCAGACGGGCGTGGCCGGGGCGCTCGACGGGACCGACGACGTCGAGGGTGAGGGCGTGCTGGCCGATGAGGCCGCCGTGCACGCCGCGGGCCACGGCCGTGGTGTGGTGGCGGCGGTCGTAGGCCCGGCTCACCACGGGCCGCACGGCCACGACACCGAGGATGGCCACCCCACAGGCCACCCCGGCCTGCAGGGCGAAGGCGTCCGGCGCCTGGGTGGCGACGAGGGCGGCGGCCAGGGCGGCCACGGCCCCGAAGAGGGCCTAGAAGGCCAGGTGGTGCAGCTCGATGGCCAGGAGCGCCACCCCCACCACGAGCCACACGATCGCCATGACGACCTCCTGGCGGCGACCTTATGCCCGGCCCCGACGTTGACGTGTTCGCGCCGCGAAGATTCGGTGCCTCCCAGGTCAGCCCACTCGACGGACCGTGTGTCAGCTTCCGCGAAGGATCGTGTCGCGCAGGTGCTGGAACTGGCGCCGGCGGGCATGCGTCTCAGTGGGCATGCGACCGAGTCCCGTCCCTGCGCTGCTCTCCGTCGCCCTGATCGTCGTGGTATCGGCGTGCGCGGCGCCGCCGTCCCCGCCCATGGCGGTGTTGGAGGTGGCGGCTCCGGTGCCCGTCATCGTTGATGCGCCGGTGCCCACGCCGGGGTTGCTCGTCCGCATCGACATGCAGGAGCCCTCGTCCGCCGTCGTCGCCGGGCCGTCGCCGTCCCAGCTGTCCATCTACGAGGACGGCCTGGTGCTCCACGGCGCACCCGGGGACGCGTCCTACCCCGGCCCGGCGTGGACGCCGGCGGCCGCGGACCAGTTGGCTCCGTCCGACCTGGCCCAGTTGCGTCAGATCCTCGACGCTTCGGACCTGGGGGTCGGACCCGGCGACTACGGCGCTCCCGATTCCGTCGCCCCCCACCTGACCGTGGTCACGCTGGTCGACGCCGGTGGCGCCGTGGTCCACGAAGCCCTGGCCCTGGGCTGGCCGGTGACCGAGCCGGCGGTGACGGCCGAGCAGGTGGCGGCCCGCCAGCGGCTCATCCGCCTGATCGGCCAGGTGCGGTCGGTGGCCGACAGGGCCGCGCCCGGAGGCGGGCACGCCCTGTGGACCCCGGACCGGCTCCGGGTGACGGCGGTCCCGGTGGGGCAGATCGATCCGGCGTCCTACGACGCAACACCCCGAGCGTGGCCGGTGGCCGGTGTCGACCTGGCGGCGACACCGGCCTGCCTCACGGTCACCGGTGACCTGGTGGACGAGGTGATCGGGGCGCTGGGCGGCGCCCTCGACCTCCATGAGCAGGACGGCATCCCCTACCAGGTGCAGGCCCGGGCCCTGCTCCCCGACGAACCCGCGTGCTGAACCGGCCCGGCGAGCCGGCAGGGTGGGGTCAGCGCAGGCCCGAACGGACGAAGGCGTCCACCACGTGGCGCTGCAGCACCAGGTAGAGCACCAACACCGGGAGCGACGCCAGCCCGGCCGCAGCCATGAGCGGACCCCAGGCGTTGCCCTCCTGGGTGAGGAACATCTGCAGCCCGACCTGGACCACGGAATCCTCGATGCGGTTCATCACCAGGAGGGGCCAGAAGTACTCGTTCCACGCCGAGATGAACAACAGGATGGCCAATGCCGCCAGTGGTGCCCGCAGGTTGGGCACCACCACCCGCCACAGCGTCGACCACGGGCCGAGGCCGTCCATGCGGGCGGCGTCGAGCAGTTCGGTGGGGAACGACCTGAGGTGTTGGCGCAACAGGATGACGGCGAACGCCGCCGTGAGCTGGGGCACGACCACGGCGGCCACCGAGTTGAGCCAACCCAGGTCGGCCAGCAACACGTAGTTGGGGATCATGGTGACCTGGAAGGGGATGAGCCAGGTGCCCACGAACAACAGGAACAGCAGCTTGTCCCCCCGGAACCGCCACCGGGCGAAGGCGTAGGCGGCCAACAGCGCGGTGAACAGCTGGCCCGCGGTCTGCAGCGACGCCATCTTGAAGGTGTTGAACAGCATCCGCCCGATGGGGATCGTGTCCCAGACGTAGCGGTAGTTGTCGAAGGTGACATCGGTGGGGATCAGGCTGCGGTCGAACACCGCGTTGGCCGGACGCAGTGACGTCACGAACATCCAGTACACGGGGAACAGGCTGATCAGGCTCAGACCCCCCAGTACCAGATGGCTCGACCAGCGGCGCATCTGCACTCCCCTCACGAGTCGTGGAAGCTGAAGCGGTCGATGGCCTTGACGCAGCCCAGGGCCAGCAGGCCGAAGGCGCAGAAGAACAGCACCGCCGCCGCGGACGAGAAGCCGACGTTGAAGTTGCGGAAGCCGTACTCCCACAACAGCAGGTAGATGTTCGTGGTCGCTCCCAGAGGACCGCCGTCGGTGAGCACGTTGACCAGGGGGAACGTCCACTGGGCCGACAGCAACACGGTCAGCAGCACCATGAACAGGATCGACGGTGACAGCAGGGGCAGGGTGACGTGGCGGGTCACCTGCCAGCGTGACGCCCCGTCCACCTCGGCCGCGGCCAGCAGGTCGCGGTCGAGCCCGGCGATGCCGGCTGAGAAGATGAGCACGCTGAAGCCGATGAGCTTCCAGCCGGTGATGGCGACGATGGTCCACAGCGCCAGGCGTCGGTCCCCCAACCAGTCAGGACCGTCCACCCCGATCAGCCCGAGGGCGCCGTCGAGCACCCCCTGGCTGGGGTGCAGGATCCACCGCCACACCGCGGCCACGACCACGGGGGCGATGAGCACGGGGAGGAAGATGGCCGTGCGGTAGAAGCCCCTTCCCCGGCCCCGCCCGTCGCCGATGAGCAGGGCGATGGCCAGGGGGATGACGACGGAGAAGGGCAGGAGGCCGAGCACGTACTTGGCCGTGTTGGCCAGGGCCGTGTGCATCTCGGGCAGTTCGAGCACGTCGCGGTAGTTCTGCCAGCCCACCGGCACCTTGGCCCTGGTGGGCATCAGGTTCCACTGCACGAAGCTGAGCCGGGCCGTGTCCACCATGGGGCGGTACACCCAGATGGCCACGCTGACCAGGGCGGGGACCAGGAACAGGTAGGGGGTGGCCCCCGCCCCCACCCGGCGCCACAACGACGGGCGGGTGGGGAGCGGAGGCGGGGCGTCGGTGACGGCGACACCCGTTGGGGCCTCGACCAGCAGCACCGTGGTCAGGGGGCTTCGAGGACGTTGGCTTCGAGGACGTGGGCGTTGACCACGGCCCGCCCGTCGCGCATCGTGCAGATGGCGAAGCCCGAGCCGGCGTAGGGCCGGCTGGTGGTGCGGGTGCTGGGGTCGAGGAGGAAGGCCGTGGCCGGCCCGGCCGCGTGCAGGGTGCCGGCCCACGAGGTGGCCGTGGCCACGTGGCTGTGGCCGCAGAGCACGGCGGCCACCCGATGGCGGGCCACGACCTCGGCGAAGGCGTCGCGGTCGGCCAGCAGGTAGTCGTCGAGGCGGGGCACCCCCCGGGGCACGGCGGGGTGGTGGATGCCGATGATCGACGGGCGGTCGCCGGCTCCGGCCAACTGCCCATCGAGCCAGGCCAGCTGGGCGGGACCGAGCAGGCCGGTGACGTGGCCGGGGTGGTGCGAATCGAGCAGCACCAGGCGCACGTCGTGCAGGTCGAGCACCTGGCACCACGGTGCGTCGGGGTCGCTGGTGGTGTCGCCGAGGACCACCCGGCGGAAGGCGAGGCGGTCGTCGTGGTTGCCGAGCACGGCGAGCACGGGGCAGCCGAAGGGTTCCAGCTCCTTGGCCACCAGGTCCCGGTAGTGCTCGTAGCTGGCGTCGTCGCCGGCGTCGCTCAGGTCCCCGGTCAAGAGGATGGCGTCGGGACGCAGGTCCATGGCCCGCACGGTGGCGGCCACCCGGCGCAGGTTGGCGGCCGTGTCGTGCCCGTGGGCCATTGCTCCCGGGGCAGCCAGGTGCAGGTCGGTGAGCTGCACGATGATCGAGGGGGTGGTCGGGGTCACGTCGCTGGTCATGGTCAGCCTCCCACCGTGGGCATGAGCCCCTCGGCCCGCTGTTGGGCCGCGGTCAGTTCGGTCTGGGGATCGGCCCCGTCGTAGAGGATGCGGTACACCGAGTCGAGGAACAGGCCCAGGATCTGCTGGGCGTTCTGACCGGGGTAGGACAGGCTGGGTTCGAGCTCGTCCAGCTGCTCGATGTTGGACTTCATCAGGTCGAGGTGCTCCCAGCCGGCCAGCCACTTCGGGTCGTCCACCATGCCGGTGCGCAGGGGCAGGTAGCCGATCTTGGTGGTGATGGTCTGGAACGCCTCTTCGCTGGTCAGGAACTTGACCAGCTCCCACGCCGCCCGCTGGTGGACGGGGTCGGTGGCCATGATGGCCAGACCGGAGCCCGAGTTGACCGGGACCGGGGTGCGGTCACCGAAGCCGGGCATGCCCGTGGCCTGCAGGTCCCACTTGCCCGTCGACCCCTTGAGGAAGGCCGACTGGTAGGCGCTCGTCGTGACGAACATGCCCATGTTTCCGGCCGAGAAGGCGTCGGCCGCCTCGCCCGCCTTGAGCTTCACGTGGGAGCCGTCGGCGAACATCTGCTGCCACAGGTCGAAGGCACCGATGGTCGCCGGGTCGTTCCATTCCAGCTGGCTGCGGTCCTCGCTCATGACCCGGCCGCCGTTGGAGCGGATGATGCCCTGGGTGCACCAGTCGGTGGTCTCGATGCAGGCGATGTAGACGCCGCCGGCGTCGGTCCTGGCCCCGATGGCCAGGGCGGCGGCGTGGACCTCCTCCCAGCTCTTCGGGGGGTTGGCCGGGTCGAGCCCCGCCTGGCGGAACAGGTCGGCGTTGTAGAAGAGGGTCGGGGTGGAGAACACGTAGGGCAGGCCGTAGGTCAGCCCGTTGCGCTGGGTGAGGGCCACGGCCCGGGGGTGGAAGGGGTAACCGGCGTCGAGGTCGGCCTGGAGCTCGTCGGCGCCGATGGCCGCTTCGAGGGGGACGACGGGCAGGTTCTCGACGTTCTGGTCCCATTCCCTCAGCAGCAGCTGGGCCACGTCGGGCGGATCACCGGCGACGACCTGGGCCTGGACCGAGGGGAACATCTCGGCGCTGGTGGTGGCCTTGGTCTCCACCTTGATGAGGGGGTTGGCCGCTTCGAAGGCGGCCAGCATCTCCAGGGTGGCGTCACGGCCCAGACCGGCGGCGGCCAGGTTGTAGTTCTCGAAGCGGATGGTGAGCGGCTCGGTGATCTCGGGGGCCGCAGTGGGGGCGGCGGTGGTCGTGGGCGCGCCGGACGCACCCGGCGCCGCTGTGGTCGTGGGGGCGGCGGCGCTGGAACCGCCGCCGCAGGCCGCCAGCAGGCCGGGGACGAGGAGGACGACGCCGAGCGTGGCGGCGGTCCTCCGGGGGGATCTCAGGAGCATGTCGGGCCTCGGGTGTCTGTTCTGGTTTCGGGGGGATCGGCGATCCGGCGGCCGGCGTCCAAAGACGGGCGTGCCGCGGAGAGGGCCGTAGCGGCGAATCGACGTCGAATCGCCGCAACGGAACAGCAGGTCAGACCGTCTGTTCAGGCGTCGGCCCCAGCGAGCACGGGTCGGGGCTCGACCGGTGCGGTGGTGTCAGCGCCCACCACGAGGCGGCGGCCGCTGGTGGCGTCGAAGACGTGGAGGTCGGCCGACGCCGCGGTGAGCGTGGCGGTCGTGCCCGCGTGCAGGCCCAGGGGGCGGGGGCCACGCATGGCGAAGGTGGCGGCGCCCACCCGGCACAGGGCGACCTCGTCGCTGCCCAGGTTCTCCACGGCCTCGATGTGGGCGTCGAAGCGCACGGTCACCACCTCGGTGCCCGACACGTGGACGTGCTCGGGCCGCACCCCCAGCAGCACCGGCCGCTCGGCTACGTCGTCGGCGGGCCACAGGCGGGCGTCGACGCCGTCGGCGTTGGCGTGGCCCCAGCCGTCGCGGCGGGTCAGCACCGCCGGCACCAGGTTCATGGGGGGTGCGCCGATGAAACTGGCCACGAAGGCGGTGGCCGGGGTGTCGTAGACCTCGGACGGGGTGGCCACCTGTTCGAGGCGGCCGCCGTTCATGACCGCGACCCGGGTGGCCATGGTCATGGCCTCGACCTGGTCGTGGGTCACGTAGACGAACGTCGTGCCCAGGCGACGGTGCAGGGCGGACAGCTCGGCCCGGGTGGCCGTGCGCAGCTTGGCGTCGAGGTTGGACAGCGGCTCGTCCATGAGGAAGGCCGTGGGTTGGCGGGCGATGGCCCGGCCCAGGGCGACGCGCTGGCGCTGGCCGCCGGAGAGCTCCCGGGGTCGGCGTGCCAGCAGGTCGCCCAGCTGCAGCATGTCGGCCACCTCGGCCACGCGGGCGTCGATCTCGGCCTTGGGGCGGCGGGCCATGCGCAGGCCGAAGCCGATGTTCCTGGCCACGGTGAGGTGGGGGTACAGGGCGTAGCTCTGGAACACCATGGCCAGGTCACGGCGCTTGGGCGGCTCGGCGGTGATGTCGCGGTCGTCGACGAGGATGCGCCCCGAGGTGGGTTCGAGCAGCCCGGCCAACATCCGCAGGACCGAGGTCTTGCCACAGCCGCTGGGGCCGAGCAGGACGAGGAACTCACCATGGTCGATGGTGAGGGTCACGTCGCTGACGGCGTGGACTTCGCCGTAGCGGCGGCCCAGTCCTTCCATGCGTAGCTGACCCAAGGCGGGGACCCCCTTCGTTCGTGCGCCTACCGGACGGGACTGAACATAGGTAGCCGTATTGGACGCCAGGCGAAGGTCAGGTGACACGCCTGTCAACGCCGGGAGAACAGCTGCCGACGGTGAGCGGGCGACCAGTTGGTAGCTTGCTGCGCGTGAGCCAGTACCGGGAACGGGCCCTCGCCGCGCTCGAGTCGGACCTGAACGAAGAGCGGGGCATGGCGCTCGGCCGGGCCGGGCGCCGGGTCGAGACCGAGCTCGAGCGCTGCAACCGGTTGCGCCTCGTCGTCGACGGCCGCTCGGGTCCGCAGCACGTGGCCCAGGCGCTGGTGGACTACCGGGCCGCCTGCAACGACTTCGAGAACGCGCTGTGGCAGTTCTGCGTCCAGCGCGAGGCCATCGGCCTGTGGGACCACACCCGCGTGTACCGCATGTTCCCCTCCCCGCCCGAGCGCTGAGCGGCCTACGCCGCTCCTCTCAGCCGGTGATCGTCGTGCTGACCAGCGTCGTCGTGGTCGTCGTGTTGAAGTGGTAGTCCTCGGAATGGTCGGCGCGACGGTTGGCGTAGACGGCGAACAAGACGAGAGCCAGCATCACGACGATGAGGGCGACGGCGCCGGGAAGCAGTGGGCGCAGCACGGACGTCATCGGCGGCGCCACCTCGACAGGGCGAGCTGGGCCAGCCCGAGGACGACGAGGAAGGCGAGGAGGATCAGCTGCAGCTGGGTCCGGCTCAGACCCGCCCGACCGCCGACCCAGCGCACTGCGGCGCCGATGGCCAGACCAGCCGCCAACAGGCCCAGCGTCACGTACCAGGGCCGACGCAGCCAGGGGATCGAGTCCTTCCAGCTCTGGACCCAGTTCTCGTCGGACATGCGGACGTTGTCGATCTCGGCGCGGCGCTGGTTCTTCTCGTCCCACCGCTCGAGCCGCCCCACGCCCACCAGCATGCCCCGCGCCACGTCGCCGTGGCGTACGGTCCCCGGGGACCGAGGCCGAGGGCCATTTCCGGCGCGGTGTCAACACCGGATGGCTAGCGGCCCTCCGAGAGCGAGCAGGGAGCCATCACCATGTCGGGACCGCTGGACGGGATCGTGGCCATCGACCTGGCCCGGGTGCTGGCCGGGCCGGGCACCTGCCGGCTCATGGCCGAGATGGGGGCCAGGGTCATCAAGGTCGAGCCTCCGGCGGGAGAGACGTCGCGGACCCTGCCCTACGTCCGGGACGGGCGCAGCGGTTACTACATCCAGCAGAACCGGGGCAAGGAGAGCGTGTGCCTCGACCTGCGCTCGGCCGAGGGCATGGCCGTCCTGCGTGACCTGCTGGCCCACGCCGACGTGCTGGTGGAGAACTACCGGCCCGGGGTCCTGGCCTCGATGGGCCTGGGCTGGGAGCAGCTCGAGGAGGACTTCCCCCAGCTGATCCTGTGCTCGGTGTCCGCCCTCGGCTACGACGGCCCCCTGTCCGAGCGGGCCGGCTACGACACCATCGGCGCCGCCCTCAGCGGCATCGCCAGCGTCAGCGGCCCTCCCGGGGGCCCGCCCCGCATGCCCGGCGCCGCCATCGGCGACACCATGACCTCGGCCTACGGTTTCGGCGGCGTGATGACGGCTCTGTTCAACCGCACCCGCACCGGCAAGGGTGACTGGGTCAAGGTCTCCCTCCTCGATTCGTACATGAGCTGCCACGAGATCAACGTGCAGTCGTACTCGGGCTCGGGGGGCACGGTCGAGCCCGGCAAGGCCGGGTCCTTGCAGCTGTGCCCGGTGGGCATCTTCGGGGCCAAGCAGGCCTACGTGTACATGTCCTGCGTGCACGAGTCGGACTGGGGTCGTCTGGCTGCGGCCATGGGTGTGCCCCAACTGGCCGACCACCCCGACTACGAGACCCACGCCTCCCGGGCGGCCCGGGCCGGCGAGGTCAACCAGATGTTCATCGACTGGATGGACTCCTTCGACGACCTCGAGGACGCACTCGACCTGCTGGTCGAGCACAACGTGCCCCACGGCCGCATCCTCACCGTGCCCCAGGCCATGGAGCACCCCCACAACCTGGCCCGCCGCGTCCTGCGCACCGTGCCCGACGACCGTTGGGGCGAGATCACCCTGCCCGGTGTGCCCATCCGCATCGAGTCCGTCGTCGAGGCCGACCTGCGGGCCGAGGACCTGGGCCAGAGCAGCGAACGGGTCCTGGCCGAGTTGCTGGCCTATGACGCCGAGCGCATCGAGGCCCTGGTCAGCAGCGGCGCCGTGCGGGTGCCGGCGGCCGACTGATCCCACCCCTGTGCTGCCTCGGGAGCAGGTCGCTCCCAAGGGGGCGCTGGTGATGGGACTGCTCGATCGCTTGAACCGGGCCCTGGGTGGGTCGGGCCCGTCGGACGACGACCCCGACGAGTTCGTCGAGCTGACCCGGGTCCCGTCGTTCGCCGGTCCGATGACCGCGGCTCGTCTGGAGGCTGCGGGCATCTCCGTCGTCGCCGAGGACAGCTTCGACATCGTGCGCAAGAGTCTCAGCGAGGTGCGCCTGCTCGTGGCCCGACGCGACCTGGCCCGCGCCGAGGCCGTCCTCGCCCGCGCCGACGACGACAGCGCGGACTGACCGCCGGGCCGGCAGGCGCGCTCGGTTCGGCCGGTGGGGCCGGGGGCGGGGATCAGGGCGTGCGGATGGCCTGGCCCAGGAGGTGGACGAGGGGGGCGCCGCCGTCAGGGTGGACCTGGGCGGCGTACATCGCCGCCAGCAGCGCGTCCAGGCTGCCCTCGTCGACGCCGTCCCGGATCCCCCCGGCCTCCCGGGCCTGGCGCAACAACTCGGCCACGGCGGCGCGGAGCTCGGCCACAGGTCCCGCCACGATGACGTCGACGTCGGTGCCGCACTGGGCCAGCCGCGCCGCCAGGGCATGGCTGACCGCGCCCCGTTGCACCATCGTCTCCAGGAACCCGCACAGGGCACCCACCGGTTCGTCAGCGTCGCTGAGGGCGCGCGCCTCGCGGGCCAGAGCCTCGACGTCGGTGGTGATGACCGCGTCGACCAGCGCCGCCTTGGTGGGGAAGTGGCGGTGCACGGTGCCCGCCCCTACCCCGGCCCGGCGGGCGATGTCGTCGAGGGCCACGTCGAGCCCGTGTTCGGTGAACGCGGCCGTGGCCGCTTCGAGCACCCGGGCCCGGTTGGCGGCGGCGTCGGCCCGTAGGGGTCGCGGGCGTTGCCCGTCGGGCACCGCCCCACCCACGCTCGAAACGGGGCGAGTGCCCCGCTTAGGGGTCGTCATGTCCAGGCGAATGTACCCGGGCCTGCCCGAAGGAGCCGAGATGCCCCTGTCCACCGGTGATCGGATGGCCATCCACGAGCTGATCTCGCTGCACGGCCACCTGGCCGACGACGGCCGGCCCGCCGAGCTCGACCTGTTGCTGACCGAGGGCGCCGTCTACGACGTGAGCGACTTCGGGCTGGGTGAGATCTGCGGCCTGGCCGCGCTGCGGGCGTTGTGGGAGGCCGCTCCCGGAGACCAGCCCCTCGGTCACCACGTCACCAACATCGTGGTCAGCGAGGCGGCCGACGGGACCGTCTGCTCCTGCGCCAAGGGCCTGTCGGTCATGGCCGACGGACGTTGCGGCACCGTGGTCTACGACGACGTGGTGGTGAGGACGGCGGCCGGGTGGCGCATCAGCCGTCGCAAGGTGATCGCCCGCCAGCGCCCGTGACCGCGCAGTCCTCTGAGCTGGGGCGACGTTGGGCCGAATCGACATCGAATCGGCTGAACGGTGTCGGCCGACAACCGTCCTCCTCCCGGTCGACGACGCCGTGTACCGTCTCGCCGTGGCCGCCTGGGAGACCTTCTCGTCGCTCGTCACCGCCGGACCGCACCCGACCCCCGCTGATCATGGCTGAACAGGTGCGCCACCTCACCCTGCCCGGCGACCAGCTGCCGTGGACGGGCACGGGCCTGTACGTCGAGGCCGGCGACCAGGTCACCCTGCTGGGCTCGGGCTTCATCCGCTGGTCCCCCCACCGTGACGTGGGGGCAGGTGCCAAGTTCCACCTGTGGGGCCGGGTGCCCGGCGGTGACGTCTTCGGCTGCACCCAGGACACCACCACGGTCACCGTCGACCACAGCGGCGAGCTCGAGCTGTGCGTGTACAAGGGGGTGTGGGCCGACCGTTCCGGCGTGCTGGCCAGCGGTGATGGCCCCTACCGGCGCAACCAGGGTGCGCTCGAGGTCACCGTGCTGCACTGGCCCCGGGGCACCGACCCGATCGACGGCCTGGCCCACCTCGACGACCCCTCCGTCGACCCGATGTCGGTGGCGGCCGAGCTCCAGCGCCTGGCGGACCCGATCGTCACGCCCGAGGGCTGGTCCCACCTGGTCGACTTCGGCATCACCGACATCTTCCGACCCTCGACGCTCGACGGTCGCCCCGCCATCGAGGTGGTGTGCGACAACGATGCCGGCATCATCCAGAAGCCGGTCTCCATCCCCCTCGACCCCACGACGACCATCGGGTGGACGTGGCGGGTCGACGAGCTGGCATCGGTGGAGGCCGAGGACACCACGTGGACCCACGACTACGTGAGCCTGGCCGCCGAGTTCGACAGCGGTCGTGACCTGACCTGGTTCTGGAGCGCATCGTTGGCCCCCGTCGACGCCACCTTCGCCTGCCCGGTGCGCTCGTGGACCCATCGCGAGACCCACATGCCCCTGCGCTCGGGCCCCGACGGGATGGGCCGGGTCCACGTCGAGCGCCGCAACGTGTGGGACGACCACCAGCGCTTCATGGGCGATCCGCCCGGCGCCATCGTGGCCGTGTGGCTCATCGCCGTCAGCCACTTCTCCCGCCGCACGGGTCGGGCCACGTTCGCCGACGTCACCCTGACCACGGGCGACGAGACCATCCAGGTCATCTGACCACCTCGCGCTTCCGGTGGCGGGGCCATCTCTCCCGTGCTTAGGCTCGCGCCATGGCCGATGCGATGCGCCCCGTCAACCACCTCGACGACAGCAACATCCGCTGGCGTCCGTTCAAGGGGTTCGACGGGCTGTCGTACTGGGTGCTGGGCGTGAACGAGACTCGCCAGAAGGTCGACCTGCTGTTCCGCATGGCCCCCGGCGCCCGTTGCATCCCCCACCGCCACGTGGGGCCCACCGACACCCTGGTCATCGAGGGTGAGCACCGCACCTACGGCCCCGATCCGGAGGGCTGGCAGCTCGACCAGGTGCGCCCCCCGGGGTTCTTCGGCTCCAACGAGGGCGACCACTTCCACGTCGAGGAGGGCGGGGAGGAGGGCACCATCGTGCTGCTGTCCATGACCGCGGTCGACGGGGTCATCTGGGAGCTCTTCGACGACGACGGCAACATGATCGCCGAATCGACGTTCGACGAGTTCAAGGGCGCCTACGAGCGCCAGTCGGCGGCAGCCTCGGCGTCGGCGTCGGTCTGAAGTCGCCCGTGAGCCGTCAGCCCAGGTAGGGGGCGAAGCGCCCCCGTTCCCCCAGGGCGGCCAGCTCGGTGGTGACCGTGCGCCGGGCCATGCCCCGCACCTCCTGACCCATGCGCCCCAGGTCGCGGGCCAGCTGACCGAGCAGGTCGGTGGCCCGGCTGGGCTGGGCCCGGCCCCGGGGCGACGACGGCAGGACGATGACCGACGGGCCACTGCCGGCCAGGATGGCCATCACCTCGGGCAGGTGGGCCACCAGCCGGTCCCAACTCTGTAGGGGATCGTCGGTGGCGTGGCGCCAGGTCACGATGGACAAGGGGCTGCGGCTCAGGCACCACAGCTCCTCGGCCTGCTCGACCTGGTGCCAGTCCCGCACCACCAGGGCGTCGAAGCCGTCCTCGGCCGCCCGCAGGTAGGTGTACCAGTCGGGCACCGAGGGGTCGACCAGGGCGGGGTCATGGGCCCGCAGGGTCGTGAACGACACCAACGGGTCCACACCGCCGGGAGCGGGGGGCACGAAGGCATCGTCGAGCAGGAATCGGGTGGCCACCGGGACTTGCCGCCTTCGCCCTACGCCACGCCACGCAGGCGGGCTTCGAGGGCCAGCCCGTCGCTGATGGCCTCGGGGGTGAGGATGTCGTAGAGGCGGGCGATGTCGGTCACGGTCAGGCCCCGGTGCTCGACCAGGCCGTGCACGGCCAGGGTCGGCACCTTGGTGCCGTTGAGACAGGGCTCGCCCCCGGCCACCCAGGGCGAGATGTAGGTGTGGGCCGACGGACGCACCAGGCTGGGCGCCCACACCGGGCGGTCACCGAGGTCGGTGGTTGGTGCCGTCAGCTCGAACACGTCGAGCACGCCGAGGACCCCGTCGAACGCCTGTTGGCCGGTGGTGCGGTCGACGCGTTCGTCGCCCACGAAGAAGGTGGTGCCGTCGCTGCGCACAGCCAGTTCGACGTCGTCCGATTCCAGCACCTTGCGCAACAGGGCAACCCGCTCGCCCGCCGCGGCCCGGGCCATGTGCTTGGTGCGCAGCCAGGCCAGGAGCCGGGCGAAGACCAGGTCGCGGTAGGACCACCCCCGGGGTTGGCTGCGACTGCGGTCGGGGACCAGGGTGCCGGTGGCGGCCCAGTCGTGCAGGGTGCGGACGGGGATGCCCGAGAGTTGGCTGGCCCGCTCGACGCCGTAGCGGCCCCGGGGTTGGCGCAGGGCGCGGCCGACCATGGCCCGTTCCTGGTCGCTGAGGCCCGCCGACGTCGGCGACATGTGCCCATCATCCCAGGCGCTGGGGGTGTGGAGCTGCTAGAGGATGGCCATGACCGGCGTCGAGGCCTACTGCGTTGCCCTGCACATCTCGCCGGACCGGCTCGATCCCGAGTGGTTCACCATCTGGTACTCCCCTGAGGCCGACGGGCCGACCCAGGTGCTGACCGACGGCGACGGACGGGTCCAGTGGACCTCCGACGTCGGATCCCTGCCCACGATGGCTGCCCTGCACGGGCTCGAGCTGGCTGTCCCGCTGGCCGCGTCGGAGCCCGCAGCCACCTGTGACGTGGCCGAGCTGCTGTACCGGCTGACCCAACCCCAGCCCGGCCCCGACGTCGACCTGCTCGACGACCTCGACCTGCTCGACGACCTGGTCAGGGCGACCGGCCACCCCCTCACCAACCGGGCTCAGTCCATGCTCGACGAGGTGAAGGCGGCCGTGCTCGACGGTGGCTCCATCGCCAGCTCGCTGGAGCGGTCGGACGCCACCGCCGACGAGGTGGTCGAAGGCGTCCTCGCCGCCCTGGGCCGGGTGCTGGCCTTCTCCGACTTCCACCCCGCACCCCCGGGCCCCGAAGGCGTCGTCCTCCCCTGACCTGGCGGCGCCGTTCGCCAGCTCTCGTCCCCGATCGTCTCACCGGTGGGACGATCCGGGCCGAGAGCCCGAGAGCTGGACGTCGGCGATCCGTGAGTCCCGCTCACAGGCCGAGCTGGTCGGCCAGTTCGAGGGCGCGCCGGGCCGCGGCCGCGTTGTGGGCCAGCGTCCGACCCCGTTGCTCGAATCGGTAGGTGGGATCGATCTGGCCGGCTCCGCCGTAGGCCGTCTGGGTGGCCGAGCGGGCCGAGGCCAGCATGAGCGGCGCCATCCAGTCGTACTTCACCGCTGACGCCAGCATGCCCAGCCGAGCCAGGCGCAGGTCGCCCGTCCAGCCGGCATCGGTCAGCCCGGCGCAGTAGCCGTCGAGCACGGCCGCTTCGAGGGCGGGCAGCTCCGACGCGTCGATGAAGTGGTCCCACACCGCATCGCGGACGAGGTTGCCGACGTCCTCGCCCACGGCAGCGTCGCCCACGAAGGCCCAGTCGAACAGGGCGAAGGCACCGTCGGGCCGCCTGACCAGGTTCTTGGCCCAGAAGTCCAGATGGCAGAGGGTCCGGGGCAGGGCCTCGGCGATGGCGTAGAGCCGGTGGCGGGCATCGTGCACGTGGTTGACGGCGGCGCGCAGACCCGGGGGGAAGCACGCCCGGACCAGGGGCTGGCCCAGGCGTCGTCGTCGTCGAGCAGCGACCAGTCGACGGGCTTGTCCGTGCCCGACCCAGGGCGGCGGCCACCGCAGCGTGGTCATCGATGGCCCAGCGCTCACCGGGCCCGCCGTCGACCAGCTCGAGGAGCAGCACGATCTCGGTGTCGTCGACCGCCGACGCCACGCAGGCGGGGGCGGTCAGACCGCCGGGGGCGAAGGCATCGACGACCGAGGACCGGTAGGCCAGCCCTTCCCGGGCCCAGTAGCTCCAGTGGGTGGGGTCGGCCGAGCCCGCGGTCCAGTGGGCCTCCCACGCCGTGGTGCCCACGTCACGCCGTGCAGTGAGGCACTTGAGGATCAGGGTGCGATCGGCAGTGGCCTTCCACACCCCGGGCGTCAGCCATTGGTTGTGGGGCAGGGCCTCGAGGGTGACGTCCGAGGCATCCAGCCCCAGACGGCGGAGGGCATCGTATCCATCGGCGACCACCCGCTCAGCCTGGCAGAGCCCCCGCTCCAACGGCCTGGCCGGGGCCGCCCGAGGCCCGCCCTGTGTTGTGTGAGGTCATTGGCGTCGAGTCCGAGAGGTGTGGCGATGCCTACGCCGTGGATTGGATGGACAATCCGAACACGGAACACATCGTGAGTGATCGACTTGCGTGCGTGGGGCCCCGAGCAGACGGCATGGCGATACCACCTGAGTCAACGTTGAACAACTGTGGGGCAAAGTCCGGGTATGGGGTGCGGCAGACCCGGTAGGGTCTCGAGAAGTGCTCGTCGTGGGATCTTCGGCACATTGTCCTGACGTGGAGGAGGAGCGTTCTGATGGTAGACACGCTGCACGTAGCCGAGGACAGAGCGGCCGCCATCAAGACCTACAGATATCTCCGCATTGGAATGGTGATCGGGATCGTCGTACTTGGAGCCGCCATACTCCGTGATTGGCAGAACAACGGTTTCGACTGTTTTCAGACATCGATCAGCGCCTACTACTTCACGCCAGTCCGGACGATCTTCGCCGCTGTGCTCTTCGTGATCAGTTCCGGCCTGATCACGATCAAGGGCAAGGGCCTCGAGGACATCTCTCTCAACTTCGCCGGGGTTCTGGCGCCGCTGGTAGCGGTGATCCCCACGTCGGATGTTGGCAGTTGTTGGGTGGAGACGCCCGTCCCGTACCCGGTCACCGTCGATGGTGGGTTCCAGCCGTGGGTTCGTGACAACATCGTCAACAACGTCACAGCGCTGGCGGTGGGCGCTGTGTTCGCGCTACTGGTAGCCCTGGTCGTCATCGTCATCGAGAAGGTGTTCCCGGGGCCAAGGGTGGTGCGCATTACACGCGTCGATCTCGCGGTGTACGTCGGCATGGTCGTGGGATTGGGTGGCTTGATAGCGTTCTTCTCATGGCGATGGGACAACTTCCTCGCCAATGCTCACGGTCTGTCAGCGATGATCATGTTCATGTTCCTGGGTGTGGCAATAGCGACGAACTCGTATCGTGACTGGAACAGGCAGAGGAAGTTCGCGATCACCTACGGCCTCACGGTCGTCGTCATGGCGTTGACCGCGATCGTTCTCAAGGTATTCTTTGCTCAGTGGGACCACATGGTGCTGTGGCTCGAGGGACTCGCAATAGGGTACTTCGCGCTATTTTGGGTCATGCAGACTGCCCAACACTGGCGTGACATCGGGCCGGAACCGGAACCGGGCTCGCCTACAACCGCGGTTGAACCATCGCCACCTGGGCGGCTCCGTTAACCGATCTGCCCTTCACGCGCTGAGGCCGACCTTCAGCGCTGCGCGCCAGCAGCGAGTCCACCGTGGTGACCACACATCCGACGATCAGGGCGCTGCGACGAGACATGCGCTCGTCGAGGTCGGTGGCCAACGATGGTGATCGAGGCAGCACCGATGGGGCCCATGGCCGGCACCCGGCGGACGGGCACCGTTGCCATCGGGAGAGGCCCCATGTATAGGTAGGGGGTGCATCGGGGCGGCTTGGGGCGGCCGACGACGCCGACGCATCGGATGGTCTGCTTCCAGTCCGGTCTCGGCGAAGCCATGGTGGCCCAACCGGGTTCGCACCGGTCGTGGTGCGCGCTGTTCCCCCTCGACGCCGGCGACTTCACTGTCGGCGCCGGGTGCGACGGGCACCGGTCGAGGACCAGCAGCGACGATTGCCGGTCGACCTGGTGTGGCGGCCGTCGAGCGAGGGCGGTGCCGACGCCTGGGTCATCATCGACGACGGCGGCGGGCCGGTGGAGACCGCGGTCGTCGGCCTCGATCTCGAGCTGATCGGAACGTTCCCCCTGGTGGCCACCGTGCGGGGTCGCCGGCAACCCGGCGGCTTCGTCGAGGTCGTGCTCGACGACGGGACGGTCCTGGTCGGGCTCGACCCCCTGCGCCCGGTGGTGGAACGAACGTCCCAGCGTGACGCTCAGGGGCAGGTTCGACACTGGCGTCATGTTCGAAGACCCATCTGCCACGGCCCCCACGGTCGCGGCTCCCGCCACCGACATCCCCCCGGCCCGCCATCGCTGTCGTTGGCTCATCGCGGGGTAGGGCCATCGACGACACCGGTGACGTCCTGATCGTCGTGCTCGTCGTCGGGGTGCAGACCTACTCGACCGTGTTCTTCGTGCCCGATGGCCAGCCCATGGTCACCGACGAGATCGCCCACGGCCTGCTGGCCGTGGGCCTGACCACGGTCGTCCACCCGCCTTCGTCACTGAGCACCTGACTCGGACAGGGCCCAGCTGGCGGCCGAGGTGGCCAGGTGGCCGATGGCGCCGGCACCCCACATCTCGGCGGCGGCGTCCCGCTCGGTCGGTTCTGTGCCCGTGACCGTGAGGATGATCCTGGCGCCATGGCCGGTGCCGGGGGTGAGCTCGACACGGACATGCCCGCCGGGGCCACCGCTGGGTGCGACGTCGAAGGCGAGGACGTGGTGGAGGTCGACCTCGGTCATGGTGCCGATCACGACCTGGGGTGCCATGTAGGGAGTGAGCGGCTCACCGACCGCCGGAGCCGATCGCTGGTCGCCGGTGACCTGGTCCGTGCCGAACCACAGGTCCCAGGCCACCTCGGCCGGGCACGTGAGCTGGCGTTCCATGCGCACCGTCCAGCGCCCATCGGCCTCGGTGATCTCGGGCCGGTCGAGGCCGAACTCGTGCACCAGCTGTTCGTGGCGGGCGATGCCCCGGTCCGGTGGGGGGAGGGGTTCGTCGGCCAGCACGCTGCGCAGGCCGGTCAGGCACCCGTCCCATCCGGTGGCGAAGCTGGCGGCGCCGTAGCGGTCATCGAACGTGTGGATGAGGGTGAAGGTGGTGCCGTCGCCGTTGGGGGCGAGCTCGAAGGTGAGCCGGTCGGTGCCCCACGTGAAGGTGAGCTGGTGGGGTGGGTCGACGACCTCGACGGTGCCGGTGGCGGCGGGATCGCCCTCGAAGGCGCGGAAGCGCATGGAGCCACCGGGTTCCAGGTCGACGTCGACCGGGCTGGGGAACCACTGTCCGAGGTGCTCGGGGGTGGTGACCGCCCGCCACACCCGCTCGATGGGGTGGGGGTAGTCCCGCTGGACCCGGACGGTGGGTCGCCCGTCGAGGGTGAGGAACTGGTCAGCGGTCATCAGGTTCTCCTCCAGAGTCGCGTCGGTCGTCGGTGTGGTCGTCGTCGTCAGCCATGACGTCGAGGTGGGCGCCCAGCCGGTCGAGGCTCGACTCCCACAGCCACCGGTAGGGGGCGAGCCAGTCGTCGACCTCGGCCAACGGCTCGAACCGCAGGGCGTACCAGCGGCGAGGGCCATCGACCCGCACGGTCACCAGCCCGGCATCTCGCAGCACCCGCAGGTGCTTGGACGTGGCCGGCTGGGTCAGGCTCAGGACGTCGGCCAGCTCGCCGACCAGGTGGTCGCGCTCCCGCAGCCGGTCCAGGATCGACCGCCGGTTGGGCTGGGCCAGCACCTCGAACGCCTCCATGGATAGATTATGCCAGACAAGGCATATGCGGTACAAGGCATATGCGATGCAAGGCGTGTGGAGGTGGAACCGATCAGAAGCGGTGGGTGGTGTGGCTGAAGGGTGCCTTGCCGAAGGCGAGGACCTTGGCGGGGGCGATGGCGAACACCAGGGCCTCGCCCTGCTCGTGGTGGAAGGCGCCGTCGCGGGCCTCGAACCGCCACCGCCCATCCCCCTTCGTCGTCCACGCCGCCGCCAGCTCCTGCAGCCGGGCATCGTCGGTGACCCGGACGGCGGTGCCCTCGACGACCACGTCGAGGCCCCCGTCCCAGGTGTTGCAGCCGGTGGTCAGCAGCGCCTCGGGGTTGGTGCGCAGGTTGATGGCCTTCTGCTCATCGGGCCCGGTGGAAACGTGGAGGGCGCCGTCGAACCACACCGCCACCAGCGGGGTGGCGTGGGGGTGACCGTCGTCGCGCACGGTGGTGATCCAGAACAGCTCGGCCGATTCGAGAGCTTGGCGGGCGAGGTCGGCGGCGGCCCTCCGCCCATCAAGACCACGTCTCGGCGATGGACTCATCGATGCGCTCGACGGCGGTGAGGTCGCCGCTGAAGCGGTTGCGCATCACGGCGACGGCCAGGCCGGCGTCGTTGTCGGCCCAGGCCGCCGAGCCCGCCCGCCGCCAGATCGAGCTGTTCCTGAGCGGACTCACCCCGTAGGCGCGTGCAGCCACCGCAGCACCGGCAGCGCTGCCGCCACACCATCGGACCCGCGATCAGGAGACATCGGAGCAGGTGGGAGTGGTCGGGGAGGCGAGATTCGAAC
Source organism: Acidimicrobiales bacterium (assembly GCA_038255145.1). Lineage (GTDB taxonomy): Bacteria > Actinomycetota > Acidimicrobiia > Acidimicrobiales > CAIXPF01 > WHTX01. Next base: position 24,665 of record JBBSLP010000077.1, read on the forward strand.
TCGCGACCTCCTGCTCCCAAAGCAGGTGCGCTACCAGGCTGCGCTACTCCCCGACGACGGCGGCAGCCTACCCCTGCCTCCACCCGGCCGGGGAGGGCGGGGGACGCACGCGCCCGTCGGGGGAGCACGGCTCGGGCGTCCCCACCATGGGTCGTCCGCCTTGGGCCCCTTCTCCAACTACACTCAACGCTCCGATGAAGAGCACCACCGAGTCCCTCGAGGGAAACAAGGTCAAGTTGTCCGTCGAGGTCGACGCGGACGAGTTCGAGACCGCGGTTGACGCCGCGTTCAAGCGAATCGCCCAGCAGATCCGCCTCCCCGGCTTCCGCCCAGGTAAGGCACCCCGTCGGGTGCTCGAAGCCCGCATCGGCAAGGGTGCCGCTCGGGAGGAGGCGCTGCGTGAGGCGCTCCCCGAGTACTACTCCCAGGCCGTGCGGGAGCACGAGGTCGACGTGATCGCCTCGCCACAGATCGACATCACCAGCGGCGAGGAAGACGGCAACGTCGCCTTCGACGCCGTCGTCGAGGTGCGCCCCCACATCAGCCTGGAGGGCTACGGCGGGCTGGAGATCACCATCCCCCGCCCCGCGGCCACCGACGCCGACGTGGAAGAGCGTGTCGAGGCCCTGCGCCAGCAGCACGCCGACTTCGAGGCCGCCGAGCGCCCCGCCGATACGGGCGACCAGGTCCGCATCGACATCAACGGCTCCCAGGACGGCGAGGACCTCGAAGGCCTCACCGCCGAGGACTACCTCTACGAGGTGGGCTCCGGCGCCGTGGTGCCCGAACTCGACGAGAACCTGATCGGCAAGAAGGCCGACGACGAGGTCGAGTTCGACGCCAAGCACCCCGAGGAGGGCGAGAGCGACCTCCACTTCCGCATCGCCGTCAAGGAGGTGCGGGCCAGCCGCCTGCCCGAGCTGACCGACGAGTGGGTCAACGAGGTCAGCGAGTCCGAGACCGTCGACGCCCTGCGGGCCACCCTGCTCGACCAGCTCGGCCGCCAGCGCCTGGTGCAGGCCAACATGGCGCTGCAGCAGAAGGTGGGCGAGGCCCTGGCCGAGCTCGTCACCGACGACCCGCCCGAGGCCATGGTCGACCAGGAGGTCGCCGCCCGCATCCAGAACCTGGCCGGGCGCCTCCGCCAGCAGGGGGCCGACCTGGCCCAGTACCTGCAGATGACCGGTCGCCAGGCCGAGGACGTGGTCGCCGAGTACCGCGAGCCCTCCCTGCAGGCCATCAAGGTCGACCTAGCCCTGCGGGCCGTGGCCGAGGCCGAGGGCCTCGACGTGACCGACGGCGACCTGTCCGAGCACTTCGAACAGCTGGCCCGGCAGTACGGTCAGACGGCGGAGGACATTCGGGAGAACTTCGAGCGCGCTGGTCAGATGCTCGCGGTACGCTCGGAGATCAGCAAGGGCAAGGCACTCGATTGGGTGCTGGAGCACGTGGCGCTGGTCGACGAGGACGGCACCGCGGTCGAGCGGGACGCCCTCAAGTTCCCCACCGCTGAGTCCTCCGAAGACGCAGATCAGACCGCCGAAGATCAGAACACCGACGCCGAGAACACCGACGATCCGGACGCCGATCCGGAGGAGGATGCGGAGTGAGCGCGAGCGACCCCGGCGCCCGCCTGGCTGAGGTGGCAATCACCAGTCAGAGCGACATCGCCGCCATGAGCTACCTCGTGCCGACCGTGGTCGAGCAGACGAACCGCGGCGAGCGCGCGTTCGACCTGTTCTCCCGTCTGCTCAAGGAACACATCATCTTCCTGGGCACACCGATCGACGACACGATCGCCAACCTGGTGTGCGCCCAGCTGCTGCACCTCGAGTCGGAGAACCCCGACAAGGACATCAACATCTACATCAACTCGCCGGGCGGCGACATCAACGCGATGTTCGCCATCTACGACACGATGTCCTTCATCAAGCCCTCCGTGAGCACCATCTGCTTCGGACAGGCGGCCTCGGCCGCCGCCGTGCTGCTGGCTGCCGGGGCCCACGGCAAGCGCCTGGCGCTGCCCCACTCCCGGATCATCATCCACCAGCCCTACGGCGGCACCAGCTACGCCCAGGTCTCGGACATCGAGATCGTGGCCAACGAGATCCAGCGCCTGCGTGAGGCGCTCGACGAGGTGTTGGCATCGCACACCGGCCAGCCGGTGGAGAAGATCCACAAGGACACCGAGCGTGACTTCGTCATGACGGCCGCTCAGGCCCTGGAGTACGGCATCATCGATGAGGTGATCGCGGCCCGAGAGGCCGTCGACCGGGCTGGTCCGATCCGCTGAGATCTGGACGGCCGAGCGAAACGGGGAGTGGGCGTGGCCAAGTTCGGTGAGCAGACCGAGCTCTTGAAGTGCTCCTTCTGCGGCAAGTCGCAGAAGCAGGTGAAAAAGCTCATCGCCGGTCCCGGCGTCTACATCTGCGACGAGTGCATCGATCTCTGCAACGAGATCATCGAAGAGGAGCTCTCGGCTGGTTCCGAGGTCCGCTTCGATGAGCTGCCCAAGCCGCGCGAGATCAAGTCGTTCCTCGATGAATACATCATCGGGCAGGAGCGAGCCAAGATCATCCTCGCGGTGGCGGTGTACAACCACTACAAGCGGGTGCAGTTCGGCAACGACAGCGACGTCGAGATGTCGAAGTCGAACATCATGCTCATCGGGCCCACGGGCTGCGGCAAGACGCTGCTGGCCCAGACCCTGGCCCGCATGCTCAACGTCCCCTTCGCCATCGCCGACGCCACCGCCCTCACCGAGGCCGGCTACGTGGGTGAAGACGTCGAGAACATCCTGCTCAAGCTGATCCAGGCCGCTGACTACGACGTCAAGAAGGCCGAGACCCGGATCATCTACATCGACGAGATCGACAAGATCGCCCGCAAGAGCGAGAACCCGTCGATCACCCGGGACGTCTCGGGCGAGGGCGTCCAGCAGGCGCTGCTGAA
>JBBSLP010000078.1:0-26579 GCA_038255145.1 Acidimicrobiales bacterium
GCGTCGTTCTATAGCAGTTCGGTCGATGGAGAGCGGCCTGCCCGGCTTAACCCATGATCTTCATTGGAGACGGGCCAGGCGATATCGAATTGCTGAAATTGCTAACAGTCCGAGCGAATGGCCTAGACCAAGGCCTAGACCAGGCCAGAGGAACCGGATCCACGCAGGAAGGGGAGCTGCCGCACCAGGTGTAGATGACGGCGAAGATGGCCACGGACAGGACGGACCCCCCCCCGAAGCGGGCCCGTCACCGAGCGCCGAAGCAGTCAGCGCCCTAATCGGTCACGGCGACGAGTGGACCACACCTCCAGCCGGGCGGGCCGGCATAGCCGCCGCTCTCCCCGGCTCGGTCAGGGGTACCCCCACCGTGGGCCAGGCCCCGGGCGCTTCGCCGCCGCGGCCCACAGGACCTACCCCCTGGTCTACGGCGACGACCACCTTGCCGGCATCGTCAGCCGGGGTGACCTGCTGGGCACCGCGGCGACGACGAGCGCCCGGCCGACGGCGCCAGCGGCCACGTGGTCACGGTGGCGTCGGTGGCCAGCGCCCAGACCGCCGCACGGTCATGCTCGACGAGGCCATCGACCCCGCACCCGTAGTCGACGACGGCGACTCGTCGCATCTGCACCCCCACCGACCTGCTGAAGGTGCGCCGCCGCCAGTACCCCTCGAGCACGCCCAGGCTGGGCTTGCCGCCAACGCTTCGGACACTCACGTGGTGCGTCGACTGCGTCGTCGAAGTCCGACGACCGATCGCCGCCGTCTCCCGAGCGGGGCGGCACCGGCAGGGCTAGGTTCGGCCCCGATGCCTTCCGAGGAGTTGCCCACCGAGGACGAGATCAGGGCCGAGCTCGACGCTGCTGGGGTGGCGCGGCGACGGCCCGACCAGCGCATGACCAGCATGGGGGCCGGCAGCGACGACCTGGAGCCGGGCCGGGCCTACCTGGCCGCCACCGTGGCCGGCGGTTGGGCCGTGCCCACCTGGCCCCGGGCCCACGGCGGCCGTGACGCGTCGGCGGCCGAGGCCGCAGCCATCGCCGGGGTGCAGCGTGAGTTCGCCGTGCCCGACCTCTACGCCTACACCATCGGTCTGGGCATGGCCGGGCCCTCGCTGCTGGCCCACGGCACCACCGAGCAGCAGGACCGCTGGTTGCGGCCCATCGCCGACGGTTCGGAGATCTGGTGCCAGATGTTCTCCGAGCCCGAGGCCGGTTCCGACCTGGCCAACGTGGCCCTGCGGGCCGAGCGTGACGGCGAGGTCTGGCGCCTCGACGGCCAGAAGGTGTGGACCAGCCGGGCGGTGTGGGCCCGGTGGTCGCTGTGCCTGGCCCGCACCGACGCCGAGGTGCCCAAGCACAAGGGCCTGACCATGTTCGTGGTCGACATGGAGGCCCCCGGCGTCGAGGTGCGCCCCCTGGTGCAGATGAACGGTGACCAGCACTTCTCCGAGGTCTTCCTCAGCGGGGTCGAGGTGCCCGACAGCTACCGCCTGGGCGATCCCGGATCGGGCTGGAACGTGGCCATGACCGTGCTGGCCCACGAGCGGGCCCTGGCCGGTGACAGCCGGGGCGGGGCCGACGGCCAGAGCCGGGGCCAACGGGCGCCCCGCTGGTTGACCGACGTGGCCGCTCGGGGCGTGCTCGCCGACCCCGTGTGGCGCGACCGGGCCCTGCACGCCTACGAGGTGGGCGAGGTGGCCCGCCTCACCGGGGCCCGCACCGCGGCGGCCACCGCCGCCGGCAAGGCGCCGGGACCGGCAGGGTCGGGGGCCAAGCTGCGCAAGGTCGACCAGTACAAGGCCCAGGCCTACCTGGCCAAGGACGCCCGCGGCGCCGAGGGCATGCTCGACGACCACGACGGCCAGATCGAGTTCATGACCGCGCCGTCCATGTCCATCCGCGGCGGTACCGACGAGATCCAGCGCAACATCCTCGGCGAACGGGTCCTGGGCCTGCCCGGTGAGCCCCGGGTCGACCGTGACGTGCCCTGGAGCCGGGCCCGCAAGGGCGTCCTCTGAGCGACGGGACCGATGCCGGGGCCCACCTGTGGGCGGGTTGGCGACACCACCCGTACTGCTACCTGGAGACGGTGGGCCGTCGCAGCGGACGGACCCACCGCATCGAGATCTGGTTCGTGGTCGACGGTGGCGCCGTCTGGCTGCTGACCGGTCACGAGCCCAAGGACTGGGTCCGCAACCTGGCGGCCGGGCCCCGGGCCACCCTGGAACTGGGCGGGTGGCGTGCCCCGGTGCAGGGCGCGGTGGTCGACGACCTCCCCACGGACGCTCCCCTACGCGCGGCCTTGGCTGCGCGCTACCGAGGCGAGGACGAGGGTCACGAGGCGTGGGCCGCGGGCGCCCTGGCCGTACGGCTCACACCCGGGGGCTGAGCGCGCCCGGCGGACGCCCGGCCCGACAGGCCCGGCTCCGGCGCCGAGGCTCAGGCGACGAGGCTCAGGCGCCCAATCGCGGGAACGCGGGCGGGCGCTTCTCGAGGAAGGAGGTGATGCCCTCCTTGCTGTCGGGACGGTCGATGGCGTCCCACTGGCGCACGTTCGTCTCCCGTAGGGCGTCCTCCCAGGGGGCGCCGGCGTGGCGGTAGACCAGTTCCTTGGTGTCGGCCATGGACGCCGGGGACACCGTGGCCGCCAGCAGGCGCACGTAGTCCTGGGCCGCGGTGACCAGGTCGCCCTCGGTGACGAGGTACTCGACGAGGCCGATGCGGGCCGCCTCTTCCCCCCCGATGCGGCGCGACGACCACAGCATGTCGAGGGCCCGACCCGTGCCCACCAGTCGGGGGATGGTCCAGGTGGTGCCGTGCTCGGAGATCAGGCCCCGCTGGCCGAACACGGAGATGAAGGTGGCCGCGGGGGTGGCGAAGCGCACGTCGCACATGGTGGCCAGCACCACGCCGCCACCCGCGGCGGGGCCGTTCACCGCGGCGATGACGGGCTTGGGCACCGACAGCAGGTACGTGAACAGGCCGGGCACCTCGCCGTCGGTCGGCTCGCTGCGGTCCCCGCCGCCGTTCCCGCTGGTCACCGCGACCAGGTCCGCGCTGTCGAGCCCGGCGCAGAAGCCCCGGCCGTTGCCGGTGATGACGATGCCCACCACGGCGGGGTCGGTGGCGGCGCGGTCCACGGCGTTGCGCAGCTCGGACATGAGCGGGTAGGTCAGCGCGTTGAGGCGTTCGGGCCGGTTCAGGCGGATGGTGGCCACCGGATCGATCACCTCGTACTCGATGAACTCGTAGGTGTCGGCCATGGCTGCCCCCTGGTCCCGTCGCCCTGGGCGGTGATGCCCCGGCGCTTCCGACGTGGACACTAGAACCCTCACGGGAACGGTTCCGGGCCCCTGCGGTAGCGTCCGGTCCATCCACGAGGGGGGAGCCCACCCATGCGCTTCGGTTACCTGACGGTCAACACCGCCGATGGCATCCGGCCCGATGTTCTGGCCCGTGAGCTGGAGGATCGGGGCTTCGACTCGATCTGGGCCCCGGAGCACAGCCACATCCCCAGCGGGCGGGAATCGGACTACCCGGGCCGGGGGGACCTGCCCGACGGCTACTGGCACATGATGGACCCCTTCGTGTCCCTGGCCCTGGCCTCGGCAGCCACCACGACGCTGACCCTGGCCACGGGGGTGTGCCTGCTGCTCGAGCACGACCTGTTGGACCTGACGTGCCAGACGGCCACCCTCGACGCCCTGTCGGGCGGGCGCCTGCTGCTGGGCGTGGGCGTGGGCTGGAACGCCGAGGAACTGGCCAACCACCGCCCCGACGTGCCCTTCAAGAAGCGCTACTCGGCCATGGCCGAGCGCGTCGAGGCCATGCGCACGGCGTGGACCAAGGACGAGGCGTCCTTCTCCGGCACGTACGACAACTTCACCCCGTCGTGGGTGTACCCCAAGCCCACCGCCGGCACCGTGCCCATCGCCCTGGGCAACGCCGGGCCCGTGGGCATCCGCCACGCCGCCACCTACGCCGATGAGTGGTGCCCCATCGACGCCCAGATCCTCAACCAGGGGGGCAAGCCCGACCCCGCGGCAGGCATCAAGCTGTTCCGTGAGCTGGCCACCGAGGCCGGCCGCGACGCCATGTCCATCCCCATCACCCTGTTCGCGTGGACCCCGCCCCCGGCCGAGCGCCTCGAGCACTACATCGAGCTCGGCGTGCACCGCGTCGTGCTCGCGCCGCGGACCATGGCCCGCCACGACCAGGACGCCGCCCTGACCCACCTCGACACCCTGGCCCCGCTCATCGAGCGCTACCCCGTCGGCTGAAGGCGGGCCGTGGGGACGGTGGGGACGGGCCCGGAGGCGCCGGGTCCGGTCCCCGCCTACGATCGCCGGCGATGACCACCTTCGAGGATCTCGTCGAGCGTTCGACCCCTCTCGGCGCCACCCTGGCCGCCCGGGGGGAGACGGTGTCGGTGGCCGAAGGGGCGGCGGGTGGGCTCATGTCCGCCGCCCTGCTGGCCGTGCCCGGCGCCTCCCGCTACTACGTGGGCGGCATGGTCGTCTACACCCTGGTCAGCCGAACCGCCCTGATCGGTGACGCCATCCCGTCCCCAGCCAAGCTGCGGGGGGCGAGCGAGCCCTGGGCCACCTTCGCCGCCGACGGCGCCCGGGCCGTGCTCGGCACCACCTGGGCCCTGGGCGAGGGTGGGGCGGCCGGACCCGACGGCAACCGCTACGGCGACCCCTCGGGCCATGCCTGGGTGGCGGTCTCGGGCCCGGTGTCCAAGGCCGTCAACGTGCTCACCGGCCTCGACGACCGGGTGGCCAACATGTTCGAGTTCGCGGCTGCGGGCCTGGACCTGCTGGCTGCGGCCCTGGCCGAGGCACCGCCCGCCACGGCGGGCTGATGACGGTTCCCCCCCACCCGCTCGACCCCCGGGACCCCCTCGAGGGCGACATCGCCCCCGAGCGCCGGGTCTACGCCAACCGCACGTTGAACCTGCGGGCCATCCGGGCCTTCGGGTACGACATGGACTACACCCTGGTCCAGTACCGCTCCGACGAGTGGGAGCGGGCCGCCTTCGACCACGCCCGCACGCTGTTGGCCGAGCGGGGCTGGCCCGTCGACGAGCTCGTCTTCGACCCCGCCGCCTTCGTGCAGGGCCTGGCCTTCGACCTCGAGCTGGGCAACCTGGTCAAGGCGTCGCGCTTCGGCTACGTGATCCGGGCCCAGCACGGCACCCGGCCCCTGCCCTTCGACGAGCTGCGGTCGGTCTACGCCCGCGAGTACGTCGACCTGGGCGAGGCCCGCTGGGACTTCATGAACACGCTGTTCTCGCTGTCCGAGGCCAGCCTGTACGCCCAGCTCGTCGACCTGGCCGACCGCAAGGCCCTGCCCGAGGTGGTGGGCTACGACGATGTGTCCCGGGTGGTCACCGACGCCCTCGACCGCTCCCACACCCAGGGCGACCTCAAGGCCCGCATCATCGCCGACCCCGAGCGCTACGTGGAGCTCGACCCCGACCTGCCCCTGACCCTCTTGGACCAGCGCCACGCCGGGCGCACCCTGCTGCTCATCACCAACTCGGACTGGTCCTACACCAAGGCCATGATGACGTGGTCCATGGACCGGTTCCTGCCCGAGGGCCGCACGTGGCGGGACCTGTTCGACATCGTCATCGTCGAGGCCCGCAAGCCCCTGTTCTTCTCCGGACGCTTTCCCGTGTACCGCATGGTCGACGAGGACCAGGGCCTGCTGCTCCCCCACCGGGGACCGCTGCAGAAGGGCCACGTGTACTCCGGTGGCGACGCCCGCCTGGTCGAGTCCAGCCTGGGCCTGTCGGGGGCCGACATCCTCTACGTGGGCGACCACCTCTTCGGTGACGTGCACGTGAGCAAGGACGTGCTGCGTTGGCGCACGGCGCTGATCCTGCGCGAGCTCGAGCCCGAGATCGGCGACGCCGGCCGGTTCGGCGACCACGAGGCCCAGCTCAGCGAGCTCATGGCCGCCAAGTCCGACGTCGACCGCCACCTGGCCGAGCTGCGCCTGCTGCGACTGCGCTCCCGGGCCGGCTACGGGCCGCCCAGCGACCTGCACGGCGCCGCCCTCGAGCGCGTCATCCGCGACGCCGCCGCCCACAGCTCCGACCTCGACGGCCGCATCCGCCCCCTGGCCCGCGAGGCCAGCCGCCTGGGCAACCCCACGTGGGGGCCGCTGATGCGGGCCGGCAGCGACAAGAGCCTCTTCGCCCGCCAGATCGAGCGCTACGCCGACGTGTACACGACCCGGGTGTCGAACTTCCTGGCCGAGACCCCCTACGGCTACCTCCGGGCCGCCCGGTCCAACCTGCCCCACGACCCCGCCTGACATCGGCCATCGCCCCTTGACGCCGGGACCGGCCCGGGGGATCTTCGGCGTGGTGGCCGACCTGTCCGATGGTGTTCCCCGCCCCCCTGCCGGCGGGCCGCCCTCGGCAGACGACGCCCTCGTCGACCTGGCCACCGCCGGCCGGTTGGCCGCGGGCCTGGCCCACGACCTGCGCCACCTGCTGGTGGCCGTGGGCCTCAACCTCGAGGTCATGTCCCGGCGAGCCGGCGACGAGCTCGATCGACGTCGGGCCACGTCCCTGGTGACCGCCATCGACGACGCCGTGGACCTGCTGCGTCGCTTCGGTGAGGTGGCCCGCCCCCGGGCCAGCCCGCCACCGGAAGGGGACGGATCCGGTCTGCCCCCGTCCGGGCCCGTCATCGCCGTGGACGGCGCCGTCGAGGCCCTGGTCGCCCTGCTGGGGCCGTGCCTGGGGGCCATCGAGCTGCACGTCGACCTGGCCGCCGGCGATGCCACCGTGGCGGTGACGGCCACCGAGCTGCGCCGCTGCCTGCTCAACCTGGCCCTCAACGCCATCGAGGCCCTGGCGGGATCGGGCCGGCTGGCCATCACCACCCGGCTGGTCGAGCTGTCGGGCACCGAGGACGAGCTCCGCCCCCCGGGCCGCCGCGGATGGTTCGCCGTGCTCGAGGTGGCCGACGACGGACCCGGCGTCGATGTCGACGCCGTGCGGGCCGGGTTCAGCCCCGGTCTGGGGCTGGCCAACACCCTGGCCGTGGCGACCGCGGCCGGAGGTGCCCTGGGAGTGACCAGCACCGCCGGGTCGGGCAGCCGCTTCCGCCTCTACCTCCCCCTGGCTGCCGGCACCGCCGCCGGCGCCGCTGACCGGCCCGGCGTGGGCACGGGCCCACCGGGGGAGCTCGACTGAAGACGGCGCGAGAAGGACCTCGATGACGCGAACCGCGCGCGTCCGATCAACCGGACGCATGGGCGTACCGCTGGCGTAGGTGGATGCGTTCGGTTGGTGGGCGGACCGCCGGGCGACCCGGTGGCCCCACCCGGATCGGCCTGTTCTCACGTCCTTGGCCTGTGGTGACGCGAAGCGGCCCGGGCGCCGTGGAGGCCGCCCGGACCGCTCGTCATCTGCTGATCAGCCTGGACCAGTCGCCATCGTCCGCATCAGCTCGGTCCGATCAGGCGAGGCCAGGTCAGGCCGTGCGCTGGCCCGAGCGGCGCCCGGCCAGCACCAGGGCGCCGCCGGCCGCCAGCAGCGCCGCGCCGGCCAGGGCCATGGACCCCGAGGTCGAACCGGTGTTGGGCAGCTGGGCCCGGGCCACCTGGATGCCGAGCACCGAGGGGGGTGTGGTGGCCGAGACGACCACCGACTGGACCGTGGGGGCGGTGGTGGCGCTGACCACGTCGGGCGACACCTGGGCCGGGGCCGTCGTCGGCGGTGCCGTGGTCGTAGGGGGCAGGGTGGTGGACACGAGCACGGTGACCGGTGTGGTGCCCGGCGTGCAGTTGGGGATGGCGTGGTTCTTGGCCCCGACCCCCATGTCGGGACCGGTGCCGTTGCGCAGCAGCGAGTTGTAGAAGCTCCCCGAGGGGCCGACGATGGCCAGCGGGGCGCCGATCACCAGCTCGAGCTGGGTGTTGCACAGCTCGCTCTGGGCAGGGCCGGGCACGGTGATGGACAGCTGCTGGCGACCGGCGGTGCCGGTGGCGCAGGCCCCGGCCTCGGCCCCACACGACAGCGAACCGTCGAGCAGGTACTGGTCCTGCTGGTGGTCGAAGTCGGCGGTGGGCGAGTCGTAGGCGGCCAGGGTCAGCGCCACCAGGGGGGCGTCGTCGGTGCCGCAGCCATCGGCCCAGCCGTCCCAGCTGGCGGTGAGGGCGTCACCCGCCCGCACGTCCAGCTTGCGCAGATCGGCCGACTGGCCGCCGCGGCCGTTGTCGTAGAGCAACCCTGTCACCACGTCGGCGCCACCGTCACAACCAGCCGGCAGCGGCGCCGGGTAGCTGAGGTAGTCGGTGATCGGGGTCAGCGTCTCCTGCGCCCCCGCCACCGCCATCGTCGGTGCCCACGCCAGCGCAGCCGCACCGAGCAACACCAGACCTCGTCCCATGTGGCGCGCGCTTCGCCCGCCCATCCGAACCCGTGCCATGACCGCCACATCCCTCGCCGGTAACCACGCCGTGCCAGGCCAGAAGGCCTATGGACAGATCAAGCGCCACCCAGCGTGGCGAGACGCGCGCTAAACGATGACGATCGAGTGAAGTTGTGAGCACTTCACCCGACAGGGTGACCCATGGTGGTGATAGGGGGACGAAGGGCGGCGTACGGCGAGGAGGTTGTGACGCCGGTCGCTACTCTCAGGCGTCGTCGACCAGGGACCGCAGCTGCTCGATGGCGCCCACGGGATCGGGGCCCACCGGGTTGACGTTGAGCACCGTCACCCCGGCCTCCTTGAAGGCCCCCAGCCGTTCCTTGATGTACGACGGCGGGCCCACCAGGTGGGAGGCGTCGAGGAAGCGCTCGGGCACGGCCGCCGCGGCCTCGTCCTTCTTGCCCGACAGGTACAGGTCCTGGATCTCGATGGCCTCGGCCTCGTAGCCGTACTGGCGGGCCACGGTGTTGTAGAAGTTCTTGTCCCGTGCCCCCATGCCCCCCCAGTACAGGGCCGTCTGGGGTCGGGCCATGTCGAGGATCTTGGACTTGGCCGCGCCGGTCAGGTCCTCACCGATGGCCAGCAGGCCGCCGGCGGACACCTCGAGTCGGCCGAGGGCGGGGTCGCGCTTGGCGGTGCCCTTCTTCAGGTCGGCGCCCCACACCTTCTGGAACCCGTCCGGGTCGAAGAACACCGGCAGCCAGCCATCGGCATAGCGGGCCGTGGCCTCGACGGACAGGCCCATGAGCGAGGCCCACCAGATGGGGATGTCCTGGCGCACGGGGTGGTTGATCAGCTTGAGGGGCTTGCCCAGCCCCGTGCCCTGGCCCGCGGGCAGGGGGATCTGCACGGTCTTGCCGTCGAACACGACCGGCTCGCGGCGCCACGTCATGCGGCAGACCTCGATGTACTCCTTGATGCGCTGCATGGGCTTCTCGTAGGGCACGCCGTGGAAGCCCTCGATGACCTGGGGACCCGAGGCGCCCAGGCCGAGGATGAAGCGGCCGTCGGAGACGAAGTCGCAGCCCGCCGCGGTCATGGCCGTGAGGGTGGCCGTGCGGCTGTACACGTTGATGATGCCGGTGCCGATCTGCACCCGCTCGGTCATGGCGGCCATGAACCCGACCTGGCTGATGGCGTCGAAGCTGTAGGCCTCGGCGATCCAGACGATGTCGAGGCCGGCCTTCTCGAGCTCCTGGACGCGGGTGACGCTCTCTTTGAAGCCGCCGGAGTAGTTGAGTGACATGCCGAGGCGCATGGGCCGGGACCCTAGCTCCGGCGACGACGGGGTGGCGCCGGCGGCTCGGCCAGGGGGTCCTCGGGCCAGTTGTGCTTCGGGTAGCGACCCCGCATCTCCCCCCGCACCTGGCGGTAGGGGCCGGCCCAGAAGCTGGCCAGGTCGGCGGTGACGGCCAGGGGCCGCCCCGCCGGTGACAGCAGGTGGATGACCACGGGCACGGTGCCGTCGGCCACCCTGGGCGTCTCCGTCCAGCCGAAGCACTCCTGCAGGCGCACGGCGAGCACGGGCTGCTCACCGCCGTAGTCCACCCGCACCGAGCGCCCCGAGGGCACGGGAAGGTGGGTGGGGGCGAGCTCGCCGAGGCGGCGGGGCAGGGGCCAGGCCAGCAGCGTCCCCAGGGCGGGGCCGAGGTCGACGCGGACCAGGTCGGCCCGGCGTCGGGCGCCTGCGCTCACGAGGGCAGGCCCCAGCCAGTCGGCCAGGGCGGCGACCAGGGCATCGTCACCGACATCGGGCCACGGGGGGCCCACCGCCCGGTGCAGGAACGCCACCCGGTCCCGCCACCCCGACGTGGCCGGCGTCCAGGCCAGGACGGCCAGACCCAGCTGGGCCACCCCCTCGAGCAGGGCCGCGACCTCGGACCCCGCTGGCGGTGCCGCCAGGGGCCCCGAGGCCAGCACCAGGGCGCCGTAGTGCCGTTCGCGTCGGGCCCGGACCTCGCCCTGGCGCGGGTCCCAGCGCACCACGGCGACGTCCTCGGTCCCCACCAGGTCGGCCTCGTCCACGGGGGCGGCCAGGCGGATGCGGGCGTCACCACCGCCGGGTGGGCGGTCCACGTCCACGGCCACCAGCAGCTCGTGGCCGGCCAGGGGATCGCCAGGAGCGAGCACGGCCCCGGCGCCCGACGCCAACAGGTAGCGGCCGCTGCCCCCGTCCCGGCGCCGGGCCACCCGGTCGGGCCAGGCCCGGGCGAGCACGGCCCCTGCGGCGTTCGTGTCACCCGTGCCCGGTGTCCCCCCCACCCCGCTGCGCCGGCGCAGGCGGCGGGCCTCGTCGCGGGCCCGACCGGGGGCCCGCAACCCGGCCAGGCGCTCGCGCACGTCGGCGCCGGAGCCGGCCGCACCCCCGTCGCGCTGCTCCAACAGCGCGGCGAGATCGCAGGCCAGGCCGCCATGGCCCCGGGCGGTGGCGGCGACCACCGCGTGGCCCAGGCGGGGGTGGAGGCCGAGGCGGGCCACGGCCAACCCCTCGGCCGTGGGCCGGCCCCGGTCGTCGACCAGGGACAGCCGGGCCAGCAGGTCACGGGCTGCGGCCAGGGCCGGGGGCGGCGGCGGATCCAGCCACACCAGCTGGTCGCCCCCGGGGTCGCCCCAGCGGGCCAGGTCGAGGGCCAGGGATGCCAGGTCGGCGGTGGCCATCTCGGGCAGGTCGGCCGCGGCCAGGTGGTGGTGCTCGACCTCGGACCACAACCGGTAGCAGACCCCGGGCCCCAGCCGCCCGGCCCGGCCCGCCCGCTGGGTGGCCGCCGCCCGTGACACCCGCTGGGTGTGCAGGCCGCCCAGGCCCCGGCGGGGGTCGAAGCGGGCCACCCGGGTGTAGCCGCTGTCGACGACCACGGTGACGCCCTCGATGGTCAGGCTGGTCTGGGCGATGGTCGTGGCCAGCACCACCTTGCGCCGCCCGTGGGGGTCAGGGGCCAGGGCCCGGTCCTGGTCGGCGGGGGGCAGGCTGCCGTGCAGGGGGAGCACGGCGGCAGGGGCCCCGCCCAGCCTCTGGGCCACCCGGCGGATCTCCCGGGCCCCGGGCAGGAACACGAGCACATCGCCCACGGGGACCTCGGCCAGGGCCCGGCGCACGACGTCGGCCACGGCCGCTTCGTGATCGGCTTCCCGCTCGCCGGCCCGCCGACCGGCGGGACGGGGCGGGGGCGGCACCCAGCGCACGTCCACGGGGTGGGTGCGGCCCATCACCTCGACCACGGGCACGACCCCGCCATCGGTGGCCGCGGTGGCCAGGACCCCGGCCACGCCGTCGATGTCGAGGGTGGCCGACATGACGAGCAGGCGCAGGTCGGGGCGCAGTGCGGTGCGAGCCTCGAGGCACAGGGCCAGACCCAGGTCGGCATCGAGCGAACGCTCGTGGAACTCGTCGAAGATGACCGCCCCCACCCCCTCGAGGCCAGGGTCGGCCACGGCCATGCGGGTGAGCACCCCCTCGGTCACCACCTCGACGACGGTTGCCTCGGAGACCATGGTGTCGCCCCGCATGCGGTGGCCCACCCGGCGGCCCACGGGCTCACCCGACAGCTGGGCCAGGCGGCGGGCCACGGCCCGGGCGGCCAGCCGGCGGGGTTCGAGGACCAGCACCCGGCCGTCCCCCAGCCAGGGGGCGGCGGCCAGCGCCAGGGGCACCAGGGTCGACTTGCCCGTGCCCGGCGGGGCGGACAGCACGGCCACCCCGCGCTCACCGAGGGCATCGGCGAGATCGCCCAGGATCGCGGAAACCGGTAGTGCCATGGCCGCTCACCGTAGGCAGATCATCCCGACCAGGACGAACGCGTCGGCACGCCGCCCCTATGGGTGATCAGATCGATGCCGAGTACGGGGGATGAGCACTCCCACCCAGGACCTGCAACCACGAGGTGACCACCTCGTTGTGATGGTCAAAGCCCCAGCGTCCGAAGGATCCCGATGATCACTGGCCTGCACCCCAACCACGTCGCTCTCCTGGCCCGCCCCGAGGTCGACGAGTACCTCGTCGCCACCTTCGCCGGCGACGACACCTGCTGGGCCGCCTTCCTGGGCCGCTCCGAGCTCCACCCCTACCTCGACCTGTCCGAGGTGGCCGACATCGCCGCCGAGGTCCTCGGCGCCGTGGCCGACACCCGCTTCCGCTTCCTGGAGCGGGCCATCAACGACCTCACCGGCCCCGTGACCCCCGCCGAGGGCGAGGCCCTGGCCGCGGCGTACACCGTGCTGCGCATCACCGCCCGCATCAGCTGAACGGGTCCCCCTCGGATCGACTCCGTGGGAGACCCGTCCACCTCTCTGCCGCTCCGTCCGGAGCGTTCTTCTCTCAGATCTGCTTGACCGGCCGGCCCGGACCTTCGATGTCATCGCCCTGCATGTCGGCGTTGAGCCTCGCCCGGGCCATGAGATCGGCCACCACGTCCTTCAGCCCGGCGGGATCGTCCACCGCCGGCACCTCGGGGCCCTTGTGCCAGCCCTCGGCGATGGCCAGGCCCTGACCCGACACCTGGAACACCCGTCCCGTCACCCCGGCCGACTCGGTCGACGCCAGCCAGGTGACGATGGGGGCGATCCAGCGCGGTGAGCGCCGCTCCCGCTGCTCGTCATCGATGGGCCCGCGAGCCAGAGGCTCGGTCAGCCGGGTGAGCGCGCCCGGGGACACGCAGTTGACCGTGATGCCGTAGCGGTACAGCTCCAGCGCGGCGATCTGGGTGAAGGCGGCGATGCCGGCCTTGGCCGCCCCGTAGTTCGTCTGCCCGGCGTTGCCGTAGATGCCCGACACCGAGGTGGTGTTGATGATGCGGGCATCGACCTCCTCGCCCCCCTTGACCAGCTCCCGCCAGTAGGCCGCCGCCCAGCGGGCCGGGGCGAAGGTGCCCTTCAGGTGGACCTTGATGACCGCGTCCCACTCCTCCTCGGTCATGTTGACCACCATGCGGTCGCGCAGGATCCCGGCGTTGTTGACGAGCACGTCGAGGCGCCCGAACGTGCTGATGGCCTGGTTGACCATGCGCTGGGCCCCCTCCCACGAGGAGACGTCGTCGCCGTTGGCCACGGCCTCGCCGCCGAAGCCCTCGATCTCGTCCACCACCTGCTGGGCGGGTCCGACATCGTTGCCCGTGCCCTCGGGGGTGCCGCCGACGTCGTTGACCACGACCCTGGCCCCGTGCTCGGCCAGCATGATGGCGTGCTCGCGGCCGATCCCCCGCCCCGCTCCGGTGACGATGCAGACGCGTCCTTCGCACAGCTTGGCCATGGTGTCCCCCTCGGATCCCCAACCGGTCTGATCTTCTGACCTGGGCGGATCGTAGGTTCAGGCGGTCGGGCGCGGCCAGCGGACCCGAGCCGGGTAGCCCCGGGCGGCCACGACCAGGTCGCACCAGCCGTCGAGCACGGTGAAAAGGCGGTCGGCGTCGTCGCCCAGGGCATCGACGAGGCGCCGCTCCATGACGTCGGTGGCCGTCTCGAGGCCCTCGCGCACCGCGAAGCCCTCGGCCGTCAGCTCGTCGCCGTCGAGCAGGCCCCGGGATCGCAGCCGATCACAGGCGGCGTCGAGCTCGTCTGGTGTCCACCCCCGCGACGTCACCCACGAACGCAGGGGGTAGCCCCGCCACGGGTCGGTGAGCAGGCCCACCTCGGTGGCGTCGAGGTCGGCGGCGGCGAAGGCGGCGATGTGGGAGTCCCCCCGATGCTCACGCACGAGGTCCGCAGCCCGCCAGAAGTCGCCCAGGGGATCACCGGGGTAGCCGAGCGACAGCAGGCCCGAGTACAGGGTGCGACCCTCGCCCGGGGCGGCGTCGGCCATGCGGGCCAGCACGGACGTGGCCCACTCGAGGCCCTCGGGCCGCTCGCCGAGGATGCGGGCCAGCTGGGCGACCGCCCCGTGGTCGCGGGCGGCGAGGATGGCGGCCTGGTCGGTGCGCTTCCAGCCTTCCTCGAGGGCAGCGACGACCATGGGCCGCTTGAACACGCCGAAGGCCGACGCCACCAGGTGGCCGGAGACGTGGGGGCCGAGGCAGGCACCGCGGCTGGTGAAGTAGGCCACCATGTCGGGGTAGTGGATGCCGGCCACCTCGCGGCTGGAGCCCCCGAAGCCCAGCTCCTGGTAGGCGGCGTGGGCCTCGGGCGAGAAGTAGATGGCCGCAGCCAGGGGCTCGACCACGTCCCAGATGCGACGGGCGACGGGCAGGGCGGTCGGGGCCGGGGCGGTGGTCACAGCAGGATCGTAATGGCGGGTGGCGGACGGCCGGCTACGTTGCGGACCGGATCGACCGGGTCGCCGACTGACAGCAACGTCAGTGGACGTCAGTGCGTACGTCGACGTCGGTGACCGTGGTGGCAGACGAGGAGCTGGGGGTCGGCATGGCTGGAGCAGCGCACGTCGGGGTGCAGGCGGGCGAGGACGAGGTGCCGGTGGGCATCGACGCCGGGCCGGTGACGGCGTGGTTCGCCGAGCACGTGCCCCAGGCCGTGGGTCCGCTGTCCTTCTCCCGGGTGGCGGGCGGGCACTCGTGCCTCACCTACCTGGTCGACGACGCCGACGGGCAGCGCTTCGTGCTGCGCCGACCGCCCCTGGGCCACCTGCTGGCCAGCGCCCACGACGTGGCCCGTGAGCACCGCATCATGGACGCCCTGCGGGACACCGGCGTGCCCGTGCCCACCATGTTGGGCGTGTGCCGCGACGACGCCGTCAACGGGGCGCCGTTCTACGTCATGGAGTACGTGGACGGTGCCGTGGTCCACACCGCCGATGACGTGCGGGCCCTGCTGCCCGACGAGGCGGCCCGGCGCCAGGCGGCGGAGACCATGGTCCAGGCCCTGGTGGCGCTGCACGCCGTTGACCTCGACGAGGTGGGCCTGGCCGACCTGTCCCGCCAGGGCGGCTACCTGGACCGCCAGCTCAAGCGCTGGTCGGGCCAGTGGCAGGCATCCAAGACCCGGGAGCTGCCGGGGATGGAGCGCCTGCACGCCTGGCTGGTCGACCACCGTCCCGCCGAGCCCCCGGCCCACATCGTCCACGGCGACTTCCGCCTGGGCAACGCCATCCACGCCCCTGACGGCACCACCCTGGCCATCCTCGACTGGGAGCTGTGCACCCTGGGCGACCCCCTGGCCGACGTGTCCTACCTGCTGCGCTTCTGGATCCCGCCCGAGGAGCCCGCCACCGGCGCCGTGGACCCGCCCACCCGGGCCGGAGGCTTCGGCAGCCGGGCCGACGTGGCCGCCCGCTACGCCGAGCTGTCGGGCCGGGACCTCGACGACCTCGACTACTGGACGGCGTTCAACGCCTGGCGCTCGGCCGCCATCGGCGAGGGCGTCTACCGCCGCTACATCGACGGCCGCATGGGCGAGCTCCCCGAGGACGTGGAGAAGTACGCCCGCAGCGTGGAGACGACCATGGCCAAGGGCCTCGAGGCCGCCGGCCTGGAGTAGCGCGGGCTGGTCGGGTCCGTAGACTTCTCCATGGCGGCGCGACCGGGTGCCTGCGGTGGCTCCCGGTCCTCTACGGACGGCGGAGGCAGCCGCATGGGCGCGCACGGATCCCGATGGCGGACGTCGGTGGTGGCCCTGGCCGCGGTCGCACTCGTGCTGGCTGCGTGCAGCGGCTCCGGCGACGACCGGGGCGAGACGACCACCGCTCCCACCCCGACCACGGCGAACCCCTCCTCCACCAGCGCCCCGAGGCCGGGGTCGACGGTGCCCACCAGCACCGATGGCCCGGTCGACCCCACGCCGGTGGGGGCGCCGGGCACGTTCACCTTCCTGGGAGGCGACGAGTTCGACAGGCCCACCCTGGACACCACGACCTGGAACGTGGGTCCGCCCTGGGGCGGCCAGTTCTGCCAAGGAGCCGAGTTCTTCACCCCCGACGCCCTGGGCCTCGAGGGCGGGGTGCTGCACATCCCCTTCCGGCGCCGGGCCGCGGCCATCGACAGCTGCGGCATCAGCCGGACCTACGACACGGCCATGGTGCAGAGCAAGGGCAAGCTGACGGTGGGCTCGGGCCAGTACCTCGAGTTCCGGGTGCAGGCGGCCCGCGGGCCGGGACTGTGGAGCATCGCCTGGGTCCTGCCCCTGACCTGGCCCGACGACGCCTGCCGGGTGCAGCAGTACGAGCTCGACATCTTCGAGCACCTGGGCCGGGACCCTGGCCACGTCAACCAGTCGGCCCACACCCGGGGCACGTGCGACGAGCTGGTCAAGGACGAGGGCCTGGTGCCGGGGACCGACTTCACCTCGTCGTTCCACGTGGTCGGCGTCGACTGGTACCCCGACCACGTGCAGTACTACGTGGACGGCCAGCCCACCTTCCGTTCCTCGGCCTTCGCCGGACACGACGAGCCCGGCTTCGTCCTCCTCAACGGCTTCCTGGGCCGGGCCGGCGACGACTGGGCCGAGGCGGCCACCTCGGCCACCCCGACGGAAGCCGAGTTCCTGGTCGACTACGTGCGGGTGTGGAGGCGGGCGTGACCGCGCGAGCAGTAGCAGGACCGACCGGTAGCGTGACCTACATGCGGGATGGTGGCCGTCCTCCCACGGGCGGGGGACGGGCCAGGACGGGGATAGCCGTGCTGCTGCTGGCCGCGGTGGCCGTGCTCGGTGTGCACGCCCTGCGAGGCGTGCTCGTCACCAGGGACGTGGCCAGCGGCCCGTGGCGGCAGCGGGCCGATGTCCTTCAGCGGCACGACGCCTGCCTGGCCGCGGCCGCTGACGCTCTGGTGGCACCGGGGACCCGGGTGCGCATCCCCGACCCCGGCCCAGAGCTCGACCTGAAGCTGGTCGTCGACCACCTGTTCGGCGACATCGTGGTGGTCGACGGTGACGACCCCCGGGTCCCCGTCCTCGACGTGCGCCACGACCCTGCCGGCGGGGGCTGCGACGGTGCCGTCGTCGAGCTGCGCAGGGCCGGATAGGTGGCCCCGCTCGTGGTGGCCCTGGTGTTCGTGGTCGTCGTGGGCCTGCCCCCGGCCTGGGTGGTGGCGCCGTCGTGGTCGGTGGCCCTGCCCCTGACCGGGGTGACCAGCGGGCTGGTGCTCAGTGCCGCGGCGGTGGGCTCCCTGGTCACCCGGGGTGCGTTGCTGCCCTGGGTGCTCGTCGTCACCCTGGCCACGTGGCTGGCCAGCGCGGTGGTCGTGTCCCGACGCCGGGCTCCCCGGGCGGGAGCACCGACACCGGCACCGGGTGAGGCAGCGGCCGCACCCGGGCCGGCCCGGGCCTGGTGCCTGGCCGTGGTGGCGGTGATGAGCGCCCCGGTGCTGGTGGGCTCGCTGGGACCGGCGACGGAGTACGACGAGCGGGCCGTGTGGCTGTTCCACGCCCGCTGGCTGTGGCACGGGGGTGCGGCGGCACGCGAGGCGATGGCCACCGCGGCGCTGGGTTGGTCGCACTCGGACTACCCCCCTCTGGTCCCGGCCACCGTGGCCGGGTTGTGGTCCGTGGTCGATGGCGGTGACCTGCAGCTGGGCCAGGCCGTGACCAGCGTGCAGAGCTGGCTGGTGGTGGTGCTGGCCGGGGTGCTGGTGGCCGGGGCGGTTCGCCGTCGGGCCCAGCTGCCCGTGGCCGTGCTCGCCGGCCTGTTCGCCGTGGGCTCCTTCGGCATCGCCGGGGGGTTCGGCACCCGGGGTTACGCCGACCTGGCCTGGGCGGCCATGGCCACCGCGGCCGCCATCGCCGGCCTGGTGCTGCCGCCCACACCGGCCACGACGCGGCTGGCCGCGGTGTGCCTGGCCGCGGCGGCGTTGACCAAGAGCGAGGCCCTGGTGACCGTGGTGGCGGTCATCGCGCCGCTCATCGCCCTGCGTTGGCTGGTGGTGCAGCGGCGCCGGGCCCTGCCCGGGCTGGCTGCGCTCGTCCTCGCGGTGGCCGTGGGCGCGTCCTGGTCGGTGCTGAGCGCCCGCTTCGGCACCCAGGCCCAGCGCGACATCACCGGCGACGGCCTCGCCGCCCTGCTGCGGGGGGACGCATCGCAGGTCGACCGGGTCGAGCCCGCCCTGCGGGGCCTGTGGGGCTACGCCCGCACGACGATCGTGATCTCGACCGTCGTCATCGTCGCCGCCCTGGTGCTGGCCCGACGGCCCCGGCGGGAGTTGCGTCTCGGCGGGGGGTGGTGGCTCCCGACGGCCGCCGTCGGCAGCTTCGTCGTCGCCCTGGCCGCGCTGGCCGCCGGCGAGCTGGACATGGACTTCTGGATCGGCTCGGCCGGGTCCCGCCTGGTGATCGCCTCCCGGGCCCTGCTGCTGGCCGAGGTCCTGGTGGTGGCCGCGGTGGCCGTCGACACCCTGGTCGGCACACCTCGGGGCGTGTCCCCGCCCCCCGGGGACGCCGACGACAGGCTCGAGGCGGCTGTCGTCGACCTCACCGACCGTCCCCTGCCCGCCAGCGTCCTCGGCCGCAGGGACTGAGCCCCGCCGCTACCACCGGGTGGCCACGAAGTCCTCGTAGTCGGCCACCTCCTCGGGGTCGATGCGGTCGACAGCGGCACGGAGGTCCAGTGCGGGCTCCGCCGCGCCGAGCTCGATCAGCTCGCCGATCATGACCGCAGCCCGGGCCGGGCCGTACAGCGCCGTCCAGATCGTCGCCTGCCGCTGGATCGCCACGTCGTGTGCTGCCATGGTTCCAGCGTCCGCCCCGGCCGTCGCTCCCACCAGGGCCACAAGTCCCCCGACGCCCCCGGCCTTGGGCGGCACCTGTGTGGCCGGGGACGGACGACCGCCTGGTCCCGCTGCCCGTCAACCAGGAGGTCGCCGAGCGCACGCCCGGGGCCGTGTGGCACCCGGTCGACGGCGCTGGCCACCTCGTGCCCGTGACCGCGGGCGCGGACATCTTCGCCGTGGCCGCCCACGAGCTCGGGGCCTGACGCCGGCCACGGCAGGTACCCTCGGCGGGGCACCATGGACGCCCACCGCCATCCCCTGCTCGCCTGCCTCCCCACCGCTGCGAACCCGAGCGAGGACGAGCTCCTCGACGCCTTCCTGGGCTATGCCATCGACGCCGGGCTCGAGCTGTACCCGGCCCAGGAGGAGGCCATCCTCGAGCTGCTGGCCGGGCGCCACGTCATCCTCGACACCCCCACCGGCTCGGGCAAGTCCCTGGTGGCCACGGCCGCCCACTTCGCAGCCATGGCCCGAGGTGAGCGGTCGTTCTACACCGCCCCCATCAAGGCCCTGGTCAGCGAGAAGTTCTTCACCCTGTGCGCGGCCTTCGGCTCGGACAACGTGGGCATGTTGACCGGCGACGCCGCCGTCAACCCCACCGCCCCCATCATCTGCTGCACGGCCGAGATCGTGGCCAACATGGCTCTGCGCCAGGGTGCCGACGCCCCCATCGACGTCGTCATCATGGACGAGTTCCACTACTACAGCGACCGGGACCGGGGCTGGGCCTGGCAGGTCCCCCTCATCGAGCTGACGAAGACCCGCTTCCTGCTCATGTCGGCCACCCTCGGCCCCACCCGCAAGCTCCAGGAAGAGCTCGAGCGTCGCACCGGGATCCCCTGCACCCTGGTCAAGAAGTCCGAGCGGCCGGTCCCCCTCGAGTTCGAGTACAAGCACACCCCCCTGCACCAGACCGTGGCCGAGCTGCTGGCCCAGGACCTCGCCCCCGTCTACGTCGTGCACTTCACCCAGGCCGCGGCCATCGACCAGGCCCAGGCCTTCACCTCCATCGAGGTCTCCACCAAGGACGAGAAGGTGGCCATCAAGGAGGCCATCGGCGGCTTCCGCTTCGACTCCGGCTTCGGGGCCGACCTGCGCCGCTACGTGGGCCACGGCATCGGCGTGCACCACGCCGGCATGCTGCCCAAGTACCGCCTGCTCGTCGAGAAGCTGGCCCAGGAAGGGCTGCTCAAGCTCATCTGCGGCACCGACACCCTGGGCGTGGGCATCAACGTGCCCATCCGCACCGTGCTCTTCACCCAGTTGTGCAAGTACGACGGCCAGAGCACGCGGGTCCTGTCGGTGCGTGAGTTCCGCCAGATCGCCGGCCGGGCCGGGCGCAAGGGCTACGACGCCAAGGGTTGGGTGTGGGCCCAGGCCCCCGAACACGTCATCGACAACCAGCGGGCCGAGGCCGCGGCGGCCACGGACGCCAAGAAGAAGAAGAAGCTGGTCAAGCGCAAGCAGCCCGAATGGGGCTACGCCCACTTCGACGAGAAGACCTTCGATCGCCTGACCACGGCCGAGCCCGAACCGTTGACCTCGTCCTTCAAGGTCACCCACGCCATGCTGCTCGAGCTGTTGGACCGACCCGGCGACGGCCGCCAGGCCGTCAAGGAGCTGCTGCTGGCCGTGCAGGAGCCCCGCAAGGAGCTGCGCAAGCACGTGCGCCGGGCCATCAGCATCTACCGGTCGCTCGTGGCCACGGGCATCGTCGAGGTCCTCGAGCGGCCCGACGACCAGGGGCGGATCGTGCGGGTCAACCTCGACCTGCAGGAGGACTTCCGCCTCAACCAGCCCCTGTCCCCCTGGGTGCTGCACACCGTGGCCAAGCTCGACCCCGCCTCCCCCGAGTACGCGGCCGACGTGCTCAGCGTGGTCGAAGCCGTGCTCGACAACCCCATGCCCATCCTCTCCAAGCAGCTCGAACGGGCCAAGGACGAGGCCATGACGGCCATGAAGCGCCAGGGGCTCGAGTACGAGGAGCGCATGGCCAAGCTGGCCGACGTGACCTGGCCCAAGCCCCGGGGCGAGTTCCTCTACGAGACGTTCAACGAGTGGCGCCCGGCCCATCCCTGGGTCGAGGAGTCCATCAAGCCCAAGGCCGTGGCCCGCGAGCTGCACGAGCGGGGCATGACGTTCCGCGAGTACGTGGGCGACTACGGCCTCAAGCGGTCCGAGGGCGTCGTGCTGCGCTACCTGACCGACGCCTACAAGACCCTCGTGCAGACCGTGCCCATAGCCGCATCCACCGACGACGTCGACGACCTGATCGAATGGCTGGGCGTCAGCGTCCGCTCGGTCGACTCGTCACTCATCGACGAGTGGGAGCGGCTGAAGAACCCCGAGGATGGACCACCCGCCTTGCCCCAGGCCCCGCCCGACATCACCAGCAACCGCCGCGCCTTCAAGGTCATGGTGCGCAACCAGGTCTTCTCCTGGGTGCAGTACCTGTCCCGGGCCGACTGGGCCGCCCTCGAGGGGGTGGAGACCGCCCCCGGGGTGGACGACAAGTGGACCCGCGAGCGCCTGTGGGCCGCGGCCACCGCCTTCAAGGAGGCCCACGGCGCCCTGCGCACCGACCCCGCGGCCCGGGGCAACGAGTGGTTCGACGTCGAGGAGCACCGCGACCACTGGACCGTGCGCCAGGTGCTGCTCAACGAGGCCGAGGACGCCGACTGGACCCTGGTGGCCCGCGTCGACCTCGACCGCAGCCGCACCGAGGAGCGCGCCGTCGTCCAGCTCGTGTCCATCGGCGAGAGCTGATGACCCGACGGGCCCGCGGGCTGGCTGCGGCCGGCTTGGCGGTGGCCGCCGC
Organism: Acidimicrobiales bacterium; assembly: GCA_038255145.1. Lineage (GTDB taxonomy): Bacteria > Actinomycetota > Acidimicrobiia > Acidimicrobiales > CAIXPF01 > WHTX01. The sequence goes on from JBBSLP010000078.1 coordinate 21,914, forward strand.
CGCGGCCACCGCTGCGGTACTGGTCCGCCGTCGGGTGCCGGTGGGGCCGTTGCGGGCCCTGTCCAGCACGGGGCGGGCGGCCCGCAGCGCCCAGATCGCCGGCCTGACGGCCCGGGTGGGCACGGCCACGGCGTTGTCCAAGGCCCGGTCCACGTTCGCCTCGGCCGAGCGCCGCATCGAGCTCGACCAGCAGCTGCAGCTGCGCACGGCCGAGGAGGTCAGGGCCACCCTGGGCCAGATGAAGGGGGCCATGATGAAGCTGGGCCAGCTGGCCAGCTTCATCGACGAGGGCCTGCCCGAACCCCTGCGCCAGGCCCTCACCGCCCTGCAGGCCGACGCCCCACCCATGGCTGCCGAACTGGCCGCCAAGGTGGTCACCGACGAGCTGGGGGCCCGGCCCGAGGAGATCTTCCTGGAGTGGGAGGCCGAACCCATCGCCGCCGCCTCCATCGGCCAGGTCCACAAGGCCATCACCCGCGACGGGCACGCCGTGGCCGTCAAGGTCCAGTACCCGGGGGCGGCCGAGGCCATCGCCGCCGACCTGGCCAACGCCGACCTCGTCTTCGGCTCCCTGGCCCTGGTGTACCCCGGCTTCGATCCCGCCCCCGTGGTGACCGAGCTCAAGGAGCGCATCACCGAGGAGCTCGACTACCGCAACGAGGCCACCAACCAGCAGCTGTTCGCCGACGCCTACCGGGGCCACCCCTTCATCTCGGTGCCCGAGGTGCGCATGGACCTGTCCACGTCACGGGTGCTGGTGACCGACCTGCACACCGGGGCCACCCTGGACGAGGTCGACACCTGGGACCAGGCCGAGAAGGACCTGGCCGGCGAGGCCATCTACCGGTTCGTTTTCCGGTCGCTCTACCGGTTGGGCGCCTTCAACGGCGACCCCCACCCCGGCAACTACCTGTTCCGCCCCGGCGGCCACGTCAGCTTCCTCGACTTCGGCCTGGTCAGGCACTTCGACGGCGACGAGCTCGGCCTGTTCCGGGCCATGATCACCTCGATGGTGGTCGACCACGACCCCGAGGCCTTCCGCCGGGCCGTGGTCGATGCCGGTCTGCTGGCTGCCGATGCCCCTGTCACCACCGACGAGGTGGCCGCCTTCTTCGAGCAGTTCTACCGGCTGGTGCAGGAGGCCGGTCCCCGGGCCGCCTCGCCGGAGTACGCGTCCTCCCTGGTCCGGCGCACCTTCAACCGGGAGAGCCCCGTCACCCGCTACACCACGGTGCCGGCCAGCTTCGTGCTCATCCAGCGCATCAACATGGGCGTCTTCGCCATCCTCGGACGCCTGCGGGCCACGGCCGACTGGCGCCGCATCACCGAGGAGATCTGGCCGTGGACCGATGCCCCACCGTCCACCCCCCTGGGCCGGGCCGAGGCCGAGTGGCTGGCGACCCGGGGCTGAGGGGCTGAGGGGCTGAGCGGCTGAGGGGCTGAGCGGACACGGCGTCAGCATGACGGTGTTCGTTGTCACGAAACAGAGATGTAACCCGTGTACCCCCACCTTTCGCGGTCACCCCCCTTCCCGGCAGGGATGGAATGTCGTAGTCTCCATCTGCAACGCAGATCGACGGCCCTCGTCGGATCATCTGCGCAGTCCGATGGAGAGTTCTCCACCCATGGCCAACGCGACCGTGCACGTCCTGGACGACCGTCGACGCGCTGGCCGGGCCTCAGGCCGGCCCGGCGCCCAGATCGACCACCGCAGCGCACCCCGCAAGGCGACCCCGACCGCCGCCCCGGCGCCTACCGCACGCCCCGGCGCCACCCCCTCGACCCTCCGCTTCAGCAACGAACTGCTCGACCTGGTCAGCTACGCCCCCACCACCGACCAGGTGCACGAGCGGCCCCTGCTGGTGGTGCCGCCCCACGCCCACCGCCACGATGTGATCGACCTGTCGTCGCAGCGCAGCCTGGTGGCCCACCTGGTGGCCCAGGGCCAGCAGGTCTTCGTCGCCATCTGGCGCGATGCCACGGCCGGTGACAGCCGCTGCGACCTGGCCGCCCACGTGCTGGCCATCGAAGAGGCCATCGACGCCATCACCGCGGCCACGGGCAGCGACGACGTCAACCTGTGCGGGGTGCGTGACGGTGGCATCACCGCCGCCGCCGTCGTGGGCCACCTGGCCGCCACCAGCGATGAGCGGGTGGCCACCTTCACCACCCTGGGCACGGTGCTGGGTTGGCCCGTCGGTGACGACGTCGACCGCCACGACCTGGTGTCGGGCTGGGTCGACGGTGCCCGGGCCCGCCGCACGGTCTCGGGTCGGGACCTGTCCCGCCTGCTCGCCACCCTGGGCCACAAGCACGAGCAGCGCTCCGAGCTCGGCGGTCCCGCCACCCGTCGGGCCGCCTTCGACGCCGAGCTGGCCGCCTGGGAGGCCCAGCCCACGACGCTGTCGGCCGAGCTCTTCGCCGACCTGGCCGAGGTCGTCGGTCGCGACCTGCTGGCCCACCCGGGCCGCGTCGTCATCGACGACACCAAGGTCGACCTGGCCGCGGTGGGGTGTGACACCTACGTGGCCGGCTCCGAGGACCGCTGGTCCACCTGGCGCTCGTGCTACCGCACCACCGACCTGCTCGGGGGCCCCACCCGCTTCGTCCTCGCCCCCGGCCTGGGCGCCCACGCCCTGCTGTGCCCGGCTGACGCTTCGGTGCGCACCAACGTCGACACCAGCGACAGCGCCGGGGACTGGATGGCAGGCTCGGTCGAGCAGGACAGCGGCTGGTGGTCGGACTGGGCCGGCTGGCTGGCCCCGCGATCCGGCGGCATGCGCCCCGCCCCCCGCCACGCCTTCACGGTCTGACCCCGCCGTGACCTCGGCGCCCTGACCGGGCAGCCGGGGTCCGGGCATGCTCTGATGTGATCTGCGGACCATCGGTAGGACGGCGCCGGCTTCCCCCGGCGCCGTTGCCGCGCCCCGGGCTGGTCAACGCCCGGACCGGAGCCGGTCACAGGTCCCGGGTGACCTCGCTCGCATCCGTGTCGGTGCGCTGGCCCAGGTACACGGGGTGGCGCAGCAGGCCCTCGGGCGTCCACTCGCCGTAGCGCACCTGGGCCACGAGCACAGGCTCGGCCCAGCGGGCGCGGCGGCGGTGCAGCACCGGCGGCAGGGGGTCGAAGGGGGAGGTGGCCCGGGTCAGGGGCGTCAGCAGGGCGTGGAGCCGGTCGAGCTCGGCGTCGTTGAACCCCGTGCCCACCCGGCCGGCGTAGCGCAGGGAGCCGGCGTCGTCGTGGTAGCCGAGCAGGAGCGCGCCCAGGGTGCCCTCGCGCCGGCCCTCACCGTCGGCCCAGCCCCCCACCACCAGCTCCTGCTCACGGATCACCTTGACCTTGACCCAGGCCCGGGAGCGGCGACCGATCTCGTAGAGGCTGTCGCGGCGTTTGGCCACCACCCCCTCCAGACCGAGCTGGCCCATGGCGTCGAGCAGGACGGCACCGTCCTCGTGCACGGCGGGCACCGTCCAGTGGGGACCGGGCTCGAGGACCTGGCCCAGCAGCCGACGCCGATCGGTCCACGGCAGGGCGGTGGCATCGTGGCCGTCGAAACCCAGCAGGTCGAAGGCCTGGAAGACCACGGGGACCTCGGCCGCCCGCCGGGCCACATCCGCAGGGGCGATGACGTGCATGCGGTGCTGCATCTTGGAGAAGCTGGGCCGCCCCTGGTCGTCGAAGGCCACGACCTCGCCGTCGATCACCGCGGCCCGACCACCTGTGGCCGCACCCAGGCCGGCCAGCTCGGGGAAGGACACGGTGACGTCACGCAGGTTGGTCGACTGCAGCACCACGGCACCGTCGGGGGCGACGAAGGCCACGATGCGCATGCCGTCCCACTTGACCTCGTAGGCCCACCGGCTGCCATCTTCGGGCAGGGGACCGATGGTGGCCTTCATGACGGGCACGGGGAAGGCCAGCGGGCGACCTACCGTGCCCGGACCGCCAGGGTCGCTCACGATCCGACGCTACCTCCAGCTGGTCGACGCGGGAACGAAGGTCGACGCGGGAACAGAGGTCGACGCGGGAACAGAGGTCGACGCGACGGCGGAGGTCGACGCGGAATCGGGGGTCGATGCGTGACGCGGCCCCGGAGCGGGCAAGGGTGTGCTCCATGGACATCGCCACCACCGTCGAGGACGACGGGACGACCATCGTCATGACCCTGCGGGGCGAGGTGGCGTACCCCGAGGCGGACGAGCTGGCCGACCGCCTGGAGCGGGTCGTGGCCGTGATGCCCGCCCTGGCCCACGTCAGGGTGAACGTGGCCGCCGTCGAGTTCATGGACTCCTACGGGCTGCGGGGCCTGGTGGGCATGCGGCGCCTGGCCGAGCAGCACCAGCTCACCTACGTCACCGAGCAGCTGTCGCCCGCCGTGGCCCGCCTGTTCGAGGCCACCAGCCTGGGCGCCTACCTCGGCGCCGAGTAGCGGCCCGGGGCCGACTGGTTAAGAAGTTGTTTGCTTCTGTGTGTTCCTGCCGTTATGGTGGGGTCCATCGGGCGGCGGCCCTGGCGGGAAACAACGGAGGCGGTTGGCGGGATGAGCACGGTGTCGGTGGTGAAGCGGGCTGGTCTGGTGGCGGGTGCCACGGGTTTGGCTCTGGGTGGTCTGTCGTTGGTGTCGGCGCCTCCTGCGGGGGCGTCGTTGTTGGCGACGGGGTGCAC
>JBBSLP010000079.1:0-25937 GCA_038255145.1 Acidimicrobiales bacterium
CAGAATGGGCGTCGCCACGAGTCCGGGGGGACCGAGATGGATCCGAGCTACAACGCCGAGGCCCAGGAGTACCGGGAGAAGGTGCAGGCGTTCCTGGCCGAGCACCTGCCCAGCGGGTGGCGGGGCCTCGGCGCGCTCGACCCCGAGGCCCGCCGGCAGTTCGTCGACAGTTGGCGCCACGTGCTGGCCGACAACGGGCTCCTCGCCGTGGCCTGGCCCACCACGTACGGCGGTTCCGGCCTGTCGCTCATCGAGCGGACGGTCCTGGCCGAGGAGTTCGCCCGGGTCGGCGTCCCCACCGGTGGCGACAACGACCTCTTCTCCATGACCCTCCTCGGCCACACCCTCCTGCACTGGGGGACCGAGGAGCAGAAGCAGCACTTCCTGCCTCGCATCATCTCCGGCGAGCACGTGTGGTGCCAGGGGTACTCGGAACCGGACTCGGGCTCCGACCTCGCCTCCCTTTCCACCCGGGCCGTGCGTGACGGCGACGAGTGGGTGATCAACGGGCAGAAGATCTGGACCAGCGGCGGGCACGAGGCCAACTGGATCTTCGTCCTCTGCCGCACGAACCCCGACGCCCCCAAGCACGCCGGCATCTCGTTCCTCATGTGCCCCATGGACCAGCCCGGCGTCGAGGTGCGGCCCCTCATCAACGCCGCGGGCCACCACGACTTCAACGAGGTCTTCTTCACCGATGCCCGCACCTCGGCCGACAACGTGGTCGGCGGGGTGGACAACGGTTGGGCGGTGGCCAACACGCTGCTGGCCTTCGAACGGGGCGACGACGCCACCGTGGCCGGCATCCGCTACGGCGAGGAGTGTCAGCGCCTCGTCGCCGCCGCCCGGGCCCATGGCCGCACGGACGAGCCCGTCATCCGCCAGCGCCTGGCCCACGCCTACAGCAAGGTCGAGATCATGCGCTACCTGGGCATGCGCATCCTCACCGGTTCGCTGCAGGGTCAGGGCCCGGGGCCCGAGTCGTCGCTCAACAAGCTCAACTGGTCCCACTACCACCAGGCCGTGACCGAGCTCGCCATCGACGTCCTGGGCGCCGAGGCCATGGCCCCGTCGGGCCGCGATGCGGCCACCGGCGTCGGACCCGACGACGTGGGGTCCCCGTCCTCCTCCCAGGCCTGGGTGACGACCTTCATCGGCGCCCGGCCCGGCACCATCTACTCCGGCAGCTCCGAGATCCAGCGCAACATCGTCGGTGAGCGCGTCCTCGGCCTACCCCGGGAGCCCCAGGTCGACAAGGGCGTCGCCTGGAAGGACCTGCACCGCCGCTGACGCCCCTGGGCGTGGCCGGGTCGACGCCGGAAGTGGCCCGGCCACCTCGCCGTTAGGCTCGCCGGGGTGAACCTTCGCCGCTCGCTCGCTCCCATGTACCGCAACCTGGACGGCGACCTCGGCTCGAACATCACGGCGTCGGTGGTGGTCCCCCTGCTCATGGAGCGCATCCGTCCCACCAGCGTGCTGGACCTCGGGGCGGGCGTCGGCAGCTTCATGAGGGCGTTCCTCGACCGCGGCGTCGACGATGTGGCCGGCGTCGACCTCTGCCTCTTCGAGCCCGACCTCTTCGTCGTCGACCCCGCCCTCATCGACCAAGGCGACCTCAACGAGCCCGTCGACCGAGGGCGCCGCTACGACCTCACCATCAGCCTCGAGGTGGGTGCCTACCTGCCCGACCACGACGTGTTGGTGGACTCCCTCGTCCGCCACGCCCCCGTCGTGGTCTTCTCCGCGGCGGTGCCCTCCCAGGACCTCCTGCACCAGCACCACGGCGCCTTCCCCAGCAGCTGGGCCGCCCGGTTCGCCGTGCACGACTACGTCCTGCTCGACGTCTTCAGGCCCGTGTTGTGGAACGACGAGCGCCTGCCGTTCTGGTTCCGCCAGAACCTGCTCCTGTTCGTACACCGCCCGCACCTCGACGCCCACCCCGAGCTCGCCGAGCCGCCCGCCGCACCCCCGCCACTGGACATCGTGCACCCCGCCCTGTACGAGATCCTGGCCGGGACCGACGCCGACGCCTCCCTCCGGCTCGCACTGGCCCGCATCCCGCGCATCGCCAAGGCCAAGCTGCCCCGGGTCACGGCGAAGTTGCGCGACCGGGTGGGTCCTCAGCGCCGGCGGTAGTCGCCCAGCGTGCGGGGAACGGCGTCGATGACGGCCTCGGCATCGGAGTCGCTGACCGCCGTGCCCGCAGGCAGATGCGCACCGACGAGGAGGATGGGGGTACGTGAACGCGGTGGAGCAACGGCGGAGGACCCTGGGCGAACGCTACGAGCTCGGCGACGTGGTCGGTCGTGGCGCCATGGGTGAGGTGTGGGCGGCCCGGGACCTGCGCCTCGATCGCCCGGTGGCCGTCAAGGTGCTCACCGCACCCATCGCCGCCGACGTCGCCATGAGGGCTCGTTTCCGGACCGAAGCGCAGGCCGCCGCCCGCCTCAGCCACCCCAACGTCGTCACCGTGTACGACTCGGGCGAAGACGACGGGCTGCTGTTCCTGGTGATGGAGCTCCTCCCGGGGCGCACCCTGGCCGACGAGATCGCCGACGGCCCTCTCGACGCGGCGCGGGCCCGAGCCGTCGGCGTCGACGTGCTGGCCGGGCTGGCCGCGTCGCACCGGGCCGGGATCCTGCACCGGGACATCAAGCCGGCCAACGTGCTCCTCGCGGCCGACGGCACCGCCCGGGTGGCCGACTTCGGGATCGCCAAGAGCCTCGAAGGCGGCGACGCCACCTCGGCGGGCCTCGTCCTCGGGACGGCCGCCTACCTGGCGCCCGAACGCCTGGCCGGCCAACCGGCCACCCCCCAGAGCGACCTCTACGCCGTCGGCGCCGTGCTCTACGAGGCCCTCGCCGGACGCAAGCCGTTCGACGCCGACACCCCTCTGGGCATGCTCCGCGCCATCGAGGACCACCCTCCTCCCGCCCTCCACGGGTTGCAGCCGTCGCTCGACCGGGCGCTGGTGGCCACGGTGGAGCGCGCCTTGGCCAAAGCCCCGCAGGACCGCTTCGCCACCGCCACCGAGATGGCCGACGCGCTCGGCGCACGCAACTCGTCCCCCTATCAACCGGCGGACACGGAGTCGACCGTGGCCATGACCTTGCCGGCCAGCGTCGTGGCCCCCCGGTCGCCGTCCGCCCCGTCCTCGCCGACCGAGGCGCTCTCCGTGGCCGGTCCTGATGCCACGGCGGTAGCTCCAGTCATCGGGTCGAGCACCAGCGCGAACCGCCTCCACCCGACCGGCACACGACCGTGGTGGCGCAGGCCCAGCGCGATCGTCGCCGGGCTCGTCGTCGGTGTGCTGGCCGTGCTCGCGGGTGTGCTGTTGGCCCCGGGCGGGGGCCAGTCATCGGGTGCACCGCCGGGTGGCTCGGATCCTGCCGCCACGAGCACGTCGCTGCCCGAGGCCTTGGACGCCGCCATCCGCCAGCTCGAAGAGGTGGTGCGCTCGTGAGGCGCGCCCTGGCCACGGTGCTGCTGGTCGTGGGCCTGGTGGCCTGCGGTGGCGACGCCGGCATCAGTGACACCGCGTCAGCTCAGCTGAGCCCTCACGTCGTCGCGCTGAGAGCTTCGGCCGAGGCGGGTGATCTGGGCGCGGCGTCAACCGCGCTGGCCGAGCTCCGCAGCGCCGTCGCCGAGCTGCGCCGGGCGGGTGAGCTGAGCGAAGACGACGCGGCCCAGGTGCTCACCGTCGGCGCCGAGATCGAAGCCCAGCTCGGCGGCCTCACCCCCGCGCCCCCCGCCACCGCCGCGCCGACCGGGCCGACGACCCCGCCGACGTCGACCACGACGACCGCCGACGAGCAGGACGACAACGAGGCCGAGGACGAGGACGAGAAACGGGAGGAGGAACGGGAGGAGGACCGCAAGGAGGCCGAGGAAGAGCGCAAGGCGGCCCAGGAGGAGCGGAAGAAGGCCCAGGAGGAGAAGGGCAAGCAGTGAGCCACCGGCGCCGCCAGCGGCGGCCGTGGTGGGTCAGCCCCGGATGGCCACCAGCTCGTCCAGCACGCCCCGCATGAACCGCAGGGCCTGGTGGCCGTCCATGGCCCGGCCCGTCGCCCGCTGCTGCTCCACCGTCGTGCCGACGCCGACGGTGATCTGCTCGATGGCGTCGACCACCGTCTGGCGCAGGATGTGCGTCTTGACCAGGTTGGCCCCCTCCAGGAAACCGCGGATGCAGGCGGCGTCGCCGTAGCGGCCCAGGCCCGCCATCACCCCGAGGAAGGCGATGGCGGTGCCGGCCAGGTCGTACAGGTTCTCCTGCTCGGACAGGTCCTCCACATCCGATCGCATCACCCGCAACGCCCGGGCCCGGTCACCCCGGCGGAACGCGGCCAGGGCCTCGTTGGGCCGGTTGCGCGAATGGGTCCGATCCGGCACCTCGATCGTCGCCGACTCGTCTAACAGCCGGTCGGCCCCGTCGCGGTCGCCCTGCGCCGCCACCGAGTACCCCGACATGGTCAGCATCCAGCTCAACAGGCTGGGCGGCCCGTTGGCCCGGTACCGCTCGGTCAAGGCCGCCAGGTGCACATCGGCCTCGCCGAAGCGCCCCAGCACCATCAACGACCGGGCGATACCGATGTCGGACAGCTGGGCCAGGTGGTCGTCACCCCGCCGGCGCAGCTCGGCCGCCACCTGCGGGCACCACACCAACAGCGCCTCGCTGTCCTGGTACACCAGCGCCCTGGCGTGGTGGACCATGGCGTGGTCGGGCGCGCCGTACCGCTCCACCAGCCGTTCGAACCCGTCGCGGTCCTGCAGGCGCCAGTACCGCCGCGCCGCCAGGCTCAGGGCGAACACCACCAGGTCCTCGTCCTCGGCCGGGGCGATGGCCAGCACCCGCTCGGCCCAGTCGGCCACCTCGGTCTGGCTGCGCACCAGGGCCTCGGCCGCCACGGGGGCGATCAACGCCCGGGCCAGGTGGCCGTCACCGCGGGCGATGGCCCAGTCGACCGCGGCCCGCAGGTTCGGCCACAGCTCGACCAGCCTCCCCGCCCCCTCGATCTCGTCGTGACCGGCCAGCAGGTCGTGGATGCGTTCCCCCTGCTCGACGCACCACCGGGCGTGGCGTAGGGCCACGGCATCGTCCCCGCCGGCCGCGGCCAGACGCTCGGCCCCGAACTGGCGCATGCTCTCGAGCAGCTGGAACCGCCGACCGAACGGTCCCGGTTCGACCAGCACCATCGACTGTTCGACCAGCCGACCCAGCAGCTCGTCCACCTCCACCGCGTCGACCTCGCCCGCCGCACCCACCGACTCGGCCGCGCCCAGGTCGAACGGTCCCACGAACCTCGACAGCCGCTGGAACAGCGACCGCTCGCCCGGTGACAGCAGGTCGTAGGACCACTGGATGGCCGCCCGCAGCGTCCGGTGGTGCCCCACGCCCGAGCGCAGACCCCCGGTGAGCAGGCGCAGGCTGTCGTCGAGGCGGACCAGCAGGTCGGCCGGCGCCATGGTCCGGGTCCGGGCCGCGGCCAGCTCGATGGCCAAGGGCACACCGTCGAGGCGCCGGCACAGGGCCTCGATGGCGGGGCGGTCGCCGTGGGCGTCGAAGGCGGGGTCCAACGCCGTGGCCCGCTCGCGGAACAGTTCGGCTCCCGGGCCCGACGGGTCCAGGGGACCGACGGCCACCAACCGTTCGTGGCCGACCCCCAGCCGCTCACGCGAGGTGGCCAGCACCCGTACCTGCGGACAGCCCGCCACCACCGCGGCCACGAAGGCGGCGGCGCCGTCGAGCACGTGCTCGCAGTTGTCCAACACCAACAGCACCCGGCGCTCGCGCAGGGCGGACACGGCCGCATCGGTCAGGCTCCGCCCCCGACCCTCGTGCAGGTCGAGGACGTCGGCCACGGCCCGGGGCACATCGCTGGCGCTGGCCACCTCGGCCAACTCGACGAGCCAGGCATCGCCGTCGACCTCGGGCTCGAGCACCTGGGCCGCCGCCGTGGCCAGCCGGGTCTTGCCGATGCCACCGGGGCCGACCAGGGTGACGACCGGGGCCGCGGCCAGCGCCTCCTCGATGGCGTGCAGCTCGTGCTCACGCCCGATCAGCCGCCCCGAACGCCGCGGCAGGTTGCCCCGGCGGCGGTCGTCGCTGCTGCGCACCGGCGGGTGCACGTCGTCGCCGACCTGGTGGAGGCGCTGCTCACCGGGCACGCCGTCGAGCCGGTACACGCCCAGCTCCAACAGCCGCGCCGAGGCGCCGATCACGTCGGCGGTGGCCCCCGACACCAGGGTCTGGCCTCCGTGACCGGCGGCGGCCAGGCTGGCGGCCAGGTGGACGTGGGGACCGGAGGGGGTGCCGGCCAGCACGTCGGCCGGCCCGGTGTGCAGGCCGATGCGGACGCAGACGGTGACGGCCCGGGGCCAGGGCTCACGCCCGGTGGCCGCCTGCAGGTCGAGCGACCAGGCCAGGGCGTCCCCCGCCCGGTCGAAGGCCACGCCGAACGAGCTGCCCCGGCTCACGAACACGCGGCCACCGTGGGCCGCCGCGCCCCCGCGCACCAGCTGCCCGTAGCGGGCCATGGCCGCCGCCGACTCGTGGGGATGGGTGACCCACGAGCGCGCCGCGTCGTCCACGTCGGCGAACCCGAACGTCAGGGTCCCCTCGACGACACCGCCGCCGTCAGCCGCCGCCGGCCGGCCCTCGACCGGTGGCACGAGCCGGAGCGCCTCGTCCTGGGCCAGGATCCGACCCTCGAGCGTCCGCAGTTCAGGGCCTGGTTCCACGCCCAGCGCCTCGACCAGGTGGTGGCGGGCGGTGCGGTAGGCGGCCAGGGCGTCGGCCTGACGACCGACCCGGTACAGCGCCGTCATCAGCAGCCCGCACAGGCCCTCGCGGAACGGGTGGTCAGCCACCAGCTCGGTCAGGCGACCGACGACGGCCACAGGTTCGACGTCGACCTGCCGGGCCAGCTGCGCCTCCGTCGCCCCCAGCCACTGCTCGACCAGCGCCTGGGCCGCAGGGGCCAGGCCCTCGGCGTCGAGGCCGGCCAGCGGCGCCCCCCTCCACTCGGCCAGCGCCGTGTCCACATGGCCCGCGGACAGGAGCCGCTGGAAGCGCACGACGTCGACCGAGGCGGGGTCGACGTCCAGCCGGTAGGCCGCCCCGACGCGCACGATGGATCCCTCACCGAGCTGCTTGCGCAGGCGGGTGACGTAGGACTGCAGCGTCTTGTCCGCCGTGCGGGGCGGGTCGTCGCCCCACACCATGGCCACCAGGCGGGACACGGGGACGACCGCACCGGGTCGCAGGGCCAACGCAGCCAGCAGGGCCTGGGACTTCGTCGGACCGATGTCGATCGGTTCGCCGCTGTCGTCGACGGCGCTGACGCCGTCGAGGAGCCGGATCTGCACCACGCGCTGCGCCTCCCTCTCGCCGGGACCACCCTCCCACAGCCACGACCAGCCGCAACGGGCCGGCCGCCGCGCAACCGGCGCACAACCGAGGCTCGACCGGCGTGGTCCAGGTTCACGGCCATGCAACCACGTCACCGTCCCCCGCCCCACCCCTTCGCCGACAACCCGCTGCCCGGCGACCAACCCCCCGGCCCGCCACCCACCCGGCTGCTGGCCCGGCTGGGCGGTTGGTGCTTCGACCACCGCCTGGCCGCCATCGGGCTGTGGGTCCTGGTCCTGGTGGGCACGTTCAGCGCCGTGGGGGTCATCGGCCCCGCCTACGACGAGGCCCTCGGGGTGCCCGGTTCGGGGAGTGCGGCGGGGTTCGCCGTGCTCGAGGAGCACTTCAGCCACCTGGGCACGGGCGGCACGTCGGGCACCATCGTGTTCCGGGCCGACCAGGGGGTCGACGACCCCCAGGTGACCGCAGCCATGCAGGAGCTGTTCCGCCAGGTCGACCTGGGCTTCCCCGACGAGGCCGGCGTGGCCCGCCATCCCGGGGCCACGGTCGTCTCGCCCTACGGCCCCGATGGCGTCGGGCAGGTGGCCACCGAAGGACCGCTGGCCGGCCACCTGGCCTTCGCCCAGGTCAACCTGGCCGCGGACGTCGGCCTCAACGAGGCGTCGCAGATCGGGGCGGCCATCGCCGAGCACGCCCCCACCATCGACGGGCTCGACGTCCTGCCCGGGGGCACGGCCCTGGCCGCGTCCGAGGTGCCCGAGTCCGAGCTCATCGGCCTGGCCTTCGCCGTGGTCGTGCTCGTCCTCGCCTTCGGGTCGGTGCTGGCCATGGGTCTGCCCCTGGCCGTGGCCGTGGCCGGCGTGGGGGCCGGTGTGGGGCTGACCGCCCTGCTCAGCACGGTGCTGACCGTGCCCGACTACTCGACGCTGGTGGCCGTCATGATCGGCCTGGGCGTGGGCATCGACTACGCCCTGTTCATCGTCGTCCGCTACCGCGAAGGCCTGCACCGGGGGCTGTCACCCCGGGCCGCCACCATGCAGGCCATGGACACCGCCGGCCGCTCCGTCGTGTTCGCCGGCCTGACCGTGGTGCTGTCCCTCCTCGGCATCCTCCTCATCGGGCTGGCCTCGCTGTCCGGGCTGGCCATCGGGGCTTCCACCACGGTGCTCGTCACCATGATCAGCTCCATCACCCTGCTGCCCGCCCTGTTGGGCGTGGCCGGCCCTCGCATCGAGGTGACCCGCTGGCGGGGCCTGGTCATGGCCGGCTTCACCGCCGTTGCCCTGCTCGGCGCCGGCATCGGGGTGCCGGGCCTGGCCCTGGGCGGCGTCGTCCTGGCGCTCGTCACCCTGCTCACCAGCTTCGTGGTGCCCCAGCTGCGACGCCCGGTGCCGCGACGGGCGACCAAGCCCGTCGACCAGACGTTGGCCTACCGCTGGAGCCGCACCATCCAGCGCCGACCCCGCCGGTGGCTGGCGGCCGGCACCCTGGTGCTGTTGGTGCTGGCCTCACCCATCGCCGGGTTGCGTCTGGGCTTCTCCGACGAAGGCAACCACGCCGCCGACACCGCCACCCGCCAGGCCTATGACCTGCTGGCCGAGGGATTCGGCCCCGGATCCAACGGCCCCTTGGTGGTCACGGCCGAGCTCGGCACCGGCAGTTCACCGACCGACGTCGACGCCCTGCGCACGGCCCTGGCCGCCACCCCCGGCGTGGCCGCGGTGACCGAGCCCCTGTTCGACGACCCCGCCGCCCCCCAGGCCGCCATCCTGACGTTGATCCCCGACACCGCCCCCCAGGACGAGGCCACCACATCCCTGGTCGGCGACCTGCGCGACCGGGTCATCCCCGACGCCGTGGCCGCCTCGGGGCTCGACGTGAACATCACCGGCACCGCGGCGGCGAACGTCGACTTCACCGGCTACCTGAGCGGACGGATCCCCCTCTTCTTCGGTGCCGTGCTGACCTTGTCCTTCCTGTTGCTGATGCTGGTGTTCCGCTCGGTGCTCGTCCCGCTGAAGGCCGTGGTGATGAACGTGCTGTCGCTGGCCGCGGCGTTCGGGGTCGTGGTGGCCATCTTCCAGTGGGGCTGGGGCGCCGACGTGTTCGGCATCAGCGGAGCCCCCATCGAGGCCCCGCTGCCCATGATCCTGTTCGCCATCGTCTTCGGCGTCTCCATGGACTACGAGGTGTTCCTGCTGTCCCGGGTCCGTGAGGAGTACGCCCGCACGGGTGACGCCGCCGGCTCGGTGGCCGACGGGTTGGCCTCGACGGCCCGGGTCATCACCGCGGCTGCCGCCATCATGATCGTCGTCTTCGGGTCCTTCGTGCTGGAGGCCGATCGTGGCGCCAAGCTGTTCGGCTTCAGCCTGGCCCTGGCCGTCTTCCTCGACGCCACCCTGGTCAGGATGCTGCTGGTGCCGGCCACCATGGAGCTGCTGGGCAGCCGCAACTGGTGGATGCCCCGCTGGCTCGACCGCCTGCTGCCCCGGCTGACCCTGGAGGACGCGGTGCACGAGGCCCGGGGGTCGGCCCCGGGGCCGACCACGACCGGGGGCTCCTCGGCGGCCGTCGACCTCGACGCCGAGCTCGTCGACCACGAGCCCCAGCCGGTCGGCGGCCGACGATGAGGGCCATCGTGCAATCGGCCTACGGCCCGCCCGACCAGGTGCTCGAGTTGCGCCGCATCGAGACCCCCACCATCGACCCCGACCAGGTCCTCGTCCAGGTCCACGCCACGGCGGTGGCCGGTGACGACAGCCACCTCGTGCGGGGTTGGCCCTACTCGGCCCGCGCCGCCACGGGGCTGCGCCGGCCCCGCCACCGGGTGCCCGGTCGTGACCTGGCCGGGCGGGTGGAGGCGGTCGGTGCCGCCGTCACCGATCTGCACCCCGGTGACGAGGTGTTCGGCTGGTGCCGGGGCGCCTTCGCCGAGCACGCGGCCGTTCCCGTCGGACAGCTGGCGGCCAAGCCGGCCAACCTGACGCTCGAGCAGGCTGCGGTGGTGCCCACCTCGGGCTCGGTCGCCCTGCAGGCCGTGCGTGACGTCGGACGGACCCGGCCTGGTCAGCACGTGCTGGTGATCGGGGCGTCGGGCGGTGTGGGCACGTTCGCCGTGCAGGTGGCCCGGGCGTTCGGGGCGGTGGTCACCGGGGTGTGCAGCACCACCAACACCGACCTGGTCCGCTCGCTGGGCGCCGCGCACGTCATCGACTACACCCTCGACGACCTGTCGACCGGAGCGCGCCGCTACGACGTGATCGTCGACCTCGTCGGCGACCATCCCCTGGCCGACCTGCGCCGGGCGCTGCGGCCCCGGGGCACCCTGGTGCTGGTGGGTGGCGGTCCCGGCCGGTGGTGCCGGGCCTGCCCACGGTCAGTCGGGGCCCGGGCGCTGTCACCCTTCGTGCGGCAACGGCTCCACCCCCTGGGCCACCGGGACCTGCCCATGGACCTCGAGACGTTGACCCAGCTGATCGAAGCCGGCGCGGTGACCCCCGTGGTCAGCGCCCACTACCCCCTGGCCGAGGTGCCCGACGCCATCCACCACTTCGCCCCCCGCCACGGTCGCGGCAAGGTGGCCATCACCGTCTGACCGTGTGACGGGATGTGGTTCGGTACACGCTGGCCTGTCGGGTTGTTCCCCCGCCAGGCCAGCTGGCGCAACCGGTCGACCGCTCGACCTCGACCTCGTGCCGGCCTCGTGCAGCGACGGACGGCCGGACCGATCAGCCCGGAACCCGACCGACGGCGCAGCGGGCCAGGGCGGCGAGCGTGAACGGGCCGGTCGGCGAACCCAACCTGCGGTACAGCTCGCCTTCGAGGCGGGTCCGGTCGTCTGCGGGCAGGGCGACGCAGTAGGCGCCGGCCGGACCGATCCCGGCGAGGAAGCCGGCCCACAGGTCCCCGAACGCAGCGTACGTCGACGTCACCGACAGCGTCGACTCCACGACGTCTTCCAGGCCTACCAGGGCGAAGAGCTCGGCGATCTCGCCGGGACGGCCGAACCGCATCGTCCTGGCTTCGTCCGGAGCGTCGGGATCGACCACCAGTGCTGCGTCCCAGAAGGCGCGAAGCATCTCCATGCCGCTGTCGAAGTCCCACACGCACGCCGCCACCGTCCCCCCTGGTCGCGTCACCCGCACCATCTCCCGAGCGGCCACCTGGGGCTCGGAGACGAAGTGGAGCACCAGCTGGGCCAAGGCGTGATCGACGCTGTCCCCATCGAAGGGGATCGACTCGGCCCGACCCAACGTCACCACGACGCCCGGATGGCGCGCCGCGCACTCGTCGCGGAACGGCGGCGACGGATCGCAGGCCCGCACAGCGTCGACACCCAGCCGGGCCACCAGGACCGACGTGAGCGCGCCCGGCCCGCACCCGACATCGAGCGCGGTTCCGCCGGCCACGACACCAGCGGCGTCGGCGAACCCCTCGGCCAACCCGACCGAATAACGACCCATGAAGCCGTCGTAGGCCGCACCGGCGACACCGAACGTCCTGGCCCCCTCGACGTCTGCCATGCGCACCCCCTCTACCGGCTGCGACGAAGCCTACGACGACAGCCGGTGCGCCGTGTTGACCAGCATGACGGCCGCCGTCCCAAGTCCCTTCAGCTAGCTTCCCTCCCCAGGCCGGCGACCCAACCGCAGGCGTGGAGGTCGAGCGATGGACACGGTGCTCTACGAGCGGGACGGTGCGGTCGCCCGGGTGACCATGAACCGTCCCCAGTACGGGAACGCGCAGTCACGGGTCTTGCTCGAGGAGCTCGACGACGCGCTCAGCCAGGCCATGGCCGACCACGAGGTGCGGGCGGTGGTGCTGTTCGGCGCCGGGGACAACTGGTCATCCGGTCACGACATCGGCACCAAGGAGGAGATCGCCGATCGTGAGGCCCGCCCGTACCGGGAAGGGGTCGGCGGCGCCTTCCAACGCTCCTGGGACTTCAACGTGCAGAACACGATGCGCTGGCGAGACCTCCCGAAGCCGACGTTGGCCGCGGTCCACGGCATGTGCATCTACGGCGGGTGGATGATCGCTGCGGCCATGGACCTGATCGTGGCCTCCGAGGATGCGCAGTTCATGCCGGGTTTCTTCCAGTTCCAGTCCACCCCGTGGGACATCGGCTTTCGCCGGGCCAAGGACATCCTCTGGGAGCAGGGCCTGCTCGACGCCCAGGAGGCGCTGGAGCTGGGCTTCGTGTCGCTGGTCGTGCCCCGCGCCGATCTCGAGGAGGCAGCCGTGGCGAAGGCGGCACGCATCGCCCGGTTGCCTCCGCTGATGGCCGAGATGATCAAGCGGCAGATCAACGACGCGCAGGACGCCATGGGTTTCCGCTCCGCGATCAACGCCGGGCATTCCTCGTACATGCTCGCCAGCACCGGGGGCGTGTTCTTCGACAAGGACAACCCCTTCGGGTCCCGCAAGCGCATGCCTGGCATCGATGCGGCCCGACGCCGCCGCGCCGAACACGGGCACGAGGAGGCGGAACGCGAGCTGCCGTGACGAGATCTGCGCCCCACCTCGGACGGGGGCGCCCTGTGCGCGGGCGCCTGATGCCGCCGTGGTCGGCGACGGCCCCAGCCTGCCGGGCAAATGCCATCCATGTAGTTTGAGGTTGCTTGGCTGGCGACTGGACACCCGAGCCGTACGAGGCCGACGACGGGAGCGTCCCGTTCACGCGGTTCATCGATGACCTCTCGGACTTCAAGTTCGTCGCGCTCGACACGGCCATTGACCGGGTGTTGTCGATCCGCGGGATCGACCTCGTCCGGACTGAGTGGCAGAAGGCCCTTGGCGATGGTCTCCACGAGTTCCGGGTGCGCCTCGCCAAGTCCCTCCGCGAGGTGTTCGAGCAGGCTTACAACATCGCCATACAGATCATCGAGCTGCGTGAGCGCCACGGCCTCACCCAGGCCGAGCTCGCCGAGCGATGCGGCATGGACCAGGGCGACATCAGCCGCATCGAGCGGGGGGCGACCAGCCCAACCGCCCGCACGCTTCAGCGCATCGCCGACTCGCTCGATGCTGACGTTCGCCTCGTCGAAAGGGCGTCGTAGGCAGCCTGTCACCAGCAATCGCCCGCACGCAGGTGGCGCTTCCCCTGCCCGGCGTGGGTGACGTTGGCCTTCGCGCTCAGTCGGCCTGGGTGACGTAGAGGCGGTTGCCGTCGTAGTCGGTGAAGGTGAACATCAGGGGCGCCGTCTCCCAGTCGAGCAGCTCCCCGACCTCCAGGCCCAGGCCGGCCAGCTCGTCACGGGCGGCACGGGCGTCGGGGGTGATCAGGCGGATCCCGGTGTCGATGCCGGTGGGCAGGTGCTCACCCGTGGCCACCACGGCGATCGACGTGACCGCCCCCGGCGCCGCCAGCTCGATCCAGCGGAACCCCGGGGCCAACTCGGCGTCGAAGCGGGTCTCGAAGCCGAACTTCTCGAACAGCGCCTTGGTGCGCTCCTGGTCGCTCACCGGGATGGCCACCGTGGAGATCTTCGTGAACGTCGCGTGCGTCGTCATGACAGGGCAGACCGTTCCAGGACCGCGAACTCATCGCCCTCCGCCTGGCGGCTCGGTCACCACCGGTGGGGTCACCGACGCGGTCCGCTCGGCGATGCCGGCCACGATGCGGTCGATCACCGCCGAGGTCGAGCCCGATCGGCCCTGCTGCTCGGCCTCGGCGAAGGCCCGGTCGCCCAGGCGCTCCCGCAGGTCATCCACCATGGCGGCCAGGTTGGCCGCCGCCGTGGGCTCGAAGGGGAAGGCGTCCACCGCGCCGGCCGCCTCCAGGGCCCCGTAGATCGTCACCGCCAACTCGTCGGCGCCCAACAGGTGGCAGATGCCCAGCCCGTGGCGCAACGACAACCACTGGTTGGCCCAGTCGCCCGCCCGGTGCCAGGCCGAGATCACCACGGCGAACCCCGCCAACGCCGGGCCCGGCTCGCCGTTGCAGGCCCGCAGCCACAACGTCTCGGTGCGGGCGAACAGCTCGAACCACAGGTTGCCCACCTCCCGGGCCAGCGCCTCGCTGCGTTCCAGCTCGGCCCGGGCTTCCACCGGGTGGGCCCTGGCCAGCCAGATGCCCGTGGCGTACGCGGCCTGGGCCATGGCCGTGGGGTTGGCGCACCTCGCCGCCGCCACCTGGGCCCGCTCGGCGTACACCCGACTGGTCTCACGGCCTCCCGAGCTGGTGTCACACAACGAGCCCATGTAGTGGGCGTGGGCCACCCTCGCCTCGTCGCCCGATGCCACCGCGACCGCGATGAGGTCGAGGATGGCCACCTTGGCCCCGTCGAGGTCCCGCCGGAAGACGCAGGCGTTGGCCAGGGCCCGCTCGGCCAGGCCCAGGGTCTCGGTGCCGTGCACCCGGGCCAGCTCCAGTGACCGCTCCCCCAGCTCGATGGCCGCGGTGATCTCGCCCCGCACGAAGCGCCCATAGGCCACGATGCCCCACGCCGCCGCCCCCAGCGGGTGGGCCGCGGCCCCCTCGAGGGCCAGCGCGGCCTCGGCCCAGCCGATCAGCTCGTAGCGCAGGCGGCGGAAGGCGTGCTCACGGGCGGCCACCACCATGCCCAGCACGGCGTCGACGTCGCCGGCGTCGAGCGCAGCGCGCACGGCGAGCCGCAGGTCGTCGAACAGGCCGTCGAAGCGGTCCAGCCATCGCCGCTCGTCAGCCCCGTGCAACCCCACGGCCCCCCGGGCGCACACCTCGGCCAACCACGCCCCGTGACGTCGGACCAGTTCGGGCCGCTCGTCCTCGGCCAGGGCGCCCCCGTACTCGCGCAGCGTCTCCAACAGGCGGTACGTCGTGCGAGGCCCGGCGAAGGCCTGCACCATCGACTTGTCCACCAGCGAGCCCAGCACCGACGCCACCCCGCCCTGCCGGCGGGGCCCGTAGCCGCACACCTGCTCGACGGCCTCGAGGTCGAAGGCACCGGCGAAGATCGACAGGCGCCCGAACAGCTCCTGCTCGTCAGGGTCGAGGAGCTGGTAGGACCAGTCGACGAGCTCGCGTAGCGAGCGGTGGCGAGGGTCCGACACCCGGCTCGACCCGCGCAGCAGCTCGAAGCGGTCTCCCAGGCGCTCGACGATCTCGACCGGGGACAGCGACCGGGTCCGGGCCGCGGCCAGCTCGATGGCGAGGGGGATGCCATCGAGGTGCCGGCACAGCTGCGCCACCGCCTCGACCGTCTCGGGCCCCGCGGCCACGTCGGGGTTGGCGGCCCGGGCCCGCTCCAGGAACAGCGCCACCGCCGGGCACGCAGCGTGGCCGGCATGGTCCGAGCCGGCGTCGGGGACGGGCAGCGGCGGCACCTTGTAGACGACCTCGAGCGGCAAGCCCAGCGGCTCGCGGCTGGTGGCCAGGACCCGGACATCGGGGCACACCTGCAGGAGGCGCTCGGCGAACCCGGCGATCGTCTCCAGCACGTGCTCGCAGTTGTCCAGCACCAGCAGCACCGAACGCGGCCCCAACACGTCGAGCACCGACTCGACCACCGACCGGCCCTGCTGGGTCTGCACGCCGAGCTGGGTGGCCACCGCGGCGATCACGTCACCGTCGTCGCGCACCCGGGCCAGCTCCACCACGGTGACCGGCTGGCCCTCGGCCGCGCCCCCGGCCAGCTCGACGACCACGCCCCGGGCCAGCTGCGTCTTGCCGATGCCGCCCGGGCCCAGGAGGGTCACCAGGCGACGCTGGCGGCACAGCTCGACGACGGCGGCCTGGTCGCGCTCCCGGCCGATGAGGCGCACGCCCGTTCCCCTCTCCGGCGTCGGGGTGGCCGTCGGGGTCGGCGTCAGGGTCGGCGTCTTCGGCGGCGTGGGCCGGAGGTGGAGGGCGTCGGTGGCCACGTCACTCTCGAGGCGCACGAACTCCGGTGAGGGGTCCAGCCCCAGGTCGTCGCGCAGGCGCGACCGGTACTCGCCGGCCAGGCGCAGGGCATCACCCTGGCGCCCGGCCCGGTGCAGGGCCACCAGCATGGCCACCCACGGCCGCTCCCGCCACGGCTGCTCGACCACCAGGGCCTCGGCCTCACTGGCCGCCCGCTCGTCACGACCGAGGGCCAGCAACGCCGTCAGGCGCGACTCGCGGGCGTGGAGGCGCAGCTCGGCCAACCGGGCGCTCTCGGCCTGGGCCCACCACTCGTCACCGAACTCGGCGAAGGCCGGGCCCGACCACTCGGCCAGCCCCTCGTCGAGCCGGGCCAGGGCCACGGCCGGGGACCCCTCCAGCAGCTCGGTCGCCTCGGCCAGGGCCGCCTCGAAGCGGTCGACGTCGAGCACCCCCCGCTCGACCGCCAGCCGGTAGCCCGGGGCCTGCCCCACGAGGCGGGCCGAGGGCGGCAGGAGCCGGCGCAGGCGCGACACGTAGGACTGCAGCGTGGCCGGGGCGCTGGCGGGCACGTCATCACCCCACAGGACGGTGATCAGCTGCCCGGTGCTGACCACGGCGTTGCGCTGCATGACCAGTGCCGCCAGCAGCCGGCGGGGCTTCTGGCCCCCGACCGGCACCTCCCGCCCGTCCACCTCGATGGCGACCGAGCCCAGCACGCGCAGCGCCGCCGGGCGATCGTCACTCGGGGCCACCGGACCTCCCACCTGCCGATTCGTCCCATCCTTGCACGTCTGCAAGCGGCACCGCCGGTGCTGTGCACGCAGCTTGCAGGTCCGTGGGCGCACGGTGAGCCCATGACGACCACCGATGTCCCCGCCAACGCCGCCGGCCCCGACCTCACCGAGGTCAAGGTCCGCCAGCAGCGGACGTGGTCGGCCGGTGACTACAGCATCGTGGGCGCCACCCTGCAGATCGTCGGCGAGGAGTTGTGCGAGGCCGCCGGTCTGGAACCCGATGACCGGGTGCTCGACGTGGCCACCGGCAACGGAGGCACGGCCATCGCCGCCGCCCGTCGCTTCTGCCTGGTGACCGGCGTCGACTACGTGCCCGCCCTGCTTGCCCGGGCCGGCCAACGGGCCACAGCGGAGGGCTTCCCCATACGCTTCGACGAGGGCGACGCCGAGCAACTGCCCTACGCCGACGCCTCCTTCGACGCCCTCACCTCCACCTTCGGCGTCATGTTCACCGCCGACCAGCCCCGCGCCGCTGGCGAGCTGCTGCGGGTGTGCCGCCCGGGCGGCAGGATCGCGCTGGCCAACTGGACGCCGGACGGCTTCATCGGGCGGCTGTTCAAGACCATCGGCGCCCACAACCCCCCGCCGGCCGGCCTGGCCTCGCCCGCGCTGTGGGGGACCGAACCGCACCTGCGCCAGCTGTTCGGGGCCGGCATCACCGACCTGGTGGCCGTCCGCCGGGACTACGTGTTCCGCTACCGGTCGCCCCAGCACTTCCTCGACGTGTTCCGCACCTACTACGGCCCCATGCTCACGGCGTTCCAGGCCCTCGACGACCAGGGTCGGGATGCCCTGGCCTCCGACCTGCGCCGGCTCCTGGACGAGGTCAACACGTCCCGTGAGCGCCTCGTCATCCCCGCCACCTACCTCGAGGTCGTCGCCACCCGGGCGTGACCGACGCCGACAGCCAACCAACACAGCCAACCGCAACCCGCACGGAAGGACCGATCCCATGCACATCACCAAGACCGACCTGCCCGCCAAGATCGACGTACCCGGGGCCAAGGCCCGCCAGATCCGCGACTTCGGTGAGGCCACGGGCTACGGCACCATCGCCGGCGAGTACTTCTCGCTGGGGGCCGGCACCGACATCGCCCCCCTGCTCCAGGGCCTGGAGGCCGACGCGTGCCACGCCCCCCACTGGGGCTACATGATCGAGGGGCAGGTCGTGGTGAGCTACACCGACGGCACCGACGAGACCTGTGCGACGGGGGACCTCTTCTACTGGCCCCCCGGTCACAGCGTCCGGGTGGAACGTGACGCCGAGGTGATCCTCTTCAGCCCCCAGGTCGAGCACGTCGCCGTGATGGACCACATGCTGGCCAACCTCTCGGGCGCCACCGGCTGACCCGACGCCGCGGCTGCGTGGTGGCACCAGCCGCCACGCAGCTGCCGGGACGCTGCCGTGCCGTCGGCGGTCAGCTCTGCGGCTGGCTGATGTTCACCAGCCACGGGACGCCGTAGGCGTCGATCACCATGCCGAACTCGTCACCCCACATCTGCTTCTCCAGGGGCACGGTGACCGTCCCACCGACCGTGAGCTGGTCCCAGTAACCCCGCAGCTCGGCGCCGTCCTCGCCGCTGAGGCTCACCGACATGGTGTTGCCCGGCGTGTGCGGCATCCCCGGGGGCATGTCCGACGCCATCAGGGTGAAGCCCTTGTCCGTCTCGAGCTGGCCGTGCATGACCTTGTCGACGAACTCGGGGTCTTCCGTGCCCATCTGGCCGAAGGTCATGACCGACGACTCGCCGCCGAACACCGACTGGTAGAACGTCAGCGCCTCCGCCGCGTTGCCGTCGAAGTTGAGGTACGGGTTCAGGCGTGAGGCCATGGCGAGCTCCCCGGTAGCTGGCGGTGCGCGCACCCTAGGCCACCCCTCCCGCGCTCGACGCGCTGAACGGGCATCCTGGCGGTCAGATCGTGAGGGGGGGTTCGGGCCGGGTCACCAGCAACGCCCCGACCTGGTCCACGGTCATGCAGGCGATCGCCGCCACCTCGGTCACGGTGAAGCCCTGGTGCCGCATGGCCTGACGCATCGGGCCGCTCGGGTCCCTGCCGGTTTCGACCGCGTACCTGATGAGCTTCTCCATGGCGCGGCGCTGCCGTTCCGGGCTGGGAGTCGGGGCGGGCATCAGGGCCTCCTGGTCACAGGTCGAGTCGGTCAGTGAGGTCGGAGACGAACGTAGACCACTCGCGCAGGAGGGCCGCGTGCTGGTCGGTGAGGTCGTCTCTCCTCGATCCGGTCCGCCAGATCGAGGAGCTCGAAGCCCAACTTGGTGAGCTCGGCTCCAGGGTCGTCGTCCGCCACCCCCGCACCCCTACGCCGAGGGTGTGACAGCGTTAGCGCTCGTTGGCGGGCCTTGGTCGGGACGCATCGGTGCCCGGGCCGACGCGTCCGGTGACCGAGGTTGCCCCCAGAGCCCGCCGCGGTCCTAGCGCTGTATGGTCGTGCTGTATGTCGTCGACCCGTACGCAGGTCTACCTGACCGCCGAACAGCGCCGCCGCATCGATCAGCTCGCGGCGGCTCGAGGCGTCACCATGGCGGAGATCGTCCGGCAGGCGTTGGATGCCTACCTCGGCGATGGCCAGGACGCCGACGCGGTGTTGGCGGCCACCTTCGGTGGCGCGCCGGACCTCGACGTCCCGTCGCGAGACGAGTGGGACCGTGGCTGACCTCCTGGTCGACACCGACGTGTTCATCGACCACCTCTGCGGCGCGGTGGAACTGAAGCCCGGACGCCATCGCCTGCACTACTCCGTCATCACCCGAGCCGAGCTGTTCGCGGGAACGTCGGCGACGGACCTGGTCAGCCAACTTCTGGCCCCGTTCCGCGAGCTCGACGTCGACCGAGCCGTCGCCGAACGGGCCGGCCGGTTGCGACGGGAGACGGGGATGCAGCTGCCTGACGCCCTCATCGCCGCGACCGCACTCGAGCACGAGCTGTCACTGTCCACCCGCAACGTGAAGCACTTCAGCACCATTCGTGGCCTGCGCCTACGCGCGCTGACCTGACCTTGGGCCGGTCTCCCTTAGCTCTGACGTAGAGTGGTAGCAACACCACTCAACGAAGCGGACGACCTGATGGCGGCGGACCGGTTGCGCGCAACCTGCGTGCTGCTCGTGATCGGGCTGGCGTCGAGCATGTTCCTGGGCGTCGTCGCACCGGCGGGGGCTCAGGCTTCGGCAGGGCCCGCCGTCTCCCACCAGGTCACGCCCGCCACCACGTCCGTGGCCACGTTCGTCGGGGCTGCTGTCCTCCCCGGGACGGGAGCGACGCGCACGGCGGTCGTCACCAGCATGGCGAACTTCATGGCCGTCGCGTCCCAGCCGAGCCCGGCGCTGTTCCTGGCCGCCAACGCCTACTACGAGAACGGCGGTGGGGACCTCTGGATCATCGGCACCACCGACGAGTCCCCACTGACGCTCGTCACCGCCATGGACGGCCAAGTCACCGGCACCCCGCCCTACCAGGGCGGTGACACCTGGGTCGTCCCCTCGCTCGGGTCCCTCTCCGGCTCCGACTTCGACCGGGTGGCCGCCGCCCTCGTCATGTTGGCCTACCGCAACACCGGCCTCGCCCTCCTCGAACCACCGCAGGCCGTGGTCGACCAGGTCGTGGCGGCCGACGACGTCGCCCCCTTCGTGACCCTCGCCGACCACATCCGCTCGCTGGTGCCCAGCGACCGGTGGCCGAGCGCGGCCCTCTACGCCAACCGGCTCACCATCGCCGCGGACGCCGGGCTTCCCTTCCCTGAAGGAACGGCGATCCCGCTGGCCGCGGCCATCGCCGGCGTCATCGCCGACACCGACGTCGATCGAGGGGTGTGGATCTCGCCGGGGGGGACCTGGGCCAACCTGGTCGGCGTGGGCGCAGGCACTGATGCAGGCGACGAAGCGACGATCGCGTTCTCCCCGACCAACGCCCAGATGGGCCAGGTGAACCCGGCCGGGGTGAACAACCTCCTGGCCGTCCCCGGGACCGGGGTGGTCGTCTGGGGTGCCCGAACCCTGGCCTCGCCGGCGGCCATCGCGGGAACAGGGGACGTGTACATCTCGACGGTCCGCATCGGCCACTTCATCCGACGATCCCTCGAGCAGTCGCTGGGGTGGGCCGTATTCGAACCGAACGGCGACGCCCTGTGGGCGACGGTCGAGATCGAGGTGACGCCCTTCCTGCACCAGCTCTGGATCGAGGGGGCCTTCATCGGCGCAACGGCGGCCCTGGCCTTCACCCTGCAGGTGGACGGCTCGACCACGACACCCGCCGACGTCGCCGCCGGCCACCTGAACCTGGTGATCGGCTACGCCGCGGTGTACCCGGGCCAGTTCGTCCCCATGGTGGTCCAGGTGCCTGCGGCTGTGCCATGACCCTCGCCGCAGCTCCCCGCGTGTCCACCGTGCCCCCTCCACCTCCGACGAGGAGCGATCCCGTGACCCCCCACCCGACGCGGCGACGTCGCCACCCTGGCTTCGTCGCCGCCTGCCTGGCCATCACCCTTGGTGCCGCCGCCTGCTCCTCGTCGTCCGACGACGCCACCGCGCCGGCCACGCCGACGTCCCCGTCCACGACGTCGACCGGGGCGCCGAGCCCGGCCCCTGATCCCTGCGCCCTGCTCACGCCGGCGCAGATCGAAGCCGGCACCGGCTGGACGGTCGGACAAGGCGTGGCCGACGACGACGCCCCCGACACCGCCGGCTCCGTGTGCAACTGGGAGGACGCCAGCGCCGAGGACGGCGTCCACCTCCAGTTCCACGAGGGGGATGCGGCCACGGTGTTCGACGAGCGGCGACGGTCCCTGACCGGACGGGGCGGGGCCCGCGAACCGGTCGATGTCGAGGTCGACGGGACCACCGACGCGTTCCAGGTGGTCGCCGAGGGCCTCCTGGCCATGGTGGTCGACGACGACTACGTGCAACTCAGCGTCATCGGCGGGGCCAACGAGGACGACCACCTGCAGCTGGGCGCCGACGTCGCCCGCGCCCTGCGATGACGGCCCGGGCCCATCGTCAGTGCCCCATCGCCGTGCTCGGTGCCGGGGTGCTCGTGCTCGCCGGCCTCCTCGGCGCCGCGCCGCCGGCGGCAGCGGCGACCTACGAACCGTACGTGTACACCTCGGTGGCGACCTTCTTCGGCTCGGGGTCGACCGACGGGGTGGTCGCCGCCCCCAGCGGACCGAGCCTGGTCGTCCCCGCCATCATCGAGAGCTGGGGGGAGTTCGAGGAGATCATGGTCGATACGAGCCCGGCCCTGGCGCTGGCGGTGTGGGCCTACTTCCAGAACGGCGGCGACATGGCCCAGATCGTGCTGTCGACCGACGAGTCGCCCGCCTCGCTCATGTCGGCCATGGCCACCTTCGTGCCCCTGCGCCCGCCCGGCGTGATGGGTGACCTGTACCTGGTACCGGCCCTGGGCGGCCTCGACGGGGGTGACCACCTCGCCGTCGCCACCACCCTGGCGGCCGTGGCCGACCGCAACATGGGCCTGGCCCTGGTCGATCCACCCGACGCCACCGTCACGACGGCCGTGACCGACGACGACGTGGCCGCCCTGGTGGACCTGGTGGCCGACCTGCGCGCCGTGCTGCCCGCCGAGCAATGGGCGCACACCGCCCTCTACGCCGGCGGGTTCACAGCCCAGGCCGGCGCCGAGCTCCCCGCCGGCGTATCGGCGGCCACCCCCGTCCCCCCGTCCGGCGTCGTGGCTGGCGCCCTGGCCGCCAACGACACGAACCATGGGGTGGGGGACGCCCTGACCGGCCCGGGGGCGCGGGTGGCCGGGGTGCAGACGACCTTCGTGCCCACGAACGCCCAGCTCGGGCAGTTGACCAGCGCCGGCGCCGACGCCTTCGCCTCGCCACCAGGGGCCGGGATCGTGGTGTGGGGCACGAGGACGCTGGCCGCCGCCGACCCCGCCGCGGGCACGCTCGTGGCCCAGGCCCGGATCCTCGACTACATCGAGCGGGCCCTGGTGGTCGAGCTCTCGCCCGACCTCGCCACCGTCCCCGACGACAGCGACCTGTGGTCCTGGGTAGGCGGCAGGGCGGCGGGCGTGCTCGCCGAGATGTGGACCGACGGTGTCATCGGGGTGGGAACCAGCTGGACCACGCCGCCGTTCACCGTCACCGCCGACGACACGACGATGACACCGGCGGACATCGCCGCCGGGCACCTCATTCTCGCCGTCCACCTGCTGCTCCCCGACGGCACGGGGCAGGACCTCACCGTCGAGCTCCAGACCGCGACCGGTTGATGGCCCAGCTCGCGGTGAGACCGACGACCACAGGCCGGGCCCAGCATCGTCGTCCGACCTGGGTTCCGCTCATGGCCGGGTTGTCCCTGGCCGTGCTCCTCGGTGCCGCCGTGCCTGCGGGTGCCCAGGACGTATCGACGACTCCGGCCGTCGCCCACCAGGTCACGGCGACGTACACCTCGGTCGCCACGTTCGTGGGCGCCGCCGTCCTCCCCGGAGATGGGCCCACGCGCACGGCGATCGTCACCAACTGGGGGCAGTTCAGCGAGGTCGTGTCCCAGCCGAGCCCGGCGTTGTTCCTCGGCGCCTACACGTACTTCGAGAACGGCGGTTTCATGCTCCGGGTGGTCGGCACCACCGACGAGTCCCCGCTGACGCTCGTCACCGCCATGGACGGCCTGGCCACCGACATCCCGCCCTACACGAGCGGTGACACCTGGGTCGTTCCTGCGCTCGGGTCCTTCTCCGGGTCCGACTACGACCGGGTGACCACCGCGCTCGTCGCCGTGGCCGACCGCAACATCGGCATCGCCCTGCTCGAACCGCCGTCGGTCGTCGTCGACCGGGCCGTGGCCGCCGACGACACCGCCCCGTTGACCGGGCTCGCCGACCACCTCCGCTCGGTCCTGCCCTCGGATCAGTGGGCGAGCGCCGCCCTGTACGGCAACCGCTTCACCCTTCCGGCCGCCGTGCCCGGCCTGGCCATCTCCGCGGGTACCGCGGTGCCCCTCGCCGCGGCCATGGCCGGCGTCTACGCCGAGACCGATGTCACCCGCGGGGTGTGGAAGGCGCCAGCCGGGCTCCAGACGTCCCTCGAGGGCATCGTCGACGAGGCGACGATGGCGTTCTTCCTCACCGACCAGCAGACGGGTGAGCTGAACGTCGCCGGGGTCGACAGCATGCGCTCCTTCCCGGGCAGCGGGGTGGTGGCGTGGGGCGCCCGGACCCTGGCGGGGACCGACCTCCTCGGGTCGCCGTACAAGTACATCTCCCCGGTACGACTCAGCCACTTCATCCGCCGATCGCTGCAGGGATCGTTGGTGTGGGCCGTGTTCGAACCGAACGACGAGGCCCTGTGGGCGGCGGTGGAGGTCGAGGTCACGGTGTTCCTGCAGGGCCTCTTCACCCAGGGGGCCTTCGTCGGAGCGGGCCCGGCGCAGGCCTACGACGTGCACGTCGACGCCACCACCACCACGCCGGAGGACGTCGCCGCCGGTCGGGTGAACGTCCAGGTCGGGTTCGCGCCGGTCGACCCGGCCGAGTTCATCATGCTGACGATCACGCTGACCGCCGGCCCGAGATGAACCCCGTGGACTCCCACGACGACCGGGTCAGAGGTTGACGCGGGCCAGCTCACCGGCCGGGTAGCGGCTGCCGGCCACCACCCCGGGGGCGAGGATCGCGTCGATCTCCCCGAGCTCGCTGGTGGTCACCGCGACCCCGGCGGCGCCGACGTTCTCCTCGAGGTGTCGGCGTTGGCTGGCACCGGGGATGGGCACGATGTCGTCGCCGACGTGCAGCAGCCAGGCCAGGGCGAGCTGGCCGGGTGTGCACCCCCGCCGGGCGGCCAACGCCTCCAGGGCGGCGACCAGCCGCAGGTTCAGCGCCAGGTTGTCCTCGCCGTAGCGGGGATCGACCCGGCGGTAGTCGGTGGCATCGAGCGTGGCCGCGTCGGTCACCGCGCCGGTGAGGATGCCCCGGCCCAGCGGTGAGTAGGCGACGAGGCCGACGCCCAGCTCACGGCAGGTGGGGAGGAGCTCGGCCTCGGGTTCCCGGGCGAACAGCGAGTACTCGACCTGCACGGCGCTGATGGGGTGCACGGCGTGGGCCCGGCGCAGGGTGGCGGCCGAGCACTCGGACAGGCCCAGGAAGCGCACCTTGCCGGCGTCGACGAGGCCGGCCATGGCCCCGACCGTGTCCTCGATGGCGGTGTCGGGGTCGACGCGGTGCTGGTAGTAGAGGTCGATGTGGTCGGTGCCCAGCCGGGTCAGGCTGGCGTCGCAGGCGGCGACGACGTGCTCGGGGCGCCCGTCGACGGTGTAGCCACGGCCGTCGGCGGTGCGGACGGCACCGAACTTGGAGGCCAGAACGATGTCGTCGCGCCGACGGCCGAGGGCGGTGCCGAGGAGCTCCTCGTTGTGCCCGGCCCCGTAGACGTCGGAGGTGTCGAACAGCGTGACGCCCAGGTCCAGGGCGCGGTGGACGGTGGCCACGGACTCATCGGCGTCCCGAGGCCCGTAGAGGGCGGACATGCCCACGCAGCCCAGGCCCAGGGCCGAGACCTCGAGCCCTTGCCGTCCCAGACGCCGTTCGACCAGACCCATGCCATCTCCTTCGTGCCGCCGATCGCACGTCGCGACCTACGGGCGCCGTGCCGGGCAGCAGTGTCCCAGGTGGGTCGGGGAATGGCCGGGTCCGCCGGATCAGGCGAACGCGAGCCCGAGCCGGCTGAGGGAGCCGGCGGCGGTGAGATCCTCGATCGAGGCTTCGAGGTCGAAGGAGGCGTGGACGTCGGGGGCCTTGCCGATCAGCTGGCCCGCCCGGCTGGGCAGCGGTCGGGCGGCCGCCTCGGCGCTCTCGAAGAGGAGGACCGCACCCCAGCGGTTCCGTTCGGGATCAGCGATCCACAGCTTGAGCCGCAACCCGGCCACCGCCTCGAACGCCTCGACGGACTCGTCCCGCAGGTAGTCCCGC
>JBBSLP010000080.1:0-24545 GCA_038255145.1 Acidimicrobiales bacterium
GCGCCGAACAGCGACGTCACCCTAGTGACGTGTCGTACCTGGTGGCCGGACCGCCGCCCAGGCCCGACGGTGGTCGCCTGCGGTCAGCCGGCGGTCATGCCCCCGTCGATGACGAACTCGGACCCCGTGCAGTAGGCGCTGTCGTCCGACGCCAGGTACAGGGCCAGGGCGGCGACCTCGGTGGGCTCTGCGGGGCGCTTCAGGGGCACCCCCCGGGCGAACTTGTCGTGGCGCTCGGCGTTGTGGCCGGTCACCTCGTGGATCATGTCGGTCTCGATCATGCCCGGGTGGATGGAGTTGACCCGCACGCTGTGGCGGGCCAGCTCGATGGCCACCGACTTGGTCATGCCGGTGACGGCGAACTTCGAGGCGCCGTAGGCCACGGCACCGGCCGACGCCACCAGGCCGGCCACCGACGAGATGTTGATGATGGAGCCCGACCCCTGGTCGATCATGGTCGGGGCCACGGCCTTCATGCCCAGGAACACCCCGACCTGGTTGACGTCGACGATGCGCCGGTAGAGCTCGAGGTCGGTGTCGAGCAGCTTG
Source organism: Acidimicrobiales bacterium (assembly GCA_038255145.1). GTDB lineage: Bacteria > Actinomycetota > Acidimicrobiia > Acidimicrobiales > CAIXPF01 > WHTX01. The sequence continues at coordinate 550 of JBBSLP010000080.1, forward strand.
GCCCGCTGGAAGATGCCGGCGTTGTTGACCAGCACGTCGATGCGGCCGTGGCGCTCGAGGGTCTGGCGGACCACCTCGGCCCACTCCTCCTCGGAGCGCACGTCGTGGGCCAGGAACGTGGCCCCGATGTCCTTGGCCAGCACCTCGCCGGCGTCGACCAGGACGTCGGTGATGACGACCTCCGCCCCTTCGGACCGGAACAGCGCCGCCTCGGCGCCACCCTGGCCGCGGGCACCCCCGGTGACGATGGCCACCTTGCCGTCGAGCTTCCCCATGGACCCCTCCTCTGTCAGGCCTCGGACCGTAGCCGGCTAGCCCACGGCGTCGCGCAGGCGGCCGGGGAGCTTGTGCAGCTCGTCGATCATGGCCGACACGCTGCGGGCACCGGACTGGAAGATGGCGGTGGCGTTGATGGCGGCCCAGTCGAAGCCCAGGTCACGGATGGCCTCGACCCGGCGCACGACGCGGTCGTGCTCGGCGTAGAAGGTCTTGCCGCTGGCGTCGCGGGGCGGGGGGGCCACCATGAGCTGGAGGCCGATCTCGGCCGGGTCCCGGCCGGCTTCTTCGGCGTGGCGGCGGATCTCGGCCACCAACGCCATGGTGGCGTCGTCGTCCTTGCCCGCCGCCCCCATCCAGCCGTCGCCCAGGCGGCCGGTGCGGCGCAGGGCGGCGGGGCTCGTGCCCCCCACCCACAGCGGCAACTTCGATCCCCGGGACGGCTTGGGTTCCATGGCCATGGCCACCTGGGGGTAGTTGGGGCCATCGAGGTCGACGGTGGCATCCCCCCAGTACGAGCGCAGGAGGAGCATGGCCTCGTCCATGCGCCGGCCCCGGTCACCGAAGTCCTCGCCGAGGGCGTCGTACTCGGACTCCTGCCAGCCCACGCCCACACCCAGGCGCATGCGCCCCCCCGACAGCACGTCGATGGTGGAGACCTGCTTGGCCACCAGCACCGGCTGGCGCTGCGGCAGGACGAGGACCTCGGTGGACAGGCTGACCCTCGAGGTGACGGCGGCGGCGAAGGCCAGCACCACCAGGGCCTCGAGGATGGGCATCTGGGGCGGGTACATGGGGGCCTTGCGGGTGTCGGTCGGGTAGCCCATGACCACGTGGTCGAAGACGGCCAGCTCGTCGTAGCCCATGTCCTCGATGGCCTTGGCCATCTCGACCACCTTGGCCGGGCCCTCCCGGAAGGCCACGCTCGGGAACTCCACTGCCAGCTTCATGCCCATCCCCCTCGACGCATCGGCCGCCCCGGCCGTGCCCTCTGTCTAACCGGCACGCCGGCCGGGCGCCGGCCCACCGCAGGGGCTGCTGCGCCCCAGGGCCGGGTGGCCAGGGTCGTCCCGCGGCTGCAGCTCCTACTGCTGCTGGGGAAGGGGCCGGGGTTGGTGTCGTACGGCCGCCGTTGCCGGGTCCGGACGGGGCTGATCAGAACTGGAGAGCCTTTCGGGAGTCCGGTGAACCAGTCGGGCTGTCGGGCAAGGTCGGAGGCGAACCGGACGCATAGGCGTACCGCTGGCGTAGGTGGATGCGTTCGGTTGGTGGACGGACCCGCCTGTCCGGCGAACTGGACGCATAGGCGTACCGCTGGCGTAGGTGGATGCGTTCAGCTGGGGACGGACCCACCAGGCCGACCCCCACCGCCACCACCCGTGAGTTGTCACGCTCAGCCCACCGCAGAGAGCGACGGTGACACGCAAGACCCACGGTCGCCCCTTCCCCAGCAGCAGTAGACCCCAGCCACCGCGGCCCACCCGGCAGCAGCAGTGGAGCCGACAGTCATTGCGGCCCATCCGACCACGCCGGCCGGCGGCGCCGGGCGCCTCGCTCAGGCCGTGGTGCGGGCGCGGGAGGCGAGGTAGTCGAAGGTGCGTTCAGCGGTGCCGGGGCCGGCGGACAGGAGCTGGGCCACGTAGTCGGTGGCACCGGCGGACTCGAGCCGGGCCAGGCCGGCGTCGAGGGCGGCCTCGTCACCCACCAGGGCGACGCCTTCGGGGCCCGACACCCCCTCGCGGTCGAACATGGCCCGGTACGACGGCAGGGTGTTGTACCACGCCGATCGGGCGGCCAGCTGGGCCCGGGCGGCGTCGGGATCGTCGGTGAGCACGATGGGGAGGCCAACGACGACGCGGGGGGCAGGCCGACCGGCCTCGGAGGCGGCGGCGCTGATGGTGGGCAGCACGTGGGCCTCGAGCGTCCGGGGCCCCACCCACGAGGTGATGGTGCCATCGGTGTAGGTCCCGGCCAGGCCCAGCACCACCGACCCCAGGGCGGCAACCAGCACGGGGACCGGGGGGCTGTCGATGGTGACGGTGGCCTCGACCTGGTATTCCGCCCCCTGGAACGACACCGGCTGACCGTTGAGCAGGGGACCGAGCACGGCCAGGTACTCACGCAGGTGGGACGCAGGCCGGGCGTAGGACAGGCCCAGGGCGTCGCTCATCATCACCTCGTGGGAGAGGCCGATGCCCAGGGTGAACCGACCCCCGAGGGCAGCCTGGGCGGTGAGGGCCTGCTGGGCCATGACCACGGGGTGGCGGGGGAAGGTGGGCACGACCGCTGTGCCCAGCTCGATGTCCGTCGTGGCCCGCCCGGCGATGGCCAACGCGGTCATGGGGTCCATGCCGAAGGCGACGGGCATCCACATGCCGGCCAGGCCCGACGCCTCGATCTGGCCCGCCCGCTCGACCAACCCGTCGATGGTGCTCTCGGCCCGGGCCCCCAGGCCCACGGTGATGCCGATCTTCATGCCTGCCCCCTCAACTCCGCCCCCCCGATGGGGCAGCCGCAGGGTAGATGCTGCGGCTACACCTCGGTGGCAGCGGCGGAGAACTGGGCGTTGTAGAGGCGGTGGTAGGCCCCCCGCCGCTCCAGCAGCTGGGTGTGGGTCCCCTGTTCGACGATGCTGCCCGCCTCCATGACCAGGATCAGGTCGGCGTCGCGGATGGTGGACAGCCGGTGGGCGATGACGAAGCTGGTGCGGTTGGAGCGGAGGGCGGCCATGGCCTGCTGCACCAGCACCTCGGTGCGGGTGTCGACCGAGCTGGTGGCCTCGTCGAGGATGAGGATGGTGGGGTCGGCCAGGAAGGCCCGGGCGATGGTGATGAGCTGCTTCTCACCGGCGCTGATGGCCCCGCCCTCGTCGTCGAGGGGGGTGTCGTAGCCGGCGGGCAGGGAGTGCACGAAGCGGTCCACGTAGGTGGCCCGGGCCGCGGCCAGCAACTGGTCGTCGCTCGCCTCGAGGTTGCCGTAGGCGATGTTCTCCCTGATGGTCCCGCTGAACAGCCAGGTGTCCTGCAGCACCATGCCCACGTGGGAGCGCAGGTGGCGTCGTCGCAGGTGGGAGATGTCGTTGCCGTCCAAAAGGATGCGTCCGCCGTCGAGCTCGTAGAAGCGCATGATGAGGTTGACCAGCGTCGTCTTCCCCGCTCCCGTGGGCCCCACGATGGCCACGGTCTGGCCCGGTTCGGCCACCAGGGACAGGTCGCGGATCAGGGGGTTCTCGGGGTCGTAGGAGAAGGCCACGTGGTCGAACTCGACCCGCCCCCGGGGCTCCGTGTGGAGGGCGGGGTCGGCGTCGTCGGGCGTCTGCTCGGGGGCGTCGAGCAGGGCGAAGACCCGCTCGGCCGAGGCCACGCCCGACTGCAGCACGTTGGCCATGGACGCCAGCTGGGTCAGGGGCTGGGTGAACTGGCGGGAGTACTGGATGAAGGCCTGCACATCGCCCAGGGTGATGGCCCCCGACGCCACCCGGACCCCGCCGACCACGGCGATGGCCACGTAGTTCAGGTTGCCCAGGAACATCATGGCCGGCTGGATGACACCGGAGATGAACTGGGCCCCGAAGCTGGCCTGGTAGAGGTGCTCGTTCTCGTCATGGAAGCGGGCCTCGACCTGGCGCTGGCGGCCGAACACCTTGACCAGGGCGTGCCCGGTGAAGGCCTCCTCGATCTGGGCGTTCAGGGTGCCGGTGTGCTTCCACTGCTGGATGAAGCGGGTCTTGGAGCGCGCGGCGATGAAGCGCACGATGAACAACGACGCCGGGATGGTGATCAGGGCCACCAGCGCCAGCACCGGCGAGATCCAGAACATGATCAGCAGCACCCCGACCAGGCTGAGGATCGAGGTGAGCAGCTGGCTCAACGTCTGCTGCAGGCTCTGGGCGATGTTGTCGATGTCGTTGGTGACCCGGCTGAGCAGGTCGCCACGGGGCTGGGCGTCGACGTAGCTGAGGGGCAGCCGGTTGAGCTTGTCCTCGACGTCGGAACGCAGGCGGAACATGGTGCGCTGCACCACCCCGGCCAGCACGAAGGACTGCAGGTAGGCCAGGAGCGCCGAGCCCAGGTACAGCCCCACGGCCACGGCGAGGATGTTGCGCAGACGGGTGAAGTCGACCCCACCGCCGCGAACCCCGGCGAAGATCACGTCGGTGGCGTGGCCCAGCACCTTGGGCCCGAACACGTTCATGGTCACGCTGACCACGGCCAGCACGAGCACGGCGATCACACCGGGACGCTCGGGGGCCATGCGGCCCAACAGGCGACGGGTGGAGGCACCGAAGTCGTCGGACTTCTCGGCGGGGACCCCGGCCATGCCGAAGCGCCCACCGCCGAAGCCGGCCCGAGCCTCGTTGGTCGGCGGCCGCACCTTGCCGTCGCCGGCGGCGGAGCCGTCGCCCGCCGGCGCACCGTTCGTAGCGGCCCCGTTGCCCGGCGGGCCGTTGCCGGGGACGCCGTTGCCCGGGGCGCCGTTCGTGGTCACGCCGCCTCCTGGGCGCTGAGCTGGGAGGCCACGATCTCGCCGTAGGTCGGACAGCTGATCAGCAGTTCGTCGTGGGTGCCCAGGCCCACGGCCCTGCCGTCCTCCAGCACGAGGATCTGGTCAGCGTCGATGATGGTCGACACCCGCTGGGCCACGATGACCACGGTGGCGTCGGCCACCAGGGGCTTGAGGGCGGCACGCAGTCGGGCATCGGTGGCCAGGTCGAGGGCGGAGAAGGAGTCGTCGAACAGGTAGATCTCGGGCTTGCGCACCAGGGCCCGGGCGATGGCCAGGCGCTGGCGTTGCCCGCCCGACACGTTGGCGCCGCCCTGGGCGATGGGGGCATCGAGCCCGCCGGGCATGGCCTGTACGAAGTCACGGGCCTGGGCGGTGTCCAGCGCCGCCCACAGGGCCTCGTCGGTGGCGTTCGGATCGGCGAAGCGCAGGTTGGAGGCCACGGTGCCCGAGAACAGGTAGGGCTTCTGGGGCACGAGACCGATGCGGTCCCACAGGGTGTCGGGCTCGAGGTCGCGCACGTCGACCCCATCGACCAGCACCGCCCCCGAGGTGGCGTCGAACAGCCGGGGCACCAGGTTCACCAGGGTGGTCTTGCCCGCTCCGGTGCTGCCGATGACCGCGGTCATCCGCCCCGCCGTCGCCCGAAGGGAGATGCCGCTGAGCACGGGGGCGGCGGCACCCGGGTAGTGGAAGCCCACGTGACGCAGCTCGAGGGTGCCCCGTTCGGCCACCGCGGTGACGGGCGCCGCCGCGGGCACCACCGAGGACGGGGTGTCGAGCACCTCGACGATGCGTTCGGCGCACACCGCGGCGCGGGGTACGAGCATGGCCATGAAGGTGGCCATCATCACCGCCAGCAGCACCTGGGTCAGGTAGCTGAGGAAGGCGATGAGGGCGCCGATCTGCATCTCCCCCCGGTTCAGGCGGCCCGAACCGATCCACAGCACGGCCACGCTCGACACGTTGAGCACGAGCATGACGATGGGGAACATGAGGGCCTGCAGCCGGCCGGCCTTGAGCGAGGTCTCGGTGAGCTGGGTGTTCACGTCGCCGAAGCGGGCCACCTCGGCCGGCTCGCGCACGAAGGCCCGCACCACCCGGATGCCGGTGATCTGTTCGCGCAGGACCCGGTTGGCGCTGTCCAGGCGCCCTTGCATGACCCGGAACTGGGGCACCATGCGCCGGATCACCAGGCCGATGGAGATGACGAGCACGGGCACGCTGACCACGAGGATCCACGACAGCTGCACGTCTTCGCGCAGGGCCATGACCACGCCGCCGATGGCGGTGATGGGGGCGGCCACGAGCAGGGTGCACGTCATCAGCACCAGCATCTGCACCTGCTGGACGTCGTTGGTGATGCGGGTGATGAGGGAGGGGGCGCCGAACTGGCCCATCTCCTGGGCCGAGAAGCCCGACACCTGGTGGAAGATGCCCGTGCGCACGTCACGCCCGAAGCCCATGGCCGCCCGGGCCCCGAAGTAGACGGCCGTGGTCGCGCACACCACCTGGATCAGGGTGACGACGAGCATGACGGCCCCGGTGCGCCAGATGTAACCCGTGTCCCCGGTGACGACGCCCTTGTCGATGATGTCGGCGTTGAGCCGGGGCAGGTACAGCGCGGCACTGGTCTGGGCCGCCTGCAGCACGACCACGGCCAGCAACGGGCGCCGGTAGGCACCCAGGTAGGCCCGCAGCAGCCGGATCAGCACCGGACGTCCCTGCCCTGTCGAGCCATGGTTCCCGCCCTTCCGGTCGACATCCGGCGAGAGATGCTACCGAGGGGGTGGAACCTGGGGGTCGCGACCTGACGGTGACGTCAGCTCCGGCCCGCCTCCAACAGGGACTCCACCAGCTGGCGGCCCCGTTCCTTGGTCGATCGGGCGTAGAGGGCGTTGGCCAGGATGTGGTTGGAGCGGGCCGACGCCAGGTAGTTGCGCTCGTACAGGTCGTTGCGGGCGCCGAGGGCGGAACCGACGAAGTCCCAGGCCAGGCGGAAGATGGCCGCCCGTTCCTCGGCTCCCGTGGCGCCAGCGCCCGTCAGGTAGCGGTCGAGCAACGGGCGCAGGTTCGTGTCGTCGAGCATGGCCCGGCTCGGGGTGGCCAACAGGTTGTGGCTGCCGATGGTGACGAGGATGTCACGCACCCGAGGGAACCACGTGGCCAGCTGCGCCCGCAGCGGGTGCAGGGCCCGGGCGTCGGGGAACCAGGCCCCGTCCCCCTGGTCGCTGGCCTGCTCCTCGGCCAGCAGCAGGCAGCTGCGGGTGATCTCCACGTAGCCCCACAGCTCCCCCAGCAGGTCGGTGGTGTGGGGGGTGCGGTCGTTGACGGCCTCGGCCATGGCCACGGCCAGCCCGTAGGCCAGCTCGAGCTTGGTCAGGGCCCGGATGGTGGTCTGCTGCATGATGTTCGGCCACCAGGCCGTGGGCATCATGACGCCGTTGTAGACCTCGACGAGGCCGTCGACGTGGATGCGGTCCCGGGGCACCTCGACGTCGTCGAAGATGACGAAGGCGTCCTGTTCGTCGAAGCGGGTCGACAGGGGCTTGTCGAAGGGGTGGGCGTCGGGGGTCGAGGCGCTGTCCCGGCACAGGAACGTCAGGCCCGGGGTGTCCATGGGGATGCAGAAGCACAGCGCGTACGGCGCGACCCCCTCCCCCCGGGGCAGGGGAGTTCCCGGGTACACGGCCAGCTCGTCGGCGAAGGGGGCCAGGGTGGACAGGATGCGGGCGCCGCGCACGATGATGCCGTGCTCGGTGTCGGCCACCTTGTGCACCTTCACCCCGTCGCCGGGGATGTCGGCGTCGCTGCCCTTGTCCACGGTGGGGTGGATGATGGTGTGGGTCAGGCACAGGTCCTCGTGCGCCAGCAGGCGCTGGTAGCGGACCAGGTTCTCCGCCCCCTCGGCGTTGCACCCGTCGGGGCCGGCCCACGCCCGCCACTGGCCGGCGAACCCGGCGTAGGTGACGTTCATGTAGTCCGGGGTGCGGCCCATCAGCCCGGCTGTGGACTCGGCCATCCGGGCCAGGCCCCGGTGACGGCGGAGGACGTCGTCCTTGGAGCGACAGATGACGTGGCTGACGTTGGTGGGCTCGCCCGTCTCGGGGTCGGGGACCAGGCAGTCCTCGGCGTAGGCGTGCTGGCGGTCGTAGACCTCGGCCAGCGACGCCGCCGCCCCGGCCAGGGCGGGGTGGGCGGTGACGTCGTCGACCCGTTCGTCGCCCAGCCACACCTGGCGGGGGCGGGCCCGCAGGCCGTCGAGGAACTGCTGGCCGGTGCGGGCTGCCACGGTGTCCTTCCCGACGAGGCGGTCAGCCCCGGCCGAAGACGACGTAGTCGGTGTCGTCCTCGAGGGCGGCGTCGCCGTGGCGGGAGACGGGCTTGAAGTGGTTCAGGGCGGCGTTGACGTCGCCTTCCCACACCTCGTCGGGCAGGTCGTAGAGCACCTCGATGCCGTTGCCGTCGGGGTCGGCGACATACGCGCTGTGGGTCATGCCGTGATCGCCGCGGACGAGGATCTCGACGCCACTGGCCTGCAGGTGACGCACCTGGGCCAGCCACGCCTCCCGCCCTGGGTAGGCCACGGCGATGTGGTTGACGGCGCCGTGGGCCTTGACCATGTTCCAGCGCTCGACGGGGGGCTCGGCCTCGGGGCGGGACAGCTGGTTGAGGGCGATGTCGTGGTGGTGGTTCGGCGAACTGCGGTAGAAGCGCATGGTCAGACCCATGGCCTCGCCCAGCTCACCGCATTGCTCGAAGCCCAGCACCTCGGTGTAGAAGCGGTGCGACGCCTCGAGGTCGCGCACGTTCAGCACCAGGTGGCTGACCCCCGCCGGGGTCACCGGCCGGGTTGGTTCGGCGTCGGCCATGTCGATCTCCCCCGTCCCCGGCACCGTGACCGGCGCCACACCAGTACGGTACTTCCTCAGCTGGCGGCCGGGGAGCGCTCCTCGGTGCGGCCGTCGACGTGGCGAGCGAAGCGGCCCCGGTCGGCGCCGTGGGTGGGGGCCTCGTCGGGCCAGGGCCAGCCACCGAACCGGGTGGTTCGGTAGTCGTCGAAGGCCTGCTCGATCTCGGCCTGGGTGGTCATGACGAAGGGGCCGTAACGGGCCACGGGCTCGCCGATGGGCCGACCCTGGAGCAGCACGGCCTCGACCTCGACGTCCCCTGCGGTCAGCTCCACGGCCTGGGTGGGGTCGAGGGCCACGCCGGTGTCGTTGCCCACCGTCGTGTCCGCCACCAGCAGCTCGTCGCCCTCGAACACGTAGAGCACCCGCACCGAGTCGGGCCCCGCCGCGGCCGGCAGCGACCACGTGGCCCCGGGCTCGAGGCGCAGGTGCCAGATGGCCACGTCGCCCTCGGGGTGGGCGGCCCACGAGTTGGGCGGCGGGGCCGGGGGCACGACGTCGTCGAAGCGGCCGGCGATGACGGTGATCTCGGTGGTGCGCCCGGCATCGTCGACGGACTGCACCCGGGGCACGTCCTCGGACCACAGCATGGTGAAGTAGGGGTCGACGAGCTTGTCGCTGGCCGGCAGGTTCAACCAGATCTGGAACAGCTCCAGGGGGTTGGGCCGCTCCCGGTCGAGCAGGGGGAACATCTCGGAGTGCACGACCCCGCTCCCCGCCGTCAGCCACTGCACATCCCCCCGGCCGAACCGGGCCGCCGCCCCCAGGGAGTCGGCGTGGTCGATGAGGCCGCGCCGCACGAAGGTGACGGTCTCGAAGCCCCGGTGGGGGTGGTTGGGGAACCCGGGCACGACGAGGCCGTGGTACATGCTCCACCCCTCGGCCCCGGAGAAGTCCTGGCCCAGGTCACGGTCGTCGATGGGCACGGCCGGAGCCAGCTTGTCGTCGCCGGCGGGGTAGGCGTCGTCGTGGTGGGCGCAGAACAGGAAGGGGTCGACCGTGGGCCACTGGGCGCCCAGGGGGATGGTCTGCAGGACGGGGCTGGCCATGACCACATGCTAGGAAGGTTGCGGGCGCAACCTCTCGGGGCCAGGCGGTGGCGTCGGCCACCCGCCGCCGTAGTGTCCCCGCCATGGCGGAGCGCACGTCCCAGGCGCCGGGGACCCCTTCGTGGGTCGACCTCGGCAGCCCCGACCTCGAGGTCACCAACGCCTTCTACCAGGGCCTCTTCGGCTGGGGGCGTGACGATGCCGGCCCCCCCGGACACACCCATGGCTACGGCTTCTACGCCAAGGGTGACAGGGTCGTGGCCGGCCACCGATCGGCGGCGGCCGACCAGGCGGAGTGGTCCACCTACATCAGCGTCGTCGATGCGGTCGCCACCGCCGACCAGGTCGTAGCCCACGGCGGGCTGGTGTCGGTGCCGCCCACGGAGCTCCTGGGCCACGGGACGACGGCAGCCTGCGTCGACCCCACCGGGGCGACCTTCTCGCTGTGGCAGCCCGGCGACCTGGCCGGGGTGCAGCTGGTGGACGAGCCCGGAACCTTGTGCTGGGCCGAACTGGAGACCGGAGATGTGGCCGGCGCCCTCGACTTCTACGTCGCCGTGTTCGACTGGACCGTCGCCGACGGGCCCGGCGGCGACCGGGTCGAGCTCGGCGTCGCCGGCCGGGCCGTGGCCAGCGCCCGGGCCCTGCCCACCGATGCCCACGGGTCCGCCCGCTGGACGCCCTACTTCGGCACCGATGACATCGAGGACGGCGCCGTCCTCGTCACCGACCTCGGCGGCACGGTCGAGCGCTCCCCGTTCGACCTGCCCGGGGTGGGCCAGGTCGCCCGAGCCGCCGGCCCCCACGGCGAGCGGTTCGGACTGGCGCAGCTCCGAAGCTGAGTCGAGACCCGTCCTCACGGGACACCCGCGGCGGCCATCAGGAGTTGGGGCGGGGGCGCGTCGGTCTGCCACCTGGTGATGGTGAACAGGCTGCCGTCAGATCGATGCACACGAGGTCGGTGTTCGTGGAAGGTGATCTTCCAGTGGTTGGCGTGCAGGAAGGTGTGATGACTTCTGCACAGCAAGGCGCCGTTGTCGACCTTGGTGTGACCGCCATGATCCCAAGGCTGACAATGGTGCACATCGCACCAACCAGGGGGCCGGTCACAACCGGGGAACACACAACCACCATCCCGTAGGGTAACGGCACGACGAATGGCCGGTGACCAACGTGGTGTGTCCCGACCGATGTCCAACACCTGTCCGGCCGCGTCGATGACCGCCCGGAACATGTTCGAATCGCACCACGGCATCGGAGCACCATCGCGACCCTGCGCGCCACCCTCGTTATCACCTGCGCCAGGGCCGTGGGTTGCGTGGTGGGTTGCGTCGACGCCCGGACAATGGGCGTCGTGGCGGATGATCACGGGCACGCGGTAGCGGTCGGGCACCGAACGTTCCGAGGGCTCGCGACGCATGGATTGCGCCACCAGATCCAACAGCACCTGGGCCCGCAGCACCGACACCGGCTTGCCGACCACCGATGGGTCGCCGTCGCGGGCGGCGCGCAGCAGTCGGTCGACCCCAGCGTCCAGGCCGGCGCCGAGCAGGGCCGAATCCTCGGCGGTGAACCAGCCCTCGGGTCGGTGGCCGCCATCGCCGGCGTCGACCAGCGAGAGGTCGGACACGGGCTCGGGAACAGGCACGATGTCTCGGGCCTCGACATCGGCGTCGGCGATCCACCGGCGGGTCGTGGCGCGAAACTCGCTGGCCGAGGTCTCGAGGGCACGGCCGAGCAGCAGGCCCTCGTCCGCAACACTGCGGTCGGGGTGCCGATCGACGCAGGCGGACAGCGAGCCCACGTGGTCGGAGGACAACTCCCCCGACCGGGCCCGCTCGGCCACAGCCGGCAGCAGGCGCAGCGCAACCCCATCACGGCGCCGGCCCGCCGTCACCCGAGGGTCGCTCCCGGTGCGGGCCGCCACCCAGCGGGGCGACGATGTCGCCCCCGCCCAGTCGCCCTGACGGTCGAACACGTCGTGGACCATGGCCCCGTAGGCCAGGACGGCATTGATCAGACGGGCCGACTCCAATACAATCTCGCCCAATCGGGCGCGGCCCAGGTCACACTCTCGGACCACGCACAGCGCGTCGATGAACGCTCCTATATCGAGAACCCCACCACCTTCCGCCATGCCTCATACACTACCAGTTCCCACCGCTTGACACGAACCCGTGTTCGAGAAATCGCAAAGGTTCAAAACGAGCGCAGACCAAACCGCTGGCTGAGGCCCCAGCCGGCGCAACGAGGTTCTCCGTCCACGCCGGCGACACCTCGATGCCTCCGCCGAACGGCCAACCGTCACGCGACGCCGGGCCGAACGGGATCGCCGTTGCCGCTGGGACGTCGGCAGGGTCCAGATCGACCGGGCGCCACGGTGGTCGCCGCCTTTGGACGACCGGGTGTGGCCCCAGCAGACGGTCGGATGCGGGGAGCACCCACGGGGTTCAGGCCCCGAGCGCGGCCGGCGTCGACATGACGACAGCTTGCACCGAGGCCCAGCCGTCGCCCCCATCTGTCCGCCAACGAGATCGACAGGTCGGACCGACCTGGCCGACGGATGGCATGACCTGCACGTGCCAACTGATGACCCGTGAACAGCTGCGGGTGGACCGCGCCCCACCGTGGCGAGGGTGAAGTCGTGCCGGCCCTGCGCCAGCGGGTCACCGGCAACAAGGTGCGAACCCCACGGAACGTGCGTGTCAGACACCATCGGACCGCGGTCCGACGCGCGGCCGGTGGAACGAGGTTCCTCGTCGACGGAACGCCTCTCCTGCTGCAGGTACGACCACAGCGAGGGAGCGACGAATGCGACGTTGGTTGATCATCCTGGGACGGCCCATGGGCGGCGCGTGGCCGCCCGTGGCCCTGAGCCACGAGCTGCAGGCGTGGGCCGCCCGCCACCGGGACGGGTCCCGATGACCTCGGCGTCCGACCTCGTGCCTGCCGCCTCGGCGCCCGCTGCGGCGACCGACCGCATCCCCCCGGCCTCGGCGCCCCGAGCCCGCGGCCGCATCAACGGCGTCGGCCACATCGCCGTCAACACCGCCGACCTCGACCGGTTCCGCCGCTTCTACCAAGGCGTCGTCGGCCTGCGCCTGGTCATGGCGGGCCGCCTGCCCCACCCGCCACTCCTGCGCCACTGCGTGCTGGCCGTGACCGACGCACTGGTGCTCCACGCCTTCGAGGTCCCGGGCTACGACCCCGTGGCCGACGGCATCGGCACCGACATCGGCCGCCGGGGCCGCATCGACCACTTCGCCTTCCAGGTGGGCGACCGGGCCGACCTGGCCGTGGTCGCGTCACGGTTGGTGGCGGCGGGGGCCAGCGACGGCGAGATCCGGGCCCTGGGACCGGTGCTGTCGGTGTACGCCCAGGACCCGGACGGCCTGGCCTTCGAGGTCACCTGCCCCAACCTCGACATCACCGAGGCCGGCCTGGCCGACGAGATCAGCGAGGGCGGGGAGCCGGGCTGGCTGGAGCGCCTGCACATGGCCGCCCTCCGGGGGGACGACGGGCCAGTCGCCGCGGCACCGCCCACCCGCCAGAGGTGAGACTGGGACCATGGCGCACCAGGGCGCGATCGTGGGCCGACGGGCCGAACTGGCCCGGCTGGGCGCCATCGTCGATGGCGCCGAGGGGCGATCGGCCCTGGCCCTGGTGCTGGGCGAGCCCGGCATGGGCAAGTCCCGGCTGCTGGCCGAGGTCGGCACCACCGCTGCGGCCACCGGCCATCGGGTCCTGCGGGGCGGGGCCGACGAGCTCGATCCCGCCCCCCTGGGCCTGTGGCACGGTCCCGCGCGGGCGCTGGGGCTGCCCCGGTTGGGCGCCGACGGCACCGTCCCCGTCAGCGAGCTGCGCTGGGAGGCGCTGGACCTGCTCCGGGGCGCCCTGCTCGGCTGCGGCCCGGCCGTGCTCGCCCTGGAGGACCTGCACTGGGCCGACGACGCCTCCCTGTGGCTCCTCGAGCGCCTCAGCGACGACCTCCTCGACGTCCCCGTCGCCTTCCTGGCCACATCCCGGCCCGGGACCGAGGCCCGCGAGCCCCGGTGGGCCGCGGTCCGCCGTCGGGCCGACGTGGTGGCCCTCGACGGGCTCGACGCCGACGAGATCGCCCAGTTGGCCGGGGCCCTCGGGGCCCCAGCGGACGCGGACCACGGCGAGCTGCGACGACGCACGGGCGGCAACCCCCTGCTCATCACCGAGGTGCTGTCCAACCCGGGCGCACCGTTGCCGCCCTCGGTGAGCGATGTGCTCACCGCCGCCGTCGAACGGCGGGGGCCGGCGGTGGCCGAGACCCTGTCACTGCTGGCCCTGGCCGGACCGGCCACCCCGCCCACGGTGCTGGCCGCGGCCCGGGGCCTGTCCGCCGACGAGGTCCTCGCCCACCTCGACGACGCCATCGCCGCTGGCGTCCTCGTCGTCCAGCCCGAGCCTGGCCGCTGGTTCCGCCATGCCCTGTTGGCCGACGCCGCCGCGGCCCGGATGGACCCCGGCACCCGCGCCCGCGCCCACCTCGAGCTGGCCGACGCCTGGGCGGCGGTGGGGGGCGGGGCCGACGTGCTGGCGGCGTCGGCCCGCCACCGCCTCGACGCCGTACCCCTGGTCGACGCCGTCGTCGCTGCCGGGGACGCCACCCGGGCCGCGGCCGACCTGGTGGCCCGCCGCGGCCACGCCGAGGCCGCCCGGCTGTTGGCCCGAGCCGGCGACGTGGTGGCCACCCATGCGCCGTCCGCAGCCGAGCAGCGGGCCCGGCTGCACCTGGCCGAGGCCGACGCCCACGACGCCCTCGACGACGCCCTGGGGGCCACGAACTCGGCGCAGCGGGCCCTCGAGCAGGCGGCCCGCACCGGAGACCTCACCCTGCAGGCCGCGGCCGAGGTGGCGGCCATCGCCCACCACAACCCCTTCGTCGCCGATCCCGTCCGGCTGGCCCGCTTGGCCGTCCTCGACGAGCACCTCACCGCCTCGCCGACGCCCGACCTCGGGCTGCGGGCCCGACTCCGGGGACGTCGGTCCATCCTGTCGGTCTCCTTCCCCGACCGCCTCGACGACGCCGTCCGCCTCGGTGATCTCGCTGTGGCCGACGCCCGGGGCACCGGCCGTCCCGAGGTGGTGATCGCCGCCCTCAGCGACCGCCACTTCGCCGCGACCACCCGTCACGACCTCGCCACCCGCGACGCGGCCGCCGAAGAGGTGGTGGCGCTGGCCGAGCAGGTCCGCCGGCCCGACCTGGCCCTGCTGGGCCACGAGTGGCGCTATGGGGCCCGGCTGCGACAGGGTGACCTGACCGGGGCCCTGGCCGCCCTGGCCGACCTCGAGGCCCTGGCCGCCCTCATGCCCTCGCCCCGCTGGCGGCTGTCGGCCGGCCTGCGCCGCTCCGGGGTGCTGGCCATCGTCGGCGACCGCGACGGCGCCCTCGACGTGATCGGCGCGGCTGTGGACGCCGGCCGTGGCGCCTTCGACCCCGTCGAGCTCACCGGGCTCGAGCTCGGGGCACGGGTGTCGGTCGCCGTGCTCTACGGCACCCCCGCCCCCGACCTGGCCCCCCTGCACGACGCCCTGGCCGCGGCGATGGGGGCCGCACCCATGGCCTTCATCCAGATCCACCTGGCCTTCAGCGCGGTGGTGCTGGGCGACCTCGACGCCGGTCGTCGCCGCCTCCGCCCCTGGGCCCACCGGGCGGAGGCCGCGCTGCGGGGGCCCGAGGGCCTGGCCAGCCTGTCCATCCTGGCCATGGCCTTCGATCGGCTCCAGTGGCCCGAGCCCGCCGCCGCCCTCGCCGCGCTGCTGGCCCCCTTCGCCGGGCTGCTCCCCACCGTCAACGGCATCGGCGCCAACCTGCCCGTCGATGCCCACCTGGCCTCGCTGGCCCTGCTGGCCGACGATCCCGGCGCCGCCGCCGTCCACGCCCAGCGGGCCCTGGCCCTGTCGAGGTCCATGC
Organism: Acidimicrobiales bacterium; assembly: GCA_038255145.1. GTDB lineage: Bacteria > Actinomycetota > Acidimicrobiia > Acidimicrobiales > CAIXPF01 > WHTX01. The sequence goes on from JBBSLP010000080.1 coordinate 16,236, forward strand.
CCGCTCCCCCGCTCGAGGCCCGCAGCCTGGCCCTGCTGGCCGAGGCCCAGGGTCGGGTCGGGGAGCGGACCGCGGCCCTGTCGGCCCGTGACGCCGCCGAGGCGATGGCCGAGCCCATCGGCATGGTCCTGGGCCCCCCGACGTGGGCGGCGACCGCCCCGGGCCCGGGCACGGGGACGCGTTCGACGGTGCCCGCCCCCGGGCCGGCCCGCGCCCGGGAGCAGCCGGGCCCGGCCACCGTCGGGGGTACGGCGACGCTGCGTCGTCGGGGGGCCCGCTGGGAGCTGCGGTCACCCCACGGTGGCGGCACCCTGCCCCACTCGATCGGCGTGGGCCAGCTGGCTCGACTGCTGGCCGCGCCCGGGGTCGAGGTCACCGCCGTCGACCTGGCCGGCGCGGGCCATGCCGACGCCGTGCCCGTGAGCAGCGACCTGGGGCCCGCCCTCGATGCCCGGGCCAAACGCGAGTACCGCCAGCGCATCAGCGAGCTGCAGGCCGAGATCGACGAGGCCGACGACCACCACGACCTGGCCCGGGCGGCCCGGCACCGCGACGAGCTCGACGCCCTGCTGGGCGAGTTGCGCCGGGCCGTGGGCCGGGCCGGGCGGGACCGGCCCCAGGGTTCAGGGGCCGAACGGGCCCGGATCAACGTGGCCCGCAGCCTGCGCCGGGCCCTGGCTGCGGTGGAGGCCGAGGTCCCCGCCCTGGGCGCCCACCTGCGGGTGTCGGTGCGCACCGGGCACCGCTGCAGCTATGCGCCCGAGCCCGCGGCCGCGCTCAACTGGACGATCAGCGAAAATGCCGACGGCGCTGCGGACCTGTCGCCCGACGACCGTGCCGCCCCGGCGGAGGACCTCGACCGCCGGACAGACCCGCATGGCGGACTCGGCTGGAGGGAACCCCGATGAGCAGTGGACAGGGACAGGTCGACATCGTCCGCCTGGGGCCCGGCGACGACGCCCGGGTGCTGGCCGCCGCCGACCTGTTCGACGGCCCACCCCGCCCCGACTGGACCCGCACCTTCCTGGCCAAGGCCGGTCACCACATGCTGGTGGCCTACGACGGCGATGTCCCCATCGGCTTCGTCACCGGCGTCGAGATCGCCCACCCCGACAAGGGCACCGAGATGCTGGTCTACGAGCTGGGCACGGCCGAGGCCCACCGCCGCCGGGGCATCGCCTCCGCCCTGCTGGCCGCACTCGAGACGCTGGCCAGGGACGCCGGCCACTACGACCTGTGGGTGCCCACCGAGCCCCACAACACCGCCGCCCTGGCCACGTACACCTCGGCCGGCTACGCCCCGCCCGAGACCGTGGTCGTGCTCGTCAGGGACCTCACCCCGCCACCGTGCCCGACCCCGGGCACGGGCTGATCCGACTCAGCTGGTGACGGGGGCGTGCGCACCGTCGAGGTCGCGGACCATGACGTCGAGCAGCTGGCCCACGTCCACGGTGGCGAAGCCGATGGCGGCGTCGCCGATGCCGAAGGGCACCAGCAGGGTGCCGGAGTGGAGCAGGGCACCGCACGAGTAGACGACGTTGGGCACGTAGCCGTCCTGCTCGTCGGCCATGGGGACGAGCAGGGGGCGGCGCAGGCGGCCGATCACCTTCGTCGGGTCCTCGAGGTCCAACAGCCACGCCCCGATGGAGTAGGTGCGCATGGGCCCCACGCCGTGGGTCAGCACCAGCCAACCCTCGTCGGTCTCGATGGGGGACCCGCAGTTGCCCACCTGGATGGCCTCCCAGGTCTCGGTGGGGCAATCGAGGGGGATGGCCGCCTCCCACCGGTTCACGTCGTCGGAGAAGGCGATGGCGTTGCTGGCCCCGTCGCAGCGCGACAGCGCGGCGAACCGACCCCCGACCCGGCGTGGGAACAGGGCCATGCCCTTGTTGACCGCCCCCGCCCCCGTCAGCGGGGACGAGGCGAAGGTGACGAAGTCGGTGGTGGACAGCAGTTGCTGGGCGATGGCGGCGCCGTCGAAGGCCGTGTAGGTGGCCAGGTACGTCGCCGCGCCGGCGTCGTCCACGAAGCGCACGAAGCGGGCGTCCTCCACCCCGTTGGACTCGGCCCGCGTCGCCGCCGTCAGCACCCGCTCGGCTAGCCGCGACGACGGCGGGAAGTGCGACGTGTAGGTGCGGGCAGCCAGCTCACGCAGGCGACGGGCCACCTCGGCCACGTTGCGGCGGGTGTCGCGCTGGCCCTCGAGCTGGGCCAGGCGCCCGTCGAGCTCGGCCACGGTGAAGTGGTCCCCCAGCCGCGCCAGCACCCAGCGGATGGCCTCGGCATCCTCGTGCAGCCCGCGGGCCAGGCCCCGGAAAGCGCCGGCGTCCAACCGGCTGGCGTCGACGGTCCCCGCCGTGGCGAAGGGGCCGGGATCGTCCACCGCCACCGCACCGGTGGCGTCGATGGTGCCCGTGCGGAAGCCGATGGAGGAACGGTGGCCCTCGCCGATCTGGCGCACGCTCATGACGAAGCGCAGGGCGCCGGGGGCCACGCCGGACTGGTCGGGCAGGGCCACGGCCGAGGGGTTGCACAGCGCCGCGGCCTCGACCGAGTACTCCTGGGTGAAGGTGGCCCCCAGCAGCAGCCAGCGCTCGTCGGACAGCTCGACGCCGGGCTCGAGGCGGTTGCCGATGCGGTCGGCGTGGCGGCGGAAGGCGGTGGCCAGGTCGCGGTGGCGCCCGTCGAAGCGGCCCATGATCTCGGCCAGGGTGGCGGTCACCTCGTCGTCATCGAGGGACAGCACGTGCTCGACCACACCCGAGGCCCGCCCCTCCCGCCCCCCGGGCAGGTAGTGGCCGGGGACGAACAGCTGCACGATGACCCGTGACGGGTCGGCGTCGAGGCGGATGGGCACACGGGTGGCCAGCGCGGCCGCGCTCACCAGGCCGCCTGCCCGCCGGCCAGCAGCCGGGCGTGCTGCAACGTCGCCACCAGGGCCAACGTCGATTCGGCCCCCTGGTTCAGGTTGGGTCCCCGGGCGTGGAGGCCGTCGTAACCGCCACCGGTGGCCGGGTCCCACATGACCGCCGAGACGTCGTTGTCGCCGGCGAACCAGCGCACGGCAGCGTCCACACCGACCAACCAGGCGTCGTCGCCCGTCTGCGCCGCGGCACGGGCGCAGGCGTCGGCCAGGGCCGCCACCTCGATGGGCTGCTGGTCGAAGCCCGGCGCCATGTCGCCGGGCCCCGAGCCCCCCACCGGGGTGGGCGACAGGTGCCCGTCCACGGTCTCGCGGTCCAACAACCAGCGCAGCAGGACCAGGCCGTCGGCCACCACCTCGGGCCGGTCCAACAGCTCGCCGGCAGCCAGCAGGGCCTCGGCCAGCACGGCGTTGGCGTAGCTCAGGCGGGGCTCGGGCCAGGGCCAGGCGCCATCGGTGGCGGGGCGACCGATGGTGTCCACGGCGTCGGCCAACATGAGGCGGGCGCCGAAGTGACCGGGATGGGCGCTCAGCACCTCGGCCGCACCCAGGGCGGCGAAGGCCGTGGCCCGCAGGTGGGGGGAGCGCTGCTCGATGCCCCGGGAGAAGTACGACAGCCCGCTCTGGCCCATCCACGTGGTCGGCGAGCGCCGGGCCGCGGTGCCGAAGGCCCAGATGCTACGGCCCCAGCAGTCCTCCACCCCGTGGCGGTCGTGCCAGCGACCCCGGGTGTCGCGTCGGTTGCGCACCGTGCCCGAGACGCTCTGGGCCTCGGCCAGGAAGGCCATGGCCAGGCGGCCCAGCTCGACCACGGCGTTGGTCGGTCGGGGCTCGCGCGCCACCACGAGCAGCACCCGGGCCAGGTCGTCGGTGCAGTAGCCGTGCTCGGGCCGGGGCTCGGCCAGTTCGGCGTGCTCGAAGGTGCCGATGTCGTCGCTCAAGGCCAGCAGGTGGGCGAACGACGGCTCGGGGATGACCAGCGGCCGGGGGATGGCTGCGGACGCCGGCGCCGACGCCGGCGCGGCCACCGCCACGCGGGTACCCAGGGGGAGGTTCACGTGCGCACCGCGTCGCTGGTGGCCAGCAGGTCTCCGGCCAGTCGGTCGTAGTGGCCGGCCACCGCACCCCAGGACAGCCCGGGAGCCAGGCGGCGGGCTTCGGCCGCCATGGTGGCGGCCAGGCCGGGCTCGGTGAGGACGGCACGGATGGCGCCGGCCAGGGCGGCCGGGTCACGCTGGGGCACCACCAGGCCGGCCCCGCTGGCCAGCAGCTCGACGGCGTGGGGGAAGGCGGTGGACACCACCGGGCACCCCGCGGCGATGGCATCGACCAGCACCCCCGAGGTGACCTGGTCCTGGGAGTCGTAGGGCAGGACGACCAGGTCGGCCGAGCGGATCAGCTCGGTGAGCGAGCCCAGGTCGCGGTAGGAGTCGTCGAAGGAGATGGCCGAGGCTGCGCCCGAGGCCCGGGCCCGGGCCATGAGCATCTTGCGGTAGGTCTCACCCGCGGTGGCCCTGACCTTGGGGTGGGTGGCACCGGCGACCACGTACTGCGGTCGGGGGCGCAGGTCGCCCAGCGTGGCCACGGCGTCGATGGCCCACTCGATGCCCTTGCCCGGCCCCAACAGGCCCCAGGTCAGCAGCGTGGGCTGACGGTGGCGGCGGTGCCCGTCGCACCGGCCCGACCCCGGCGGCGGGGTGACGGCACCGTGGGCGATGACCACCACCTTGGCGGCGTCGACGTCGAAGCCGCCCACCAGCCGGGCCCGGGCCGTCTCGGTCATGACCACGACGGCATCGGCCAGGGCGCAGATGCGTTCGAGCACCTCCCGCTGGTGGGGGGAGGGGTCCTGGACCACGGTGTGGGCCACCAGGATGGTGGGCACCACCAGACCGTCGAGCACCTCGAGCACCGACGCACCGTCGAGGCCGTCGTAGATCCCGTACTCGTGCTGGATGATGGCCACGTCGGTGCCGTTGAGCACGTCGACCGCGACGTCGAGCCGTCGCGGGCTCCCGTCACCCAGGGACGCCATGACCAGGGCGTCCTCCATGGCCGGCGTGACCCCCAGGCGTACGACGTCGACCGTGACCCCACCGGCGATGAGCCCCGCGGCCAGGGCGGCGGAGAACGTGGCGATCCCGCACGCCGTGGGCGGGAAGGTCGACAGGATGCCGAAGGTCCGTGGGCCACCCCCCGGCGGCGGGACGGAGGCGTCGGACCCGAGGGAGCCCAGGGGGGGGTTGCTGCGCACGGACGAGCTCCTGTGAGGTCGGCTCGGTCGAGGCGTCGGGCCTGCGGAGGGCGGGGCCACGCTGGCCGTCCAGCCCAAGCGGGGCGACTCTCCCAAGGAGATGTGGCCCAACCCTAGTGTGCGTCCTTGCGCACTCCAGTGCGCAGGGCGCTGGTAGCGTGCCGCGGTTCCTCCTCCGCCGTTCGATGCCGCCCCGCCCGCCGATGACGCCGCGCCACCCCTGCGCATCGCCGTCCTCGCCCCCATCGCCTGGCGCACCCCGCCCCGTCACTACGGCCCCTGGGAGCTGTTCGCCTCCCTCCTGACGGAAGGCCTCGTGGCCCGGGGGCACCAGGTGACGCTCTTCGCCACCGCCGACTCGGTGACCACGGCCGAGCTGCGTTCCACCGTGGCCTGCGGCTGGTCCGAGGACCCCGACATCGATCCCAAGGTGGCCGAGTGCACCCACATCGCCGAGGTGTTCGAGCACGCCGATGAGTTCGACATCATCCACAACGGCTTCGACTTCCTGCCCCTGACCTACAGCGGCCTGGTGGAGACGCCAGTGGTGACCACCATCCACGGGTTCTCCTCACCCCGCATCGTCCCCGTCTACGAGCGCTACGACGCCACCACCACCTACGTGGCCATCAGCGACGCCGACCGCCACCCCCGACTGCACTACGCGGCCACCATCCACCACGGGATCGACGTCGATGCCTTCGCCGTGCACCCCGACCCCCTCCCCAAGTCCGACGCCCACCTGCTCTTCTTCGGTCGCATCCACCCCGACAAGGGGACGGCCGAGGCCATCGCCGTGGCCGGACGCATGGGCCGACGCCTGCTCATCGCCGGCATCATCCAGGACGAGGCCTACTTCCGCGACCAGGTCGCCCCCCACCTCGACGCCGAGCGGGTGCGCTACGTCGGCCCGGTCATGGCCGCGGATCGCGCTGCCGTGCTCGGCCGCGCCCACGCCCTGCTCCACCTCATCGACTTCGAGGAACCCTTCGGCTACAGCGTGGCCGAGGCCATGGCCTGCGGGACCCCCGTCGTCGCCTACGACCGGGGGTCGATGGCCGAGCTGATCGACCACGGCACCACCGGCTACCTGGTCAACGACCTGGACTCGGCGGTGGCCGCCGTCGACCGGGTGGGTGGCCTGGACCGGGCCGCCATCCGGGCCCACGCCATGGCCCACTTCGACCGGTCCACCATGATCGACCGCTACGTGGCCCTGTACCGCGACGTGCTCGCCGACCGCTCGGCCACGGCCGCCGGGCGGTAACCACCCGGTCGGGGCGGCTCAAGGTCACCCACCGCGCCGGCCGATAGCCTCCCATGAGCATCGATGCGGGTTCGCCGGGTGGACCGGCGAACCGGGGGTCGCCCGCCGAAGCGCCCGGCGAGCAGGCGCTCGCCCTGCGTTCCTTCGCCTTCAACCGGCTGAGCGCCATCGCCGCCGTGCTCGACGGTGAGGGGCGCATCGTGGACACCAACGAGGCGTGGCGGCTGTTCGCCCACCTCAACGACGGTGCCCCCGCCGCCACCGGACCCGGGGTCAGCTACCTCGAGGTCTGCGATCGGGCCGCGGCCAACGGCGCCGGAGAGGCCGCGGCCGTCGCCGTGGGCCTGCGTCAGATCCTGGCCGGGGAACGGGACCGCTTCGACCTCGAGTACCGGTCGGCATCGCCCACCGAGGACAGCTGGTTCCTCGTCCAGGCGTCCTCCGCTCCCGTGCTCGACGGCGCCGGCATGGTCCTCTTCCACGTCGACATCACCGCCCGCAAGCTGCGGGAGGACCGCTTCGCGGCCCGGGCCGAGCAGGACGAGCTCACCGGGCTGCCCGACCGCCACGCCACCGTGCGGGCCATCGAGGCCCACCTGGCTGACGCTCGCCGCACCGGGGTGCCCGTGTGGGTGCTGGTGGTGGACCTCGACGGCCTCGGCGCGGTGGACGACCGCCACGGTCGCCACCTGGGCGACGAGCTCGTGGTCAAGGTGGTGGCCCGGGCCCGGCGCGCCGTGCGCGACGCCGACCTGCTGGGGCGGTTCAGCGAAGGCCAGCTCGTGCTCATCTGCCCCGACCTGGGCGTCGACGGGGCCCGAGCGCTCTCCGGCCGGCTGCGCAGCGCCATGTCCGAACCGTTCCAGTTCGGGGCCACCGAGGTCTCCCTCGGGGTGACCGTGGGCGGCGCGGCCAGCGGAGCGGACTCGACGGTGGACGACCTGCTGGCGGCGGCGGACGCCCAGCGCCACGGCGACACCACCGGGCACGGCGAACGGCGGGGCGTCGATCCCCGGGGTCGTGCCCGTCGCTCACCCGTGTCCCGCCAGCCCCGGGTCCACAGCCACCGACGGGACGAAGACCGCCCCGAGCGGCCGGCCACCCGGGCCGCCGAGGCCGCGGCCAGGGTCGCGGTCCGAGCCTCGGACCGGTGCGCATCGCGTCGCCTGCTCGACACCATCTTCGGCAGCGCCCACGACGTGGTCATGTTCGTCCTCGCCGACGGCACCATCGACTGGGTGAGCTCGGCCTCGGGGCGGCTGTTCGGCGCCGGACCCAGCCAGCTCGTGGGTCGCCACGGCATCGAGCTCGTCCACCCCGACGACCAGGCCCGGGTGCGGGCCGAGTTCGCCACCATCTCCCAGCTCGGCGACCAGGTGCGCACCGAGTACCGGACCGTGGGCCCCGACGGTGACGTGCACTGGGTCGAGGAGATCGCCACCAACCTCATCGACGAGCCCGGCGTGGGCGCCATCGTCGGGCACCTGCGCGACGTCACCGACCGCAAGCAGGCCGAAGAAGCGGCCCGCTTCCAGGCCCGCCTGCTGGCCGCGGCCGGCCAACCCGTGGTGGCTGCGGACCGGGGTGGGTTGGTCATCTACTGGAACGACGCTGCCGAAGCCACCTACGGTTGGACGGCCGGAGAAGTCCAGGGACGACGGGTCTCTGACCTGCTGATCCCCTCGGGGGGCCTGGGGCCGGTGGCCACGGTGATCCGGGCCAACATCGACGGCGGTCGAGCCTGGTCCGGCGAGCTGCTGGCCCAGCGCAAGGATGGCCGCCAGATCCCCGTCCTCGTCAGCTACACCCCGTTGTTCGATGACGAGGGCGACCACATCGCCACCATCGGGGTCTCGACGGACATCA
>JBBSLP010000081.1:0-23346 GCA_038255145.1 Acidimicrobiales bacterium
GCGCTGGCCCCGCCGGTGGGCGCCAGCGCCGCCGTTGCCCTACCCCCCGGGGGTGGGATAGGCGATTCGCTGTCGATTCGCCGCGACGACCACCTGGTCAAATGGGCTGCTGAAGATCGATGCCCACCGGCGGCGAGATCGACGGCCCCGGCCCGTCGCTCCGGGCGCGATCGAGGCCTGGTCACCGGCTGCTGGACGATCGTGCCGCCGCGTTCCCGGTCGATTCGACCCCGATGTCGCGGGCGTGGGTCGCCGATCACGACCTCCGCCCACGTCGGTGTGCTGCCCGGCCACCGGTACACGCCAGCGTGGAACCGGACGCATGTGCCTACCCTCGCCGTAGGTGGGTGCGTTCAGAAGGCGGACGGCCCGCCCGGTGGGGCGAAGCGGACGCATGGGCGTACCGCTGACGTAGGTGGATGCGTCCAGGTGGCGGCCACGAGACGCACACCCGAACGCAACCGCCATGTAGGCCGGTGTCCATCCTGCAACAGCCTGGCCAGCGGGCCATACGGCGCGAGGAGCAGCCCGACGACGCCTGACCGCCCCGACCCGGCGGGCTACATCAGGGAGTAGCTCCAGCTCGTGGGGTGGCCGTCGCGGTAGGGCATGACGCCGTGGAACTGGCGGGGGTCGGCGCTGAACACCAGGGGCAGGAAGTGGTGATCCCCGGGCCACAGGTCGAGCGCGGGCGGCTGCGCCGTCAGCGCGGTCACCGGCGCCCACTCCAGCCGACCCTCGTCGACGGCGTCGAGCGGGGTGCCCTCCCAGGTGTCGATGCGGAACAGAAAAGCCAGCCAGTCCTCACCCTGGGGGCCGAACCCGGGCCAACTCACCGTGCCCCGTAGCACCAGGGAGGTGGCCTCGATGCCCGCCTCCTCACGGATCTCGCGCACCATGCCGCTGGCCACGTCCTCGTCGCGCTCGACCTTGCCCCCCAGGCCGTTCCACTTGCCGAAGGCGTGGTCACCGGGCCGGGTGCGGTGGATGAGCAGCACGCGGTCGCGCTCGGGCGAGAGCACGTAGCCGAGCGTGCCGACGATGGGGGTGTAGGGCACGGCCCTAGCATCGCCGCGCCGGGCGGCGCTGCGCACAGCCCGGCCGACGAACGGGCCTTTCGCGGCGCCGACGACCTGCCGGCTATCGTCCGGCGCAATCGATTGGAGGGGGCTCCATGCACCTACGTAGGCCAGCCGCACCGCGGGTAGAACCGATCCCCGAAGTGGCCGAGAAGGCCCGGGCCCGCATGGCCGAGTCGCCGGCGAACGCCATCAACGTGCTGGCCACCATGGCCCACAACCGCACGTACTCCAAGGCCATCGGCAAGTTCTGCCAGACCGTCCTCCTCGAGGGCACCACCACCCGACGCCAGCGTGAGCTGGCCATCCTGCGCATGGGGTGGAACTGCCAGGCCGTCTACGAGTTCGGCCAGCACACCCTGTTCGGCCTCGACGCCGGCATCACCCAGGACGAGATCTACCTGGTCACCCGACCCATCTCCCAGGGCACCTGGTCGGCTGACGAGCAGGCCCTGCTCCAGGCCACCGACGACCTGTGGGCCGATGACTGCATCAGCGACGCCACCTGGGCCGACCTGAACGAGCACTTCACCGTTCCCGAGGTCATGGAGCTCATCACCGCGGCCTGCGCCTACCGGGTCGTGTCGTGCTTCCTCAACTCGTTCGGCGTGCAGCTCGACGAGGGTGTGCCCGGCTGGCCCACACCCACTGCCAACAACGTCACCGGAGCCACGTCATGAGCGACCCCAACGCCGCTGATCCCAACGCCCAGTACCCCCTGGCCGGTACCAAGGTGCTGGACTTCACCCGGGTCCTGGCCGGGCCCTTCGCCGGGCGCATGCTGTCGGACCTGGGTGCCGACGTGGTGAAGGTCGAGCCGCCCGAGGGCGACGTCACCCGCATCTTCGGCCGCAAGCTGCACGGCATCGGCGGCTACTTCAACCAGCAGAACGCCGGCAAGCGGGCCATCTGCGTCGACCTGACCAAGCCGGGTTCGACCGAGCTGCTGCTGCGCATGGCCGCTGAGGCCGACATCGTGCTGGAGAACTTCCGTCCCGGGATCATGGACAGCTTCGGTCTGGGCTGGGAAGCCATGAAGGCCGTCAACCCCAGCCTGGTCATGCTGTCCATCTCCGGTTTCGGCCAGGTGGGCCCCGAGCGCGACCGGGCCTCCTATGCCCCCATCGTGCACGGTGAGACCGGCCTGCTGGCCCGCCAGGCCTTCGTCGACAAGGACAAGCCCACCGACATGGCCCTGTCGGTGGCCGACACCGTCACCGGCCTGCACGGCCTGGTCGGCGTGCTGGCCGCCTACCACCACGCCAAGGCCACCGGCATCGGCCAGCACATCGACCTGGCCATGATCAACGCCGTGGTCGCCACCGACGACTACGTCCACTTCGTGCTCGAGGACGCCAAGATCGTCGAGGGCGGCGGCCGCATCTTCGATGCCGTGGGTGGACCGATCATGCTGGCCGGCGACGAGAAGTGGTGGTGGCACCAGCTGTCCCGGGGCGGGGCCCTGGTCGACCCCACCCCCGAGGGCGCCGACCTGCAGACCAAGATCGCCTGCCGCCGCGGCGCCATCGAGGACCTGCTGAAGTCCTTCCCCGACCGGGACGCCCTCATCGCCACCCTCGACGCCGCCAACCTGGCCTGGGGCAACGTGTTCGACCACCGCGAGGTGTTCGACAAGCAGCCCTCGATCGGGCCCCGCGACATCCTGACCACGGTCGACGACCGGGCCGGGGGTGAGCGTCGGGTCACCCAGTCCCCCTACACGGTCTCGGCCGCGTCGGCCGGGGTGCGGGGACCGTCGGCCTACCGGGGTGAGCACAACCGCACCGCCCTGGGCGACTGGCTGGGTTCCTCGGCCGACGAGGTGGCCGAGCTCCACCAGTCCGGCGTGCTCCTCCAGGAGGAGCGGGCCAGCGACATCGACGACGCCGCCGACCCCCGCAAGGTCCAGGGTTGAGCCTGTCCGCACACCCCGCCCCGGCACCTGCGTGAGCTGGGACGGCGAGCAGTACCAATCCCGGTTCGACGAGCTGGCCGCGTCGGGGGCCGAGGTCCATGGTGAGGTCGACCTCGTCATGACCCTGGCCCCCGCCTCGGTGCTCGACGCCGGATGTGGCAGCGGGCGGGTGGCCCGGGAGCTGGCCGCCAGGGGGGTCGAAGTCGTGGGGGCCGACGCCGACGCGTCCATGATCGACGCCGCCCGCAACCGCTCCCCCGAGCTGACCTGGGTGCTCGCCGACCTGGCCGGCCTCGACCTGGGCCGGACCTTCGACGTGGTGGTCATGGCCGGCAACGTGCCCCTGTTCACCCCGCCGGGCACCCAGGCCGCCCTGGTGGCCGGGTGCGCCCGCCACCTGGGACCGGGGGGCACCCTGGTGGCCGGGTTCGGACTGGGCCGGGGCTACGAGGTCGATGCCTACGACGCCGACTGCCGAGCCGTGGGCCTGGAGCTGGTGGCGCGCTGGTCGACCTGGGACCGGGCCCCCTTCCCCGGCGACGGCAGCTACGCCACCTCGGTCCACCGCCGGCCCTGAACGGTCCACCCCGGTCGACCTCCCGGCCCGAGAACCGCCCCCTGGCGCGACGATGGGGCGGACCGCACGGGAGGGCGGTCCGCCCCATCGGGCAGCGGTTGGGTCAACTCGAGAGGATCAGGTTCCAGGGATCGTCCTCTCTCGTCCTGGCCGGTGGTGCACCGTGCTCTCCACCTTCGTTCGGGCAGCACGGCGCCCGGCTTGAGGCCTGAAAGGTCAGATCGCCACCCAATCCCCTGCCCGCGTGAACGGACCGGGACGGCCCTGGTTCAGAAGTGCCACGGGTAGGCCGACCAGTCCGGGTCCCGCTTCTCCAGGAAGGCGTCGCGCCCTTCGGCGGCCTCATCCGTCATGTACGCCAGCCGGGTGGCCTCCCCGGCGAAGACCTGTTGGCCCATCAGCCCGTCGTCGACCAGGTTGAGGGCGAACTTGGCCATGCGCTGGGCGGTTGGGCTCTTGCTGTTGATGCGCCGGGCCCACTCCAGCGCCACCTGCTCGAGCTCGGCGTGGGGGACGACGGCGTTCACCGCCCCCATGCGATGGGCCTCCTCCGCGCTGTACTCGAAGCCGAGGAAGAAGATCTCCCGGGCGAACTTCTGACCCGTCTGGCGAGCCAGGTAGGCCGAGCCGTAACCGCCGTCGAAGCTGGCCACGTCGGTGTCGGTCTGCTTGAAGCGGCCGTGCTCGCGGCTGGCGATGGTCAGGTCGCACACCGAGTGCAGGCTGTGTCCCCCACCCGCGGCCCAGCCCGGGGCCACGCAGATGACGACCTTGGGCATCATGCGGATGAGGCGCTGCACCTCGAGGATGTGGAGGCGCCCGGTGCGGCCGGGGTCGATGCTGGCCGCCGTCTCCCCCACCCCACCGTCCTCACCCTCCACGGTGTAGCGGTAGCCGTCCTTGCCCCGGATGCGCTGGTCACCACCGGAGCAGAAGGCCCAGCCGCCGTCGCGGGGGGAGGGGCCGTTGCCGGTGAGCAGCACGCAGCCCACGTCGGAGGACATGCGGGCGTGGTCGAGGACCCGGTAGAGCTCGTCCACGGTGCTGGGGCGGAAGGCGTTGCGCACCTCGGGCCGGTTGAAGGCCACCCGCACGGTGCCGTGCGCGACGGCGCGGTGGTAGGTGATGTCCTGGAGGTCGAAGCCGTCGACCGCCCGCCACGCGGCGGGGTCGAACAGCTCCGAGACCTGATCCGACGCCATCGTCGTCCTCCTGGGGGTGATCGGGGGTGGTGATCGGTGATGATCGGGGGGCGGGGCACCGGTGCCGGCGGCCGCGTACGACGCAGGGACCGTAGCTGGCCGGCCCGTAGCCTCGCCCACGTGCCCCCGCCTGACGACCTCACCGGTCTGACCATGGTCATCACCGGAGCCAGCTCCGGCATCGGTGCCGCCGCCGCCCGCCGCCTGGCCTCCCTCGGTGCCATCGTGGTCCCCGTGGGCCGCTCCCCGGAGAAGACGGCGGCCGTGGCCGCCGAACTGGGGGTCGAGCCGCTGATCGCCGACTTCTCCCGCCTCGACGACGTGCGGGTGCTGGCCGCCCAACTGCTCGAGCGCTGCCCCCACATCGACGTGCTGGCCCACAACGCCGGGGGCACCTTCCCCCGCCGAGTCATCACCGTCGACGGCCACGAGACCACCTTCCAGGTCAACCACCTGGCCCCCTTCCTGCTCACCACGCTCCTGGCCGAGCGGTTGGCCACCCCGGGCTGTCGGGTCATCACCACCAGCAGCGCCGCCAACCGACTGGGCCACGTGCGCCTGGGCGACCTCGACAACCGGCGGTTCCCCTATGTCGGCATGGCCGCGTACTGCACGGCCAAGCTGGAGAACATCCTGTTCACCACCGAGCTCAGCCGGCGCCTGAAGCCGACCGGGGGAACGGCCACGTGCTTCCACCCCGGCACCGTGGCCACCAGCTTCGCCCACAGCTCCCCGGTGGTGGGGCTGATCTACCGCACCCAGCTGCGCAAGGTGCTGCTGGTGCCCGTGGAGCAGGGGGCGGAGCCACTCGTCCACCTGGCGTCGCGCCCCGATCCCGAAGCCGTTGACGGCCGCTACGTGGACCGCTTCCGCCCCGACGGCGCCACCTCGCGCCAGGCCAGGGACCCGGTGCTGGCCCGCAAGCTGTGGGACCGCTCGGTCGAGCTGCTGGGCATCGATCCCGACGTCTTCCCCGGGACCCCCGCATGACCACGTCCATGGCCCGATGCTGCTGTCGCCAGCCCGATCTGGCGCACGACCTGTAGCCCCGCTCGACGGGTGGACGCCGTCACGGTTCCTTGCCCAGCACGTTGGCCGGGCTGGGGGTGAGGTCGGGCAGGGCCCGACGCCGCTCGAACAGCTCCTCGGCTGCGGCCTGGGCCCGGCGGGCCACCCGGGCCACGTCGACGGAGATCACCTCGCCTCCTCGCACCAGGCGGCGACCCTTGACCCAGACGTCGGCCACATCGCGGCCCTGGGCGGTGAAGACGAGGTGGGCGGGGGCGTTGAAGTCGACGCCGTGGAGGACAGGCACGAAGTGCAGGGCCCGCAGGTCGACGGTGACGATGTCGGCGTCCTTGCCCACCTCGAGGGTGCCGGTGACGTCCTCGAGGCCCAGGGCCACGGGACCCCCTGGTCGCGGTACCAGCCCAGGCGCACAGGGCCCGAGGCCAGCTTCATGTTCGAGCCCGGGCAGTGGGCGATGGCCGTGCCCATCGACGCGGCGACGGCCACCTCGGCGTCGTCGAGCCACACGCCGTGGGCCACCACGCAGCGGCCGTCGAGGATGCCCCGGTGGAGGAACTCCTCCAAGGGGCGACGGCCGGTCTGGCGCAGGCACTCCTCCACCTCCCACGTGGTCTCCGAGGAGTGCACGTGGATGCCGACGTCGAACTCGGCGGCCAGGGCGGCGGCGTCACGGAACATCTGGGGCGAGCAGTACAGCAGGTGCTCCAGCCCCACCCAGGCCCGCACCCGGCCGTCGGACGCCGCCCGATGGGTCTCCAGGAGATGCGCAGGGTCGACGTGGTGGGCCAGCCACTCCCACAGGGCCAGGGACTCAGCCGTGCCCCGCAGCAGCCCCGAGTGCAGGTGGGCGTTGGTCAGCCCGGGCATGGCCACGTGCATGGTGGCGTCGATGCGCTCGACGTGGTCCACGGCGGGGTCGGCCGCCACCTCGTGGACGGGACCGACGGCGGCGATGACCCCGTCGAGGACCAGGACCCGAACCGGGGTCGTACGCCACCCGCCGACCTTCCAGGGGCAACACGATGGCCCCCTCGAGCAGGAACGAGCGCTCCGGTTCCACCATGGTCACGCAGTGTCGCACTCTCTAACGTCACGTCCACGCGCGACGACCTCGTCCCCACCGTCGACCTGAGCGGACCGGGCGCCGAGGTGGCGGCGGCGGTGGACCGGGCCTGCCGCGACGTCGGCTTCCTGCAGGTGGTGGGCCACGGGTTCCCCCAGTCCGTGCTCGACGCCACCCTGGCGGCCATGGACGAGTTCTTCGCCCTGCCCCTGGCCGTCAAGGCGGCGTGGGCCAGCCCGTCGCCCGACGTGAACCGGGGCTACGCGGCCGAACGCACCGAGGGGCTGTCCTACAGCCTGGGCCTGGAACAGCCGCCCGACCTGTTCGAGGCCTTCAACATCGGCCCCGACGACATCGATCGTGCCGACCCCGTCATCGCCGCCGATCCCCACAACTTCTTCGTGGCCAACATCTGGCCCGACGAGCCCGCCGGCTTCCGCCCTGCCCTGGTGGCCCACTTCGAGGCGGCCACCGCCCTGGCCCGTCGCCTCACGGGGATCTTCGCCACCGCCCTGGCGCTGGAGCCCGACTTCTTCGTCGACAAGGTCGACCACTCGACCACCACCATGCGCACCATCAACTACGAGCGTCGGGCCGGCTCACCCCCACCCCTGCCCGACCAGATGCGCATGGGGGCCCACACCGACTACGGCATCTGCACGGTATTGCACGCCGATCCCGTGCCCGGACTGCAGATCGTCGGGCCCGACGGCGCCTGGCACGACGTCGTGCCCCAGCCCGGGGCCCTGCTGATCAACCTCGGCGACCTACTGGCTGAGTGGACCAACGACCGCTGGCGCTCGACGCTGCACCGGGTGGTCCCCCCGCCCTCGGAAGCCGACGGCTCGGCCCGGCGCCGCTCGGTGGCCTTCTTCTTCGACGGCAACTACGACGCCGTCGTCGAGTGCCTGCCCTCGTGCTGCTCGGCCGACAACCCGCCCCGCTACCCACCCGTGCGGGCCGGGGACCACCTGCTGGCCAAGCTGTTGGGCCCCCGCACCCTGTCGGCGTCCACGGCCACGTCCACGGCCAGCGGTCGCCTCACAGCCGGCTGACCTGGGCCGATCGCCCGCCATTCAGATGATCGACAGGTAGCGGTGTCCGAGCCGTAACCGCCCGTGGCCCGACGGTGCCGATGCCTTCCCTAGCGTCCCCGACGTGGACCTGATCTTCTCCGGCGCACGCGTCATCGACCCCGCATCCGGCCTCGACGAGGTGACCGACGTCGGCATGGCTGACGGCGTCATCGCCGGCATCGGCCCGAACCTGGCCGCGGCCCACCCGCAGGCGACCGTCCGGTCACTCGGGGGCATGGTGCTGACGCCGGGGCTCATCGACATGCACGTGCACGTCTTCCCCGGCCTGGGCAACTTCTGCCTCGAGCCCGACCTCATCGGCGTGGGCATGGGCGTGCCCACCCTCATCGACGGGGGCACCAGCGGGGTGGCCACCTTCGAGCTGGCCCGTCGGGCCATCATCGACCACCCCGACACGCAGACGAACATCATCGCCCTGATGGACCCGTGCCAGCTCTACCTGGCCACCAAGGCTTCCGGGTGGCCAGGATCCTGCTCGACGCCGGCTACCCGCCCCACACCATCTCCACCGACCTGAACACGTTCAACCTGGAGGGACCCGTGTTCTCCCTGGTCACGACCATGTCCAAGATGTGGTCCCTGGGCATCGACCTGCCCGAGGTGATCGCCATGGCCACCACCAACACGGCCCAGCAGCTGCGCCGATCCGACACCCTGGGGGCCATCGCCGTGGGCCGCGCCGCCCACCTGTCCGTGCTCCAGATCGTCGACGAGCCTGTGCGCCTGTCCGACGGCTACCGAGGGATCAACGTCGAGCGCAGCCTGGAGCCCGTGGGCTGCACCGTGGACGGCCGTTGGTACGACGCCGACCGCTTCGTCAGCCCCCGCACGGCCGAGATGGCGGCGGCATGAGCGGCGCTACCTCGGACACGGCCGCCGCATTGGTCACCGCCGAGGTGGCCCTGGAGCCCGAGGCCTTCTACGAGAGCCTGCTCGACGAGCTGCGCACCCGCCGGGCCACGGTGTCCGTGGCCGAGCGCAGCTTCGGGGCCGAACGGGAGATGGAAGGGCGCGAGCTCATCGAGTGGGTGTCGTTCCAGGCCTGGTACGAGCGGGAGGCGGCCGCCTTCATCGGCGCCTGGTTGCGTGACGTGCCCGAGGAGGACGCCTTCTACGGGCTGACCCGCCAGGTGGCCGACGAGGGCACCCACCACCACCTGCTGGTGCGGCACCTGGCCACCCTGGGCGCCTCGCTCGACGGCTGGGAGCCCGAGCCCGAGTGGGTGACCTGGGTGCAGGTCTTCTACCCCGCCGGTGACGACACCCTCGAGCGGGTGTCGGCCCACAACGTGACCGGCGAGATCGGGGCCATGCAGGCCTTCGAATCCCTGCTGCCCCGGTTGCCGGCGGCCACCCGGTCCGTGGTCGAGCGCATCATCCCCGACGAGCGCTTCCACGTGGCCCTGGGCCGGTCCATCGTGGCGCGCTACTGCACGACGGCCGACGCCCAGGCCCGGGTACGCCGCCGGGTGCTCGATGCCTTCGCGCTCGAGCAGGCCGGTCGCCTGGCCTTCGAACGCCGACTGGCCGCCCTGGGCTGCTGAACCGGCCTGGTCGTCAGCCCGTCAGGTCGGCGGAGGGGTGGGCTCACCCGGCGGGGGTGGGGTCACCGACGGGCTGGTGGGCTCGACGGGGTCGGCCACCAGGGGAGCCGCCTTGCCGCCGCCACCCTTGGTCGCGCCGCGCAGGCGGTTGGCGACCTCTTCGAGCTTGGCCCGGTTCTTGGGGTCCTTGGCCAGGGCCTGGGCCTTGCTGGACACCTGCTCGATGGTCTTGCGACCCTCGGCTGACTTCGCGTACGACTTCAGCTTGTCGATGAAGGACACTCGACCTCCCTGGGCGCTCCCGGCCATCGGGGGCGCGTGATCCGGCGCGCGACCATGCTCGCAGCCGTCGACCTCTCGGGCGCTACCGGACGTCGAGCAGTTCGCGCTCGGCGTCCTCAGCCGCCGACGATGCCACCAGGTCGGCCTCGTCCATGGTCGCGGCGCGTTCCATGACGGCGATGCGTCGGGTGATCTGCGCGTCGACCAGTTCGCGGAACTGACGGCCGAGCACGTCCTGCAGTTCCTGGCTGTCCTCGTCGGTCACATTGATGCCGAACCACACGTCGCGCAGGTGGAACATGCGATCCCGGGCGAAGCCGATCAGCTCGGGGTTGGCGGCCAGGACCCGTTGGCACAGGTAGGTGCCGTAGGTGATGTGGCGACCCTCGTCGGTGCGGATGTGGCGGATGCCCTCCTGCATGCCGGGCAGGGCGCCCAGCGACGAGAACAGCTGGGCCCACAGGCCGTAGCCCGAGATGGCCAGGCAACCCTCGACGAACTGGTTGTAGGTCACGGCGGCGTCGAGCACGGCCCGGGGCGAGCGGTCGACGAGGAGGCGGCGCATGGCCTGGGGCAGCTCGCTCTCCCACATGCCCTCGGTGCGGGCCTCGTCGTAGTAGATGCCCTTCTCGGCTGCGCTCTCGGTGGCCAGCCGGCCGAGCTCGACGGGATCGGCACCCACGGCGGTGAACCAACGGCGGAAGAAGTCCAGGTGCTTGGCCTCCTCCATGGCGAACGAGGTCAGGAACATGACCTCCTCGAGGCGCCCCTCGTCGGCCATGGCCAGGGTGAGGGGCAGGATGTCGAGGGTCACCGACTCCTCACCCACCATGAACCCGTTGGCCACGTTGAACACGGCGATCTGCTGCTCGAGGTCCATGGCCGCCCACTGCTCGGCGTCGGCGGAGAGGTCGATGTCGGCCGGGTCCCAGAACAGCTTCTTGGACTTCTCCCACAACCGCCACGGCACCAGCTCGGTGTTGATGCCCCGGGGCGAGGTCCACGTGGCCGGCGTGCGGTGGGGCCGCAGCACCTCGTCCGTGAACGCAAGGCCGGTGGAGGTGGGATCGGTGAGGGCCATGGTGCACTCCCCTGCTTGCGGGTGAGTCCTCGGCGCGCCGTCGAGCGTGTCGTCCGTCACTCTAGTTTGGTACTTACAGCGTACGTCCAGACGGTGATCCGCTGCGTGTCACCACGCCTCCGGGAACCGGGGAGCGGTGGCCGACGTCTGAACGGGCACGCAGGGCCGCGGCGTGCCGGGGCGACGACGGAGAGCGACGGGCAAGCTGATGGGGAGCAGGCACATGGGCAGACGGACCGGCCGAAAGGCGAGGACGGCGGCGGCCATCGCCGGATTGGCCGCGCTGGTGGTCAGCGGCTGCTCGAACGTGGGCGACGAGCGGGCCGGGGGTGCAGGTCCCGACAGCGGCGCCCCCTTGCTCGACGGCATCCGCCTCATCTCCTTCAACGCCTGCGACGAGCTCGAGAGCTGGTTCAAGACCGAGGCCCTGGAGCGCGTCGGCCCCTACGGGCTCGACGGCGGTTACGCCACCAAGGGCGGGATCGCCATGGAGGACGTGGCCCGGGGGGTGGCCGCGGGCTCCTTCGCCGGAGCCCCCACCACCATGGCCCCCGCCGTCCCCTCCATGGCCCAGGGCGTGACCAGCGACGCCGCTGACGGCCGTGAGACCGACACCGACTCGGCGCCGCCGGGCGCCTCGGTCACCAACACCGTCGAGGTGGGGGTGGACGAGCCCGACGTGGTCAAGACGGACGGGCGACGGATCGTGACCCTGTCCCAGGGACGCCTGTACATCCTCGACCCCGGCGCCGGCACCCCCACCGTGCTGGGCACGCTCGACCTGCCCACCGACGTCACCGCCGACAGCCTGCTCCTGGCCGGGGACCGGGTGCTGGTCCTGGGCACGACATGGGGGGCCTCGGCCCTGGCCCGCCCCATCGCCCCCGGTGAGCCCAACGGCAGTTCGAGCCTGGTCGTGTTGCGCCAAGTCGACATCAGCGACCCCGCGGCGCCCCGCGTCACCTCGACGCTGCAGGTGGACGGGTCCCTGGTCGACAGCCGGGCCACCGGGGACGTGGCCCGCATCGTGGTGACCTCCCCGCCTGCCGGCATCGACTTCCTGTACCCCAGCGGTCCTGGGGCCGAGGCGGCTGCGACCGCAGCCAACCGGGCGGTCATCGAGGGGTCGACGCTCGACCAGTGGTTGCCCGGTTACCGCCTCGATGCTGGCGGGCAGGAGAGCACCGGGCGCACCGTGGCCTGTGACCAGGTCCACCGCCCCACCGACTTCGCCGGCTTCTCCATGTTGAGCGTGCTCACCGTCGACCTGGCTGCGGATCTGACCCCGGGGGCGGGCACCGGCCTACTGGCCGAGGGCCAGCAGGTCTACGCCTCGGCCGAGAACCTCTACGTGGCCCTCAACGAGACCACCTTCGACGAGGCCATGGCCACGACGGCCGAGTCGACCGTCGACCCGGTTGCCCCCGTGGACCCGGTGACCAACACCGTCATCCACCAGTTCGCCACCCCGGGGGCCGGGCCGGCCACCTACGTGGGCTCGGGCGAGGTGCAGGGGCATCTGCTCAACGACTTCTCCATGTCCGAGCACGCCGGCGTGCTGCGGGTGGCCACCACCGAGGAGGCCTGGGGGGGCACCGCCGACCAGGCCACGTCGGAGAGCTTCGTGACCACCCTGGCCCTGGGCGGCGACCAGCTGAGCCAGGTGGGCCAGGTCGGCGGCCTGGGAGCCGGCGAGCGCATCCAGGCCGTGCGCTTCCTGGGTGACGTCGGCTACGTGGTCACGTTCCGACAGACGGATCCGCTCTACACCATCGACCTGAGCGACCCCGCCAGCCCCGCCGTGGTCGGCGAGCTGAAGATCCTCGGCTACTCGGCCTACCTGCACCCCCTGGGTGACGGGCTGCTGCTGGGCGTGGGCGTCGACGCCAGCGAGGAGGGCCGCCGCACCGGCAGCCAGGTGTCCCTCTTCGACGTGTCCGACGCCGCTTCCCCCCAGCTGTTGTCGCAGGTGACCCTGCCCGGGGGCTGGAGCGACGTCGAGCAGGACCACCACGCCTTCCTGTGGTGGGCGGCCACCAACCTGGCCGTGGTGCCCGTGTCCTCGGTCGGGGGCCGTTTGGCCGACGGGACCATCGAGGATGCCTTCGCCGGCGCCCTGGCCATGGGCGTCGACGGCGGCACCCTTGTGGAACGGGCCCGCATCCAGCACGCCGCGGTGAGCACGATGTGTGCGCCCTACCCCAGCCCGGCGCCGGTCCCCGCACCGGTCGAGGACCAGTCCGAAGGAGCGTCGCCCGACGCCGTGACCGAGCCCACCGGCGTGATCGTGGCGCCGTACCCCGGGTGCGTGCCCCAGGCGCCCGGGATCATCCGGTCCCTGGTCATCGGCGACGCGCTCTACACGCTCTCCTACAACAGCCTGCAGGCCAACGCCCTGAGCGACTTCGCCACCCTGGGCTCCCTGACCTTGTCCTGACCCACCGCTACCGATGCCCCGCCGGCCGCCGGCGGGCATCGCCGCGCCCGCAGCACGGCCCCGGACCGGTTCCGCACCACAGCGAATTTGCGTGGCCGACACGGTGGCAGGCGGTTCGGCTGCCAGGCTTTCGAGCGGGCTCGATCGACGTTCGATTCTCTCACGCAACGACCAACCACCGGCGGTGTCACGCCCGCTCGTCCGGCTCCCACGATGCCGTCTGCACGTTCTACACCCCCGAGGCCGCCAGCCGGTACGACTGAAGCGCCTCGGGGATCAGCGCGTCAAGCCCGGTGTGCATCGTGCCGAAACTGAAGGCGTGGTGGGCCGCGACGGCGCAGACCACGGCAGCATCGACGGCCACCGGATCCCCGTCGGTGACCTCGGCGGCCTGTCGGGCCGCGTGCAGGACGGACCGCAGATCGGGTGCCCAGATCGCCACCGGTGCAACGTGCGTGGCGGCGCCGCTCGCTAGGTCGCGTCAGCCCACAACGGCCAGCCGGCGTCGCACCTCGGCGATATCGGACTGGCTCCCGATGTAGAGCGGCGTCCGCTGATGGAGCGATGTCGGGGTGATGTCCAGGATCGACCCGCGTCCGTCGATCGCTGCACCGCCGGCGTGCTCCACGACGAAGGCGAGCGGGGCGTTCTCGTAGAGCAGACGCAACTTGCCCTCGGGCATGGAGGTCGTCGGCGGGTACATGAACACGCCGCCCTTGAGGAGGATGCGGTGGACGTCGGCGATGAGGGCGCCGCTGTAGCGGGCCTGGCGTGGACCGCACACCGTCGTCTGCTGCCGGAAGGCCGCCACGAGGCTCTGTGTGGTCGCGTCCCACTCCGGCTCGTTGGCCTCGTTCACCGAGTAGGTGCCCGTTCCCTCGGGAATGCGGATGTTCGGGTGGGTGAGGAAGAACGTTCCGATCGAGCGGTCGAGGGTGAAACCGTTGACGTTGCCCCCTGCCGTGTAGACGAACATCGTCGATGGGCCGTAGAGGACGTAGCCAGCGGCGACGAGGTCCCGGCCAGGCTGCAAGAAGTCTGCGATGTCGGCGGGTGACCCCGCCCGCCCGGCGGGACGACGGTAGATGCCGAAGATCGTGCCCACCGGCCCGTCGACGTCGACGTTGCCGGAGCCGTCGAGCGGGTCGACGGTGAGCACGTACTTGCCGTGCTCAGAGCCCGGCATGGCGTAGACGTCCTCCATCTCCTCGCTACCGATGCCGGCGATCATCGGTGCGTGGTCCATGACCTGGCTGATGATGTCGTTGCTGATCACATCGAGCTCGCGAACCTGCTCCCCCTGCACGTTCCGGTCCCCGGTGAGGCCGAGCTTGCCGACGAACCCGGCCCGCATGATCTCCGATGCCAGCATTCGTGCTGCCAGGCTGATGCGGTTCAGCACCGTCGACAGGTCGCCGCTCGCCCCGGACCGGGCCTGGTCGCGGAAGAACTGCTCGCTGAGGGTCAAGCCGGTCGACATGGGTTCAACCTAGGCGCACGCCCGACTGCTCTCGGCCAGGGCCGAGGATCAGCTGCTGAGGGCCTGGGCGGAGACGATGCCCTGCTCGGCCCGCAGGCGCTCGACGACCTCGGGGTGCACAGGGGTACCGGTGGCCAGGACCATGGTCGAGGGCTCACCGGCGTCATCACGACCGACGTCCATGTCGTCGATGTTGATGCCGGCCTCACCGAGGATGGTGCCCACCCGGCCGATCATGCCCGGCGAGTCGTCGTTGCGGACGTAGAGCATGTGGTCGGCCGGGGGCAGGTCGATGGTGGTGTCGTCGAGCATGACCAGGCGGGGCTCGCCCCGCAGGCCCACCACGGTGCCGGCCAGGGCGTGCTCGCCACCGCGCACGGTGATCAGGTTCACGTAGTGGTGGCTGGTGGTCGACGTGACCTCCTTGACCTCCACCCCCCGCTCGCTGGCCAGCAGCGGCGCGTTCACGAAGGACACGGGCACGTCCTTGACCCGGCTGAACAGGCCCTTCAGCACCGACAGGGTGAGGATGCGGGTGTCACCTTCGGCCAACTGGCCCTGGTAGGCCACCTCGAGGGTGTCGGGCACCCCCTCGTGCAGGGCCACGAACAACCGCCCCAGGTGCTCGGCGATGCCCAGGAAGGGACGCACGGTCTCGGGCACGGCCCCGGCGGCCACGTTCACCGCGAAGGGCACGAACTCGTTGGCCAGGGCCAGCCCCACCTGCTCGGCGATGGTCTCGCCGGCCTTGTCCTGGGCCTCCCGGGTCGACGCCCCCAGGTGGGGGGTGACGATGACCCCGGGCAGGCCGAACAACGGCGACACCGTGGTGGGCTCGGTGACGAAGACATCCAACGCGGCGCCGCCCACGTGGCCCGAGGTCACGGCGTCGGCCAGGTCCTGCTCGTCGACGATGCCGCCGCGGGCCACGTTGATGATGCGCACCCCGGGCTTGGCCTGGGCCAGCCGGGCGGCGTCGAGCAGCCCGATGGTCTCCTTGGTCTTGGCCACGTGGATGGTGATGAAGTCGGCCCGGGCCAGCAGCTCGTCGAGGTCGACGGCCTCGATGCCCAGCTGGCGGGCGGCGGCGGCCGACACGTAGGGGTCGAAGGCGATGATGTTCATGCCCAACCCCGCGCAACGCTGGGCCACCAGGCGACCGATCTTGCCCAGGCCGATGACGCCCAGGGTCTTGTCGGCCAGCTCGACCCCCTCCCACTTGGAGCGCTCCCAGCGGCCCTCGATGAGGGCGGCGTGGGCCTGGGGGATGTTGCGGGCCTGGGCCATGAGCATGGCCACGGTGTGCTCGGCGGCGGACAGGATGTTCGACTCCGGGGCGTTCACCACCATCACGCCGCGCTGGGTGGCCACGTCGACATCGACGTTGTCCAGGCCGATCCCGGCCCTCCCCACCACCACCAGGTCGGTGCCGGCGGCCAGCACGGCCTCGGTGACCTTGGTGGCCGAGCGGATGATCAGGGCGTGGGCGCCGGGCACCACCCCCAGCAGCTCGTCGGCGGACAGGCCGAGGCGCACGTCGACGTCGTGCCCTGCGGCACGTAGCTTGTCGAGGCCGCTGTCGGCGATCTCCTCGGTGACCAGGATTCGAGCCATGCGTACGACCGACCTCGTTGGGGAACAGACCGACTTCCCAGCGTAGGGTCACCAGGGTGCCGCTCCCAATTGCCATCGTCGGATCCGGCCTCGCCGGCCTCGTCGCCGCGCAGCACCTGACCGACGCCGGCCACGACGTGGTGGTGTTCGAACGGGCCGCCGTGGTGGGCGGGCGCCTGGCCACCGAACGCAACGGCCAGGCCACCATCGACCACGGTGCGCAGTTCTTCACCGTGCGCAGCGACGACTTCGCCGGCTTCGTGACCGGCCTGGTCGACGAGGGTGTGGTGTACCAGTGGTGCCTGGGCTTCAACGAGGTCGACGGCTACCCCCGCTACGCCGTCCACGGAGGCATGGACCAGCTGGCCGCGGCCCTGGCCTCGACCCTGGGCGACGTGCGCCTGGGCACGGCCATCGACGCCGTGTCCGCTGGCCAACGGGGCTACCGCCTGCACTGGGCCGGCGGCGAGCTCGACGCGTCCGCCGTGCTCCTCAACGCCCCCGCCCCCGAGTCCCTGGCCCTGCTCGACCGGGGCCGCACCGTGCTCGACCCCGCTGTCGACGCTGGCCTGCGGGCCCTCGAGTACCACCGGGTGCTGGCCGTGCTGGCCACGTTGGACCGGCCGTCGGCGGTGCCCGAACCCGGGGCCCGCCAGTTGGACGAAGGCGCGTTCTCCTTCGTGTCCGACAACCAGCGCAAGGGCATCTCCGAGGCCCCGGCGGTGACCCTGCACGCCAGCCACGCCGTCTCCGCCAACCGCTGGGACGACGATTCGCGCGCCGTGCTCGTGGACCTGCTGGCCGAGGCCCGACCATGGCTCGGCGATGCCGCCGTGCTCGAGGCCGAGCTCGTTCGCTGGCCGTACGCAGGACCGGTCAGGCCCTGGCCGGACCGCGCCTGCTTGGCGGCCACCGCACCGGGGCCCCTGGTCATGGCCGGTGACGCCTTCGGCGGCCCCAAGGTCGAGGGCGCCTACCTCTCGGGGCTGGCTGCTGCCGCCCTCCTGGCCGGCGGCAGCTGATCGCCCGCCTACAGGCCGATGGCGATGACCAGGGCCGACAGGGCGGGGATGACGACCAGGGCCACGGCCAGGGCCCGCACCACCACGCCCGAGCGGGTGGACGCCCACGTGCCCGGTACCGGAGCCACCCGGCTGCGCCCGGTGTCCACCTCGTGGTACAAGCGGGCCAGCACCACAGCCCGCTCGCGGTCGGCGGCGCGCACCCAGACGAGGGGCCCCACCGCCTCGGCGCCGATGCGCTCGGCCACCAGCCGCCGGGCCAGCACCACGGCCGCATGATCGCTGACCAGCTCGCCCAGCACCACGGCGTCGTCCGCCAACGGCACCGTCACCCCTGCGTCCGTCGGGGAGCCAGCTTCTCCTCGAAGCGCAGGGTGATGGGCTCGATGTCACCGGCGGGGTCGAAGCCGAAGACCCGGCCGTAGAACCACAGCTCAGCGGTCAGGGCTGCCACGATGGTGGTGGCCTGGCGGAAGCCGTGCTGTTCGCCGGGGAAGGCCAGGTAGGCGTGGGGGATGCCCTTGGCCTCGAGGGCGGCCACCATCATCTCGGCCTGGCTGGGGGGCACGACTTCGTCCTCGAGGCCCTGGAGGATGATGAGGGGGCAGTCGAGCCCGTCGGTGTGGTTGATGGGCGAGCGCTCGTCGTAGGTGGCCTCGGCCTCGGGCCACGGGCCCACCAGGCCGTCGAGGTAGCGGGACTCGAACTTGTGGGTGTCACGGGCCAGGGCGCCCAGGTCGGCCACGCCGTAGTGCGAGGCACCGGCGCTGAACACCTCACGCATGGTGAGCGCGGCCAGGGTGGTGAAGCCCCCGGCCGAGCCGCCGCGGATGGCCAGGCGGCGCTCGTCGACCAGGTCCCGGTCGACCAGCCAGGTGGCCACGGCGCAGCAGTCGTCGACGTCGACGATGCCCCAGCTGTCGCGCAGGGCATCGCGGTAGGCCCGGCCGTAGCCCGTCGATCCCCGGTAGTCGACGTCGGCCACGGCGAAGCCCCGGGAGGTCCAGAACTGCACGGCCAGCCCGAAGGCCGGCGAGGCGGCCGCAGTGGGGCCGCCGTGGGACAGCACCAGCAGGGGGGGCCGCTCGCCCACAGGGGCCTCGTAGGCCGGGTTCACCGGGGGGTAGAAGTAGGCGTGGGCCACGGCGCCGCCGGCGGTGGGGAACTCGACGGGCAGCGCGTGGGCGACCACGGCGGGGTCGAGGTCCAGGTCACGGCCGGGCCGCACCACGCCGACGTCCTCGGGATCGGCCAGGGGGGAGCGGGCGATCACCGGTTCCTGGTCGCCGGAGCTGGCCAGGTAGGTGACGTGGCCGCCGCCCACCCGCAGCGCCCCCAGGGACACGAACGGCAGCGGCGTGACCACGGCCTCGCCCCCTTCGGGCTGCACCCGCAGCACCGCGCCCGCACCCGCCGACCACGTGCACACCACGGTGCCGTCGGTGGTGACGGCGTAGCGGGACTGGCCGAAGACCCAGGCGGGCTGGCCGATCTCGGCAGCGACGGACACCACGGCGGTGAGCTCGGGGGTGCCGTCGGGCCCCACCCCGTCGACCCGGTACAGGTTCCACCACCCCGAGCGGTCCGACAGCACGAACAGCTGGCTGTGGTGGCCCCACTCCGGTTGCACCAGGGACTCCCCCGCCCCACCGGCCACCCTGCGGGGCTCGTGCAGGCCGACCTCGAGGGCGTCGTCGGTCAGGTGGCCGACCCACAGCTCGGTCGAGTCCCAGGGCATGTCGGGGTGGTCCCACGTCAGCCAGGCCAGCTGGCGACCGTCGCGGCTGAGGCGGGGGGCGGCCACGAAGTCGCGGCCCCCGGCCAGCACGTGCACCGCCCCCAGCCCGTCGGCGGGCACGGCCACGATCTCGTTCTGTGGCTCTCCCCCGTCGTGGCGTTCCCGTACGCACACCACCCAGCGCCCGTCGGGGGTGACCCGCCCATCGGCGTAGCGCAGGGCGTGCTCGACCTCGGGCTCGGGGGTGATGGGCCGGGGCTCACCGCCGGGGTCGAGCCGGTACAGGCGCTGATCGCCCCAGTTGGCGAAGAAGACCGTGCCCTCGTGCACCCACCAGGCGCCACCGCCGTACTCGTGGACCCGGGTGCGGGCGGCGAAGCCCTCGGGCAGCACGTCGGTGGGCGGGCCGTCGCCGACCTGGCGCACGAGCTGGACACGGCCGGCCTCCTGGGGGCGCAGCTCGGACCACCAGGTGGTGTCGCCCTCGACCCACAGGTCGTTGACCGAGGCCGCCCCGGCCACCAGGAGATCGGCCGAGACGGGGGACGACCACGAGCCGTAGGGCGCGACGATGACCATGGCGGCGAAGCTACCCGGGGCCCCGCTCGGTCGTCAGCCCCGGGCCCCGCTCGGCCGTCGGGCCGGGGAGGTGCGGGCCCCCGGTCGTGCTCAGCGGGTGCCCAGCAGCTTGGCCATGCGGGTCACGCCCTCGACGATGTCGTCGTCGCCCAACGCGTAGGACAATCGGGCGTATCCGGGGGCCCCGAACGCCTCACCAGGGACGATGGCCACCTCGGCCAGGTCGAGGATGACCTCGGCCAGCTCGGCCGACGTGCGGGGGGTGCGCCCACCCAGGTCCTTGCCCAACGCCCCCACCAGGGAGGGGAACACGTAGAAGGCGCCCTCGGGCAAGGCGCAGACCACGCCGTCGATCTCGTTGAGCATGCGGTGGATGGTCTGGCGGCGACGGTCGAAGGCGGTGCGCATCTCGTGCACGGCGGTCAGGTCACCGGTCACCGCGGCCAGGGCGGCACGCTGGGACACGTTGGCCACGTTCGAGGTGCTGTGGGACTGCATGTTGGTGGCGGCCTCGATGACATCGAGGGGCCCCACCATCCAGCCCACCCGCCAGCCCGTCATGGCGTAGGTCTTGGCCACGCCGTTGACGACCACGCAGCGGTCGGCCAGTTCGGGCACGAGCACGGGCAGCGACGAGAACGTGGCGTCGCCGTAGACGAGGTGCTCGTAGATCTCATCGGTCATCACCCACAGGTCGTGCTCCACCAACCACCGGCCGATGGCCTCGACCTCGTCAGGGGCGTAGACGGCGCCGGTGGGGTTGGACGGCGACACGAAGACCAGCAGCTTGGTCTTCGGGGTGCGGGCGGCCTCGAGCTGCTCGACGGTGACCCGGAAACCGGTCGACTCGTCGCTCTCCACGGGCACGGTCACCCCACCGGCCAGGGCCACAGCCTCGGGGTAGGTGGTCCAGTACGGGGCGGGCAGCAGCACCTCGTCACCGGGGTCGAGCAGGGCGGCCATGGTGTTGTAGACGGCCTGCTTGCCACCGTTGGTCACCAGCACCTGGCCGGGCTTGACGTCGTAGCCCGAATCGCGGGCCGTCTTGACGGCGATGGCGTCACGCAGCTCGGGCAGGCCCGAGGTGGGGCTGTAGCGGTGGTTGGCCGGCGACGAGCACGCGGCGATGGCGGCCTCGACGATGTGGGCCGGGGTGCCGAAGTCGGGCTCACCGGCGCCGAACCCGATCACGGGCCGGCCCGCCGCCTTGAGGGCCTTGGCCTTGGCATCGACGGCCAGCGTGGCCGAGGGGGCGATGGCGCCGGCGCGCCGGGAGATGCGGGGACGTTCGGTCACGGTCCGACACGCTAACCCCCCACACCAGAGCGGCCCGCACGGGTAAGCCGTGGCGGGAGCGACCGGCGGTGCGGGCATGATGGTGGGGTGACCGAGCCTGGCCTGACCATCCCCGCCGACCTGCTGCCCCGTGACGGGCGCTTCGGCTGCGGGCCCTCCCGCGTGCGCCCCGAGGCCGTGGCCGCCCTGGCCGAGGCCGCCCCCCGCCTCCTGGGCACCAGCCACCGCCAGCCCACGGTGAAGAACGTGGTCGGCTCCCTTCGCCTCGGCCTGGCCGAGCTGTTCTCCCTGCCCGAGGGGTGGGAGATCGTGGCCGGCAACGGCGGCACCACCGTGTTCTGGGACGCAGCCACCTTCGGCCTCATCGTGCAGCGCAGCCAGCACCTGTCCTTCGGCGAGTTCTCCTCCAAGTTCGCCTCGGCGGCCGAGGCGGCCCCCTTCCTCGACGACCCCGAGGTCATCAAGGCCGACCCGGGCTCCCACCCCGAGGCGTCGGCCAGTGCGGGCATCGACCTCTACGCCCTGACCCACAACGAGACCTCGACCGGCGTGGCCATGCCCCTGCGCCGCCCCGCGGGCACCGATGCCGGTTCGCTCGTGGCCGTGGACGCCACGTCGGCCGCCGGTGGTCTGCGCTGGGACCCCGCCGAGGTCGACTGCTACTACTTCGCCCCTCAGAAGTGCCTCGCTTCGGACGGTGGGCTGTGGCTGGCCGCGTGTTCGCCGGCTGCGGTGGAGCGCATCGAGCGCATCTCGGCGTCAGGCCGGTGGATCCCCGCTTCCATCGACCTGAAGACGGCCCTGGACAACTCCCGCTTGGACCAGACCTACAACACCCCCTCCCTGGCCACCATCTTCCTGGCTGACTGGCAGGTGCGGTGGCTGAACGAGAACGGTGGCCTGGAGTGGGCAGCCAGCCGCTGTGACGAGTCGGCCGGCGTCATCTACGGCTGGGCCGCCAAGTCGAGCTACGCCACCCCCTACGTGACCGATGCGGCGTCGCGCTCGACGGTGGTGGCCACCATCGACCTCGAGGGCGTCGACGCCAACACCGTGTCCAAGGTGCTGCGAGCCAACGGCATCGTGGACACCGAGTCGTACCGCAAGCTGGGACGCAACCAGCTGCGGGTGGCGCTCTTCCCCGCCATCGACCCCGCCGACGTCGAGGCCCTGACCCTGTGCATCGACCACGTGGTCGAACGCCTGGCCTGAGCTCTGACCCTGTTCGACCTGGCCTTGACCAGGGACGCCGCACCAGGTTCGGTCTCGACACGGACCGGGAACCGCGGCGCGTCCTAGCCTGGGCTTGGCGACCCATGGCGGGTAGTCGTCCGCCCAGCAGTCGAGGAGAGCCACGATGTCCGTCACCGTGGGGCACGATCCCGACACCACTGCGGTGTCCGCAGCGGGACCGGGAACCGACGCGACCGGGGAGGTCGTGGCCGAACCGGCCGACGGGTTGTCGGCCGTTCCCGACCCGACCCTGGTCAGCGGGCCGGTGGTCGCTGCCGCTGGAGGTCTACCGGCGTGGCTCGACCTGCGCCGCCCCGGCCGCCGGCAGTGGGCCCTGGCTGCGGCCGCCGTGCTGGCGGTGGGCATCCTCGTGGTGCTGCTGGTGGCCTCGTCCTCGTCGGCCGAACCCGACGCAGCCGTGGTCAACCCCGGCCCCCCCATCACCTCGCCCGAGCTCGTCGTGCCCAACGGCCTCGCGGCCCGGAGCGGATCGGTCGCCCCTCTGCCCTTCGACGACACCATTCGCACGGTGCCCCCGGCGGCGCCCGCCCCGACCGCAGCACCGGCCCCGCCCACCACCGCGGCGATCGTCGTGGCGGAGGAGGTGGTGGTCGAGGAGGCCCCCGCTCCCGTGGCCGAGGAGGCCCCGGCCCCGGCGGCCCCGCCCGTCACCGCGGCGCCGACGACAGCTTCGCCCGTGGTCGCCACGGTCGAGGTGCCCACCCCGGCGGCGGCCCCCGTCGCCCCCGTCGACGCCAACGCCAACAACGGCAACCAGAACCGCGACAACGCCGACCAGAACTCCGGCAACGGCAACCAGAACTCCGGCAACGGCAACGGCAACGGCAACGGCAAGGACAACGGCAAGGACAAGGACAAGGACAAGGACAAGGGCAAGGGGCGCGACTGACGCGACAGGGCCGCCGGCCCCGTGATGGCGACCGGCGGGCCCTGAGCAGCTCGTACCGAGCTCCAGGTCTCAGGCCCCCTTGGCGGCCCGGAACCCGAGGTCGAGGTCGGCGAGGAGGTCGCCGATCGACTCCAAGCCCACCGACAGGCGGATCAGGCCGGGCTTGAC
>JBBSLP010000082.1:0-20222 GCA_038255145.1 Acidimicrobiales bacterium
GACGACCTGCTCGTCGCTCAACAGCTCCAACAGCGCGGGCTGCGACGCCGGGTAGGGGCCCACCGAGGTGACGGTGCCCCGCAGGACGCCGAAGGCGGCGGAGGAGGCCGAGGCCACGGTGAGGTCCACCTTCATCCCCGGGGCCAGGCCCTCGCCCTGCCCCGACGCCGCGAACACGTAGGCCAGCAGGCGGGTGTCGGGCCGATCCGACCGTTCGAGCACGTACAGGGGGGACCCGATGTCCACCACGTTGCCCTCGTCGATGAGCACGCTGGTGACCGTGCCCGGGAACAGGGCGGTGACGGCCACGGCGGTGCCGTCGAGCCCGAGGACGGTGGCGATGGGCGCGCCGACGGTCACCGTGTCCCCCGAGCTCACGGCCACCACGGTCACCTGGCCGGCCACGGCGGAATCGACCTGGCTCACCCCGTCCAGCTGGCTGAGGATGCCCGGCGCGCTGACCTCGAGGGGGAGCCGGCCCGCGAAGGACCAGGCGATCAGGCCGCCGACGAGGGCGGCGCACACCGCCGTGGAGATCCAGCCCCGTCGCCTGGTGACCTTGAGCAACAGGTCGAGGTCGTCGGGCCTCTGTTGCTGGTTGAGGGCCTTGAGCCGGAACTGGACCACGTTCAGGCCCCCGCCCGCCAGGCGTCGGGCGCCAGGGTGGCCGGTCGGCTGCCCACCACGAGCTCGCCGACCGTGGACTCCTCGTGGGCGTC
Organism: Acidimicrobiales bacterium; assembly: GCA_038255145.1. Classification (GTDB taxonomy): domain Bacteria; phylum Actinomycetota; class Acidimicrobiia; order Acidimicrobiales; family CAIXPF01; genus WHTX01. The sequence goes on from JBBSLP010000082.1 coordinate 720, forward strand.
GATGCCCGAGGCCGCGGCGAAGGCGTCGGAGTTGCCGCCGCCGAGCCCGCACACCGCCAGCCCCATGGCCGTGGCCGTCAGGTACGTCGCCTCGTAGAGCACGCCGACGTGCTTGAGGACCAGGGCGTAGGCCATGGACTCGTACTTCCACATGGCCCGCCCGAACCGGGCCGTGACCAGTAGGACGACCTGGGGAGGCGTCTCCATGGTCGCCGTGCGCATGGCGTACTGGGTCAACAGCGTGGTCGACGGGCCCGGTTCCTTCACCAGGCCCAGGGCGTGGGCCCCCGCCTCGTAGTGGTAGAGGCCGGGGTCGAGCCCGACGCACCGGCTGACCAGGGGGTACAGCTCGAGCTCGTGGAGGGCGCCGCCGCTGGGCACCTGGCGGTCGGACAGCTCCTGGTGCCCGTCGTGGAACACGGAGCGCACCGCCGCGACCCGGGCCAGGAGCTCGGCCAGTTGCTCGACGGTGATGGGCGCCTCGTCGTCGTGGGACCGGGTCGACCGCCGGGCCCGGACCACGTCGCCGAAGGGCGGGTCGAGGGCACCGGCGCGCCCCAGGTCGACCGGAGGCAGGGGACGTGTCGGCGCGAAGGGTGCCCGGAGGGCGGGGAGCGGTTCCGCCCTCCCCTCCCATGGGTAGGTCCCGCCGTAGCCGCCCTCGTGCCGGCCGATGCGGCTGCGGGTGTGGAACAGCAGGTCGGGCAGGGACCACAGGGCCAGCGCCGCGCTCTCGACGGTGTCGTCCGTGTCGCTGGCGCCCGGGCCCGGCGCCGGGTCGAGCCGGTCGAGGACGGCGGCGTCGAACAGGGCCTGGGCCAGCCCCCGGGCACCGGCGCCGGTGAGCCCGGTGACCAGGTCGGCCAGGTCCCCCACCACCTGGGGGCGGGCGCAGGCGGCCACCACGGCGGGACCGACGACGGTGTCGAGCAGGACCTGGGTGGAGCCCCGCGGTGACTCGACCAGCAGGCCACGGTGATCGCGGCGCAGGACGGCGAAGCGGGAGAGCTGGACCCGGTCCGTGGGTCGCAGGCCGCGGGTCGACGGCTCGATCACGTGGCCGAGGGGCACCATCCGGGCCACCTCGACACCGGCGCAGACCACGACCCGTTCCAGCCAACCACCGACCTCGAGCCGGCGCAGCAGGAGCTGGAGGGACAGGGCACCGGTGTCACCGGCCCGCTCCATGGCCAACGTGAACAGCTGGTCCTCGTCCACCGCGCCGGCGGCCAGCGCGTCGAGGACGGCGCCCATCCAGTCGGTCGCGTCGACCGGTCCCCCGCCGTCGCCCGGTCCCCCACCGTCGGCCGGCCCGGCCGGCCCGGAGGGGGCGGAGGTGGTTGCGGCGGCGGGGGGCCGCAGCCGCATGCGGATGTGGCCCTCGAACAGCGCCAGGCCGTGCCCGTCGCGCTCGAGCGTGGTGTCGCGGCGCAGGGTCAGCAGCACGCCGTCGACGGTGGGCTGCGGTCCTTCCCGCTCCAGGGTGTCCTGCCTCGCGTCGGCCATGCTCAGAAGAAGATCGACGAGGGGTTGAGGTCGTCCTCGCTGACGTCGTCGACCCAGCCCAGGCGGCGGGGGACGTCGTAGAGGCGGCCCGGGGCCAGGCGGCGCCAGAAGTGGCGCAGCCCCGGGGCCATGACCTTCACCACCGACAGCTCGATGTCGGGTCGGGTCTGGTCCACGACCATGACGTCGTGGCCCGCAGCGGCGATCCGCTCGACGCAGCCGCCCACGTCGAGGGCCAGGTCGGCGGTGGCCAGCCCGGCGTAGCGGGCGGGGTCGACGGCCGGGGCCGACGGATCGGGGAGCACGTAGGGGACGTTGGCGATGGTCGCCGTCGTCCACCACTCGACGGCCTGGGGGTCGTCGATCAGGTAGATGGTGGTGCCGTCGTCGCGCCGCCCCCCCACCCCGGGGAGGAACTGGTTGAGCTCGGTGAGGGCCCGCAGCGCCGCCATCCTCGGGTCGGTGTGGGCGCCGAAGCCCAACAGGATGTCCTCCGTGGGCCCGGACCGGCGTCGGGAGACGGCGGCGTAGACGGGGATGCCCAGGTCGGTGGTCAGGTCGAGCATCCACACCGAGCGGTCGAGGCGGTCGTACTGCTCACGGACGGCGTCGACGTAGGGCTCGGCCAGGGCGTCGAGGTCGACGGCGGGACGCCGGGCCCTCGGGTACCACCACAGGGCCACGGCGTCACGCTCGACCAGCTCGAGCAGGCCCTGCAGCACGGCCTCCTCGATGCCGTTGCCGGCGGCGTTGCCGTTGGCGTCGCTGGCGCAGAAGAAGTGCTCGGCGATGTCGGGGTGACCGAAGTAGCAGTAGGCGGTGGGCACGTGGCGGGGGGCGCCGTCGCGCAGGGACCACGCCGTGGTCCAGTCCACGGCCCGGTGCTCGTCGAAGCGCTCGGGCACGACGTGGTAGCCGGGGTCGCGTCCGTTCCACCGCTGGCGGGCGTCGTACTGGCGGTCCGAGAACAGCAGCAGCTCGCCGGGGGCGACGACGGCGGCACCCTCGGCCACCAGGTCGGTGTAGCTGGCCCGGCGGCGGGGCTCGTCACCGCGGAAGACCCCGGCGTAGCGCTCGATGGCCTCGCAGATGGCCCCGACCTTGGCCTGGACGTCGGTGCGTCCCTTCCCGCCGCTGCGGCCCCGCATGTTCTTGCGCAGGAAGTACGTGCTGTCCTGCATGAGGGCGAAGTTGTGGCCCGAGACGTAGGTGTAGGCGACGCCGTCGTCCTCGAGGGTCTGGCGGGTGAGGGCGCTGACCGCCCCGGTGAGCGGGCTGACGTGCTTGGCCAGCCGCGCGTAGGTGGCCTCGGGCCGTTCGGTGCGGTGACCACCGTCGTCGACGAACACCTTGGGGGCCGACCCCAGCACGACGGGTGCGGCCGGTCCCTCGGGGAGCACCCCGCACGTGGGGCACTGGGGGCGCTTGACCACGTGGTGCGATGCCGTGGTGAAGTCGACGGGGTCGAAGGTGAGCAGCCCGTCGGCCAGGCGCGGCGAGGCGCCGGTGACGAGGATGGTGACGACCTCGGTGGCCACCATGGCCGCAGCCATGGCCGTGGTCGAGGGCAGCGCCGGCGAGGTCGCCGGGCGCCGCCACGTCGTGGCCACCTTGGTGTCGAGGTAGCGGTCGAGCTGGCGGTTGCCGGAGAGGCGGTGGGCCAGGCAGCGCCAGCACGCCGAGCGCCCGGGGCGCAGGTGGGGGCCGATGTGCACCTGCTCGCCGGCCACCCGGCACAGCAGCCACTCGTGACCGTCGTCGAGCATGCGGCGGTTCACGGCGTCGAGGCCGGGATCGAGGTAGTCGTCCACCACCACGATGCCCAGCCGGGTGTCGTCGTCGGGCCCGTCGACCACCCGCACCCCCGCGGCGTGGAGGGCGGCGGTGACCGGCGCCGGTTGGGCCGCCCCCAGGGACCGCACCACCACGGTGGCCTGGCGCAGTGCGGTGACAGCTTCGGCCGGGGGGACGCCGGTGAGGTCCCACCACGCCGTGGCCCCGGCGTCGTCGGTGGCCGGGCCCGACGCCACGTGGCCGGCCCGGCCCAGACGGTCGATGGCGGCCATGACCGGGCCCAGGCCGACGGTCCGGGGCAGGTCGGCCAGCACCTCGTCGAGCTGGCGCGACCCGTCGAGGAGGCCGGCCACGGCGTTGGCCGCCCTCCCCTCCACCAGGTAGTGCGCCCCCTCGTTGGAGAGGAACACCTTGTCGTCGTCGACGACGGCGACGTCCAGGTGGGCTTTGATCCGTGGCTGTTCGATCATGGCGTCCTGGTCATGAGCGTCGGGGTTCCTGGGGGTGGGGTCCTGGTGGTGAGGCTGTCGGCGCAGGGACCGGTCAGGTGCAGCTGCAGCAGGGGGTGCAACTGCAGCAGGAGACGGAGGCGTCGCCGCCGGCCACGGCTTCGAGCTGGTCGTCGGACAGCTCCTCGGTCTCGACCTGGGGGATGGCGGGCACGTACAGGGTGATGGCGCCCTGGCCGAGCCCGGACTCCCACAGGGCGACCTGGTCGTCGAGGTTCCCCTCGCCCCTGATCTCGGTGACGATGGTGACGCCGGCCGAGCCCGAGTCGAGGCCGAACTCCGACAGCGTGTCCTTGGGATCCGACTGGAGCCGGGTCAGGAACGCCTCGTCGGACCAGGCGTTGGTGAGCACCTTGGTGTAACCCCGTACGAACAGGGCGCGTTCAGCGGTTTCCATGGGTACTACCTGCCTTTGCTCTTGGCTTGGTGAGGTTGGAGGGTGGGGCCGCCGGCCGCAGGGCCGAGATGCCCGCAGGGCGGAGGGCCGAGAGGTAGGCCCGCTTGTCCTTGCCGTGGCACCACACCAGGTGGGCCAGCCACGCGCTGACCGTCACGAGCGGCTTGGTGGTCCGGTCGATGCTCGACGTCGTCCACCGTTCGGCCAGCTCGGGCCCATCGCCGCCGTGGAGCACAGCCTGGTACAGCTCGTCGATGGGGTAGGACGTCATGAGCAGCCCGTCGCGGGCGGGGCCCGGGCGGCGGAGGACGGCGGCGTTGTGGTCGAACAGCTCACCGAGCAGGAGCGGGGGGACGTCGAGGCCGCGCTCCTCCAGCAGGTGGGCCACCAGGGCCTCGGCTTCGCGGTAGAAGGCCGGCAGCTGGCCGTCGAGGGTGAGGGTGATGAGGGCGAACTGGTCCGGCGGCCACCAGACCCCACCGGCGTCGGCCCGGGTGAGGTACTCGTCGCCCCCGCCCTGGACGGCCCGGGCGTGGTCCTCGAGCAGGCTGACCACCCCGCCGATCACGGGTGACGTGGTTGGGTCGGCGTCGGTCACGGCCTCGACGAAGGCCCGGAGGGGGACGCCGTAGCGGCGGCCGAGGACGGCCAGGGGCACCTGCACGACCCGGTCGAAGTACAACAGGTCGGTGAGCCAGGCGAAGACCTGGGCCCGGCACCAGTCGGGCGGCGGCATGGCCGCCGTCTCCACCACGATGTCGAGGTGCTCGGCCACCTCGTCGGCGGGTTCGACGGCGTTGTGCACGCTGAGGATGCGCTGGGGGACCATGCGCAGCCCGTACTGCTGCTGGTAGGCGGGGTCGCCCATCTCGGCGTTGGGCAGCACCGAGCAGTTGAAGAACTGCACGTGGTTGTGCTGCCCGTTGGCCACCACGTAGGAGATGCCGTCGGCGAACATGTCGTAGGTCTCGCCGGGCAGGCCGAGGATGAGGTCGGTGTAGGTGTAGAGGCCGTCGGCGGCGAAGCGGCGCTGCAGGTCCTCGAAGGCCGATGACGAGACGTTGCGGCGCTTGATGTTGGTGAGGGTGTCGCGGTTGGCCGACTGCAACGAGATGGTGACGCCCACGGTGTTGAGGGAGCCGGCGATGATGGTCTGCACCTCGTAGGCCCGCTCACGGGCGTTCTTGGTGTTCTGCACCGAGAGCGAGACGGGGTAGCCGCTGCGGGCCTGCTCGGCCACGACGGCCCGGGCGATGTCGACGTCGCGGGGCAGCATGCCGAAGTTGGCGTCGCAGCAGATGACGAAGCCGACCTGGCGTTGGCCCATCCAGGCGATCTCGGCCTCGAGGCGGTCCATGCCGAAGCGGTAGACCTTCGACCCGGTGGCCGAGCCCCAGTCGCAGAACGTGCACGAGAACGGGCAGCCCCGGTTGGTCTCCCACATCATGACCCAGCCGTCCTCGGCCTCGGCTGCCATGACCTGGTCGAACACCCCGGTGAGGTAGGGGGACGGCAGGAGGTCCAGGTCGCCGACGCGCTCACGGCGGGCGGTCGAGACCACCTGGCCGTGCCCATCGACGTAGCTCACCGACCGCACCGTGTCCCACGCCCGGTCGGGGGCGGCGTCGAGCAGTTCGGTGAAGGTGATCTCGCCCTCGCCGTGGGCCACCACGTCGACGAAGGGGTTGGCGGCCAGGAAGGGCTCGACGCGCTCGGGGACCTGGGGGCCGCCGAGCACGATGATGGTGTCGGGCTCGACGGCGCGCAGGGCCCGGGCGATGGCCAGGGACAGCTCGACGTTCCAGACGTAGACGGAGAGGGCGACGAGGTCGAAGCCCCGGAGGCGTTCGACGGCCTCGGCCACGGGCATGCGCCGGTGCACGGGCATGGCGTACTCGTGCTGGTCGCGGGCGTGGACCTGGGCGTAGGCCTGGAGCATGCCCACCGAGTAGGGGACGTGGCCGTACGACTTGGACTGGCCCGACCGGTCGCCGGCAGGCGCCCGCCACAGGCCCATCGAGATCTGCACCAGGGCCACCCGCATGGCCGGCACTCTACGCCGTTGTGCAGACACGGAACGTGGCAGACGTCGGTTGTTCCCGGATCAGTGCTCGACCAGGTCGGCACGCGCCCGGCTGCGCTGCTCCCTGCCCAACAGCGGTCAGTTCGGCGGCGGCATCACCCTCCTCAGCTCGGCGGTGCGGAGCCAGGCGGCGAGGTCGTCGGCGGACATGGGTCGACCGAGGTAGAAGCCCTGCGCCTCGTCGCACCCGAACTCGGTGATGCGCTGCAGGGTCGCCTCGTCCTCCACCCCTTCGGCCACCACGGCGATGCCGAGGTCGTGGCCGAGGTGGACGACCGCCTGGACGATGGATGCGTCGCGACGGTCCGTGGTCAGGGTCTGGAGGAAGGACTTGTCGATCTTCAGCGTCCGGGCCGGCACCCGCTTGAGGTAGGACAGCGACGAGTACCCCGTGCCGAAGTCGTCGAGGGCGAAGGAGATGCCGACCCGATCGAGCACGGACATGACGTGGATGGCCGCCTCGGGATCGATGAGGAGGGCGCTCTCGGTGACCTCGAACTGCAGCTGGCCGTCGCCGACCCCCCACCGCTGGGCGGCACCGACGGCGATGGACTCCAGCTCGGGATCACGGAGCATGGAGGCGGGGAGGTTCACGGCCACGCTCAGCGGTGTCGCGCCCCCCACGCGCCAGGGCAACGTCTCCAGCAGCGCCGTCTCCAGCACCCAACGGGTGAGGGGCTTCATCAACCCGGTGGACTCGGCCAACCCGATGAAGTCGTCGGGCTGGACGACGCCCCGGGTCGGGTGGCGCCAGCGCACGAGCGCCTCGACCCCCGTGGTGACCCGGTCCCGCAGGTCCACCTTGGGCTGGTACTCGATCAGCAGCTGCCCGTCGTCGATGGCCTGGCGGAGCTCGACGGCCTGGGCCACGTAGCTGGAGCGGCCGCGGTCGAACCCGGGCTCGAACAGCGCCGCCCCACCGCCGGTCGGCTTGACCCGGTACATGGCAGCGTCGGCCTTGCGCAGCAGCATGGCGAGGTCGTTGCCGTGGTTGGGGTAGAGCGCGATGCCGATGCTGGCGCTGACGTCCAGACCGACGCCGTTGATCTCGAACGGCGGCCGCAGCACCGCTTGCAGCTTGGCGGCCACGTTCTGGGCATCGGTCGTGCTGGCGATGTCGGTGACGAGGACGACGAACTCGTCACCGCCCAGGCGTCCGATGGTGTCGTTGGGGCGCAGCGCGACGCTCAGCCGCCGTGCCACCCCCTCGAGGACGCGATCACCGACGTCGTGGCCCAGCATGTCGTTGACATCCTTGAACCGGTCGAGGTCGAGGATGAGCAGTGCCACCTTGGAGCCATGGCGATGGGACGTCTCCATGGCCTCCTGCAGGCGGTCCTCGATGAGGTAGCGGTTCGGCAACGAGGTGAGCGGGTCGTACCCGGCGCGGCGCCGCACGTCCGCTTCGCGATGGCTACGGCTTATGGCCAACCCGGCCAGCTCGAGCCCCCGGGCGACGGCGGGGACGCTGGCGTCGTGGCGGGGACCGCCGGGGTCACCGTGCACGACCATGGCCCCGACCACGGCGGCGTTCTCTTCCCTGCGGATGGGGATGGCTTCCGCCGAACCCGACGTGGGTGCGGCACCGAGACCCCAGGTGACCTCACCACCGGGCGCGGCGGTGAGGAACACGCCGACGCGGCCGTCGAGGCCGTCGTCCTCCGGCCCGTGGTCGTGCCCCTCCGGGAAGTGCATGATGGTGGTGGGGCGGTCGACCTGGTTGGCCACCATGGTGGCGACGGCTCCCAGGACGTCGGGCAGCGGACGGTCCCGGGTGACCAGCTCGAGCACGCGGGTCTGGTCGGCCAACAGGCCGTCGATCCGCTTGCGGTCACCGATGTCGACGATGGTGCCGACGTTGGCGGTGATGGTGCCGTCGTCGTCCCGCAAGACCCGGGCCCGGACCTCGACCCAGCCGTAGGTGCCGTCGGCGTGGGCGTACCTGGTCTCGTGGTGGCAGAAGTTCGCGCCGCCACTGATGACGGCCATGAACATCTGGACCGTGCCTTCACGCTCCTCGGGATGGACCAGATCGAGGAAGTGGCCACCCAGGGTGTCCTCGACCCCGAAGCCGGTGAGGCGTTCCCAGGCCGCGTTGAGGTACGTCCATTTGCCCTCCGCATCGGTCCGGAAGACGACCTCGTTGAGCTCCGTTAGAAGATCTGGCGGCCTCGGGGACATGTGTTTCTCCTGGAACAACTGAGGGCACACACGATGAGGACAGCAGCACCACCGAATGTACCGGTCGGCGGACGAGTTCGGAGAGTGCAATGAGCAATTCACGGCGCTTCAGGGCCCTTGGCATCGGTGTCCTCGGCGCGGCGATACTCCTGGTCACACCGGGCATCGCCACGAGCGAGGAACCGCTCTACGTGGGCTGGGCCGAGGTCCTGCCCGGCCTGTCCCAGGGTTACGATGCTACGAGTGCCGACCTGTGTCGCTCAGGCAATGTGCGTTGCGTCGACGCGGTGATCCGGGAGATGGAGCGGCGGTTCGCACCCCTGGCCCGAGCCTGTGATCACGACGCCGTGTTCGCCCTCACGTACCTGAGGACGACGCAGGCCTATCGACAGATCGTCGACGACGGCACCTTCTTCACTGACACACCGTTCGTCAACCACCAGGACGCGGTGTTCGCCGACTACTACTTCCGCGCCTTCGACGAGTGGCACGGCGGCGATCGCTCCCTCGTGCCTCCGGCGTGGGCCCTGGCCTTCTCCGCCGCGGACGGCAAGCGGGTGTCGGCCATGGGCAACCTGCTCCTGGGCATGGGTGGGCACGTGAACCACGACCTCCCCCTGGTGCTGGCCCAGATCGGCCTGGTGAAGCCGGACGGGTCGAGCCGCAAGGAGGACCACGACCGCGTCGACCGCATGCTCCAGCGCATCGTCGGGCCCCTCATCGCCGAGGTGGCCCAGCGCTTCGATCCCAGCATCGATGACGCCTCGCTGTCGGGATCGACCCTGGATGAGACCGCGGTCTTCCAGATCCTGGCCGAATGGCGGGAGGAGGCGTGGCGCAACGCCGAGCTCCTGGTGGCGGCGCCGACACCCGCGGCACGAGCGGTGGTGGACGCGACGATCGCCCAGGGCGCGGCCCTGAAGTCGAAGGCCATCATGGCGGCGACGAGCTACCTGCCTCTGGTCTCCGGCCCCGCCGCCCGCAACGCGTTCTGCCGCCAGAACGGCTGACACCCCGGTCGGGTCGGGCCATGGGGTCGGACGGACGGCGACGGCGTCAGGCCGGGATGGCCAGTGCGCTCACCGGTCCCCCGGCCAGGGTCGGGCCCTCGGTGTGCAGGTGACAGGCCACCTGTCCGCCGCCGTCCACCGCCGTCCAGTCCGGGAACCGCTCCCGGCAGCTGTCCATGACGTAGCGGCAGCGGTTGCTGAACGGGCAGCCCTGGCTGGGCGTCTCCCCCGTGACCGCAACGGCCTCGTCGGCCGTGAGCTTCTGGCGCAGGGACCGCTGCGCCCGCTGCTTGACCGGGTCGGCGTCGGGGATGGAGGCCAGCAGCAGCTCGGTGTAGGGGTGGGCCGGTTGCTCGCACACCCGGTCGGCGGGCCCCTCCTCGACGATGCGGCTGCGGTACATGACGTAGATGCGCTGGCTCACGTGGCGCACGACGGCCAGGTCGTGGGCGATGAGGAGGTAGGCGGCCCCGGTCTCACCCTGCAGCTTCTCCAGCAGGTTGATGACCTGGCTCTGGGTGGACACGTCGAGGGCCGAGACCGGCTCGTCCAGCACGATGAGCTGGGGTTCGGACGCCAGGGCCCGGGCCACGGCGATGCGCTGGCGTTGCCCGCCGGAGAACTCGTAGGGGTAGCGCTCGAGGTGGTGGGCGGCCAGGCCGACCTGCTCGAGCAGCTCGGCGGCCCGACGTCGCCGGGCCGTGGCCCCCATGCCGAAGTGCAGCTTGAGGGGCTCGCCGATGAGCTCGCCGACGATGATGGAGGGGTTGAGCGAGGCCACCGGGTCCTGGAAGACGACCTGCACCTCCCGCCGGTAGGCCTTGGGCACCTTGCGGCCGAAGCCGGTGACGTCGTGCCCCCCGAGGCGGATCGTCCCTGCGCTGGCTCGCACGAAGCGCAGCACCCCCCTGCCGATGGTGGTCTTGCCCGACCCCGACTCCCCCACCAGCCCCACCGTCTCGCCCGGTCCGACGTGCAGGCTGGCGTCGACGACGGCCCGCACGTCGGGACCCCGCCGCGACCGCAGCACCCCGCCCGTGCCCGGGAAGGTGATGGACAGGTCCCGGATGTCCAGCAGCGGGCCCCGGTGCGCGCCGTCGAGGGCCATCAGCCCGTCACCTCGATGGGCTCGGCCAGCTCGGCCACGGCCGCCTCCCGTTCGTCCACGCCCCGCAGGGTCAGCTCGTCGGCCCGCACGCAGCGGTGGCCCCGGCCCAGGTCGTCGAGCACCAGGGGCACGGGCCCGGCCCGGCAAAGTTCGGCGGCGTAGCGGCAGCGGGGGGCGAAGTGGCAGCTCTCGGGCCACTCCCACGGCGGCGGCACCACCCCGGGGATGGTGGGCAGGGTGCCCACCCGGCGCTCGTTGCGAGGTACGGCCACCATGAGGCCTTCGGTGTAGGGGTGGCGGGGTGAGCGGAACACGTCGGCCAACGGGCCGGTCTCGATGATCTGCCCGGCGTACATGACCGCACCCCGGTCGGCCACGTCGGCCACCACGCCCAGGTCGTGGGTGATGAGCAGGATGGACATGCCGAACTCGTCGCGCAGGCCCAGGAGCAGGTCGAGGACCTGGCCCTGGACGGTGACGTCGAGGGCGGTGGTGGGCTCGTCGGCGATGAGCAGCTTGGGCTCGCAGGCCAGGGCCATGGCGATCATCACCCGTTGGGCCATGCCCCCGGAGTACTGGTGGGGGTAGTCGTCGAGGCGGCGGGCGGCCTGGGGGATGCCGACCAGCTCGAGGAGCTCGACCGTGCGGGCCCGGGCCGCCTTGCGGGACATGCCCAGGTGGGTGCGCAGGGGCTCGGACACCTGGTCACCGATGGTGTAGGCCGGGTTGAGCGAGGCCGAGGGCTCCTGGAACACGACGCCGATGTCCCGACCCCGGATCTTGCGCATCTCCTTGAAGGGCAGGCCCACCAGGTCGCGCCCGGCGAGGGTGATGGACGACGCTGTGACCCGGCCCGGGTCCGGCACCAGGCCCAGCAGGGCCAGCGCGGTGATGGACTTGCCCGAGCCCGACTCCCCCACCAGGGCCAGGATCTCGCCGGGCATGATGTCGAAGGAGACGTGCTGGACGACGGCCACCTCGCCGCCGGAGGGTCGGGGGAAGGTGACGGTCAGGTCCCGCACGGCCACCAGGGCCCCGGGCCGTGGTGCCAGGGCCGTGCGCTCGGGCTCGACCACCACCGGGCGGGCCACCTGGCCCACACCCAGGCGCCCGCCCCGGGCCTCACGCGCGAACGCGTCGCGCAGGCCGTCGCCCACGGCGTTGAGGGCGAGCACGGTCAGGAAGAGGGCGATGCCGGCGGGCCAGGGCTGGAACCAGTCCCGGTCGATGACCTGGGAGGCCGAGCGCAGCATGACGCCCCAGCTGACCTGGCCCGAGCCCGCTCCCAGGCCGAGCAGGGACAGGCCGGCCTCGATCAGCACCGAGGCGGCCAGGAGCAGGGTGGACTGCACGATCAGGGCGGGGGCCACGTTGGGCAGGATGTGGCGCCACATGATGCGGTTGTCCGAGGCACCGGCGGCCCGGGCCCCGTCGACGTACAGCTCGGCCCTGGCCCCCAGCACCTCGGCCCGGGCCAGGCGGATGATGGCCATGGCGTAGACGAGGCCGACGGCGAACATGGCCTTCTGGATGCCGGGGCCGGTGGCGGCGATGATGGCCATGGCCATCATGGTGGTGGGCACGGCCACGACGGCCTCGACGACCCGCATGGTCAGCCGGTCGGCCCAGCCTCCGAAGTAGCCCACGGCCAAGCCGATGGGCAGGCCGATGACGAGGGACACGGCCACGGCCTCGAGCCCGGCCACGAGCGCCAGGCGGGTGCCGTAGACGACCCGGCTGAACTGGTCGAGCCCGGTGCCGTCGGTGCCGAACCAGTGCTCGCCGCTGGGGCGTTGGAAGGCGCTGCGCAGGCCGCCGGTGGTGACGTTGGGGTCGTAGGGGGCGATGAGGGGGGCGAAGGTGGCCACCACCACGAGCAGGAGCACGAAGCTGGCCCCGGCCATGGCCACCTTGTTGCGCAGGAAGCGGCGGGTGAAGCGCTTGCGCCCGCTCATGCCTCCGACCGCGCCCAGCTCCTGGTCGGTGAGGCTCGAGCTCTCGGCGGCGATGAGCGGCGTGGCCACCTACGTCCTCACCTTCGGGTTGAGCCAGCCATAGATGACGTCGAGGAACAGGTTGACCAGGACGACCAGGGTGGCGGCGATCATGATGAAGGCGATGACGACCGGCGAGTTGTTCTTGAGGACGGCGCCGACGCCCCAGTTCCCCAGGCCGGGGATGTTGTAGATGATCTCCAGGAAGACGGTGCCGCCGAGCAGGGTGGAGACCTGGAAGCCGATGACGGTCACGATGGGCACGGCCGCGTTCTTGAGGGCGTGCTTGAAGATGACCTTGCGCATGGGCAGGCCCTTGGCCAGTGCGGTGCGGATGTAGTCCTGCTGGAGCACACCGATCATGGCGCTGCGGATCTGACGGGTGAACGAGGCGCTGGCTGCGGCGCCGAGAGCCAGGGACGGGATGATCAGGCTCTTGAGCCACAACGAGAGGCTGAGGTCCTGGCCCGGTGGCCAGATGGCCGGTAGGAGGCGGTTGTTCACGGCCAGGAGCGAGATGAGGATGAGCCCGATCCAGAAGCTGGGCAGGGCCAGACCGATCGACGCCCCCACGGTGAGCGCCCGGTCCGTGGCCCGCCCGGCCCGCAGGGCGCTTAGGATGCCGCAGAACAGGCCCACGGTGAGGGACACGGTGAGGGCGCCGGCCATCATGGCCAGGGTGATCGGGGCCCGGTTGCGGATGGCCGAGGTGATCGGCTCCTGGGTGTAGACATCGTTGCCCAGGTCGCCGCGGACGGCGCCCCCCAGCCAGTCGAGGTAGCGCTGCACCACGGGCTCGTTCAAGCCCAGCTGCTGGCGGGCGGCGTCGATCTGCTCCTGGGTGGCCTCCTGGGAGCCGAGCAGCAGCTCGGCGGGGTCGACCGGGTTGACCTGGTTCAACCCGAACGCGACCACGGACACGAGGAAGAGCAGCGGGATGATGGCCACGACCCGCATGACCAGCAGCTTCAGCACGGCGACGCCCCCTCCGGTGCGGTGTCAGCCCGTCGGGCAGCGGTCAGCGGCCGGCGATCCACAGTCCGTGGGGGTGGGGAGAGGGCTGCTCGCCGCCGAGGAAGGGCTCACCGCGGACGTCCTTGCCCAGGAAGGCGATGAGGCCGGTGTGGCCCATGGGCAGCAGGATGTTGCGCTCGATGGCCTCACGCTGGATCTCGTCCCACAGCGGCTTGGCCTCGTCGTCGTCGAGGGCGGCGGCTTCGGAGACCTTGGCCGTGAGGTCGGCGGTGTCGGTGGCCTTGAAGGGGTTGTAGGTGCCGGCGTTGTTGAAGTACTGCTGGTACTGGGTGAAGGGGTGGATCTGGCGGGGCAGGGCGTAGCCGATGGCCCACTTGCCCTGGCGGTACTCGGCGGCCAGCACCCCCGACTGCACCTGGACGACCTCCACCTTGATGCCGGCCGGTGCCAGCATCTGGGCCAGGGCCCCGAGCTTTTGGTCGAGGGCGGCGTAGCTGCCCACCCGCACCGTGAAGCCGTTGGGGTACCCGGCCTCCTCCAGCAGCGTCTTCGCCTTCTCGACGTCGAGGTCGCGGATGTCGTCGAGGGCGGGGTCGTGCCACTTGATGCCCGGGGGGAACAGGCCGGCGACGTCGGAGCCCTCGCCGTTGTGCACGGCGGAGAGGTAGCCCTCCCGGTCGATGAGCCACGAGATGGCCTCGCGCACCTTGGGGTCGGCGAGCTCGGGCTGGATCGCCCCGGTCCGGTCCATGATGATGACGCCTTCCATGGTGACCGGGAAGGTGATGGACCGGAAGCCATCGGACTCGAGGTCGGCCTTGCGGGCGATGGCCCCGTCGTCCACGACGTCGACCTGCCCGGCCTCGAGGGCGTTGTGGCGGGCGTTGATGTCGTTGATGTGGGTGATCACGACCTGTTGGACGTGGACCACGTCGGCGTTCCAGTAGTTGGGGTTGGCGTTGTAGGTCTCGCTCTGCTGGGGGACCGAGGCCGAAGCGTCCCAGATCCAGCCCCCCGAGCCGGCCGGGGTCCGGGTGAGGTCGGCGCCCGAGTCGATGGCCTGGCCCGAGACCATCATCCCCGGGTTGTTGGACATCTCGAGGGGGAAGGCGGGTGAGGGGGTGGCGAACTTGACGTCGACGGTGTTGGGGTCGACGACGACCACCTCGGTGATGGGGGCCACGACGGCGGCGTGGGGGCTGGCCTTGTCGGCCTTGGTGCGCTCGAGGTTCTTCTTGACCACGGTGGCGTCGAAGGCCGAGCCGTCGTGGAAGGTGACGTCGTCGCGGAGCTCGAAGCGCCAGGTCAGCGGGTCGGTGCGGTCCCAGCTGGTGGCCAGCCACGGCTCGGCCTCGCCCTCGGCGTTCTGCATGGTGAGCGAGTCGTACATGGGGTAGAACCACACGCCCTTGAAGTTCGTGTCCCGCTGGGGGTCGAGGCTCAAGGGGTAGAGCGTGGACGTCATGCGCAGCACGCCCGTGGGGGTGGCCGGTGGTTGCTCGGTCTCCTGCTGCGAGGTCGTCGTCGCCGCGGAGACGTCCGCACCGCTGTCCCCGTCGCCGCTACCGCACGCCGCAGCCAGCAGAGCTCCAGTGGTGATCGTCACCCAGAGGCGCGACCGAAGACGCCGTTTGACACCCATCTGGTTCCTCCCCCTGCCGCTTCCCCCGAAGCGGTCGACCCCCGTGGGCCGAGATCCAGACCCTAGCCACTCCCCGTCACCCCATGTGCCATGGGGCACACCTTCGCCTGCGAATCGTCTGCTGGCGTCTCGGCGCGGGGTTCTCGGCGTGGGCTCTCGGTGTGGGTGGGGGCACGGGCCGAGAGCGTGGGGCGGCGACCACCCGAGGGTGGAGGACACCGAGACTTCTCCTGGGGGACATCGCCACGTTCTGCGCCCGTGGGCTGCCGGTAAGCGTGCCCGCCTAGACCGGCGACCGCTTCGGGCTCGGTCCCCGACCGCACCTGCGGCACCGGGACGAATCCCACAACGGAGGTGCTCAGTGTCCAAGCAACGAAGGACCCGAGAGGTCCGCTGGCTCCGGGTGGGGGCGGCGGTGCTGGTCCTCGGCGGCGGCGCAGTCGTCGGCGTCGACCCCACCGGCGCCCAGCCGGCAGATGACAAGGCCTACATCGCCGAGGTCGAGGTACTACGCGCGACCGGCGTCCCGACCGATGGCTCCGTCCGTGGGACGGTGTTCCACGACGGCAACCACGACGGCGAGCACCAGGGAGACGAAGCCGGGATCCCCGACGTCATGGTGTCCAACAGCCGTGAGGTCGTCCGCACCGACGACGAAGGCCGGTACGAGTTGCCGGCGTTCGACGGGATGACGGTGTTCGTCACCCAACCGGCCGGCTACGCCGTGCCCGTCGACGAGCACAACTTCCCGCAGTTCTTCTACCACCACCTGCCGGAGGGGTCGCCCGATCTCCGCTTCGGCGGGCTGGCGCCGACCGGTCCCCTCCCTGAGGCCGTCAACTTCCCCCTGGCCGAAGCGGACGCATCCGACGAGGTGGACTGCGCCATCATCGGCGACACCCAGACCTACAGCAACCGGGAGCTCGGGTACCTGCGCGACGGTGTCGTGGCCGACCTCGGGGAACGGGACGACCTCGAGCGTTGTGGCGCCCTCATCGTGGGTGACGTGGCCGGCGACGACCTCGGGCTCTACCCCCGCATCAAGGAGGTGATGAGCGCACCGGGCATCCCCGTGCGGGCCGTCCCCGGCAACCACGACATCGACTTCGACGCCACCGACGACGAGCACTCGTTCGATACGTACAAGCGCGAGATCGGGCCGGCGTACTACTCCTACGACGTCGGCCAGGCCCACTTCGTCGGGTTGGACAACGTGCGCTACCCGTGCACCCCCGAAGTGGACAACGCTGACGGTGAGCACGAGTTCTGTGACGACCCGGCGAACCACCCGACCTACAACGGCGTCATCGGCGAAGAGCAGCTGACCTGGCTGGCCAACGACCTTGCCCACGTGCCCAAGGACAAGCTGATCATCATCGCCACCCACATCCCGCTGGTGTCCTTCATCGACATGGGGTCGAACAAGCACCAGACCAACGACGCGCCGGCCCTGTACGAGCTGCTGGAGGGCCGCCCCGCCCTGTCGGTGGTCGGTCACGCCCAGACGGTCGAGAACCTCGAGACCGGTGACACGTTCGGCCCGTGGAAGGAGGCGGTCGGCGTCGACGCGGTGCCCTTCCCCCACATCACCGTGGGCGCGGCGTCAGGTTCGTGGTGGACGGGTGACCTCGACACCAACGGCATCCCCGAGAGCCTCCAGCGTGGCGGTGCGCCTGCCGGATACATCAACCTGGCGCTGGACGGCAACACGTTCCAGGACACCTACCGGGCCACCGGACGTGACGAGGACGAGCAGATGTCGGTGTCGATCTCGTCGCCGTTCTACCGGGAGTGGTTCTCCACGCTGATGGCATGGAAGGAAGCCAACCCCGACGCGACGACGGAGCCGCCGCCGCTCAACATCAACGATCTGGGCGATCCCAACCTGCTCACCCACCAGGACCTCTCCCATGAGGGCAGCGACCTGATGGTGAACCTGTGGAACGGCTCCACCGACTCCCGGGTCGACGTCCAGATCGACGGCGGTGCGCCTGCCGCCGCCACCCGCACCCAGGAGGCGCAGGGCGAGGACATCCGCAGCGGGGCCGAGTACTCGGATCCCTTCGCGGCCATGCGTCAGCTCATGGTCGCCCGGCACAGCTTCGCTAGCACGTCCGGCAACGAACGGGCCCAGGGCTGGGAGGCCTACCGCGGTGACAAGTTCGGCCCCGGACCGGCTCAGCCGATCTCCCCGAACCTGGTGACGGACCAGTCGAGCCACCTGTGGCGGCTGCCGCTACCGGAGGACCTGGCTGCTGGTTCGCACACGGCCACGGTGACGGCGACGGACCAGCACGGCCGGACCTACCAGGACACCCTGGTGTTCGAGGTGGTCGATGAACGTCCCCCGCCGTTCTTCCGGACCGAGCTGTTCGAGGAACCAGCCGGCTGACCCCCAGACCGGGGCGGGCCGTCGTGGCCCGCCCCGGCTACGGGCCGCCGTCGCCGAACCGTGGCCCGCCCCGGCCGTGGGCCGCCGTCACCGAGCGCACGGACGTCCTGGCCAGCCGTCAGGCGAGACGAAGATCCTCGCGCCAACCGAGGCGGGTCGGCTCAGCCGGCGGGCCGGGCGGCGGTGGCGGCGCCCGCGGTGGCCGACCACAGCGTGTGGAGGGCGGCGTCGGGGGCACAGCTCCGCACGCAGGTGGCGATCGGGGCCACCTCGTCGAGGAACCCCTCGTGGCCCCGACCGCCCGTGGACCGCAACCAGTGGGCTAGGGAGAACAGCAGCTGGCGGGCGTTGTGTCGGCCGATGCGGCGTCGGCGGCGTCGAGGTACGTGCCGAGCGCGTCCCGCAGCGTGCTGCGGCCGGTGCCGCGCTCGTGGTCCAGGAGGACGGCGAGGTCAGGCGGCTCGACCGGTGGTGCCGACAGGGCCGCGCCCCCGGGGATGGCGGTGGCGGCGGCGTGGAGCGACCTGTGCACCAGGGCCGTCAGCGCGCGCTTGCGGATGCTCCCCCAGCGCGCCATCTGGGTGAGCCGCCAACCCGCCAGCGACCGCCAGCTGGTCACGTCGTTCGCCGCCAGTGCCGCTACCAGGTTGGGCGCCAACCCGGCTGTCTCGATGGGGCCGCGAAGTTCGGCCAGCAGTGGCAGCACCTCGCCCAGGGGCTGGGCGGCCAGCGGCGTGGCCATGACCTGGTGGGGCAGCCCCTCGACGACGAGGCTCACGACCAGGGCCCGGCCGGCGGCGTCGGGCGGGAGGGTCAGGGCGGTCAGTTCACCCTCGAACAAGACGAGCGGTCGGCCCGGCTCGGCCAGCAGTTCAGCCAGCCTCAACCGGGTCGGCAGGGACAGCAGGCCGCACGGCCCGAAGAGCCGGCCCAGCGTGAGCGCCGGGAGCTGGGCGTCATCGACCGGTGCGTCCCCACGAGGACGGCCCTCGAACTCCATCGGTGTACTTTAGCCCGTGGCTGGTCGTCGACGCCGGGTGGGAAGACCCGCGGCGGCCGGTCGGTTTGCGACAGACTCGTCGGGTGTTCACCGCGCTGCTGGTGGGGGTGTTGGGATCGAGTGCCCTCGTCCTGGGGGGCGCGCTCGGTGCGGTGTGGCGCGCCCCCACCAAGGTGACCGGTGTGTTGTTGGCCTTCGCCAGCGGGTCGCTCATCGCCGCCCTGGCGTTCGAGCTGTTCCCCGAGGCGGTGGAGGCGGGCGGGCTCTGGCGGTCCGCGGTGGGCCTCGCCGCCGGGGGCGCCACCTTCGTCGTGGTGAACACGTGGCTCGACGCCCGGGTGGCTGCCGGCGCCGGCGACCCCGAGGACTCGCCACTGCCCGAACAAGCGGACGGCCTCGCCGGCGCCGAGGCCGACCAACGGGAGAAGCTCCAGACCGCGGCGGGCCGGGCGGCCTCCGGCTCAGGCCTGGCGACGGCGTTCGCCCTGCTGGCCGCGGTGACCCTCGACGGGGTCCCCGAGAACATGGCGCTCGGGGTGTCGCTCATCGGGAACGAGGACGAGGGCATCACCGGCTCTGTCGCCCTGTTGGTGGCCATCTTCGTGTCGAACCTGCCCGAGAGCCTCGTCGGGGCGGTGGCCATGCGCCAGGGGGGCCTCAGCGGGCGGGCCGTCGTGGGCATCTGGTCGCTGACCGCTCTGGCGCTCAGCGCGGCGGTGGTCCTGGGCTACGCCGCCCTGTCCTCGGTGTCCCACGAGCTGCTGGCCTTCCCGCTCGCCTTCGCCGGCGGCGCGGTCCTCGCGTCGGTGGCCGACACGCTCATGCCCGAGGCCTTCGAACACGGCCGTCCGCTGAACTCCTTCGCCACCGCCGCCGGCTTCTTCCTCTCCTTCGTCCTCGCCGAGATGTAGC
>JBBSLP010000083.1:0-19417 GCA_038255145.1 Acidimicrobiales bacterium
GACCTGGGCTCGGCCTTCAACGACGGCCTGGCCTGGCGGGCCCTGGTGGCCGCGTTGGGCGAGGGCTGACGTCGGGCAGGGTGGCCCACAGGTGGAACGAGGCGTAGCCCCGCCACGGGCGCCAGGCCTCGGCCCGGGCCACCAGCTCGGGCCACGGTTCGGGCAGGCCGATGGCCACGGCCGCCTTGCGCAGGGCCAGGTCGCCGACGAGGAAGCTGTCGGGGTCGCGCAGGGCCCGGAGGCGCACGTAGGCCACGGTCCACGGGCCGATCCCCGGTAGTGAGAGCAGGCGGGCGCAGGTGTCGTCGATGTCGGCCGAGCCGTCGAGGTCGACGAAGCCGCGGGCCACGGCCTCGGCCAGACCCCGCAGGGTGCGTCGGCGGGAGTCGGGCATGCCCAGCAGGGTCAGGTCGGCCTCGGCCACCTCGGCCGCGGTGGGGAACAGCAGGGCGGTCTCGCCACCGGTGGCCCCGGCTGCGCCGGGCAGCGGGGTGCCGGCCAGGGTGACGAGGCGGCCGGCCAGGGTGCGGGCCGCGGCCACCGACACCTGCTGACCGAGCACGGCCCGCACGGCCAGCTCGAAGCCGTCGAACGCACCGGGCACCCGCAGCCCGGGTCGGGCGGCGACCAACGGTCCCAGGGCGGGGTCGGCGGCCAGCACGTCGGCCACCGCGCCGGGGTCGGCGTCGAGGTCGAGCAGTCGCCGGGCCCTGACCACCAGTCGGGCCAGGCTGCGGAAGGGGCCGGCAGAACCGTCGGCCGGGTGCACCCGGAGCACGACCTCGGGCCGGTCGGCCACGGGCACGAGCTCGACGGTGCCCCCGTCGGCGCCGAAGCGGAAGGTGCGCCGGTAGCTCCCCTCCCCCACCACCTCGACGCCGGGGATGGCCCGCTTGGCCAGGAAGGCCAACAGCCCGGGCCCATCCAGCGGCGGCCGGTAGGCCAACCGGGTCTCGAGCACGGCCCCGCCCCGGGCCGCGGTCGGCCATCCCGCTCGCACCGAGGACGGGCTGCGGCCGTGCACGTCGAGGTAGGCGGCGTTGAACTGACGGATCGAGCCGAACCCCGCCGCGAAGGCCACCTCGGTCAGGGGCAGGGTCGAGTGACGGACCAGGTGGTGGGCCCGCTGGACCCGTCGGCTACGGGCCACGGCCTGGGGTCCCACGCCGAGCTCGGCCAGGAACAGCCGGTGCAGGTGGCGGGCACTGACCCCCAGCCGGTCGGCCACCGCGGCCACACCCCCGGCGTCGGCTGCCCCCTCGTCGATCAGGCGCAGGGCCCGGCCCACCAGGTCGGCCCGCTGGTTCCAGTCGGGGGAATCGGGGCTGGCCCCGGGGTGGCAGCGGCGGCACGGGCGGAAGCCGGCGGCCTCGGCCACCGCCGCGTGGCGATAGAAGGCCACGTTGCGCCGCAGCGGAGTGCGGGCCGGGCACGTGGGCCGGCAGTAGATGCCGGTGGTGGAGACGGCGGTGAAGAAGCGACCGTCGAAGCGGGCATCCCGGGCGGCGATGGCCCGGTAGCAGGCGTCGGCATCGAGCGGCTCGGCCGGCATGGTGCCCATCTTGGCCCAGGTGGGGCCGCCCGGCTGGCCGGCATCGGACGGGGACAGCCGTCACCCCGGTACCTCCGGGCCCCGCCGGCCACTGGCAGACTCGGTGGTCATGCGCATCGTGGACCTGAGCTCGGACACCGCCACCCGCCCCACCCGCCCGATGCGCCAGGCCATGGTCGACGCCGAGGTGGGTGACGAGCAGCGGGGCCTCGACCCCACGACGAACAAGCTGCAGGAGCGGGTGGCCGAGCTGCTGGGCAAGGAGGCGGCCCTACTGCTGCCCACGGGCACCATGTGCAACCTGGTGTCGGTGGCCGCGCAGACGAGGCGGGGCGATGCCATCATCGCCCACCGGCTGGGCCACGTGATCCGCTTCGAGTCCTCGGGGGCGGCCGTGGTCTCGGGGGTGCTGGTCGACCAGGTGGACGGGCCCAGGGGCCAGTTCGACGGGGCCACGCTGCAGGCGGCCCTGGCCCCGGGCTCGGTGTACTTCGCCCGCACCAAGCTGGTGTGCCTGGAGCAGACCACCAACCTGGGCGGCGGCGCCGTGTGGCCGCTGGAGCGCTGGGACGAGGTGTGCGGGGTGGCGGCGGGGTTCGGGGCCACCATCCACGCCGACGGCGCCCGGCTGGGCAACGCCGTGGCTGCGTCGGGGGTGCCGGCCGACCGCTGGGCCCAGGGCGTGGACAGCATCTGGATCGACTTCACCAAGGGGCTGGGCGCGGCCATGGGGGCGGTCCTGGCCGGTTCGGTGGCCTTCATCGAGGAGGCGAGGCGCTACAAGCACCTGCTGGGCGGGGCCATGCGCCAGTCGGGCATCGCCGCCGCGGGGTGCCTGTACGCCCTGGACAACCACTGGGAACGCCTGGCCGAGGATCACGACCGGGCCCAACGGCTGGCCAAGGGCTGGGCCGAGGTGGGTGTCGTGCCCGATCCCGAGCCGGAGACGAACCTGCTGTTCGTGAACCCGTCGGGAGCGGGCCTGACCGCGGGCGAGTTCGCCGAGGGGCTGGCCAAGCGGGGCGTCGAGGTCGTGCCCCTGGGCGACAGGGTGCGGGCCGTGACCCACCTCGACGTCGACGACGAGGGCATCGACCTGGCCATCAAGGCCGGTCAGGATGTGGTCGCCAGCCGCTAGCGAACCACCGTCGCCGCCCCTGACCACGGCGTGTGCAGGGCGGCCTCGGGGGGACAGGTCTGCATGGACCTGGCGACCGGGGCGACCTCGTCGAGGAACCCCTCGTGGGCGCCGGAGGCCGGGTCTTCGTTGGTGCCGGCGACGTACACGACGACGAAGCCGGCGTGGCGGCCGTCGGGCTTGCGGCGCAGGACGCGGCCCATCCGTTGCACCATCTGTCGTCGGCTGCGGCTGGCGGCGAGGATCACGGCCAGGTCTGCGGCGGGCACGTCGACCCCCTCGTCGAGCACGGTCGGCGCGCAGAGCACGGTCAGGCCGCCCTCGAGGAAGCGGGCCAGCCGGTCGCGGCGCCGAGCCCGGTCGAGGCCTGAGTGCAGGGCCTCGGCTGCGAACCCCCGATCGGCCAGCAACTGGGCGGCCTGCTCGGCGCCGACGATGCTCTGGGTGAACACGATCGTCCGCTTGGCGTGCGCCACCGTCCCGCTCATCGCCGCCAGCGCGTCGAGCTTGGCCGGGGTCTCCGCCAGCAGCCTCCGACGCTCGGCCATGGCCGACAGGTAGCCCATGGCCGCCGCGGACAGGGCGGACCCGCCGCGCGCACAGCGGGCCACGTCGACGAGGAACGCCCCGATGGGCTCGGAGCGGACCGCCCCGCTGCGCAGGAGTTGGGACCGGTTCCGGGCCATCTCCACGCCGAGATCGTCGTACTCGGCGTACTCGTCGTCGCTGAAGCGCACCCCGACCAGGGCCACGTGGAACGGTGCCAGCACCCCTTCGGTGATGGCCTGTCGGTACCCCATCCGGAAGCAGGTGCCACCGAAGTACGGGTCGAGCCGGTCGAGGTGGGCGTCGTCGGATCGGGCGTAGGTGGCGCTCAGCCCCAACCGGCGGGGGAACTCGTCGCGCAGCACGTGGCGGTTCTCGTCGGACCCGTAGCGATGGCACTCGTCGGCCACGAGCAGTCCGCCGGGGCGCCGCGGCCGCAGGTCCGCGGTCCGGGCCGAGTTGGCCACCGCCACCACGACGTCGCAGTGGCCGAGGTCGTCACGGTGGCCGTCACCCACCAGCCCGATGCGCGCGCCCGGGGGGAGCAGCCCGGCGAGCACCGAACGCCACTGGTGGAGCAGGTCCCGGGTCGGCACCAGCACGGCGGCCTGTCCGCCCCGGGCCAGCTCCTCCCCCACGGCGACGACCCCGACCATGGTCTTGCCCGTGCCGGTGACGGCCTCGACGACGCCTCGACCGCGCCGCGCTCGCCACGCACCCAGGGCCTCGACCTGCCAGCGGTACAACGCGGGCCCGAGGTCGCGCCCCCCGACGGGGACCGGGGGCACGGCCGCCGCGGGCTCGGCCGCGAGCCACCAGCGGACCGGTCGGCCCGGGTCGGCGTCAGCGCGGCGATGGAATCGGCGCGGGTTCGACTCGAGCACCCGGGCCACGTCGGCGGTGGTCATCGACACCCGGCCGCGGGCCCGCAGGGCGTCGCGCAGCTCGTCCGCGGTGCGGCCCGGCCCGGCCGTGACCGCGGCGAGCACGTCGGCGAGGTCGCTCACCGCCCGGCCGGTTCGTCCTCGGCGCCGGTCTCGAGGCTGGGGTCCTCGCCGTAGTCGACGGTGATGTCGGCCACGGTGGTCTCGGGCTGGTCCCCGGGGTCGAGGCGGCGGAGGTCCCATTCGTTGATCCACGCCCGCACGTACTGGCGCATCCGGTTGGACGGCAGTCGCTCGAGGCCTTCGACGTCGGGCGGGTCCCAGCCGTAGGCCTCGGCGTGCAGCGCCTTCAACTGGCGGTACGTGCGGTCGAGGGCGTCGCGGTCGGGAGGCTGGAGCGTGACCTGGTCGCGCTCGATGATGCGCATGCCGGCCTCGGCCGCGGCCGCCAGCAGCTCGGCATCGGCGGTGGCCTTCTGGCGCAGCCGCTTGGGTATCAGCTCGAGGTCGTTCTTGCCCACCAGCACCTGGGCCTCGAAGTCATCGACGGTGGCCAGCACGGCCGCCACCGGCGCCTCGGGGTCGTCGCGGTCGCCTCGCACCCAGCGGGCGACCTCGGCGTAGGACTTCGCCCGCTGCAGGAGCGAGTAGCGGCCGATCAGCTCGACCTCGTCGAGCAGGACCACCCAGCCCGCGTAGCCGGCCGCCCGCACCAGGCGGGACACGAACCGGAAGCGGTGCATGGCCAGGTCGCGCTCCTTCACCGCGCCCAGCCGGTAGGTGGACGCGGCGCCGGCCTCCTTCAGGCGGCGGCGGAGGTCGGCCGCGGGCAGGGGGTCGCCGGCCCAGAACCGCACGATCCGGTCGGCGAACTCGGGGTCGCCCCGGCCGTACTCGTAGAGGAACAGGGTGGCGGCGAAGCGGCTGTCGACCGGAACGTCGTCGGTGTGGACCCAGCGGTACAGGGCGGCGTACTCCGCCGAGCCGGTCTGCAGCCCGGCCGCCACCTCGTCGATGGCCGACCCGGCCCGGTCGGGCAGCCGGGCCTCGTCGATGGCGGCCCGGAACACCTTGGCCGGATCGTGCAGGGCCGTCTCCTTGGAGATCACGACCTTGGACACCACGAAGTTGGCCTGCAGGGCCTGGTGGGCCAGGTGCTGGAGCACGTGGCTCTTGCCGGTCCCGAACCCACCGCCGAGCAGGAACCCGCCGGCCGCCTCTCCTGTCGAGGGGCCAGCCAGCGCGTCGAGCAACTGGGAGAAGCGGTCGTCGACCACGGACTGGAGCGACTCGAGCGCGGCCACCGCGTCGCGGTTGGGCACGCCGGCCCGCAGCGCCTCGAGGGCTCGTCGGGCGTTCATCGCTCCCCCAACCGGACCAGGGAGGCGAAGGGGTTGTCGCGGCGACGGTCGCGGACCTCGTCCACGATGCGCAGCTTGAGCGCCTGGTAGGCATCGACCCCTCGCAGCGGGTCGGACAGGAACTCCGGGGCGGCTAGGACCACGACCAGGCAGTGTCCGAGCTCGTCGCTGTTGTCCACCAGTTGGCGCAGCATCTCGTAGCCGTCGAGCAGGGCGGCCTTGGTGTAGTAGAGGCCGTGGCGCTCTTCGGGCGCCGGGCGGCGGGCGAAGCCCAGGCGGCGCACGTCGAGGCACAGCACCAGCCCCGACCGCCCGTTGGACCGCAACCAGTGGGCCAGGGAGAACAGGAGCTGGCGGGCGTTGTGGCGGCCGATGCGGCGGAAGATCATGGCCGAGCGGAGCAGTGACATCTGCCGCAGGTCGCCCCGCAACCAGTCCAGCACGGCCGCGGCCTCGGCCTCGGTCACCTGGCCGGTGCCGAGGACGGCCTGGCACAGGCGCAACATGGCGGTGCGGAACTCGGTCACCATGTCGTAGTCGCGGTAGACCGCCGCCTGGAGCTGGCGGTTCACGTCGCGGGTCAGCTCGACGGGGTCGACGCCGTAACGGGCCGCGACCGCCGCCACGGTCAGGTCCCCATCCCCGTCCCCCTCGACCGGGTGGGCGGCGGCGGCGTACGCGGCGGAGACGGCGTGGCGGGCCAGGCCGTCCCAGTCGACGCGGCGGGCTATCTCGAAGAACACCTGGTCCATCAGGTGGATGCGGACGCTGGCCGCGTCCACCTCGACGAGGTCGTAGCCACCCTGCCCAGCGGCGCGCTCGAGGTCGGCGACGAACACGGTTGCCTCCTCCTCCTCGGCGGGGACGACGAACTTGACCGCGGCACCGCCGTCGGCCACGAACCCGTCCAGGTACTCGCGCTGGAGCAGCTCGGCGTAGGCCGGAGCCGAGATCACGTCGACTCCTCGAAGCACACCCCGGCGTAGACCTTCTCCTGGCCCGACCGGGCCACGGTGACCAGCACCCCGCCACCCCGGGTCAACGCGCTGGCCGGCAGCCGCAGGGTGCGGCCGTCGCGGGTGCCGGTGACGCCGCTCTGGTCCACCAGGTACAGGTCGCGGGCGAACTCGGCCTTGGTGTACTCGCGGGCCGAGCCCGGCAGCACGGTCAGCACCGCGTAGAGGTCGGCCAACTTCACCGTGGCCCCCCGCCGGGCACCGCTGCGGCTGATGACCAGGTCGTAGGCGGTGGCCAGGGATTCGAGGAAGGCGTCGGCCTTGAACTTGGGCGGCCGGGCCTGGAGGGCCTTGAGCGTCCTGACCAGCACCGAGGGCCGTATCCGGCGCTCGCGTCGACGGTCGACGAGGACCGAGGCATCACCGGAGGACGTCTGCACGATGGCCGGGTAGCTCAGGATGCGCCCGTCGGCTTCGAAGGCGGAGAGCCCCGCTTCGGCCGCCAGGGCCAGGATCTCCGTCGCGTAGCCCCCGTCGGCCAGGTGGGCGTGGACGTCGAAGCGCCAACCGTCCTTGAGCCCGGCCGCGGCCTCCGCCGCCGACGCGGCCAGCCGGGCGGCGCCGTCCAACGCCGCGTGCACGTCGCGGATCTGGCCCTGGGCGGCGGCGGTCTTGACCCGCTTCGCCTCACGCAGCGCCCCGGACAAGGCCCGCACGGTGGCGTCCGCCTCGCGCTCGAGCGCGGTCAGCGCGCTCTCGAGGTCCGAGGCGTCGACGTCGGGCGCGGTCGCCGCCTCCCGGGGCGCATCGAGATCGTCTGCGGTCTCGAGGTGTTCTGTGGTCTCGGGGTGTGTCGTGTCCACGGTCGGGCTGACCTCCGCTCGGTCGATCTGCACGTTCACGTCCTGCCCGCTCACGTCGCCGGGCCGGCCACGACCTCGACACCGGCCGAGGTGGCACCCGGTGCGAACCGCAGCAGCAGCACGTCGCCAGCGGCGGCGCCCGCCGCCAGCGCGATGGGCCGCAGCGAACCCCGCCGCGGCCCCTCGGCCACGTTGCACAGGGCAAGAGGACCGTAGCGGGTGGCGATGGTGCGAGTCGCGCCGGCGGCGACGCCGAGCTGGGCCAGCAGCGACCGCGGCACCGGGCCGGAACCGCCCGACAACAGGTCCTCGTCGACCGCCACGGTCCACGTGCCCGGTGCCGGCTGATCCATCTCCTCGTCCCCGTCGGGGCCCGCAGGGCCGGCGGGCACGTTCGACGTTCCGGACGTCGCCGTCGTGCCCCCCCACTCGGCAAGCTCGAACCGGTCGTCGGCGACGGCTACGAAGCGGTGGTCGCGGCGCAACGCCTGGCGCCAGGACGCCTGGTGTCCGGACCCCTGGCCGGCCCACGCCACCAGTTCGGCAGCGGTCATGGCCTCACCGGTGGCCGCCAGGATCCGCTCGGCCACCGCGGCCGGCGATCCGACGACCAGCACGGTCAGCTCGTCGTCGACCCGGACGGGCTGCTCGGCCAGCCAAGGGTCCACCTGTCCCGGGGCGATGCCCGCCCGGACGAGCTCCTTGCGGATCAGCTCGGTCCGGTGCACACCCCCGTCCTCGCCCAGGAGCAGGCGCGTGGTCACGCGGGCACCGTCACCGTCGACCCCCAGCCAGCCCGGGAGCCCGGCGAAGGGTCGGTAGGGGCCGGCGAACCACAGGTGCAGCGCCGAGCGCACGTCGCCGGCCGGCGGCAGGCCCAGCCGGGCCAGGGCGGCGGCGGCGGCGTCACGGGGTGCGGCGACGCCGAGCTCGTCGCGTAGCTGCGCCACCGGGGCGCTGAGCGGCGGGGCGGCCAGGAACGCCTGTCGGGCTCGATCTTCCGCCCGCGCCCGCAACTTGCGCACCCGGGCGGCGCCGACCTCGAGGGCACGGGCCACCTCGGCGGGAGGGACGTCGTCGGAGCCGAGACCGAGGCAGAGGCGCTCGAAGACGATCCGGTCCCGGGCGTCACCCAGCTGCTGGAGCAGCCCGTCGGCGGCGGCGACGAGCTCCAGGCCGGACCCGGACCCCGACGGGACCGGCACGGGGACGGAGGGCTGAGCCAGGGTCAGGAGCCGCCGGGCGGCGCCCTGCACCTCATCGGGCTCGGCGATGCCCAGGTAGCGGCCCAGCGAATCCCGCAACGTGCTGCGGCCCGTGCTGCGCTCGTGGCACAGGAGGACGGCGAGGTCAGCGGGTTCGATCAGCGCCGCCGGCGCCGGGATCGCGGTCGAGGCAGCGTGAAGTGACGCGTGCAGCAGGGCCGTCAGGGCCGACGTACCGATCCTCGCCCAACGCGCCATCTCGGTGAGCCGCCAGCCCGCCAGGGACTGCCAGCTGGTCACGCCGTTGGCCGCCAGCGCCGCCACCAGGCTCGGCGCCAACCCAGCCGTCTCGATGGGACCGGGCAGATCGGCCAGCAACGGCAGAACCTCGCCCAGCGGTTGGCTGGCCACTGACGTGGCCATGACCTGGGAGGGCAGCCCGTCGGCGACGAGGGCCGCTACCTCGGCCCGGCCAGCCGCGCCCGCCGGGAGGGGAAGGGCCCTCAGTTCACCGTCGAACAGGGCGAGCGGTCGGCCCGGCTCGGCGAGCACCTCGGCCAGCCTCAACCGGGACGGCAGGGCCAGCAGACCGCAGGGCTCGAAGAGCCGGCCCAGCGTGGCCGGCAGCGCGAGCAACTGAGCGTCGTCGGCTGAGGCGTCCCCAGCGGGAGGGCCCTCGAACTTCATCGCTGTACTTTAGCCCTGCCGGGACGGCAAGGTGAGGCCGGTGAGCACGAGAGCTGCGCTCGCGCTATTGCGCAACGCCGGCGGTCTCGAGCGTGGGATGGGTGTACGCCCGACTGCGCCCGGCCCGCTTGGCCACGTACAGGGCACTGTCCGCCGACAGCAGCAGGGTGGCCACGTCGGCACAGCCGTGGGCACTGGCCACGCCGATCGAGACCGACATGCGGTTCGGCCCCGAGGGCACTGGTGACAGGCTCCCGGCGATCGAAGCCACGAGGCGCTCGGCCAGGGCCGTCGTCTCGTCGAGCGTGCGCCCGGGGATGAGGGCGACGAACTCGTCACCGCCCAGGCGACCGATGACAGCGTCGTCGGGCAGCACCAACCGGCACTGGTGCGCCACCCATGACAAGGCCTCGTCGCCGACACCGTGGCCGTAGTCGTCGTT
Organism: Acidimicrobiales bacterium; assembly: GCA_038255145.1. Classification (GTDB taxonomy): domain Bacteria; phylum Actinomycetota; class Acidimicrobiia; order Acidimicrobiales; family CAIXPF01; genus WHTX01. The sequence goes on from JBBSLP010000083.1 coordinate 9,635, forward strand.
GATGGCTTTGAAGTGGTCGACGTCGGCCATGATCACGCACAGGCCGGCGTCGGCACCGCGGTGGAGGTGGTGCCCGGCCACGTCGAGGAAGTGCCGGCGGTTGGCGAGGCGGGTGAGCGGGTCGGTGGTGGCCAACTCGTGCAGCTCGCCCAGGAGGCGCACGTTGTCGCGCAGGGCGGTCACCTGGCGCACGACCACGGTGACGGTGATGGCGGCGGCGCCCAGCAACAGACCGTCGAGCGGGGAACCCACGTTCCGCCACGCCACCACCGTCGACAGCGCGAGGGCGCCCCCGATGGCGATGTAGGGCAACAGGGCCACGTGGGACGGAGCGCCTGTGCTGGTGCCGGTGATGGACGTCCTGCGCCTCGTGGTGCGGCACTCGGCGGCCAGGCCGACGACCATCACCGTCCACGCTGCCATCCAGAAGGCGTCGGGCCAGTCGCCGGAGTTGTACGAGTCGCTCAGGCTCGAGGTGGCGAAGCCGACGTCGCCGACGACGAAGGCGCAGCACCCCGCGAGCAGCAACGGAAGGACGAGCCCGTTCGAGGACGGCGTGCCCCGGAGCACGACGGTGGCCACACCGAACACGAGGACCAGGTCACCCAGGGTAGGCCAGGGACAGGAGCGTGGACAGCTCCATCAGGTCCGAACCCCGCACGGTGGGGCCCACGACGAAGAAACAGAGGCCCATGGCGCTGGCCAGGACGACGACGGAGATGTCGAGCGCCAGGCGGACCCGTTCACCGGCGTCCCGCCGAGGGCCGGGCAGGCGCAGGAGGCCGGCCAGGAGCAAGGGGAAGAAGGCGAGGAAGCCGATGTCGGCCACGGAGGGCCAGGGAGCGATGTGCTGGACGAGCTCGAACCATGTGCGCCTCGTCGCCGCCACCGACGAGCTGCCAGGCGATGAACGCACAGCACCAGAGCACGGCCACGACGGCGGCCACGAGGGCGGGAGCGCGGAACCGCTGACCCCCACGGACCACCGGGCTCACCGGGGGGCCGACGGGACCCGCTCGTGGCACGGCGGTCAGCTGTCCGAACGGCTGTGGCGTTGCGGCCCGCATCGGTCGTCCGACCTGCATCGGTCCCACCCCGCAGCCGTCCGTGGACGAGCGCATGCTCTCCATTCGGCGGAAACGCGAGCTGGCTGAAGCGCTGTCGGCCCGCCGCCGGGGTCGTCGAATGGTGCCGGGGGCGCCCGGCTCGCTACAAGTGCTCCACACGCGTGGGTCTTCGGTCGGTGACCGGGGAGGTCCACGGGCAAGGTGCAGGAGCACGTGCTCCGCCAACAGCTGGCCGGAGCGGACGAGGAGGGGTCATGAGCAACGAACGGGTGGCGCTGGTCACGGGGGGCGGTCGGGGCATCGGCCGGGAGATCTGCCTGGCCCTGGCGGGCCAGGGTCGGCGGGTGGCGGTGGCCGACCTGCGGGCCGAGGAGGCGGCGACGACGGTCGGGCGCATCGGCGAGGCCGGGGGCACGGCCATCGCCGTGGCCATGGACGTGACCGACAGCGACTCGGTCACCCAGGGCATCCTCCAGGTGGTCGACGAGCTCGGCCCCGTCGAGGTGCTGGTCAACTGCGCGGGGTGGGACGAGCTCAAGCCCTTCCTGGAGACCGACGAGGCCTTCTGGGACCGCATCATCGAGATCAACTTCAAGGGCGTCCTGCGCACCACCTCGGCCTGCCTGCCGGCCATGGTCGGCAGCGGCTGGGGGCGCATCGTGAACATCGGCTCGGACGCCGGCCGGGTGGGCTCGTCCCTCGAAGCCGTGTACTCGGGGGCCAAGGGGGCCACCATCGCCTTCACCAAGACCATCGCCCGGGAGATGGCCCGCAAGGGCATCACCGCCAACACGGTGTGCCCGGGCCCCACGGCCACCCCTCTGCTCGACGAGATCGTCGACAAGTCGGCCGGGGGCGACAAGGTCATCTCGGCCATGGCCCGGGCCGTACCCATGAAGCGGGTGGGCCAGCCCCACGAGGTGGCCTCGGCCGTGGCCTACTTCACCTCGGAGGAGGCCGGCTTCATCACCGGCCAGACCCTGTCCGTGTCCGGCGGGCTGACCATGGCCTGACCCTGGGGGCGAGGGAGCCTGCGGCCAGCAGATCGGACGCGGTCGTGCGGGCCCGCTCGGCCGCGTCCCCACCGGGGACGCGTGTCGAGCACCCTCCGAGGATCCTCGGCCACTCAGCGCAAGCACGGGGTTAGGCTCCCGTGCCCATGGCCCTCGAACTGGACGCCGAGCACCACGGCGGTCCCCCAGGTCCGGCGGAGCCCGTGGACCTGGCGGCCATCCGCGCCGACCCGCTGACCTTCCTGGCCGAGCTGGTGGCCGAGTACGGCCCCATCGCCCGCCACGTGGTCGACGGACGTCCGGTCATCACCGTCAACGACCCGGCCATGGTGCACCAGGTGCTGACGGCCAACCGGGCGAACTACGTCAAGTCGGGCACGCCCGACGAACAGATGCTCGTCCCCCTCCTGGGGCGGGGCCTGCTGACCAGCGACGGCGAGGAGTGGGAGCGCCAGCGCCAGCTCGCCCAGCCCGCGTTCCAGCACCGCCACCTGGTCACCTTCGACACGTTGATGACCACGGCCGCCTCCCGGGTCACCGACAGGTGGCGGGCCGGGGCGGGGACACCGTTCCTCATCGACCGCGACCTGACGGCGCTGACGCTCACCGTCGTGGCCCAGGCCCTGCTGGGGTCGGATCTCTCCATCGGGCCCCGCTTCGGCGAGGCCGTCGACGCCGCCAACCGGGTCATGGGCCACGACGTCGGCGCCGGGCCCGACCGGCGCGCCTTCCTCGACGCCCGCACGTTCCTCGACCACATCGTCGGCCTGCTCATCGGCTCGGCCCGGTTCGACGACAGCGGCCGCGACGACCTGCTGGCCCACCTGCTGCGCGCCCGCAGCGACGAGCGACCCGAGGGCTTCTCTCCGGCCGAGCTGCGTGACCAGGTCCTGACCATGCTCATGGCCGGCCACGAGACCACGGCCAAGGGCCTGAGCTGGACGTTCTACCTCCTCGACCAGCACCCCGCCGAGCGCACCCGCCTAGAGGCCGAGGTCGACGTCGTGTTGAGCGGTCGACTCCCCACCGCGGCCGACGTCAGCAGCCTGCCTGTGTGCCGCAACGTGGTGCTCGAGGCCCTGCGCCTCTACCCGCCGGTGTGGCTGATCTCACGCCACGCCGTGGCCGAGGACACCATCGCCGGCTACCGCGTCCCCGCCGGGGCGCTCGTGTGCATCAGCCCGTGGTTGCTGCACCGCCGGCCCGAAGCCTGGGGGGAGGACGCCGAGGCGTTCGTCCCCGGCCGCTTCGTGGGCCGGCCCGAGCTGACCGGACCGGGCTCGTCGTTCCTGCCCTTCAGCGCCGGTCCCCGCCAGTGCATCGGCCAGCAGTTCGCCCTGTTGGAGAGCACCCTCGTCCTGGCCACCCTGGTGGCGGGGGTCCGCCTCCACCTCGTGCCCGGCCACCCCGTCGTGCCCGAGGCCCTGGTCACCCTGCGCCCCCGCGATGGCCTGCTGATGACGGCCGAGCCCCGGGGCCGCGCCGACCTCGTGACCTCGTGACCACCTACGACCCTCGCTCCATGCCCGGCGGCGTGGGCGGTGAACAGGCGCGCCTCGAGGTCCAGGCTGCGGTGATGTGGTCGGCCGAGCGCCGACTGCTCGAGGGGTGGGGCCTCGACCACGCCGCCGTGATCGCCGACCTGGGCTGTGGGACGGGGGCGCTGCTGCACCGGCTGGCCGGGGCCACCTCCCGGGCCCACCTGGTCGGCATCGACCACCACCCCTCGCTGCTGTCCGTCGCCGCGGCCGCGGTCACCGGTGAGCGCGGTGGCGGCACCGTCCGGGTGACGCTCCTCGAGGGCGAGCTCGACGCGTTGCCCCTGGCCCCGGGCTCCGTCGAGCTGGCTGTTCTGCGCTTCGTGGCCCAGCACCTGCCCGACCCCGCCGCCGTGTTCAGCGAGGTGCGGCGGATCCTGGCCCCGGGCGGGCGCATCGTGGTGTTCGACGTCGACAGCGCCCTGTGGGGCGTGGCCGAGCCCACCGATCCCGTGCTCGCCGGGCTCTACAGCCGCAGCTGGTCCCAGCAGGTGCCGGGCCGGGCCGACCGGTCCATCGGCCGGCGCCTCGGTCGCCTGCTGCGGGCCGCCGGCTTCGTCGACCCCGTCACCCGGGTCTACGCCTACGACACCGACGAGCACGGCATCGACGCCATCGCCCCCCTGCTCGACCCGATCCAGCTCATGCCCATGGTCGAGGAGGGCATCGTCACCCCGGCCGAGCTGGCCGACGCCATCCGCCGGTTCCGGCGGTGGTGCCAGCGGCCCGACGCCTTCGCCCTGTTGCTCGGCGTCGCGGCCTCGGCGGTCACCCCCGGCGGGGATGCGGCCGCAACCGGCGGGGATCAGGCGATCTGACGCGAGGCCAGCTGGCGGAACATCCCGTCGCTGGCCATGAGCTCGTCGAAGGAGCCGGCCTGGACCACCCGGCCCCGGTCCATGACCACGATGCGGTCGGCGTGCATGATGGTGCTCAGCCGGTGGGCGATCACGATGCGGGTCGCATCGAGCTTGTGCATCGACTCGGTCACGATGGCCTGGGTGCGGTTGTCGAGGGCGCTCGTCGCCTCGTCGAAGAACACCATCCGCGGTCGGGCGATGAGGGCCCGGGCGATCATCAGGCGTTGGCGCTGGCCTCCCGACATCGTGCCCGCGCCCTCGGACACCAGGGTGTTCATGCCCATGGGCATCTGCTCGATGTCGGCGCGCATGCCGGCCCGGTCCACCGCCTGCCACGCCTCCTCGACGGTGAAGGTGCTCGTCCCCACGATGTTGGACAGCAGGTCACCGGCGAACAGCTGTCCGTTCTGCAGGACCACGCCGCACTGGCGGCGCACCGCGCTGGCGTCGAGGTCACCGAGGGACCGGCCGTCGTAGCGGATGGCCCCCGACCGGGGATCCTCGAAGCCGAGCAACAGTCGAAGCAGCGTCGACTTCCCGCACCCGCTGGGGCCCACGAGGGCCACGAACTCGCCCGGCCCGGCCCGGAAGGACACGTCCTCGAGCACCGGGGGCCCGTCCTCGTCGTAGCCGAAGGTGACGTGGCTGACCTCGATGTCCCCGGACAGCTCGCCCGGGTCGACCTTGTCGGCGTCGACCTCGGGCACCGTCTGGAGGATGGGGCGGAGCTGCTCGAACAACGGCACCACGGCCAGGACGGTGATGCCCGTGCCCGTCAGCTGCAGCATCGACGCCAGCACCAGGATGAAGGCCACGTTGAGGGACAGGAACGTGGACAGGGGGAACTGGCCGTCGCGGGCCACGCCGATGTAGGCGTAGATCAGGCCGGGGGCGAGGATGGCGTAGCCGGCGTTGAACACCGTCAGCCGGTTCTGCGCCGTCCGGGCCGCGAAGGCCTTCGTCCGCATGGCCGCGAACTTCACCGACCAGAAGGCGTAGGCCCGGTCCTCGGCCGCGGCCACCCGGAGCTTGGCGATGCCCGTCATCAGCTGGAAGGTGGCCGACGCCACCTCGTTGTTCTCCACGAGGACCACGCGCTGCAGCCGCACCTGCTGGCGCCCGAGGACGATGGAGACCACGGCGCCCGCGGCGACCACGGCCGCGCCGACCAGCCCGAGGGCCAGGTCATACCAGAGCATGAGGCCCAGGTTGGCCACCCCCGTCACCGTGGCCAGGACGGCCTGCACGGCCACGCCGGACAGGGCGTCACGGATGCCGTTGATCCCCAGGGCGGCCGAGGACAGGGTGCCGATGGTGTAACGCCGGAAGAACGGGGCCGGCAGGGCCATGAGGCGGTCCCACACGCCGGCCTGGGACCTGACGTCCACCCGGCCCTCGATGCGCAGGGCCACCAGGTTCTGCACCAGGGACACCACGGCGACGAGCACGGCGATGACCAGCAGCAGGACGGAGAGGTCGAAGATGACGCTGCGCTCGGCCCGGGGCACCAGGTCGCCGAGGATCCTGCCGGTGACGATGGGGGTCACCAGGCTGAGCAGGGCGACCACGACGCTGGTGACCAGCAACAGCCCCACGTCCACACCGCTGCCGCCCAGGCCGAAGCGCAGCAGCCCGACGCCGGAGATGACCCGCTCGGGCAGCGGCGGGTACAGCATGCGGGCCTCGAAGTGGAGCGATCGGGCCGAGGTGGCGTCGACCGGCGTGGTGGCCCCGGTCCGGGCGTCCTCGATCACGTAGCCCCGACCGCGGCGCACCAGGGCCACCGGGTGCATGTCCGTCTTCAGGAAGCCGACGAGGGGGCCGGCATCGCTGTGGTACCAGCCCGACTCGAGGCGGACCACCCGGGTGCGGAAGCGCGACGCCCGGGCCACCGCGGCCAGGCCGTCGGTCCCCCGGCGCAGGTCAGCGGGCCGGGCCGGCACCACCGTCATCCCCAGGGCGCCGCCGACGATGGCGGCGGCGGCGAAGCTGGGATCGGCGCTGGTCAGCAGGGCCCGTCGCTCGTCGGTCCCGGCCAGCACGCGGGCGAAGCGCAGGTCGGCCTGGCGGCCGAGCTCGTCGTCACCCTGGTGGCGTCGGGCGACGCGGTCGGCGTCAGCCTGCTCGAGGCGGGCCACGGAGGCCGCGGCGGCAGCGATGATGTCGGCCGAGGTGGCCGTCAGCACCTGGTCACGGTCGGGGCGTCGGACCACGTCGACCGTGGTCGCCGCGGTGATGGTGGCCCCCGTCGGCCCCTCGACCCAGTCGCCGTCGGTGAGGGGCAGGACGGCGGCGCTCCCCGGGCCGTGGGCGCGGGGCTCGCCGCCGTGGTGGACGACCACGTCGACCGAGGCCGCCGTCAGCCACAGGAGGCCGTCGACCGGTCGGGCGCCGCCGGCTCCGCCGAGGGCCGTGGCTCCTGCGACCAGGGGCACGAGGTCGGGCGGCGCCGACGCCACCGTGGGGCCGAGCCGCCGACGCAGCGGGCCCACGAAGCACTCGACGCCGACGGCCACGGCGGGGGCGTCGGCCACGACCAGGGGCGCCAGCCCCGCGGGCCCGAGGTCGACGAGGCGGGACCCGGGGATGGCCCGGGCCACGAGGCGGGTCCCGTCGACCGGCGCCGAACCGGTGAGCAGCGTCCCCTCCACGACCCGGACGAGGTGGGCCCAGGGGCTGGGCCCGTCGAGGTCGACGGCCACGGCGAAGACGTCGGCGCGGCCCGACACGAGGGCCACGCACCGGCCCGGGCCCAGTTCGACGAGGTCACGGGTGTCGAGCTCAGCCGTGCCGTCGAGCGCGTCGAGCAGGCGGGACAGGCCGCCACCGACAGGCTCGTGGCGCGCCGCGTGGACCGGTGGCGGCCCGGTCGTCACTCGGCGCCGATCAACCGGGCGTAGGGGCCGTCGAGGACCTTCAGCTCGTCGTGGCGACCGCGCTGGGCCACCCGGCCCCCGTCGAGCACGATGATCTCGTCGGCGTCGCGGATGGTGCTCAGCCGGTGGGCGATGATGACGCAGGTGCAGCCCCGGCGGCGCAGGTTGTGGTCGATGGCCCGCTCGGTCTCGGGGTCGAGGGCGCTCGTGGCCTCGTCGAGCACGAGGACGCGGGGGTCGGTGGCCAGGGCCCGGGCGAGCTCGAGGCGCTGGCGCTGCCCGCCGCTCAGGTTGCGCCCGCCTTCGGAGATGATCGAGCCCAGCCCCCCCGGCCGCCGCATCACGTCGTCGTGGATCATGGCGTCCTGCAGCGCGGCGACGAGGACGCGCTCGGGGATGGTGTCGTCCCACAGGGTGAGGTTCTCCCGCACCGTGCCCTCGAACAGGAAGATGTCCTGGTCGACCACGGACAGCGACGCCCCGAGGACGTGCCGGGAGTAGTAGGTGCGGGGGTGGCCGTCGAGGCGCACCTGGCCCGACCACGGTTCGTTCAGCCCCGAGATGAGCTTGGCCACGGTCGACTTGCCGCTGCCCGAGGCGCCGACCAGGGCCACCCGGCGGCCGGGGGCCACGCACAGGCTGAACCGCTCGATCAGGGGTGGGGCCAGGGGGCTGTAGCCGAAGGTGACCTCGTCGAGCTCGACGTGACCGGCCAGGCGGCCCACGGTGACCTGGGGTTCGTCGACGAACTGGCGGGCCAGGGCGTAGTGCTCGACGTCGGCCAGCCTGGTCAGGTCGGCGGAGACGTCCTGCAGCTTCTGGCCCAGCGCGGTGAGCTGCTGCACGGGTCGGCTGAAGGAGGCCAGCAGGGCCTGGAACGCCACCAGCACGCCGATGGTGATCGTCCCCGCCATGACCCGGTCGCTGCCGATCCACAGGAGCAGGGCGGTGTTGACGCCGACCAGGAGCGGGGGGACGACGGTGAGGACCTGGGTGGAGGCGCCCAGTCGCTGCTGGCCGTTGGCCACCTTGGTCTGGAAGCCGGCCCACCGGGCGAAGAAGTCGTCCTCGCTGCCCGTGGCCTTCAGCGTCTCGATCAGCTGCAACCCGTTGTAGGTGGTGCCGACCAGGCGGCCCCGGTCCTGGCGCAGCCGACGGGTGGCGTCGACGCGGGAACGGGCCACCGCCCGCAGCAGCACCACGTTGGCCAGCACCGTGCCCACGCTGACGAGGGTGAGCACCCGGTCGTAGCTGAACATGACCACGGCGTAGAAGGTGACGACGACGGCGCTGACGACCGAGGTGGCCAGGTCGCGGGAGAGCAGCTGGGCCACGGTGTCGTTGGCCTGGACCCGGCTGGACACGTCGGCGGGTTGGCGTTGGGAGAAGAACTCGACGGGGAGGCGGAGCACGTGGCGCAGGAAGTCGCCGGCGCTGCGCAGCGCCATGCGGGTCTCGAGCCGCAGGAGGTAGCGCTGTTGCAGCGCGGTCAGGCCGGCGGCCAGCAGCGAGGCGCCGACCATGACGGCGACGAGCGGGCCCGTCCAGTCGGTGAACCCCGCCCCCAGCACCCGGTCGATGAACACCCGGCTGAAGGCCGGGGCCATGAGGCCGGGCACGACCAGCATCAGGCTGACCAGCAGCACCAGGGCCAGCGCCCCGGCGCCGCCCCGCAGCCGGCTGCCCAGGCCGTCGAAGGCCCGCGTCCGGCGCCCGCCCGGGGTGAACTCCGGGCCGGGGCGGAAGGTGAGCGTCACCCCGGTGTAGGCGTTGTCGAACTCGTCGAGGTGCACCCGCCGCGGCCCCGTCCCCGGGTCGTTCAGGAGCACGGTGTCGCCCTTGAACCCCTCGATGACGAGGAAGTGGTGGAAGTTCCAGAAGACCACGAACGGTGTCGGCAGGGCGCGCAGGCCGGCCGTGTCCATCTGGTAGCCCTTGGCCTCCATCCCGTAGCTGCGGGCCGCCTTGAGGATGTTGGCGGCGCGCGAGCCGTCCCGGGACACGCCACAGGCCACCCGCAGGTCCTCGAGGGTGACCCAGCGCCCGTGGTAGCCGAGGATGATGGCCAGCGCGGCGGCACCGCACTCCACCGCCTCCATCTGCAGCACCGTCGGCGTCCGGGCCCGACGGGGCGGCCGGGCCGTCGCCGGGGCCGCGGCCGTCGGGGGGGCGGTGGCGGGGGCGGCGGGCCGACCCGGCGAGCGGACGCTCATCGGCCGAACACGAGGTCGATGGGCCGCTGCTCGCCCTGGGTGATGAGCGCGGTCACCTCGATGCCCGTCCCCACCCGGAACGGGGGGCCCTGCGCCGTCGACCAGCGGTAGCCCGACACCGTCGACGAGCTCGGCACCAGGTCGACGGCCACCACGATGGGGGGGCCGTCGGCCGAGAAGCGCTCGACGACCTGCTCGTCGCTCAACAGCTCCAAC
>JBBSLP010000084.1:0-18642 GCA_038255145.1 Acidimicrobiales bacterium
GCCTCGAAGTTCGCCGTCACCGGCATGACCAAGTCGGTGGCCATCGAGCTGGCCCGCCACAGCGTGCGGGTCAACTCCATCCACCCGGGCATGATCGAGACCGACATGATCCACGAGGTGACCGGTCACAACGCCGAGCGCCACGACAAGTTCGCCCGGGGGGTGCCCCTCAAGCGCCCCGCCGAGCCCACCGAGGTGGCGTCCCTCGCCCTGTACCTGGCCTCGGATGACAGCGCCTACTGCACCGGCTCCGAGTTCGTCATCGACGGGGGCATGACCGCCGGCTGACCACGGGCGACCACCGCCGGGCCTGGGCGGCGGTCCGGCCACCAGGTACGACACGTCACTAGGGTGACGTCGCTGTTCGGCGCGGCTCCACCGCGACGCAGGAGCAGCAGACACCGCAGCAAGGACGCTCGTGCTCACGATCCTCGGCCTGGTGGCCGTCGTCGCCCTCATCCTCGCCAACGGCTACTTCGTGGCCGCCGAGTTCGCCTTCGTGGCCGCCAAGCGGGGCCGGCTCGAGGACAAGGCCGCCACGGGGGACCGCAAGGCCGGCCGGGCCGTCGAGGTCCACAAGCGGCTCAGCTTCATGCTCTCGGGCGCCCAGCTCGGCATCACCGTCACCTCCCTAGCCGTCGGCTTCATCGCCGAGCCCACCCTGGGCCGGGCCCTCGAGCCCCTGATGGGACTGATCGGGGTGCCCGAGCGGGCCCGCTACGGCGTGGCCGTGACCGTGGGCTTCGTGCTGGCCACCGTGGTGCAGATGGTCATCGGCGAGCTGGCCCCCAAGAACCTGGCCATCGCCAAGCCCGAGGCCGTGGCCCGCGCCCTGGGCGGCTCCACCCTGGTCTTCCTGCGGGTCACCGCGCCCGTCATCCGCCTCTTCGACGGGGCGGCCAACAAGCTGCTGCGCTCGGTGGGCATCGAGCCGGCGGACGAGCTGCACGGTGGCGTGTCCGTCGAGGAGCTCGACCTCATCGTCGAGGAGTCCGCCGGGCTGGGCAAGCTGACCGAGCGCCAGGCCGCTCTGCTCGAGCGGGCCATCGACTTCGGCTCCCTGCACGCGTCGGAGGCCATGGTGCCGTGGAACCGCACCACCACCATCGACGCCAGCGCCAGCTGCGAGGACCTGCGCAGCCTCATCGCCACCACCCACTCCCGCTTCCCCGTGGTCGACGACGACGACCGGGTCGTCGGCGTGGTGCACGCCAAGGACCTCTTCGAGGTGGCCGACGACGCCCTGGGCTCGACCCGCGTCGATGCCCTCAAGCGGCCCGCCCTGGTGGTACCCGAGACCGCCGGGCTGCGCGTCGTGCTCGCGGCCCTGCGCCGCGAGTCCACGGCCATGGCCGTGGTGGCCGACGAGTACGGAGCTCCCGCCGGCATCGTCACCTTCGAGGACCTGGCCGAGGAGCTGGTCGGCAACATCGCCGATGAGTACGACACCGCCGAGCCCACGTTGGAGCGCGACCCCGACGGTTCGTGGGTCGTGCCGGGTTCGTGGCGGCTCGACGAGATCGAGCGGGCCACCGGGGTCGAGCTGCCCAACGACGGCACCTTCGACACCGTGGCCGGCCTGGTCCTGGCCCGGTTGCAGCGCATCCCCACCGTGGGCGAGCGCATCGAGGTGGCCGGGGCCGTGGTCGAGGTGGTGGCCATGGACGGCTGGGCCATCACCGCGGTGCGCGTCGTGCCCCCGCCCGAGGGCCACCGAGACGACCACAGGGACGACCACCACGGCGACCACAAGGCGGGTCGATGAGCTCGCCCATCGCTCTGGCCCTCGCCGTGGTGCTGCTGGCCGCCAACGGCTTCTTCGTGGCCGCCGAGTTCGCCCTGCTCGCCTCACGCCGCTCCCGCCTCGAGCAGCTCGAGGCCCAGGGTGATCGCCGGGCCCGCCACGCCCTCGCCGGCATCCGTGAGCTGTCGCTCATGCTGGCCGGGGCCCAGTTTGGCATCACCATCTGCTCCCTGCTGCTCGGTGCGGTGGCCGAGCCGGCCATCGCCCATCTGGTCGAGGCGGCCATCTCGCCGTTCATCGAGTTGCCCGAGAGCGTGCTGCACGCCATCGGATTCACGTTCGCCCTGGTCCTGGTGGTGTTCCTGCACATGGTGGTGGGGGAGATGGCCCCCAAGTCGTGGGCCATCTCCCACCCCGAGGCCTCCGCCCTGGTGCTGGCCCGGCCGTTCCGGCTCTTCGCCCTGATCTTGCGGCCCGTGTTGCGCCTGCTGAACCTGCTGGCCAACGGCGCCGTGCGCCTGGTCGGTGTCGAGCCCCAGGGCGAGCTGGCCGTGGCCCACTCGCCGGCCGACCTGCTGATGCTGCTGGCCGAATCCGCCAACCACGGTGACATCGCCGCCGATGAGCACCGCCTGCTGGCCCGCAGCCTGGCGCTGTCCGGCCTCGACGCCGGCGCGGCCATGACACCCCGTCGTGACGTGGTGGCCGTCGAGGCCAGCCAACCCATCACCGAGGTGGCCCAGGTGGCCCGCACCACCGGGCGGTCGCGCATCGTGGTCCACGACGGCGACCTCGACCACGTGGTCGGCGTGGTGCACGCCAAGGACATCCTCCTCGTCGATCCCGACAAGCGGGCGACGACGACGGCCGGGGACCTGGCCCGCAAGGTGCTCGTCACCCATGAGGGCCACCTGATCGAGGATCTGCTGGTGGAGATGCGCGCGTCGCGCCAGTTGCTGGCCGTGGTGGTCGACGAGCACGGCATCGTGGGGGGCATCGTGACCCTCGAGGACGTGCTCGAGGAGCTGATCGGTGACTTCGACGACGAGTCGGACCGGCCCAACCGCCGCTGCCGACGGGTATCCGACGGCGTGTTCGACCTGGCCGGGGGCCTACGGCCCGACGAGCTGACGGCGCGGACGGGGATCCGTCTGCCCGAGGGGGACTGGGAGACGGTGGCCGGCTTCGTCATCGACGCCCTCGACCGCATCCCCGTGGTCGGTGACGTGGTGACCCTGCGCGGGGTCAGCTTCACCGTCACCCGGGTGGACGGCTACGCCGTGGCCGACATCCGCATGCAGACCCGTCCGGGCTAGCCGGTCCCGCCCCGGCCGGGGGGTCGGGTGGAGAGCGAAGTTCACATCTAGTGAACTTGTGCACACTTTCAGTGCTCAGCGACGTAGTATGCCCGCCGCTCGGGCTCTGCGCCCGGGAACATCCGTCAGGGTGAAGATCGGGAGAGGACCGAGCTCATGCAACAAACCCGTCACGGAGGGCGGCTGGTCGCCGCCATCTTCGTGTTGATGGCCATGATGGGCTCCGTTGGGGTGGTCGGGGCCCAGACCGCCCAGGTCCAGGAACCCGGTACCAGCGTCTTCGTGCCCATCACCCCCCAGCGCATCCTCGACACCCGCAGCGGCATCGGCCACCTCGGCATGCTGGGCCAGACCAACCTCCAGGTCACCGGCTCCACCGGGGTGCCCGACGGTGCCACGGCCGTGGTCATGAACGTGACCGCCACCGAGGCGACCACCGGCACCTACGTGGCGGTACAGCCGGCCGGTTCCTCGCCGCAGGGCATCTCCAACGTCAACGTCCTCGCCGGTGAGACCCAGGCCAACCTGGTCACCGTGAAGGTGGGAGACGGTGGCGAGGTGTGGATCTTCAACGCCGAGGGCCAGGTCCACGTGGTGGCCGACCTGTTCGGCTACTACGTGCCCGGCAACGGTGCTCCCGGTCCGGTCGGTCCCGCTGGTCCCCAGGGTGTGGCCGGTCCGACCGGTGCCGCTGGTGCCGCCGGCAACACCGTCCTGCACGGCCAGGGTCCCCCCGAGCCGGGCACCGGCGCCAACGGCGACTTCTACATCGACATCGACACCTCCACCCTCTATGGCGCCAAGACCGGCGGTAGCTGGCCCCCGGGCACGCCGCTGGTCGGTCCTGCCGGTCCTGCAGGTCTGAACGGTGCCGATGGGGCCACCGGTCCCGCCGGCCTGAACGGTGCCGATGGGGCCACCGGGCCGATGGGCCCGCAGGGTCCGATCGGTCCGATCGGTCCGATCGGTCCGATGGGCCCGCAGGGACTTCAGGGTCTGGACGGTCCCATCGGCCCGCAGGGTCTGCAGGGCCCGGCTGGTCTGGATGGGGCCACGGGTCCGATGGGTCCGCAGGGCACGGCTGGCCTGGACGGGGCGACGGGTCCGATGGGTCCGCAGGGTCCGGCTGGTCTGAACGGGATCGATGGCAGCAACGGTCTGGACGGGGCGACGGGTCCGATGGGTCCGCAGGGTCCGGCTGGGACTGGCGCGGCGACCACCTGGGGCTACGGGTACGAGCTGGCCGTCGACGGCACCGTCATCGGCGGGGCCGATGTGCCCTTCAGCAACAACGGGCCGCTGTCAGGCGTGACCCACACCGCGGGAACGACCACCTTCACCGTGCCGAGCACGGGGACCTACCAGGTGAACTACTCGATCAGCCACACCGACGGCGTCGGCGCGACCATCGCGATCGCCGTCGACGGCACCGTGGACGGGTCGACACCCGTCCAGCTGCTCACGGCCGCCGGCATGGTGTCCGGCTCGGCCATGCTGACCCTTGCTGCCGGTGACGTGGTCACCCTGCGCAACAACTCGGCCGTCGCGCTGACGATGCCGCTGGCCCCGTCGGTTGGTGCCCAGCTGAACATCAACATGATGGCGAGCCCCGCGTAGGTGCTGTGACCGAGACGGGCTGAAACCACCTCGGGTGGAACGGGCCGGGTGGCTGTCGTGGTGCCAACATGGCGCCATGGCAGTCGACCCGGCCCGTGCCGTTCCCGTCCTGACCGCCAGCACCACCGTCGAGGCTCCGCCCGAGGCGGCGTTCGACCTGTTCACGGCAGGCTTCGGCCGCTGGTGGCCGCCGGAGTTCTCGTGGTCGGGGGCCCAGGGTCTGACGGCTATGGGCATGGAGCCCGGCATCGACGGCTTCCTGTACGAGCGGGGCCCCCACGGCCTGCGCCTCGACTGGGGGCGGGTGCTCGAGTGGGACCCCCCCGTTCGCCTGGCCTTCACCTGGCAGATCGGTCCCGACCGGGTGCCGGTCCCCGACCCCGCCCTGGCCACCGAGGTCGAGGTCCGCTTCCAACCCGCGGGGCACGGCCTCACCTCGGTCGAGATCACGCACCGGGGCTGGGAGCGCCATGGCGACGCCGGCGCCGCCTACCGCGCCGACTTCAGCCGGGCCTGGCCCCAGGCCCTCGAATGCCTGGTCGAAGAGGCCCTCGGCTGATCTGGGCCCGAGGCCGGGCTGCGATCAGGCCAGGGCGGTGTGGATGCGGCGCAGGCCGAGGGCGAAGATGATGGTGCCGATCCCGTTGAACAGCAACCCGCAGCCCGAGCAGGATGGCCAGCACGGCCACCGTCGCCCCGGGCCAGGCGATGCACAGCACCCCCACGGCCACGCTGATGATGCCCACGGCCAGCCACACCCCCCAGGCGGGCGCGGCCCGGCGCAGCGCGACCGCCGCGGCCACCTGCACCAGGCCGAACACGATGATGCCCAGGCCGGTGACCACGGCCAGGGCCCACAGGGTGATGCCGGGCCAGGTCAGGGCGATGATGCCGGTGATGATCAGCACCGCGCCCAGCACGTAGGCGGGCCAGCGCATGACGTGGCGGTCGGCCTGGGCCACCTGGCTGACACCCTCGAGCAGGAAGCCCAAGGCCACCAGCAGGGCCAGGGTGAACGCTGCGCTGACCAGGTTGAACAGCAGGAACACGCCCACCACGGCCAGGGCGATGCCCAGGGCCAGCACCAGCCACCACTGTCGGGCCATGCCGGCCACGGCCTCGGCGGTGGAGGCCTCCTCGGATCGTGCGCTTGCGGTCCAGGCCATCGTGAGCCTCCTTCGTCGTCGGCAGTCTGCTAAAGGCGGCCCACCCATGGCGCGGTTGGCGAGTGGTGGCGGTGGGCCACGGCCACCGGGTCAGGGCGTGAAGTAGCCGAGCAGGTCGACGGCCACGTGGGTGGCCCCGGCCGGGTTGAAGATGGCCACCTGCCCCGCCGTGCCCACCCCCACGATCACCTGGTTGGCCACCGTCTGGTTGGGGGTGAAGTTGACGTTGGAGATCGGCGTCGCCGGCTGCTGGCCCTTGGGCCACAGGGCCAGGTACGCCTCGGTGGTGGGCAGGATGGCGGTCACGTTGAGGACCACCGAGGTGGCGTCGTTCGGCGCCGGCGACGAGCCCCCGCCGACCACCAGGTTGTAGATCTCGCCCGGCCCCAGGGGTCCGGCGCCGTCGAGGCGGGTGTCGAGCAGCCGCTTGGGGGTGAGGCTGACGTACTGGGACTTCGTCCCCTGGGCCAGGGCCAGGTCACGCACGCCGACGAGCCCGGTGCCGACCAACACCGCCGCCAGGGCCAGGATCGGCGTCCGCCGCCACCATCGGCGGGCGCCGCGTCGGCGGGTCGGAGCACGGTCGGATGGCGGCTGGGTCCTGTCCTCGATGGGGTCCACGGCGCTCCTCGGGTCGAGGCGACCAGTGTGACCGCCGCCGTCCCCCGGGTCGCGGACCGTGGCCGTGTACTGGCTTCCCGTGACCGCGCCGGCCATCGACTCAGGGGTCGAGGCGGCCCAGGGCGTTCATCTGGCCGTGGTAGCGGAACAGCGCCCCCACCCCGAGGATGTCGAGGGCCGTGTTCAGCGCCTCCTTGCTTTGCATGGCCCCGGCCGCCTCGATGGTGCGCAGGGTGCGCAGGCTGTTGCGCTTGGTCCACCGGCCCTCGGCCTCGGGCGGGGTGATGTAGGGCGAGCCCCCTGTGTCCCACCCCGAACAGAAGGACTTCCCTGCGCCGGCCAGCACCACGCAGCGCACGCCGTCGTCCTCTTCGGCCGCATCCAGGGCCAGGGCCAGGTCACGGAGCAGGGCCCCGTTGATGGCGTTGTGCCGTTCGGGGCGGTCGAGCGTGATCCGGGCGATGCCGTCGTCGGCGGAGTACCGCACCGTCTCGAGGTCCATGGCCGGACCTTACGTCGTGCCCCCCCGACCCGGCGCCCACGGGCACGGGGTCGGGCCGGGCCGGGGATGCGGTAGGTCGCACCGGGGTCGGTCGGGCCCCGGTGGGGTGGTGGCGGCGACCCTCGTCCCGCGTTCCCCCTCGGACCCGGATGTAGGTCAGCACGGTGACGGCCACGGTCACCGCGGCCACCATGGCGACGAACACCGGGGACCCGCCGTCGGTCCCCGCCGTCAGCCCGTGCACGGTGGCCAGGGCGAACAGCGGGAAGCTGGCCATGTGCACCAGCCGCCACAGCTTGCGGGGCAGGCGCTTGCGGGCCAGGGACGTGAGCTCGACGGCCAGGAGCAGGTACGTGGCGGTGATGCCCCAGGCCACGGCCACGGGGTGCCAGCTGCCGGTGAAGGGGACGAGGACCTCGACGAGGCCGAAGTGCACGTAGCCGTCGGCCACGATGGCCGACACGTGCACGACGGTGAAGATGACGGCCAGGCCGCCGATGAAGCGGTGCAGGTCCAACAACCACCGGGGGCGGGGACGTGGGCCCAGGGCCTGGGTGGACAGGGCCAGGCCCCACAGCACGCTGGCCGACAGCAGGCCCCAGCCGACCATGCCGCTGGCCCGGGCCACGTACCACCACAACTGGTCGGTCATCGTCGGGCCCCCGGTGCCGGCGCGCCGTCGACCGGCAGCAGGTCGTCGACCCCCGGTGGGGTGAGGAGGGAGGGCAGCGCCGTTCCGCCCAGGAAGGAGGACAGACCGGCCGTGGCCCGCACCACCCCGTCGAGGTCGACGGTCAGGGCCTGGGCGCCGCGGGGTCCGACGGTGTCGAGGGCGGCGTCGGGACCGTCGAGCAGCACCGCAGTGGCCAGGACCTCGGCCCGCCACGCCTCGCCCGCCACCACGGTGGCCAGGTTAAGCGAGGTCACCGCCGGTCGTCCGGTGGCCGGGTCGACCACGTGGTGGGCCCCTTCGCCGTCCACGGTCCACCGCCGCAGGAGCGTGGTCGAGGTGGCCAGGGCCCCTTCGGTCAGACCGACCAGGGCCACGGGGGAGGCCGCCCACGGGTGCTCGACGGCCACCGTCCAACCGCCGTCGGGACCGGTCCCCGCCACCCGCACATCGCCGCCGACGTTCACGCACACACCGGCCGCGCCGGCCGACAGCACGTCGCCGGCCACCAGGTCCGCAGCCAGGCCCTTGCCGATGCCGCCGGGGTCGAAGCCGACACCGGCGGGCAGGGTGACCAGGACGCGGTCCCAGGTGATGGCGCCGCACGCCGAGGCCGTGGGCGGGCGCCAGCTCGACGGGTGCCGGGCCTCGGCGTGGGCCCGGCGGTCGGCGCCGTGTCCGCCCGGTCGACCGATGAGCTCCTCGAAGGAGCGGTCGTAGCCGGCGCCGACGACGGCGCCGAGGACGGTGGGGTCGAAGGAACCACGGGTCAGGCGCCAGGCCTCGACGGCCCGCTCGACGAGGAGCACGGTGTCGGGGGCCACGGGGATGGCCCGACCGGCGTGGCGGTTGAGCCGGCTCACGTCGCTCTCGGGCAGGAAGCGGCTCCAACGGCGTTCGAGGTCGGCCAGCCTGTGCCGAGCCCCCTCGAGGTGAGCCGGGCTGCCGCCGACGACGATGATGTGGGCGTCGCTGCCCATGGCCCGCAGGCGGATCTCGTGCACGGCTGGCGTCATGTCAGCTCCCCTTGCTGGTCGTCTGGGCCTGGGCGGCGGGCTCGGCGGCGACGGCTGCGGTGGTGGTCGTGGTCGGCGCCTCGGTGGTGGTCGGCGCCGCCGCCATGGTGATCGGCGTGCTCGTGGCGGTCGTCGTCGGCACCGTGGTCACCACCGCGGCCGCGACCTCGTCGGCGGCCGCGGTGGCGGCGTACGAGGGGGCGGAGAGGGCCAGGTAGCCGCTGAGCAGGAGCATGGCCGTCACGCTGGTGGTGGCGGTCAGGCGACGGGCCCGGCTGGCGGGATGGCGGGTGCGGGCCGGCAATTGGCGGGGCGGTCGCGGTGCATCGGCGCCGGGTGGGGGAGAGGGGGGCATGAGGACCTCGGTAGGTGGGGGTGAGCCCAGGTTGGGAACCCCACCTGGCAACCAGCTGAAGGCGCGGTGCCAGCTCGCCAGGTAAGAGCTTCCAGCTCACAGCGGCCGGCGGAGCTCGCCGGTCACCGGCGGTGGGCCGCGGTGTGACGTGGGGTCCGCCGGGTGCGTACCGTTGGTGGGTGATGGAGCCCACGCTGTCGATCCCGGTCCGTGAACTGCCTTCGGAGCGCCCGGCCGCCGACCGCTTCATGCGCCGGCTGCTCCGCCTGCCCGAGGTGGCCCCCCACGGCAGCGTGCGCGACGCCCAGTCGGCGTTCAGCAAGTCGATCCTCATCTCGGCCGTCCGCTGCCTGCTGACCTACGTGGTCATCCCCCTGCTGGGTCCGGTCGTGGGCCTCAGCGGTTCGGTCGGCCCCGTGCTCGGCCTGGTGCTCGGCCTGGCCTCGGCCATCTCCATCACGTTGTCGACGCGGCGTTTCTTCGCCGCTGACCACCGCTTCCGGTGGGCCTACGCGGCCATCGGCGGCACCATCTTCCTGATGCTCATCGTCTTCGCCGTCCGCGACATCTCCGCCCTGGTCAGCTGAGTTGGCCGCCCCCGACGGCGACGAGCTGCCCCCCGGGAGGGGACGGGCCCGCAGATGGCTGTGGTTCGCCGTGGGCTGGGTGTCCGTCGCCATCGGCGGCATCGGCGTGGTCGTGCCCGGCCTGCCCACCACGGTGTTCTTCATCGTGGCCGCGTCGTGCTTCGCCCGCTCCAGCCCCCGCTTCGAACGTTGGGTGCTCGACCTGCCCAAGATCGGCCCCCTGGTCCGTGACCACCGGGCCGGGCTGGGCATGCCCCGGCGGGCCAAGGCCTTCGCCGTGGGCTTCATCCTGTTCTTCTCCCTGCTGAGCGCGGTGCTGCTGCGGGAGCGGTGGGCCGTCAGCGTCGTGGTGCTGGTGGCGGCGGCGGTGGGGGTGGCCTACGTGGCCCTGCGGGTCCCCACCCGCGAACTGGTGCTCGCGGGCCGGCCCGCGGTCGATCCCCCGCCGTCGGCGTAGTCGACGCGGTTCGTCCCCTTCCGATCGCCGCCACCAGGACCGATGGCGCCGACTTGACGGCGGATCGTGGCGCCTTCTGTCAGGTTCTGTACAGAAATTGCGCCACAAGAAATGTTCACGGCATTGTTGGGAAACAGTCCGGAAACTGAAGCCCTCTACGTTCACCGCCGCGTCGAAGTACGACTCCCGGGGAGGGACTTTGTCCAGACACAGGAAGACAACTGTCTTCAGCGCACTAGCGCTCTCGTTGGCGCTGTTCGCCGCGGGTTGCGGTGGTGGCGACGATGACAGCGCAAGTGACACGACGGCTGCGGGCACCGCCGCGAGCGCCGCGGCGGGCGGCACCGTCAAGGTGGGCATCCTGCACTCGCTCACGGGAACGATGTCCATCTCGGAGAAGGCGGTCGTCGACTCCGAGAAGTTGGCCATCGACGAGATCAACGCCAGTGGTGGTGTGCTCGGCAAGCAGATCGAGGCCATCACCGAAGACGGCGCCTCGGACTGGCCCACCTTCGCGGCCAAGGCCGAGAAGCTGCTCAACAAGGACAAGGTCGCCGTGGTGTTCGGCGGTTGGACCTCGGCCAGCCGCAAGGCCATGCTGCCCGTCTTCGAGGGCAACAAGGGCCTGCTCTTCTACCCGGTCCAGTACGAGGGCCTCGAGGCGTCGCCCAACATCTTCTACACCGGCGCCACCACGAACCAGCAGATCATCCCGGCTCTCGACTACCTCAAGGAAGAGGGCCTGACCAAGGTCTACCTGGTGGGATCGGACTACGTCTTCCCCCGTACGGCCAACAAGATCATCAAGGCCTACGCCGAGGCGAACGGTCTCGAGATCATGGGCGAGGACTACCTGCCCCTGGGTGACACGAACGTCCAGACCATCGTGTCCAACGTGATCGCGGCCAAGCCCCAGGTGGTGTTCAACACCCTCAACGGCGACAGCAACGTGGCCTTCTTCAAGGAGCTCAAGGCCAAGGGCAACACGCCGGACAAGATCCAGACCGTGTCGGTGTCCGTGGCCGAGGAAGAGGTCACCGGCATCGGCCTCGACAACATCGAGGGCAACCTCGTGGCCTGGAACTACTACCAGACGACGGATGAGCCCAAGAACCCCGCCTTCGTGGCTGCCTTCAAGGAGGCCTACGGCGACGAGCGGGTGACCGCCGATCCCATCGAGGCCGGCTACAACGCCGTCTACATCTGGGCCGCCGCCGCCGAGAAGGCCGGTTCGTTCGATGTGCCCAAGATCAAGGAAGCCGCCAAGGGCCTCGAGCTGGACACGCCGGAAGGGCCCATCACGGTCAGCGACTGGAACCAGCACATCTCCAAGACGGCCCGCATCGGCAAGATCAACAGCGAGGGCCTGATCGACGAGGTGTGGGCATCGGACGCTCCCATCGAGCCCGATCCCTGCCTGGCCAACTACAACTGGGCCGCCGGCCTGGCCACCAGCGAGTGCGATGTCGCCCTCAAGGCGGCAGGCAAGAACTGAGCTGACGCTCACGCCGAGGACGCCGCCCGGTACGCCGGGCGGCGTCCGCCGCGGTGCTGTCGCCCGCCAGCGCGACCACCGCCAGAGGTCCCGTCCCGCTTGCACCCTCCAGCCGCACCCATCAGCTGCACCCATCGGCTGCACCCATCGACGAGGCGCCCGTGCAATCGTTCCTGCAACAGCTCTTCATCGGCTCGAGCCTGGCCTCGATCCTGCTGCTCGCCGCCCTCGGCCTGACCTTCACGTTCGGCCAGATGGGCATCATCAACATGGCCCACGGTGAGTTCATCATGGCCGGGGCCTACGTCCCCTACGCCCTGCAGACCGGCATCCTCGCCGGCAGCGTGGGCGGTGCCTTCCTGGTGGCCATGCCCGTGGCCTTCGTGGTCGTGGGCCTGATGGGCGTGGTGCTCTACCGCCTGCTGTTGCGGCGCATGCTGAACCGGACGTTGGACACCCTGCTGGTCACGGTGGGTGTGTCACTGATCATGCAGCAGCTGGCCCGGGACATCTTCGGGGCCCAGAACGTCGAGGTGATCGCCCCCACGTTCCTGCGGGGCAACTGGGAGGTGGCCGGCGTGATCATGCCCCACACCCGCCTCTTCATCATCGGGCTGGTGGCGGCCATCGTCGTCGGCCTGTCGGCCTTCCTGGCCAAGGCCCCCCAGGGCCGGCGCATGCGGGCCGTCATGCAGCACCGCCAGCTGGCCTCGGTCAGCGGCCTCAAGACGAGCCGGGTCGACGCCGCCACCTTCTTCGTGGGCTCGGCCCTGGCCGGTCTGGCCGGGGTGGCCGTGGCCCTCATCGGACCCATCGGATCGGCGGTGGGCACCGACTACGTGGTCGACGCCTTCCTCGTCGTCATCGTCGGCGGCCTGGGCAAGTTGCGGGGCACGATCATCGCGGCGGTCGCCTTGGGCCTGCTCAACGCCTACATCGAGAAGTACCTGTCCGGGGTGTCCCAGTCGGCGGCCAGCCTGGCCAAGGCCGTCGTCCTCGGCTGCGTGATCCTGTTCCTGCAGTTCCGCCCGAACGGCATCGTGTCGTTCCGCACTCGGGGGTTGGCCACGTGAGCCAGACCACGGACACCGCCGACGCCGTCGCCACCCAGGAGGCCCTGGACCTGGCCGTGGCCGAACGGGTTGGCCCTTCGGCCGCCCCCGTCGCCCCCCCGGTGACCAGCCGGCGACGCTCACCCATGACCCGCCTGGGCCTGGGGACCGACAACCCCTGGGTGGGCCGGGCCGTGTTCGTGGCCTTCGCCCTGGTGCTGCTGGCCATCCCCACCCTGTTGGACGACCCCACCCGCATCCGCCAGTGGGCCGAGTACCTGTCCTACGCCATGATCGCCGTGGGCATCGACATCGCCTGGGGCTACGGCGGCATGTTGACCATGGGCCAGGGCGTGTTCTTCGGCCTGGGCGCCTACGCCATGGGCATGCACCTGTCCCTCGAACAGGTGCCCGACGGCCAGATCCCCCAGTTCATGTCGCTCTACGCCGACAACACCGAGCTGCCGCTGATCTGGCGGCCCTTCGGTTCGTTGTGGTTCGCCGTGCTGGCGGCGATCCTGATACCGGCCATCGTGGCCGCCTGCCTGGGCCTGCTCGTGTTCAAGCGCCGCATCCGCGGCCCGTACTTCGCCATCCTCACCCAGGCCTCGGCCCTGATCTTCTCGCTGATCCTCATCGGCCAGCTGAAGCTCACCGCCGGCACCAACGGCCTGACCAACTTCACCACCGTCTTCGGGCGCCAGCGCTACGACCCCGACACGAACACCTTCCTCTACTACCTGGCCGCCGGGGCCCTGCTGGTGGTGGTGCTGGTGGCCATGTTGGTGGTGCGCAGCCGCTTCGGGCGCCTGCTGGTGGCCACCCGTGACGGTGAGGACCGGGTCCGCTTCCTGGGCTACGACCCCGCCGTGGTCAAGACGATCGCCTTCGCCCTGTCCGCGGCCATGGCCGGCCTGGCCGGGGCCCTGGCTGCCCCCATCATCGGCATCGTCGCCCCCGACCAGTTCTCCGTGCTCCCCTCCATCCTCATGGTGTGCTGGGTGGCCGTCGGCGGCCGCGGCACCCTGTGGGGGGCCGTCCTCGGCGCCATCGTCGTCAGCTGGAGCCAGACCAAGTTCAGCGAGACCCGCCCCGACGACTGGGTGTACTTCCAGGGGGCGCTGTTCATCGTGGTGGTCGGCTTCCTGCCCGGCGGCATCGCCGGCACCCTGACCTGGCTGCGCCGCCGGGTCGCCCCCAGCCCGTCGGCCGAACCGGCCTCGCCGCTGTCCTCCGCCCTGCCCGTCGGTGCCGAAGGAGTGGTGGCGTGACCAGCCCCAGCGACGTGATCGAAACCGTGGTGCCCCCCGAGGCCACCGGCGACATGGTGCTGGAGATCCGCCAGCTGTCCGCCGTGTTCGACGGCTTCGTGGCCCTGGGCGGGGTGAACTTCTCCGTCCGCCAGGGCGAGATCCGCTTCGTGATCGGCCCCAACGGTGCCGGCAAGACCACCCTCATCGACTGCATCACCGGGCTGACGAAACCCACCGAGGGCCAGGTCCTCTTCGAGGGCAACGAGATCACCGGCACCAACCCCCACCGGGTGGTGCGCATGGGCATCGGCCGCAGCTTCCAGACGCCCACGGTGTTCGAGCAGCTGTCGGTGATCGACAACCTCGACCTGGCCGAGTCGTTCCGCAAGCCCATGTTCCGCCTGTTCGGCCGGCGCAAGGGGACGACCCCCCGGGTCGACGCCACCCTGGACCGCATCGGTCTGGGGGCCGTGGGCACGCAGCCGGCGGGCACCCTCAGCCACGGCCAGAAGCAGTGGCTGGAGATCGGCATGCTGCTGGTGCAGCAGCCCCGGCTCATGCTGCTGGACGAGCTGGTGGCGGGCATGAGCCCCCAGGAGCGCCTCGACACCGGGGCCCTGCTCATGGAGCTGGCCGTCGACCACACCATCGTCGTCATCGAGCACGACATGTCCTTCTTGCGCCGTTTCGCCACCTCGGTGACCGTGCTGCACGAGGGGCGCATCCTTTCGGAGGGCACGGTGGAGCAGGTCCAGTCCGATCCCAAGGTCCGCGAGGTCTACCTGGGCCGCTCCCGCGACGAGCGCTCGGGGGCGTCGCTGGCCGACGCCAGCGCCCCGGCGGGCGCCGAGGCCGGAGCGGCCCGATGAGGCTGGAGATCGACGACGTCCACGTGGCCTACGGGCGCACCCGGGTGCTCTTCGGGGTGTCCCTCGAGGTGCCCGACGGCATGCTCGTGTGCCTGATGGGCCGCAACGGGGTGGGCAAGACCACCCTGCTCAACGCCCTCATGGGGGTGCTGCCCCTGCAATCGGGCTCCATCCGGGCCGACGGGGTGGAGATCTCCAAGCTGTCGCCGTGGGACCGGGCCCTCCTGGGCATCGGCTACGTGCCCCAGGGCCACCAGGTGTTCCCCCAGCTCACGGCCAGGGAGAACCTGCAGGTGGTGCTGGAGCGGACCCGGACCAAGGACCGCACCGCCATCGACGACGCCCTCGACGTCTTCCCCCGGCTCAAGCCCCTGCTCGAGCGGCCCGCCGGGCTGCTGTCGGGGGGTCAGGCCCAGCAGCTGGCCATCGCCCGGGCCCTGGTGACCCGGCCCAAGGTGCTGGTGCTGGACGAGCCCTCCGAGGGCATCCAGCCCAACATCATCATGGAGATCGAGGACGCCATCTCCGAGCTGCACCGCTCGACGGGCATGTCCATCCTGCTGGTCGAGCAGTACGTCGAGCTGGCCCTGCGCCTGTCCGAGCGCTACGCGGTGATGGACGGCGGGCTCATCGGCCACGCCGGCACCACCGAAGCCGCCGACGCGGCAGACTTCGCCGACCTGCTCACCGTCTGATCCCCAGCAGCCTGACCCCACCGAGCACCTGACCTACCCGGAGCTACCGGATGCACCTCACCCTCCACGAGCGCGAGCGCCTGCTCGTCTCCCTGGCCGCCATGGTGGCCCGGGACCGCAAGGCCCGCGGCGTGCGCCTGAACCACCCCGAGTCGGTGGCCATCATCACCTCCTTCGTCCTCGAGGGGGCTCGCGACGGGCGCACCGTGGCCGACCTCATGGAGGCCGGCCGAGGCGTGCTGGGCCGGGCCGACGTGATGGACGGCGTGCCCGAGATGCTCGACGAGGTCCAGGTCGAGGCCACCTTCCCCGACGGCACCAAGCTCGTCACGATCCACCACCCGATCCCGTGAGCACGCCGGCGAGCGACACAGGCGTGAGCGCCGGCGTCATC
Source organism: Acidimicrobiales bacterium (assembly GCA_038255145.1). Classification (GTDB taxonomy): domain Bacteria; phylum Actinomycetota; class Acidimicrobiia; order Acidimicrobiales; family CAIXPF01; genus WHTX01. The sequence continues at coordinate 15,810 of JBBSLP010000084.1, forward strand.
CCCGGCGAGGTGCTGCTGGGCGAGGGCACGGTGACCATCCTCGAGGGGCGGGCCATCACCACGGTGCTGGTGGCCAACACCGGTGACCGGCCCATCCAGGTCGGTTCGCACTACCACTTCGCCGAGGCCAACCCCGCCCTGCAGTTCGACCGGGCCGCGGCCCGGGGCTGCCGCCTGGCCATCCCCGCCGGCACCTCGGTGCGCTTCGAGCCCGGCATCGAGCGCCACGTCGACCTGGTGGCCTACGTGGGTGCCCGCATCGTCGCCGGCTTCCGCGGCGAGGTGGCCGGCCCCCTCGATGGGCCCGCCGGTGCTTCTCCCGAAGGCGGCGTGTGATGGAGCTCGATCGTCGTCGCTACGCCGCCCTGTACGGGCCCACGGTGGGGGACCGGGTGCGCCTGGCCGACACCGACCTGGTCATCGAGGTCACCGAGGACCGCTGCGCCGGAGGGGACGAGGTCGTCTTCGGCGGGGGCAAGGTCATCCGCGAGTCGATGGGCCAGGGTTCGGCCACCCGGGCCCAGGGCACCCCCGACCTGGTCATCACCGGGGCCCTCATCCTCGACCACTGGGGTGTCATCAAGGCCGACATCGGCGTGCGCGACGGGCGCATCGTGGCCATCGGCAAGGCCGGCAACCCCGACACCATGGACGGGGTCCACCCCGCCCTGGTCATCGGCCCCTCGACCGACATCCTGTCGGCCAACGGCAAGATCGTCACCGCCGGGGCCGTGGACAGCCACGTCCACCTCATCTGCCCCGAGATCCTCACCGAGGCCCTGAGCGGGGGCATCACCACCATCATCGGCGGCGGCACCGGTCCCACCGACGGCACCAAGGCCACCACCGTCACCGCCGGTTCGTGGAACCTGGGGCTGATGCTGCAGGCCCTCGACGGCTGGCCCCTGAACATCGCCCTGCTGGGCAAGGGCAACACCGTGTCCGAGGCCGGCATGCGCGAGCAGTTGGTGGGCGGGGCATCGGGCTTCAAGCTCCACGAGGACTGGGGCACCACCCCCGCCGTCATCGACGCCTGCCTGCGGGTGTGTGACGCCGAGGCCGTGCAGGTGGCCATCCACACCGACACCCTCAACGAGGCCGGCTACGTGCAGTCGACCCTGGCCGCCATCGCCGGGCGCACGATCCACACATACCACACCGAGGGTGCCGGCGGCGGCCACGCCCCCGACATCATCACCGTGGTGTCCGAGCCCAACGTGCTGCCCAGCTCGACCAACCCCACCCGGCCCCACACGGTCAACACCATCGACGAGCACCTGGACATGTTGATGGTGTGCCACCACCTCAACCCGGCCATCGCCGAGGACCTGGCCTTCGCCGAGAGCCGCATCCGGCCCTCGACCATCGCCGCGGAGGACGTGCTGCACGACCTGGGCGCCATCTCCATCATCGGCTCGGACAGCCAGGCCATGGGGCGCGTCGGCGAGGTCGTGCTGCGCACCTGGCAGACGGCCCACGTCATGAAGCGGCGCCGCGGTGCCCTGGCCGGCGACGGGGCGGCCGACAACCTGCGGGCCCGGCGCTACGTGGCCAAGTACACGATCTGCCCGGCCATCGCCCACGGCCTCGACGGCGAGGTGGGCTCGGTCGAGGTGGGCAAGCTGGCCGACCTGGTCCTGTGGGATCCGGCCTTCTTCGGGGTGCGGCCCCAGGTCGTGCTCAAGGGCGGCTTCATCGCCTACGCCCAGATGGGCGACGCCAACGCGTCGATCCCCACCCCTCAGCCCGTGTTCGCCCGGCCCATGTTCGGCGCCGCGCCGGCCGCGGCCGCAGCCACCAGCGTCACCTTCGTGGCCCCCGTTGCCATCGAGGAGGGTCGCCTGGTCGAGCGCCTGGGGCTGCGCAAGGCCCTGGTCCCCGTGCGCGACACCCGCCGGTTGGGCAAGGCCGACCTGCCCGAGAACGACAGCCGACCCGACGTGACCGTGGACCCCGACACCTTCGCCGTGCGCATAGACGGCGAGCTCATCGAGGCCGCCCCCGCCACCGAGCTGCCCATGGCCCAGCGCTATTTCCTCTTTTGATGGTGCCGTCTCTTTTGATGGTGCCGTCTCTTCTGATGGGGCTGTCCTGATGGGGGCGGCTGGGGCCAGCGCCCTGCTGCTGCTGGCCGACGGGCGCTTCCCCGCCGGGGGCCACGCCCATTCGGCCGGGGTCGAGTCGGCGGTGGCCGACGGACGGGTCCACGACCTGGCCTCCCTCGATGCCTACGTGCGGGGCCGCCTGCGTTCGGCGGGCGTGGTCGACGCCGCGCTGGCCGTGGCCACCTGGCAGGCCGTGGGCACCGCCGTCGACGAGGCCGCCCAGCGCGCCGCCCTGGTGGCGTTGGAGGCCCAGGCCTCGGCCCGGCTCCCGGCCGAGCCCCTGCGGCGGGCGTCGCGGCGGTTGGGCCGCCAGCTGGCCCGGGTCAGCGCCCGGTGCTGGCCGTCGGCCGCCCTGGCCACCCTGGTCGACGTGTGCCCCGAGGGCGCGCACCTGTCGGTGGCCTTCGGCGTCGTCGGCCTGGCCGCCGGCCTCGACGCCCCCGACCTGGCCCTGCTCGTGGCCCACCACACCCTGACCACCCCGGCCCAGGCCGCCGTGCGCCTGCTGGGCCTGGACCCCTTCGCCTGCGCGGCGCTGACCGCCCGCCTCGGCACCCTGGCCGCCGAGGTCGCCGGCGAGGCCGCGGTCGCCGGCCGGGGACCGCTCGACGAGCTGCCGGCCCGGTCGGGTCCCGTCGTCGACATCGCCGCCGTCGAGCACCCGGGGTGGGACCTCCGCCTCTTCGCCACCTGAACCCATCGCCACCTGAACCCATCGCCACCTGAAC
>JBBSLP010000085.1:0-17897 GCA_038255145.1 Acidimicrobiales bacterium
CGTCCGAGGTGTCGGCGTCCACGGCGGGGGTGTCGGCGTCGGCATCGGCGGTCGACGCCGCGTCCGCGGACGGGACCGCCGACGGAACCGGTGGCTCGAGGGCGGGTGCTGCTGGCGTCGGCCCGTTGAGGGCGGCGACCTGGGCCGCGGCCACCGGGGCGAGCTCGGCGCAGGCACCGGCCAGGGTCAGGCTCCGTTCGTGACCCACCACGGGGGACGAGGCCACCCCCATGCGCACGACCCGCCCGGGAGGAGGGTCGCCCAGGCCGCGGCGGGCGGCCACGGCCAGCCGGTCGAGCGAGGCGTTGTCGGACCCCACGACGAGCACGCGGCGGTCGGCGCCAGCCTGGCGCTGGAGCTCTCCGGCCAGCACGTCGACGCGGCGGTCGGCGGGGCCGAGCAGCAGGCCCAGGTCGGGTGCTGGCGCCCGACCGTCGAGGACGGTGGCCAGCAGGCCCTCGGCCCGGGCCAGGTCGGTGGTCTCGGCCAGGCGGGCGTGGAGGCTGCGGACGACGAAGCTGTCGGAGGTGGAGCCGTGCAACCGCAGGTCGGACGTGTCATCCGGCCGGAACAGGCTCGCGGCCCGGGCGGCGTCGAGATCGACCTCGAGCTCGAAGCGGCTGCCCTCCCACGTCGAGGCGTCGACCACGGGGAAGGTGACCCGGCTGTCGGCCCGGTCGGCCAGGAACAGCCCGGTGAGCAGGCGATCTCCCAGGCGCAGGGTGCCGGTGTCGACGGTCACCAAGGTGGTGAACGTGCCGCTGCGGCCACGGTCGAGGCGCGCCGGTCCGATGTCGATGACCCGCGCCCCCTGGGTGGTGGCGTTGAGCTCTGCCGCTGCCGCCTCCAGGACCTCGTCCAGACCTCTCTCCGAAGAGGTCTTGGAAGTGGTCTTGGGAAGCTCCGCCGTCGTCACGATTCCACCGATCCCCGTGCCCGAACCTGCTGAACCGCGCGACGTTGGTCGTGACGGCCTGGTCCGGAGGCTCCGCCATGAGCCCCCACCGGATCGGGCTGTTCCGTTGTGCCGATGGTAGCGGCGACCAGGGAAGAAACCCCGTTCGGATGCAGCTCCAGCCATGTTCCGTGGTCGGTCAGGTGCACGCTGTGTCCTTCGCGGCCATGAGCAACGCGTTGATGTCGTCGTCGTCGGCCACCGTGGCCACGTGGACCGAGCCATCGACCCCCACGAGCACCCCGGCGGCGCGCAGGGTGGCCACCGAGGCGCCGGCGGGCAGACGGGCCACGTTGCCCAGGCCCCCCGCCCCCCACGCCTGTCGCAGGCGCTGGGCCCGGGCCTCGGTCCGGTCCAGGGTGCGACCGTCGGCCTGGCGCAGGGTCTCGAGCGCGGCGCTGGTGGCCAGCGGGTTGGGCGCGACCCCCGCCGTTCCCAGGGGATCACCGGCGGACAACAGCGAGGTGGCGCCACCCACCAAGCCGCCAGGCAAGCCACCGAACAGGCTCTCGCCCAGCACCACCAGGTCGACCGCCAGGCCCAGGCGGGCGCAGCCACCGGCCGGCCCCGCGCCCAGGGTGCGACGCTCGTCGGCCACCAACCGGGTGCCCGACACCGCCAGCCGGGCCAGGGTCTCGACCAGCCTCGTCCGGCCGCTGGGCCCGTCGGGCCCGCCTCGGGACTGGCCGTCGGGCCCGCCGTCGGACCCATCGCACGCCTCGTCGAGGGTGGCCAGGACCAGGGGGTCGACGACCACGGCGGCCAGGCGGCCGGCGGCGATGGCCAACCGGGCCGCGGCCTGGGCGCCGTCGGTGGGTAGGAGGAGCACGTCACCGTCGTCGATGGGTGCGTGCCAGGCGGCGACCGTGCTCCGGCCACTGGCCCGTCGGGTCAGTTCCACCGCCGTGCGCCAGGCGTCGACCCCCGAGGCGCAGGTCAGGACCCGCTCGACGGGGGAGAAGCGGGCGACGACGGCCTCGGCCACGGTGACCTGGCCCTCGTGGAGCAGGCCGGTGGCCAGGGCCAGGGTGGCCTGGCGGGTCACGGCCTCGACGACGGCGGGGTGGGCGTGGCCGTGGAGCAGGGTGCCGTCGGCCAGATCGGCGTCCAGCCACACCCGGCCGGCGGCGTCGAGCAGGCGCACGCCACGACCGGAGCGGGCCACCACGCCGGGGTGGGGACCGGCCCGGCCGGGCTCGGCTGTCACCGGGTGGACCACGGCACCCCCCCGGGCCAGGACCGACGCGGTGGCCTGGTCCTCCGTCGTCGCCGTCGGCGGTAGCTGGTCCCACCCCGTGGGCAGCTCCAGGGCCTTCCAGGTGGGGTCGGCCCGCCAGTCCGCCCATGCTGCGAAGGGTCCGGTCCGGGTGGCCAGGGCTTCGGTCACCTCGGCCCGGGCCAGGGCCAGGACCACCTGGTCCTGAGGGTCGAGCAGCCCGACCCGGCACAGCTGGGCCAGGTCGTCCTCGTCCTTGCTCGTCCACGTGGTGGCATCGGCGTCAACGAGCAGGTCGAAGGCCCAGTCGAGGGTGTCCAGGCTCACGGCACCGACCCGGGGCGGCGCCATGAAGTCGACCTTCCAACCCACGGGCCGGTCGTGGTCGCGGTCGAGGAAGCGGACCACGGCATAGGCGGCACCAGCAGGGATGACGAACAGGCACCCCGGCCCCTGCCACTCCTCCCTGCGCAACCGCCACCCCTGGTCAGGGGTCTGGCTCTGTTCCTCACCGACCAGGCGGGGCCACATCACCGTCGAGCGGGGGGTCAGGTAACCGGCGAACCCTGCAGGGGAGTCGGCCACCACCCGCAGCGGTCGGGCCGACCGGATGCGCCCGCCCAACACCTCCCGCAACACCACCACTTCACCCACATCCCACGCCACCGAGCCGACGGTACCGGCGCCCCCCCAACCGACGGCACCCGCCATCCGACCCGACCCGGTCCGGTCCGGTCCGGTCCGGTCCGGAAGCCAACCCAGTGTTGCCGCAGGCCGTGCCGGGGCCCCCGGCGTCGAGAGCGAAGCTCCGGCCCGGCGGAGAGCGCAGCGAACCTTGCCGGGCCGAACAGCAAGCAGGCGCCGCAGGCGGACGTCGCCCTACCGGGGGCCCCCGGGGGCGGAGCGCCCCGGGTCAGAACACGGTGCCGTTGAAGGGGGCCCGGGGGCCGGCGAAGAGCCGGTCGGCCCGCCCCGCTGCTCCCGGGGTGGCCTCGACGAGGCGTCCCGCCCCCACCAGCTGGCTGGCCGTGACCCCGCCCAGCCACAGCGCGCCGAGCTCGGCCACGCCCACGACCAGGTCGGCGGGCTCCCCGGCGCCGGCCCGCACGGCTTCGGCGCCGTCAGGCCCGGCCTCGAGGCGGTAGCGGCCGCCGGTGTCGGGGCGCACGGGGTCGAGCACCTCGAGGACGAGACGGTCGGCCACCGCGTAGGAGCGGGCGGCCAGGGCTGCGGGCACATCGAGGATGCGGATCCACAACCGGTCCCACGACGCCACCGTGCGCACCTGACGCAGGTCGGTCACGCGCAGGGACAGGGGCTCGTCGACGGGCACGGGGGCGGCGTGGACCTCGGCCACGAGGTCGACACCCAAGAGGTAGGCCCACAGTTCGAGGCGGGCCGTGGGGGTCAGGGCCACCAGCTCCTCGACCTGCACCCGGCTCTGGGGTAGCCAGCCCACGCCCTGCTGGGAGTGGATGCGGTAGAGGGCGTAGCCGTCGACCTGGCCGTCGGCACCCCGGTGACGGGCGGCGAGCCGGGCCGTTCCCCCCTTGCGCATGGCCTCGGGGTCGAGGTCGGAGTGGGCCTGCCAGTAGCCCTCCGAGCGCTCGATCTCGCCGGGCTGGGTCGGCCACCAGCGATTCCACAGCGCCCGCAGGTCGGCGCCCACGTCGACGGCCTCGTCGAGGGTGACGGTGCCCCGGGGCTCGACCGGGGGTTCCAGGCGGGCGATGCGACGGTCGATGACGAGCTCGTGGGCGAAGGCGGCGGGCCCGAAGCCGAAGCGCCCGTAGATGGGGGCCTCCGAGGCCACCAGGCCCGACACGGCCTCGCCCCGGTCCGCAGCATCGTCGAGCAGCCAGTCCATCATCTGGCGCAGCAGGCCCCGGCGCCGGTGGGTGGTGCGCACGGTCACCGACGTGACCCCGGCCATGGGGATGTGGCCACCGGGGATGGCCAGGCGCAACGACAGGTTGCCGGCGGTGGACACCCAGCGGCCGTCCTCCCACCCCCCGATGGTGCGCTCGGGCTCGAACTGGCCGGCCGAGGCCTCGACGAAGCCGGCGGGGGGCGAGATGGCGAAGCCCAGCATGGCGGTGTGGCGCCAGGGCACCAGTTCCTCGGTGGGGACGGTCCTGAGCTCGACGGTCATGGCTGGGTTCTAGCCCACGGCTCACGGCGCCCCGGCGTGAGATGTGCCACTCCGGCGGGGGGTCGGCCGTGCCCGGGAGAGGCCTTCGGGCCGGCGACCGGCCCCGGGCCTCCCGTAGCATCCGAGCCCGTGAGCCCCTCCGCCAGCTCCTCGGTCAGTGCCGTCGCCGACTACGTCGAGGACACGTGGGACGAGGCCGTGCTGCCCGCCCTCGTGGACTACATCCGCATCCCCGCCCTGTCCCCCGCCTTCGACCCCGACTGGGCCGCCCACGGCCGCATCGCCGAGGCCGTCTCCCAGTTCCGCGACTGGGCCGCGTCCCGCCAGATCGCCGGGGCCACCATCGAGGTCGTCGAGCTACCCGGACGCACCCCGGTGCTGCTCATCGACGTGCCCGCCACCGGTGGAGGGGCGGCCGCTGGGGCCACGACCGACCCCACGACCGACCCCACCGTCGACCCCACCATCGACACCGTGCTGCTCTACGGCCACCTCGACAAGCAGCCGGAGATGACGGGCTGGCGCGACGGCCTGGGCCCGTGGACCCCGGTGCGCGACGGGGACAAGCTCTACGGCCGGGGCGGCGCCGACGACGGTTACGCCATGTTCGCCGCCCTCACCGCCATCGGCGCCGTGCACGCGTCGGGTGGGGCCCACACCCGCCTGGTCGTCCTCGTCGAAGCGTCGGAGGAGTCGGGCAGTCCCGACCTGCCCGCCTACGTCGAGGCCCTGGCCCCGCGTCTGGGTCGGGTCAGCCTGGTGGTGTGCCTGGACTCGGGCTGCGCCGACTACGAGCGCCTGTGGGTCACCACGTCGTTGCGGGGCCTGGCCGGGGGGGTGCTGCGGGTCGACATCACCGAGGAGGGCCTGCACTCCGGCGCCGTCGGCGGGGTCGTGCCCTCGACCTTCCGCATCGCCCGCCAGCTGTTGGACCGGGTGGAGGACAGCCGCAGCGGCCGGGTCCTGCTGCCCGAGGCCCAGGTCGACATCCCCGACGAGCGCCGCCTCCAGGCCTCGGCCGCCGCGGGGATCGTGGGTGACGTGACCGAGTCCTACCCCGTGGTGCCCGGGGCCGATGTGCGGGCCGGGCGCGACCTGGCCGAGGTGCTGCTGGACCGGACGTGGCGGCCGGCCCTGGCCGTCATCGGCGCCGACGGGCTGCCCCTTGTGGGCGTGGGGGGCAACGTGCTGCGCCCCATGACCGCCCTGGCCCTGTCGTTGCGACTGCCTCCTCGGGTCGACGCCGAGGTGGCGGCCGCCGCGCTGTCCCGGGCCCTGACGCAGGATCCCCCCTACGGCGCCCGGGTCGCGTTCGAGGGCAAGGAGGCGGCGTCGGGTTGGGATGCCCCGCCGACGGCGCCGTGGCTGGCCGCAGCTACCTCGGCGGCGTCGCAGGCCTACTTCGGGGCCGACGTGGCCCACATGGGCGAGGGGGGCACCATCCCCTTCATGGCCATGTTGGGCCAGCGCTTCCCCGAGGCGCAGTTCCTCGTCATCGGCGTGCTCGGCCCCGGGGCCAACGCCCACGGCCCCAACGAGTTCCTCCACGTCCCCATGGGCAAGCGCCTCACCGCCTGCGTGGCCGACGTGCTCGTTGCCCACGCCGGGCGTTGAGCTGAAATATCCTGCGCTCGGCAAGGACGGGGCCCGAGGGGCCGACCCGAGGGGAGCCGAGCGCCCATGACCACGAGCGTTGACATCGAGGATGCCGAGGGTTGGTTCTCGACGGGGATCGGCGAGCTGGGCACCTGCTTCGGTTGCGGTCCGGCCAACCCCGACGGGCTGCGGCTGCGCTTTCGCAAGCTCCACGACGGGGTGACCGTCGAGACCCACCTGCACCCGCCCCCGTTCATGGCCGGGGTGGCCGGGGTGCTCCACGGCGGCATCCAGGCCACGGTGCTCGACGAGGTGATGGGGGTGGCCGCGGCCGAGTCCCTGCCCCCGGGTCCCGACAGGCCGCCGTGCGTGACGGCCGAGATCGCCGTGCGCTACCTGCGCCCCGTGCCCATGGAAGGCCACGTCGTGGCCCGGGCCCGGCTCGAGCGCGTCGACGGGCGGGACCTCTACGTCCGCGGCGAGATCATCGCTGCGGACGGCACCCAGCTGACGACGGCGGACTCCCGCTGGCGCCAGCTACGCGCTCGCCCGAGCTAGAGGTTGCCGCCGGGCTGCCACACCATCAGGGCCAGGGCGATCACCCCCAGCAGGGAGAACACCGACTGGCCCAGGGACATCATGCGGCCCAGGCGGGAGAGCTCGGCGGCCTGGGCCCGGCCGCCGCCGGTGGGCTGGCCGGCCAGTTCGCCCAGCAGCACCAGGGCCTGGCGGCGGGCCGGGTTGACCAGGCCGTGGAGCACGCCCAGGGACAGCAGGTAGACGAGCAAGCTGGCCGACAGCCAGGGCGAGCCGAACGAGATGTCCATCTCCAGCACCAGCAGGATGCCGAAGATGGGCACGCCGTAGAGGAACCACTCGGCCGCCTTGTGGGACACGGCCCAGTTGGCGCTGGCCACGGCGTGGGCCTCGGGGCCGGCGAAGCGTCGGATCTGGTTCGAGTACAGCAGGTCCATCGCCACCCCGCCGTAACCGACGATGACGCAGCCGATGTGCAGGAACAGCCACAGGTTCGACATCGCGGCTGACGCTACCGGGGCGCCGTGCCCGGCTCGGCATCAGCTGACGCCACTACGGTGCCGGGCGTGGCTGATGCTCCCAAGACCGTGACGGTGACCCCCGATGTGCACCGCTACCTGCTCGAGCACGGCACCCCGCCCGATCGCGTGCAGCAGGGCCTGATCGCCGACACCCAGCGCATCACCGGCGACCACGCCGGCATGCAGATCGCCCCCGAGCAGGGGGCGCTGCTGACCATGCTGGTGCAGCTCATCGGGGCGCATCGGGTGGTCGAGGTGGGCACGTTCACGGGCTACTCGGCCCTGTGCCTGGCTCGAGGTCTGCCCCCGGCTCCTGATGGCCGGCTGTCGTGCTTCGACATCAGCGAGGAGTGGACCGATGTGGCCCGGCGCTACTGGAACCGGGCCGGGGTGGCCGACCGCATCGAGCTGACCGTCGGTCCCGCGGCCGAGGGCTTGGCGGCCCTGCCCGCCGATGACATCATCGACCTGGCCTTCATCGACGCCGACAAGACCGGCTACCTGACGTACTACGAGCTGCTGCTCGAGCACGTGCGACCCGGGGGCCTCATCATCGTGGACAACGTGCTGTGGGGCGGCGACGTGGCCGACGAACAGGCTCAGGACGACAACACGGTGGCCATCCGGGCCTTCAACGACTTCGTGGCCGCCGACGGTCGCGTCGACACGGTGATGCTGCCACTGGCCGACGGCGTCACCCTCATCCGCAAGCACTGATCCGTTCGCCGTCAGTCGTCGGCCCTGGTCAGCCCGGGTGCGAGCGGGCGGGGCATCGGATCGGGCTGCCTCTCCGTCGAATCGTCGTCGGCCCTGGCGATCAGCCGGCGGCGCCGCCGGTGAAGCGCCAGCTGGCCAGGCGCAGCGCGGGCGCCACCACGCGGCCCGGGCCCCATTCGCAGTCGGCCAGGCGGGCGCTGGCGCCCACGCCCAGCACCCGGCCCGGGGCCAGGGCTTCGACCATGGACTGGGTGAAGCGCAGGTTGGTCACGGGGGCGACGACGCGGCCGTCCTCGATCAGGAAGGTGCCGTTGCGGGTCAGCCCCGTCACCCCCACCGTCTTGGGATCGAGGACCCGGCAGTAGTTGAAGCACGTCACCAGCAGGCCCCGCTTCACGCCGCCGACCAGGTCGGCGACGGTGGCGGTGCCCTGGCCCAGGACCAGGCTGCCGGGCATGGGCCCCCACGCCCCCGAATCGGCCGAGCCGTGGCCGCTCGACGTCACCCCGGCCCGGGCCGCGGTGCGCCGGTCGTGGACCAGGGCCGTGCACGTGCCCCCGTCGACCAGGGTGACCCGCTGGGTGGGGGTGCCCTCACCGTCCACGCCCAGGCCGATCGAGCGGGGGTCGAACACGTCGTCGACGAGGGTGACGGCGGGGTCGAACGTCGTCGCGCCGAGCTCGACGAAGGACTGGCCCTCCTGCACCGACTTGGCGTTGAAGCCGTAGGCGCCCAGGAAGGTGAGCATCTCGGCCACGCACTCGGGCATGAGCACGACCTCGTACTCGCCCGGTTCGATCTCGCCTGCCCCCACGGCGGCCGCGGCCCCGTCGGCCGCACTGGTGCCGACGTCGGCGCCGTCGAGGTCGGCCACCCGGTACGAGGTGGCGTGGCCGTAGCCGGCCGGGGTGTAGCCCCCTTCGGCCGAGCCCAGGAAGATGCCGTCGACGGTGGCCCGGCTGGTGCGGTCCGTGGCCTGCTGGCCGTCGGTGGTGGCCACCACCGACAGGTAGGCGGCGGTGTCGCAGTAACCGGCCGCCTCCTGGCCCGAGCCCCCGGCGGCCACGAAGGCGGCGACGAGGGCGGCCCGGGTGTCGGGGTCGGCATCGACGGTGGCCTGGTCCCAGTGCCCGGTGGGCTCCGTGCTGGCCCTCGACGCCACCCCGGCCCAGGTGGGGTCGACGGGGACCACGGCGGCGGCGTCGGCGGCATCGGCCACCACCGCAGCCAGGCCGTCGGCGTCGGTGCGGTTGGTGGCCGCGTTGGCGGGGCGGCCGTTGCGGGCCACCGTCACCGAGATGGCCACCCGCTCGTCGGACACGTTCTGGTGGATGCGGCTGTTGGCGAAGCGGGTGAGCGAGTGGCGCACGGCGTCCACCCTGACCACGGCCTCGGCCCCGGAGGGCACGGCGGCCAGGGCCCGCTCGGCCAGCTCGACCAGGCGCCCTTCGTCGAAGGTGGTGTTCGTCGGCCCGTTGCCCTGGTCAGCGCTCATGCCGAGACCCCGACGCGGACGTTGCGGAAGCGGGCCGGCGAGGCGCCGTGACCGGTGCGGGCCACCTGCATGGGCTGGCCCTTCCCGCAGTTGGGCACCCCCCAACAGCGCCACTGGGCCGGTCCGGCCAGGCGGTCGAGCGAGCCCCAGAAGCGGGGGGTGATGCCGGTGTAGATCGGGTTGCGCAGCAGGCGGCCGAGCTGGCCGTCGCGCACCTCCCAGGCCGCTTCGCAGCCGAACTGGAAGTTCAGGCGCTTGTCGTCGATGGACCAGGAGCGGTTGGTGTGCAGGTACACGCCCTCCCTGGTGTCGGCCACGATGGCCTCGAGCGAATCGGCCTCGTCGGGACCGGGGAGCAGGCCCACGTTGGTCATGCGCACCATGGGCAGGTGGCCGTAGCCGTCGGCCCGGACCATGCCCCCGGGGCTGACCCCGGCCACCGCAGCGGAGTCCCGGCCCGACAGGACACCGACCCAGGTACCCTCACGGACGATGTCCACCCGCTGGGCCGGGGTGCCCTCGTCGTCGAAGCCGAACGTGCCCAGCCCGCCGGGGATGGTGGCGTCGGCGGTGATGCGCATGAGGTCCGACCCGTAGCGCAGGGTGCCCAGCTCGCCCAGGGGGAGGAAGGAGGTGCCGGCGAAGGCGGCCTCCCAACCGAGGATGCGGTCGAGCTCGATGGCGTGGCCCACGGACTCGTGGATCTGCAGGGCGAGCTGGGAGCCGTCGAGGATGAGGTCGGTGGTGCCGGCGGGGCAGGCGGGGGCAGTGAGCAGGGCCGCGGCCTCGCTGGCCACCCAGCCGGTGTTGGCGGGGAGGTCGAAGCCGCGTACGACCTCGTAGCCCCCGGTCTCGTACTGGCCGAAGGCCTGGGGGTAGGAGCGGCGCTGGGTCTCGCTGCCGCTGATGGCGGTGGCGTCCATGCCCCCGCCCGAGTCGACCAGGACCTGGTGGATGCGGCTGCCGTCGCTGGAGGCGAACCACTTCTCGGTCTCCCAGAAGGCCATCGACGCCCGGGCAAGCTGGACGTCGGGCTCCTCGAGCATGGCGTTGGTGAGGGCGACGAGCAGGTCGCACTTCTCGCCCAGGGGGACGGCGAAGGGGTCCTCGGCCACGGGGGTGCGGTACTCGGCCTGGACGGGAGGGAGGGAGGCCAGGGGCATGGGGGTGCCGGGGACCCGGGCCGAGGCCCGGGCGATGGCCGCGGCCCGCTCTCCGGCCCGGCGGGCGTCAGTGGTGGTCAGCTCGGCCACGGCGGCGAAACCCCAGGACGAGCCGTAGAGCGCACGCACCCCGATGCCGGCCTCGGCCGACCGGTCCACCGACTCGACCTCGCCGTTCTGGGCCGACAACGACTCGGTCCGGGCCACCACCACCCGGGCATCGGCATACGTCGCCCCCGCGGCGAGAGCCCCCTCGACAGCCGCGCTGGCCAGCTCGAACATGCGCCGGAGCCTAGCGATAGCTGCTGCTGGCAGCCGCGCTGCCCGACCGGCCCGCCCCCGGCGTTGGCTGCCGCGCTGCCGATCGGCGGGCCCCTGGCGAGCTGGCGCTCTCGGCGCCACGCTGCCGGCAACGGGACCGGCGCTGGCGACCGGCAGCCGCGGCGTGCATGCGGCCCCGGGGCGTGCCGGCTGGCTGGCGGCGGCGCCGGTGTGGTGTGACTGTCAGGCCTCAGGGGCGGGTCGGGAACGTTGAAGGATTGACCACCGTGGCGGGGGTCCAACCTTCAGAGTTGGCCGGTGAAGCATCTCGTCCCTGAGCGGTGTCCCATTCCTGAAGGGTCGACCACCCTGGCGGGGGTCGATCCTTCAGTGTTGCCGGCGGCTGAGGGAGGGCTGACGTCAGGGAGGCGCGAGATGTAATGAAATATAATGTCACACCCCGTGGGTACGCTCGTGGGATGGAACAACGGGCCGCCATCTCCAGGGCAGCGACCCTGGCCGCACGGCGCCATGGCGTGCTGACGGCGGCCGAACTGCGTGGATGCGGGCTCACGGACCGCATGGTCGACGGGCTGCGGGAGCGCGGCCTGCTCGTCGGCCTCGCCCCTGGTGTGCACCGTTGGCAGGGCTCGACCCCGACGTGGCGCCAACAGGCGCTCGCCGCCGTGCGTGCCGCCGGCCCGTCGTCGCTGCTGTCCCATCAGAGCGCAGCCGCCCTTCACGAGCTCGCCGGCTTCCGGCCTGGCGCCCTGCACGTGGTGGTCCCGCTCGACGTCGTGCGCACCAGCCGTCGGGCCACGGTACGACGCTCCGACTTCCGCTCCGACGAGCGGACGGTCGTCGACGGGATCCCTGTGGTGAGCGTGCCGCTTGCTCTCGTGCAGGTGGCGGCCACGACGTCGGCGGCTCGGCTCGAGGACGCCGTCGATGATGCGTTGTGCCGTCGGCTGGTCACGGCGGCAGACCTGACCAGCTCCTGCCGTCGAGGCCGGGCCGGTTCGGTGGCGCTGCGGGCGGTGGCCGGGCTCTGGCTGGCGGGGGACCGGCCGGGATCGCTGGCCGAGGCCCGGCTGGTGCGTCGGCTCATGGCCCATGCTCTGCCAAAGCCGGTGTTGCAGCATGAGGTCAGCGATGGCGAGGGCAGAGGTTTCGCCAAGCTGGACCTGGCGTGGCCGGACCAGCGCGTCGCTGTCGAGTTGGACTCGTTCCGGTGGCACGGGGCACGGCGGTCCCACGGGGCTACGGCTCGGCGGCGGAACCGGCTCGAGGCCCGGGGCTGGCACGTGCTCGTGGCCACCACCGATGACCTGGACGACGGCGCCCAGCGTCTGGCGACCAGCATCACTGCGCTGCTCGACGGCCCGGGGCGGGAGGCGGCCTCGGCCTAAGCTCTCCGCCCCGGCATGTCCAGCACCCGCTCCGTCCGCCTGCGCCCGTGGCAGAAGCGTGCCCTCGACCAGTTGGCCGGGGCCACCAGCCCGAACTTCCTCGCCGTGGCCACCCCCGGCGCGGGCAAGACGACGTTCGCGCTCACCGCGGCCCGGCTGGAACTGGCCCGCAACCCCCGTCGTCGCCTGGTCGTCGTCGTCCCCACCCAGCACCTCAAGCACCAGTGGGCCGCGGCCGCCGAGCGCTTCGACCTGCGACTCGAGCCCGAGTGGTCCTCCTCCGAGGGCCTACCCGCCGACCAGCACGGCGTCATCGTCACCTATCAGCAGGTGGCGGCCAGCACCGCCGCGGTGGCCAGCGTGGCCGAGGGCGGCTTCGCCATCTTCGACGAGATCCACCACGCCGCGGAGGAACGGGTCTGGGGCGACTCCCTGCGACGGGGCTTCGACGGCTCCGCCCGCCGCCTCATGCTGTCGGGCACCCCCTTCCGTTCGGACACCCAGGCCATCCCCTTCGTCCGCTACCGCCTCGACGAGGCCGAGGCCGACGTCGAGTACGGCTACGCCGACGCCCTGGCCGAGGGCCGCGTCGTGCGCCCCGTCTACTTCCCCCGCCTCAACGGGGAGATGGAGTGGACCGCCCCCGACGGCACCCTGCGCTCGGCCACCTTCGACGACGCCCTCGACCGCCCCCTGGCCAACCAGCGGCTGCGCACCGCCCTGTCCCTCGACGGCGAGTGGCTGCCCGCCGTCCTCGGCCAGGCCCACGACCAGCTCACCCGCATCCGGGTCGACCAGCCCAACGCCGGCGGCCTGGTCATCACCATGGACCAGGACCACGCCCGCGGCGTGGCCCAACTGCTCGAGGAGCGCTTCCGCACCCGGGCCGTCATCGCCGTGTCCGACGAGCCCGGCTCCTCCGAACGCATCACCCGCTTCGCCGCGGCCGACACCCCGTGGCTGGTGGCCGTGCGCATGGTGTCCGAGGGGGTCGACATCCCCCGCCTGCGGGTCGGCGTGTTCGCCACCAACACCACCACCGAGCTCTTCTTCCGCCAGGCCGTGGGCCGCCTCGTCCGCTGGGTGCGGGGCGGGGGCCGCCAGCGGGCCTACCTGTTCATCCCCGACGACTCCCGGCTGCGCACCCACGCCCACCAGATCGCCGACGCCCGCCGCCATTCGTTGCGCAAGCCCAGCGAGGACCTGGGCACCGAGGAGCGCGAGGCCGACCCCACCGCCCTCGACGAGCCCGGCGAGGACGAGCAGCTCTCCCTGTTCGCCGCCCTGGCCGCCCGTCCCCTGGGCGACCCCCACGTCCCCGACATCGGCCACGGCGAGGACGACCGCGACGATGACGACCTCGAGGGTGACGCCGAGGACCCCTCCCTGGAGATGACCCTGGCCCCCCTGCAGGGCCTGGCCGGGGTGGCCGCCGCCGTGGCCGGCCCCGACGGCGAACCCGCCCCCTCCCATCGCGACGAGCGCCGCCGTCTGCGGGCCCTCAACTCGGCCCTGGCCGGTGAGCTCGCGTCGCGCACGGGCATGGCCCACTCCCAGGTCAACGCCGAGCTCAACCGCCTGGCCGGCGTGCGGCGGGTCACCGAGGCCACCAACGCCCAGCTCGACACGAGGGCCAAGAAGGGCCGCCAGTGGTTGGCCCAGCTCAGCGGCCGCCGCTGAGCCCGCTGCCGCCACCACCGGACCCACCCCCGACCGCCGCTGCCCCCCGGTCCGGCTCGGCGTTCGGCGCCTTCACCCCCGGTGTGGCCGGGCTACCGTCCCGGCGGTGAGCGACCTTCCTGTGGGTGACACGTCCTTTCCCCGCCTCACCGCCCGGACCCGTCGCTTCACCCTGGGCGAGCCCCGCACGTTCTCGCCGTCGCCCGACGGCCGGCGCGTGCTCTTCCTCCGCTCGGGCCACGGCACCGACCCCGACACCTGCCTGTGGCAGCTCGACGTGGACAGCGGCATCGAGCACGTGGTGGCCGACCCCGCCGAGGTCCTGGCCGACCCCGGTGACCTGCCCCCCGAGGAGGCCCGCCGCCGGGAGCGGGCCCGGGAGTCCGCCGCGGGCATCGTGGGCTACGCCACCGATGCCGACGCCACCGTGGCCACCTTCGCCCTGGGTGGCCAGCTCTTCCTCACCGATCTGGTCGGTGACGGCGCGATGACCGGCCTGGAGACCGAGCCCGGCGTGTTCGACCCCCGCCTCGGGCCCGACGGGCACCGGGTCGCCTACGTGGCCGGTCCCACCCTGCGCCTGGTCGGTCCGGGTGAGCCCGACATGCTCCTGGCCGGGGACACCGACCCCGACGTCAGCTGGGGGTCGGCCGAGTTCGTGGCCGCCGAGGAGATGGGCCGCAGCCGGGGCTTCTGGTGGTCGCCCGACGGTGCCACCCTGGCCGTGGCCCGGGTCGACGTCTCCGCCGTGCCCACCTGGCACATCGGGGACCCTGCCAACCCCGGTCGCCACCCCGTGGCCATCCGCTACCCCGCGGCGGGCACCACCAACGCCGAGGTGGGCCTCCACCTCATCGACCTCGACGGCAGCGGTGACAGCGGCGTGCGCGAGGTGCGTTGGGACCAGGCCGCCTGGCCGTACCTGGCCTCGGTCGACTGGTCCACCGGCCACGACCCCTTCCTCGTCGTCCAGTCCCGTGACCAGCGCCGACTGGCCGTGCTCGACGTCGACGTGGCCACCGGGGCCACCTCGGTGCGTTGGCGGCACCAGGACCCCCACTGGGTCGAGCTCGTCTCCGGCGCCCCCCGCTGGTGGGGCGACGACCTGGCCTGCCTGGTCGACCGCGACGGCGCCCGCCGCCTGGTGGTGGGGGAGCGGGCCCTGACCCCCGTCGACCTCCAGGTGCGCTCGGTGGTCGGCCCCCTGGGCGACGACCTGGTGGTCACCGCGTCGCCCGACCCCACCGAGACCCACGTCTACCGGGTCAGCCCCGACGGCCACGTCCAGCAACTGACCGAGGAGGCCGGCGTCCACGGCGCAGCCACGGCCGGGGGCACCACCGTCATCGCCTCGACGTCGATGGCCTGGCCCGGGGTGCGGGCCACGGTGTGGCGCGACGGGGCCCAGGTGGCCGAGATCGCCTCCCACGCCGCCCGGCCGCCGCTGACCCCCAACGCCACCTTCTCGGTGGTGGGCGACCGCAGCCTGCGCACGGTGGTGCTCGTGCCCAACCCGTCGGACCGGGCCACCGACGCGGCCACGGCCACCGACGTCGGCCCCCTGCCCGTGCTCCTCGACCCCTACGGCGGTCCCCACGCCCTGCGGGTGGTGCGCTCGTCGAACGCCCAGGTGGCCAGCCAGTGGTTGGCCGACCAGGGCTTCGCCGTGGTCGTCACCGACGGCCGGGGCACCCCGGCCCGGGGCCCCGAATGGGAGCGGGCCGTGTGGGGTGACCTGGCTCGACCCGTGCTCGACGACCAGGTCGACGCCCTCCACGCCCTCGCCGCCAAGGACGAGCGCCTCGACCTGGGGCGGGTGGCCATCCGGGGCTGGTCCTTCGGTGGCTACCTGGCCGCCCTGGCCGTGCTGCGCCGACCTGACGTGTTCCACGCCGCCATCGCCGGGGCCCCCGTCACCGACTGGCGCCTCTACGACACCCACTACACCGAGCGCTACCTGGGCCACCCCGACGATGTCCCCGAGCACTACGCCACCACCAACCTGCTGGCCGACGCCCACCTCCTGCGCCGCCCCCTGCTGCTGATCCACGGCCTGGCCGACGACAACGTGGTCGCCGCCCACACCCTGCAGCTGTCCTCGGCCCTGCTGGCCGCCGGCCGCCCCCACCAGGTCCTGCCCCTGTCCGGGGTCACCCACATGACCCCCCAGGAGGTCGTGGCCGAGAACCTGCTCCTCCTGCAGTTGGCCTTCCTGCGCGACGCCCTGGCCTCGCCGGCCTGACGCCGGCCGTCGGCCGACGGCCCGGGGCCGGGGATCAGTCGGTCAGGCCGGCCTCGTGGGCGAGGATGGCCAGCTGCACCCGGTTGGTGCGGCCGAGCTTGGTGAACACGTGGGACAGGTGGGCCTTGACGGTGGCCTCGCTCATGAACAGGGCCCGGCCGATCTCGGCGTTGGACAGGCCCTTGGCCAGCTCGACCAGCACCTCGCGCTCCCGCGGAGAGAGCGTCGCCAACGCCCCCTGGGCCGCCTGACGCCGCGACGTCGAGCTCCCGCCCGCCACGTGGGTGATGAGCTTGCGGGCCACGGATGGGGACAGCATCGAACCACCGGTGGCCACCACCCGCACCGCCTGCTGCAGATCTCGGGGTGGGGTGTCCTTGAGCAGGAAGCCGTCGGCCCCGGCGTGCAGGGCTCGCAGCACGTGGTCGTCGATGTCGAACGTGGTCAGGATCAGCACCCGGGGTGGGTCCTCGAGCTGGCGGATGGCCACCGTCGCCGTCAAGCCGTCCATGCGGGGCATGCGGATGTCCATGAGCACGACGTCGGGCCGGCAGCGGCGGACGGCGTCCACGGCCCCGTCACCGTCGTCGGCCTCGCCCACCACGACCAGGTCGTCGCTCGACTCGAGGATCATGCGCAACCCGGCCCGCACCAGGGCCTCGTCGTCGACGACCACCACCCGGGTCACGCTGGTCGTGCCGGTCACGAATGGCCCCAGGGCATCCACGCCGTCATCCGCCAACCCCCGTCGGCGCCCGGACCGGCGTGGAGGGAGCCGCCCAGGAGGGTGACGCGCTCCTCCAGGCCCAGCAGACCGACCCCGGCCCCGGGCAGCAGGCAGGCGTGGCCTGCGGGCCGCCGGTTGACGACCTCGACGGTGACCCCGCTCGTGGCGTCGCCGCTGAGGGTGACGACGGTGGCCGCGCCCCGGGCGTGCTTGTGCACGTTGGTCAGGCCCTCGCGCACGACCCGGTGGGCGGTGCGGGCCACGGCATCGGGGAGGTCCACGACGTCCATGCGCAGCTCGGCGGCCACCCCGGCGGCCCGGGACGCGTCCACGACCCTGGCGATGTCCTCGGCCCGCGGCGTCGGCGTCGTGTCGCTGCCGTCGGCGGCATCGACCCGCAGCACCCCGAGCACGTCGCGCAGGTCCTCCATGGCCTCACGCGCCGTGGCACGGATCACCGCCGCGCCGGTGGCCACCTGATCGGCGGTCGGTGCCGCTCGCACCTCGAGGGCGCCGGCCTGCAGGGCGATGAGGGACACCTTGTGGGCCAGCACGTCGTGCATCTCCCGGGCGATGCGGGCCCGTTCGGCCAGCCGGGCCTGCTCGGCGCGGACGTCCTGGTCGGCCTCCGCCCGCTCGGCCCGTTCCCGCAGGGCGGCGACCAGGTCCCGGCGGGCGCCGACGTAGGCGCCGGCGGCCACGAAGAACCCGGCCTCCACCGTGCTCAGCACCACCAGCGAGGTCCAGTCGATGTCGTTGTCCACCGAGGAGGTGAGGGTGAACACGGCGATGGCCACCACGGTGACGGCGGCGAGCACCCGGTCGCGTCGGTCCACGGCCAGGGTGAACAGCCCCACTGCGGCCACGAGGGGCAGACCGGTGGCGGCCAGCACGACCACCCCCGCCACGGCGACGGCCACGGGGTGGCGGCGCCGCCACCACAGGGTCAGGGCACCGATGGCCGCGGTGGCACCGACCAGCGACCAGGCCAGGGTCGACCCGGAGCGTCGGGCCCGGGCCTCGGCGAAGGCGGTCAGTAGGCCGACCGCCACGCACGCCAGGTCGCGCGACCGGGGGCCGAACCGCTCCCACAGCACCGTCAGCTGCGTGCGGTCGGCCATCTCTGCCCCCGTGCTGCCCGTGCTGCCCGTGCTGCCCGTGCTGCCCGTGCTGCCCGTGCTGCCCACGTGGCCATGGTCGTCATGGGGCAACAGTAGAGACCGCCC
>JBBSLP010000086.1:0-16910 GCA_038255145.1 Acidimicrobiales bacterium
TCGCCACCTGAACCCATCGCCACCTGAACCCATCGCCACCTGAACACACGGCCACCCGAGCACCTGAGGAGCATCCGTTGGGCGCGTTCCACGACCACGACGACCAGGCCCACGGCCACAGCCACGAACACGGGGCCGTCGACCACCCCCACCGCCACCCCCCGGTGGGCGCGGCCCTGCGCATCGGCATCGGCGGGCCCGTGGGCAGTGGCAAGACCGAGCTGGTGGCGTGCCTGTGCCGGGCCTTCGCCGACGAGCTGTCGGTGGTGGTGGTCACCAACGACGTGTTCACCACCGAGGACGCCAACATCCTCGAGCGCAAGGCCGTCCTGCCCCGCGAGCGCATCGTCGGGGTGCAGACGGGGTGCTGTCCCCACACCGCCATCCGCGACGACATCAGCGAGAACGTCGACGCCGTCGAGGACCTGGAGCGTCGCTTCAGCCCCGACGTGGTCCTGCTGGAGAGCGGGGGCGACAACCTGACGGCCACCTTCTCCAAGGCCCTGGTCGACGCCCAGATCTTCGTCATCGACGTGGCTGGCGGCGACAAGGTGCCCCGCAAGGGTGGCCCGGGCATCACCACGTCTGACCTGCTCGTCATCAACAAGACCGATCTGGCCCCCCTGGTGGGGGCCGACCTCGACGTCATGGCCCGCGACGCCGCCCACGCCCGGGGCGAGCGGACCACCCTGTTCACCTCCCTGGTCGAGGACCCCCTGGCCACCACGGTGGCGGACTGGGCCCGCCTCCAGCTGGCCTCCTGGCGCGTCGGCTGAGCGGGGTGCAGGCCCGGGCGGAGGTGTCCGTCGATCTGGCTGACGGCGCCCCCGTCACCTGCGGTGCTGCCCGGCGGTCGCGCTGTGTGGTGCTGCGGTCCGAGCCCCCGCTGACCCTGCGCCGGACCCTGCTCGACGGTCCTGATGTGGGCCAGGTCGGCCTGCACCTGGTGGGCAGCGGTGCCGGGCCCGTGGGCGGTGACGACCTGACCCTGGTGGTGGGGGTGGGCCCCGGCTCCCACCTGGACCTGGCCGCGGTGGCCGCGAGCATGGTCATGCCCGGGCCCCACGGGGAGCGCTCGATCAGCCGCATCGAGGTGGACGTGGCCGCCGGGGCCACCCTGTCGTTCCTGGCCCCACCCCTGGTGCTCGTGGCCGGGTGCGACCACCACGTCATCGTCCGGGTGCGGCTCGGCGCCGGGGCCCGCCTGCTGTGGCGGGACGAGGTGGTGCTGGGCCGGCACGGCGAGGCCGGCGGCTCCCTGCACCAGCGCCTGGCCGTCGACCTGGGCGGCCGGCCCCTGCTGCGCAGCGACCTGGCCGTCGGGCCCCGCTGGCCCGACACCGAGGGCCCGGCGGGCACGGCCGGGGCCCGGGCCGTGGGCACCGTGCTGGTGGTCGACGCGTCGGGGGCCGACCCGCCGGCCGACCTCGTGGCCGGCTACGCGCCCCGGCCCGGCGTTCGCCTGGCGGCCACGACCCTGGATGGCCCGGCTGCCCTGGTCAGCGCCCTGGCCGTGTCGGGGGGTCGGTTGGCCGATGCCTTCGACGCGCTGCTGACCGTGGCGCCGTGGAGCTCGGCCCGCCCCGTCGTCAGCTGAGCGGTTTCGGCGCCACCGGGGCCACGGTGGGGATGGGAGCCGGCAGCCCGGTGGTCGCCGTGGGCTCCCCCGGGCGGGAACCGGCCGGGGCGGCACGCTGATGGGCGCGGCCCCGTCACCCGGCTCGGCCGTGGCCCGACGGGCACCGTCGACACCGACGCCGTCGGCGAGGTCGGTCGTCGCCGCCAGGTTGTTGGCCTGGCGGGCGCTGCTGGCGGCGTCACGGAACGTCGACGGCCACGACGTGGCCCCGAACAGGGCCAGTGACCCCGGCGCCACGGCCCGGGTGCGCTCGCTGCCCCGCCGGGTAAGGCGCACGAGCACGGGCCCCAGGTAGGCGAACAGGTTGGGCACCCCGGCCAGATCGCTGACCACGTAGTAGCCGTCGAGGCGGACGACGGGCAGGAACTGGTGCAGGGTCTCGATCTGGCCCACGAGCACGATCACCAGCAGGGGGGCGTAGCCGCTGGCGGTGAAGGCGGCGGCCGAGCCCAGTACGAACAGCACGTTGAAGTGCACGCCACCCAGGTCGGTCCGCAACGGCCCGGCCCGGTCGAGGCGGTAGTTGTCGGTCACGTCGATGGAGAAGACGGGCCACACCAGGTAGACCCCGGCGCCCATGGCCTCAGGGGTGGCGCCGCCGCAACGGGCCGCGGTGGCGTGGCCCATCTCGCGGAACGCCGCGGCCACGATGGTCAGGGCGGTCACGGCCAGGAGCTGCTGGGGGTGGCGGACCAGGTCCTCCAGCGCGCCGGTGAAGGTGGCCCGTTGCGTGATCAGCAGCCAGCCGTCGAGCACCACCGGGCCGACCAGGGTCATCGGTGCAGCAGGCCAGCGGGCAGCAGCTTCGTCTCCAGCAGGCAGGCCACGTCGTCGGCGTCCACCTCACGCCCCGCCCGGGTCACCGAGATCTTCCTAGTGGGGATCAGCTGATCAGTCAGTCGGTCAGTCGGTCAGTCGGTCAGTCGGTCGTTGCCGCTGAGGATGTTGTTGTGGTTCAGCGACCCGTTGAGGATGTTGACGGTGACGTCGTCGTGCAGCGCCATCGGTCGTCGCTGCCGGTGTGGCGCGGGAACGCCCCTCGGCGAGGGGCGTTCGGAGGTGCCGTCGGCAGCCGCTACGCGGCGCGGGTGGTGGTGCGGGCTCAGGCCGCCGGGCGGGGCAGCACCGGCGCCACCGTGGGGATGGGCGGGGGTGCCGCGGTGGTCGGTGTCGTCGGCGCCGTGGCGACCATCGGTGGGGCGGTGGGCGAGGCGACGCCGGAGGTGACGGTGGCGGGCTCGGTCGGTGGGCGGCCGTCGCCGCTGGCGTCGGTCAAGATGGCAGGCCACAGCGCGATGGCGACGAGGGCGGCGACGGCGCCCACGACGAGCACAGGACGGGTGGCTGCGGACCCGCCCCCCAGCTGACCTCGGGCCACGCTCAGGCACAGTCGCACCAACACGACGGCGACGCCCAAGGTGACCAGCGCGACCGCGGCCACGCCCGCGGCGGCCGGAGCGGCCACACGGAGGTGGCCCAACAGGAACTCCGAACCGGCGGTACGGGCCTGCCCGTCGGCCCACCCCCATGCCCACCCGGCCAGCCGTGGGGTGCCCAGGATGAACAGCGCGACGGCGACGGTGGCCAGGGGCAGGGAGAGCCATGGTCGCCCGTCCAGGACCCGGCGCACCGGGGCCGTCAGGCGGGCCGCCCCCGCTCCTGCAGCCACCCGGATGCGCCGACCGGCACGGCGGCCCAGCGAAGGCCCTGCGGGCTCGTCGTCGTCACCCGCCGGGTCGGCGTCGACCGGGGCGTCGGCCCGAGGCGGCCCGGCCAGCTCATCGTCGTCCTCGAGTCGGTCGTCCGTGGACCAGTCGTCGTCGTCGGGTTCGTCGTCCTCGGGTTCGTCGTCTTCGAGTCCGTCGTCCGCCGACCAGTCGTCGTCGAGCACGTCGTCCTCGAGGCCGTCGGCGAGGGAATCGTCCAGATCACTGTGCTCGTCGTCAGGTGCACCACCGACCCGACGATCGTCGGCGGGCCCGGTGGTGACTCCGCATTCGGGGGCATCGGCGCCGTCGGGCACGTTGGGCACGTCGGGGACGTCGACGCTCGAGGGGTGCCGATCGGGTTCGGGCACGGAGGGTGTGATGCCGTCTCCGGGTTCGGAGAACCGACGGCGGGAGGCGCGGGACCTGCGCTGGGCGGGCGGCGTCGGACGGGTCACCAGTCGCCTCCGCACAGGGGGAGCGCCGTCGGCAGGGCGGGCGTGCCACTCGAACTCGTCGTGATGGTCAGGGGAACGACCTCGGGGGTTCGTGAGCAATGCACATGACGCGAAGAGCCGCGGCCCGACCACTCTGTGACCCTTTCCCGAGGGCAACGGATGATGATCGGTGGTGACCCGTCTGTCCCTGGGTGTTCGGAGCCTGGGGGTGTCGGGATTGGTCGGAGCCGCCAAGCGGTCACGGCGGGTGGCGCCGCACCGAGGCCACGGCCCCGCACCGTCACCGGACCCGGTCTGCCGCACGGCGCCCGACGTGACCACCTGCAGCAACTGACCTGGGACGACGTGGTCCATCGATGGCGCCCCGGCCCACGGCTGCTCCGACCGGGCGGCCACACGGGAGGACGGCACCCGACGGCGGCGGGGCAGATCTCCACACCCACCCAATGTCGTTCGACCCCGCCGCGTCACACCTCGGCCGGAGATTTCCCGTGTCGCGTTGTTGAATTGCGACATTACCTCCAGAGATGGTGGATGACGTGGTGCATTCGTGGGTAGCGTTGTGCGTCGTGGCCACCGCACTGCTCGGACGTGTGTCGAAGATCATCGCCCTGGCCGGCATCGCCGTGCTGGCGCTCGCGGGCTCGGCCCCGGCCGGGGCCCAGGCGCCGCCCGCCGCACCCCTGGGCACCGTCGTCGTCGTGCACGGGCTCGAGGACTTCCCCGCCGACGTCTACCTCGACGGAGCGACCACCCCCGCCCTGAGCGGCTTCGAGTACCGCCGGGTCACCGACGCCTTGGCGCTGCCCGCCGGCGAGCACCGGGCCGACATCCGCCGGGTCGGCGAGCCGTTCGCGGCCCCACCGGCACTGTCGGGCTCCTTCACCGTCACCGTCGGCCAGCGCATCACCGTCGCCGCCCTGCTCGACAGCGCCGGCAAGCCGAGCTGGCTGGCCTTCCCCAACGACGCTGCGGTGACGGACCCCACCCAGGGCGAGCTCCGCTTCCGCCACTTCGCCGCCACCGGGCCGGCCACCGTCGTGCTCGACGGCAAGGCCCTCGCTGCCCCCATCACCAACCTGGCCGCCACCAACCCCGTCATCCCGGTGCTGGTGCCCCCGGGCACCCACACGGTGGCCATCAACGACACCGCCACCGGGGCCACCCTGGTCGGGTCCCAGCAGATCGAGGTCGGCGCGGGCAGCGTCCAGAACCTCTACCTGACGGGCAAGGCCTCGTCGGGTCGGCTGGGCCTGCTGCAGGAGATCCCCCCGGTCTCGGGTCTGGCCCAGGTGGCCTCCCTCCAGGTGCTGCCCAGCGCCATCCCCAGCGGGGACTCCGGTCTCCTCGCTCACCCGGCGTCGGCGACGGCGAGCGGGAGCACGGCGGCTGCCGATGTCGCCACGGTCGCCGTGCTCTTGCTGGCCGCCGCCGCGTCGGTGACGGTCCTCCGACGTCGCCAGTGCGCGTGAGGCGCCTCCCGCCGCCAGTGGCGCTGGTCGCCCTGGCCGGGTTGTTGCTCGGCGTCGCCGGCTGCGGTGGCAACGCCGCACCGACCGCCGCGGCTGCCGAGGTGGCCAGGGACGAACCCGCCGGCGTCGCCGCCACCGGGGTCGGTCCCGTACCCACCACGTCGTTCCCGGCGCCCGTGGCCCCGGCCGTCGGCGGCACCGTGGTGGCCAACGCCACGGCCTGGGGTGCCAACCTCCCGGCCGGGGCCGTGGCCGTGCCCGCCGAGCGGTTGACGCCGCGGCGGCTGCGGGTGGCCGCCCTGGACATCGACGCGCCGGTGGTGACCGCGGGCGTGGGCGCCGACGGGGCCCTGGCCCTGCCCGCCGACGTCGTCTCCGTAGCCTGGTTCGAGTCCGGGGCGGCACCGGGGGACAGCGGGTCGGCCGTGCTGGCCGCCCACGTTGACCACGCCGGCCAGGAGGGGCTGTTCTTCGGCCTGGCCGACCTGCCCTCGGGCTCGCCCATCGAGGTCGAGCTGTCTGACGGGTCGGTGCGCACCTTCGCCTCCACCGGTCCTGCCGTCGACCACCCCAAGTCGAGCCTGCCCGCCGAGGAGCTGTTCCGCCGGGGTGGGCCTCCGACACTGGCCCTGGTCACCTGCGGTGGGGCCTTCGACGCCGCTCGACGCTCCTACGAGGACAACGTCGTCGTCACCGCCGCTCCCCTCCCGGCCAGCTGACCCACCCCGGCACGGCCCGCGCGGGCCCGTGCCCGTCGTTCAGCCCGCGGGCCGAGGTTCGAGGCGGGGGACGGTGACCAGCACCAGGGTCGGCCTGGACCGGTCGATGCCCCGGCCCGGTGCGGCACCGACCACTCGCCGGGTGCGCTCCGGTGTGCCCCGACGGCTGGGACGGGTGGCCGCCGCCGCCCCGTCGCGACCGTCGCGACCGGCGCGACCGGCGCGACCGGCGCGATCATCGGGCCGGCCGGCTTCGTTGGCTCCACCGCCCGGCGGGGACTGGCGGAGCAGGCCCTCGGGCAGCAACGGCGTGCGCAGCAGGTGGGCGACCTCGGACGCATCCACCGGCCGTCCGCAGGCCCCGCTCACCCGGGCCGCCAGGCCCTCGACGCCGGTCTCACCGTCGAGGGCCGCAGCCACGGCGTGGACGGTCTCGGAGACGGGCACGAGGCGCCCGTCGGCCCGGCGCAGCAGGTGCTGCGGTGCGTGGAAGGTCGAGCCAGGGAACAACCCCACCACCTCGACCCCGTCGGCCAGCCGGCCGGGGTGGGTACCTGTTCCTCGGGTCCGGGCTCGTCCGCAGGTAGGCCGGCGACGAGGTGGGTCGTCATGACCCGGCGACACCCAGATGCCGTGGCCCGGCCACCACGACGCGTCGGCGACGCGCCGGTGCCCACCACACGTCGTGATCCATCCGATGTCCCCCACCGATCGATGTTCGCCCCGCTCGTATCGGAGCTTCATCGAGGCTGTGAGCATTGTCAAGGGACGTAGGTGGCTCTCGGTGCGCGTGGAGCTCGAGGCGTCGCTGAGCGCGGTTGTGGTGATCGACGCCCCGACCCTGCCCTGTCCACCTGTGCAGCTGACCTGGTCGTTCGTGCTGATGGACCCGCTCGTCACCGGCTGTGGCGAACTGCCCACCGTCGACCACCGGCGCGCATGAGCAGGGTTTCGTCGCCCGCCTGTGGAGCATGGTGGAACGGTCAGCCGGTGGTGACCTCGGCCAGTCGTCGTAGCAGGTAGCGGCGCTCGGGCCCGGTCGTGACCAGGGTCAGGGCGTGGCGGTAGGCGTCGGCCGCTTCGGATCGTCGGCCCAGTCGCCGTAGGAGGTCGGCCCGGGTGGCCGGGACCATGTGGCGTCGGGCCAGGCGGGGGTCGGCCGCCACCACGTCGAGGGCCTCGAGCCCGGCCACGGGACCGTCGCGGAAGGCCAAGGCCACGGCCCGGTTCACGGCCACGACGGGTGAAGGGCTCATGGCGCTGAGCTCGTCGTAGGCCGCCACCACCGCGGCCCAGTTGGTAGCGGCCCACGTCGGCGCGGTGCTGTGGGCCGTGGCGATGGCCGCCTGGGCCAGATAGGGACCGCGGCCCCGGGGCCCCCGGGAGCGGCGGGCCGCGGCCAGCACGTGCTCGACGCCTTCGGCGATCCGGTCCCGGTCCCAGCGGCTGCGGTCCTGGTCCTCGAGGGGCACCAGGTCACCGGCGGCGTCCACCCGGGCGGCCCGTCGACCGTCCTGGAGCAGCAGCAGGGCGAGGAGGGCCTCGACCTCGGGCTCGTCCGGCATGAGCTGGTGGGTCAGCCGGGCCGGCCGGATGGCCTCGTCGCAGAGCTCGCCCCGGACCAGGGCGTCACCGGCGGAGGCCGCGTAGCCCTCGGTGAAGACCAGGTAGATGCAGGCCAGGACGTAGGGCACCCGCTCGGGCAGCAGGTGGTCGGGGGGCACCCGAAGGGGGATCCGGGCCGTGCGGATCTTGGCCTTGGCCCGCACCAGGCGCTGGGCCACCGTGGCCTCGGGCTGGAGGAAGGCCCGGGCGATCTCCGGCGTCTGCAGCCCGCACACCAGGCGCAGGGTCAGCGCCACCTGGGCGGCCGGGGTCAGGGCGGGGTGGCAACAGGTGAAGATCAACCGCAGCTGGTCGTCCCGCACCGGCCCCACCGCCTCGTCGCCGTCGCCGTCGCCGTCGCCGTGGCCGCGGGCGCCGGGACCTCTCCCTGCGTCCCGGCTGGCCTCCTCCTCCTTGGGTCCCCGCCGTGCTTCGCGTCGGAGCCGGTCCAGGGCCCGGTTGCGGGCCGTCGTCGTGATCCACGCCCCCGGGTTGTCGGGAACCCCCCGCTGGGACCAGGTGCGCACGGCCTCGACGAAGGCCTCCTGGACGGCGTCCTCGGCCACGTCGAGGCTGCCGACGACGCCGGCCACGGTGGCGAGCGCACGACCCGACTCGCGCCGGAACGTGCGCTCGATGGCCTCGGCACCGCGCTCCTGGGCCGCGGGGTGGCCGGTGGGGTCCTCGGCCGAGCCGGGCACCGCGGGCCGCAGCTCCTGCTCAGGCCATCAGGGCGGCGAAGTCGACGATGGGCCGCAGCTCGACGGCCCCCTTCGGGGTCACCGGGATGCGGGCGGCCAGCGCAGCGGCGGCCTCGGGGGACGGCGCCCGGAGCAGGTACAGGCCGTTGGCCACCTCGGCGGTCTCGGCGAAGGGCCCGTCGGTCACCAGCACCTCGTCACCGCGCACCCGCACCGAGGTGGCCGTCGACGGCGGGTGCACGGCGGCGCCGCCGATGATGGCGTCCCCGGCGGCGGCGCCGAAGGCTCCGTGCTCGGCCATGCCCACCTCCCAATCCGGGGTCCCCGGGGCCACGGCCTCGTCGGCCCCGGCCACGATCAGGACCATGTAGCGGTCCGACCCCTGCCCGGGGCCGAGGGGGCCCATCCACGATCCGACCACCGGCCACAGCTCGACCACGCCCGTGCTGGCCGCGGGGATGAGACGGGCCAGCTCGATGGCATCGTCGAGGGTGGCGGCGTCGAGCACGAAGAAGCCGCCGACCACCTCGGCCACCTCGGCGTAGGGGCCCGTGGTGACCAGGGGCTCGCCGCCCCCGGGGCGGATGGTGACGGCCGTGTCCGAGGCGTGGAGGGCCTCGCCGGCCACGATGGCCGACCCGGTCGCCCGGTCGAAGGCCTCGTAGGCGGCCATCTCGGCGAAGAACTCGGGCGTGCCCGGTTCGATCGTCTCGGAGCCGAAGAGCAGAGCGAGGTAGTGCATGGTGCCATCCTCCATCGTCGTGTCGCTGGCGTGGGCGGTGTCCGTCACCTTCCACACCCCGACGACGAAGCCGCGGCGCCGCGTTCGACACCCTCGGACGAGATCCCCTCGAAAAGGGGGCCGGTCAGGCGCCGACGGTGCCGTGGGCGGGATCGAGGAGGTCGAAGCGCAGGACCTCGGCACCACCGGGGCCGGGGTCGCCATCGGAGAGTTCGGCCGTCACCAGGACGAGGGGGAAGTCGGCGGGGTCGATCCCCGCCGGGAAGCGCACGTCGGTGCGACCGGAGGCACCGGGCTGGAACGTCCCCGCCGACACCACGGCCGGGTCTCCCGGCGCCGGGCCGGGGCGGACGAACCACATCTCGTAGAACTGGCCGTGCGGCAGCTCGCCCAGGTCGTCGCTGCGCAGGCGGACCACCCGCTCACCATCGGTGCGGCGGATGTCGAGCTGGCTGGTCGCCGCACCCTCCGTCGCCGCCGCGCCGGCGAACTCGAGCTGGCCCTCGAAGGCGCCACCGGGACGGGCCACGGCCCAGCCCAAGCCGAAGACCAGCGCCAACGCCGCGGCCACGGCCACCGCGGCCAGCGGTCGTCGCCAGCACCGGCCCCCACGGGCGGCGGCCGGTGGCGTCAGCGGCGTGGGGGGAGCCGTGGCCAGGCGGGCCCGGTCGGCCTCGACCTGGCGGCGCAGCGCGGCGACGCGGTCGGGCGAGGGCTCGCAGTCGGGTACGGCAAACGCCTGGGCCAGCAGGGACAGCACGCGGTCCTCCTCAGCGCTCATCGCCGGCCTCCACCGCAGCCAGGGCGTCGCGCAGCCGTTCGAGGGCCCGGGCCTGGGCCATGCGCACGGCACCGGGCCGCTTGCCCACCACCGCGGCCACCTCGTCCGAGCTCAACCCACCGAGGACCCGCAGCTCGAGGATCTCGCGGTCGTTCGGGCTGAGCAGGGCGAAGGCCCGGTGCACCGCGGCGGCCTGCTCGCCGGCCAGGGTGCGGGCCAGGGGGTCCTGGGCGCCCAGGTCGGGGGAGCCGGCCTCGAAGGCGGCCGCGGGGGGCAGCGGACGGGACCGCTTGCGGTGGGTCTCGAAGATGATGTTGCGCAGGATGCCGAAGAGCCAGCCGTCCACGGCCACTCCCTCGCTCCGGAACGCATCGATGCGCTGCAACGCCCTCGCCATGGTCTCGCTGACCGCATCCTCGGCCTCGCCGTCGTCAGCGAGCCTGCTCCGAGCGTAGGAGAACAATCGGGGATAGGCCGAGCGGTAGATGGCCTCCCAGGCGTCGGGATCCCGCTGCAGGGCGCCCTCCACCAGGGGGGGTTCACCTCCGGAGGTCGGGTCGATGTCGATCACGCCGGCAACCGCGCCGACCCGACCTCCGCGGCTCGACCCCAGGCGCCCGGTCGCCGGAGCTGCACCCGATCTTCCGCGACCGTTACAGCCACGTCGTCCGCCACGTCCCCATCCACATCCCCAGCCACATCCTCCGCCACGTCCGTCTCCGTACCCGACGGGGCAGATGGGCACACCGGCGCCATCCCCCCCGTCGCCTCAGGTGCCGAAGCGGCGACGCAGGGTCACCTTGTCGAGCTTGCCGGTGGCCGTCATGGGCATGGGGTCGACCAGCTCCACGGCGTGCAGGCGGGGGTCGCCACCCCGGTCGCGGTAGCGGGCCAGGACCTCGGACGCCGTGGCCGCACCGGCCTCGTGCAGGGTGACGGCAGCCACCGCCGCCTCGGCACCGGAGGCGTCGCAGCCGAGGACGACGGCGGCGAAGCGCACGAGCTCGTCGGCCCTGAGGGCCTCCTCCATGGGGCGGGGGAAGACGGTCTCGCCGTCCACCGTCAGCCGCTCGCTCCACCGCCCCAGGGTGGACAGCAGCCCGGCGTCGTCGATGACGCCGACGTCCCCCGTGTGCAGCCAGCCGTCGTGGACCACCTCGGCCGTGCGCTCGGGCAGCCCCCAGTAGCCCCACATGACCCCGCCGCCCACGCACACCTCACCGGGGGTGCCGGGGGGGACCTCGGCGCCGGACCCGTCGAGCACGGCCACGGGTCGGTCGGGCAGGGGCGGGCCCACCGCTCCCCGCCGGGCGGCATCGGGGCTGCGGGGGTCGCCCAGGGCCACGAAGCCGCCGAGCTCGCTCTGCCCGTAGCTCTCGCTGAACGCGATGCCCAGCTCCTCGACCCAGGCCGCCTTGAGGGCGGGAGGGACGGGGGCACCGCCGGACACGACCAGGCGCAGGGCGGCGGGGGGTCGGCCCCGGCGGAAGCTCTCGTCCAGCAGGTCGCCCAACACGATGGGGTTGCCGGGCAGGTAGGTGACGCCGTTGGCCTCGAGGTCGTCGTACACCGCGGCCACGTCCCAGCGCCCCCGCAACCCGATGGGCATGCCCACGTGCAGGCCGGGCAACCAGTTGGCCACCAGTCCGTAGCTGCTGGCCGGGGAGGTGGGTCCCAGGGACGAATCGGCCGCGGTGAGGCCCAGCCGCTCGGCGATGCACGTGGCGGCCAGGGCCGTGGGCCCGTGGCGAAGGACCGCCCCCTTGGGTCGCCCTGTCGAGCCCGAGGTGAAGGACAGGTGGCACGGGTCCTCGGGCCGCACCACGTGGTCGGGCGGGGTGCCGGCGGCGGCGAGCACGTCGTCCCAGCCCTCGGCCCCGGGCTGGGGACCGTCGAGGCACAGGTAGCTGGTGATGGAGGTCAGGTGGGGCCGGGCCCGGTCCACGGCGTCGAACAGGTCGTGGGTGTAGACGAGGACGCTCGGGGTGCAGTCGCCGGCCACGTCGGCCAGGTCCCCGGCCACCTGCACGGGGATGTGGGCGGTGATGGCGCCCATGCGCCAGGCCCCGAAGCTGGCCACCAGGTAGTCGAGCCCGCTGTGGGCCAGCAGGCCGACCCGGTCCCCGGGGCCGACCCCGAGGCTCGTGAAGGCGGCTGCGGCCCGTTCGGCCAGGGCGTGCAGCTCGGCGTAGGTGAGGGACCGGTCCCGGTCGCTCCACACCACGGCGCTGCGGTCATCCCGGGTGCGGGCCGCCCGTTCGAGCATGGCGGTGAAGGTGTCGGCGAGCATGTCTCCTCCGGATGGTCGACCCGAGGCTCCAGGGCGGCGCACGCTACCGGCCCCTGCGTCCGGCTCGCCCTGTCGGACCCGTACTCCTGGACCGTCGAGCCCTACCATCGGTGGCACCAGCCGACCGGGGGGTCGTCGCCGGCCATGGGGGGTTTGCGTCATGCGGTCGATCACCGGGGACCTGCTCGACGAGCTCGACATCACCACGATCGATCGCTACGTGCGTGACGGCTACCCGTGGCGGGCGTGGGATGCGCTGCGCGAGCACGACCCCGTGGCCCGCTACGAGGCGCCCGGCTTCCCGCCCTTCTGGGCCGTGACCCGCTACGAGGACATCCAGACCGTCGAGGCCCGGGCCGACGTCTTCGTCAACAGCGGGCCCATCCTGCGCCTGGAGAGTGAGCACGGGCTCGAGCGCTTGGAGAACTTCCGGGTGCGCCAGGCCGAGCGTTGGGGCTGGGACCCCGACGAGCCCCTGGACATGATCTACCTGGACCGGCCCCGGCACCTCGACCTGCGCATGTTGACCATGCGCCGCTTCACCCCTGCGGCCATGCGTCGCCTCGAGGACGACCTCGACGAGCTGGCCCGACGCTTCGTGCGCGAGTTCGTGGCCGCGGCCAAGGCGGCCGCGGCCGACGGCGGTGTCGACGGCACGGGGGCCCTGGACCTGGTCAGTGGGCTGTCCCTGGGTGTGCCCCTGGCCACCATCTGCCAGATGCTGGGTGCCCCCACCAGTGACTGGCACGACATCTGCCGCTGGACCGACCTGCTCTTCGCCGAGACCCTGGCCCACCAGCACGCCGAGCCCGGTGAGACCACCAGCGACGTCCGGCGCCGCCTGGGCCTGGAGTACAAGGCCTACGTCGACGACCTCATCGCCGACCGCCGGCGCCGGGGGCCCGACGGTGGGGACGACCTGACCACGGCCCTGGTCCACGCCACCATCGACGGCACCCCCCTGACCGACCAGCAGCTGCACGGCTACCTGGTCCTGCTCATGGCGGCGGGCAACGAGACCACCCGCAACTCCATCACCGGCGGGGTGCGGGCCATGCTCGAGCACCCCGACCAGGCCGCCCGCCTGGCTGCGGACCCCGAGGGGATGACCCAGACCGCGGTGGAGGAGATCCTGCGGTGGACGTCGCCGGTGGTGCAGTTCGCCCGCACCGCCGTGGTCGACTTCGAGCTGGCCGGGGTGACCATCCCCGCGGGAGACACCGTGGTGCTGTGGTACCCGTCGGCCAACCGCGACGAGCGCCAGTTCCCCGAGCCCTACACGTTCGACGTGGGCCGCACCCCCAACTTCCACCTCGCCTTCGGCCACGGGGCCCACTTCTGCCTGGGGGCCAACCTGGCCCGTTGGGAGCTGCGCTCGGTGTTCCGTGAGCTCGCCCCCCACCTGGCCCACCTCGAGCTGGCCGGGGAGCCCGAGCGGGTCGGCCACCTGCACGTGGGCGCCGTGCACCGCCAGCTCGTGCGCTGGACGGGGCCCCGTTGATCTGATCAGCTGCCGCGGTGTCGACCTGGCTGTCCCGCCAACCCGTCGGCCTGCTCTTCGTGCTGTTCCTGGCGCTGTTCGCCAGCCTGGCCGTGGTGGCCCACGTCGGGTTGCGGCGCCACCTGGTGGATCGTGAGGACGACGCCAGCCGGATGGCGGGGTCGCTGATGGGGGCGGTCGGGGGCTCGTTCGCCGTGCTCGCCGCCTTCACCATCGCCTCGGCCGCCTCCAGCCTGGGCAAGGTCGAGGCCGACGTGGCCCAGGAGGCCAACGCCGTGGCCCGCCTGAGCTGGTCGACCAATGCCCTGGGGTCCTCGGGTGCACCGGCCCGCGACGCCCTCGAGGCTTACGTGACCGCAACCCTCGACGGTGAGTGGAGGCCCCTGGGGCGCAGTGAGGTGCAGCAGACCGCGGCCTTCGCCCGTCTGGCCGAACTGGAGGGCACCATCCGCGGGGCCCTGGCCGATGCCGGCCCCGAGTTGGGCCCCGCCGAGCGCACCGAGGTGCTGGGCGCCCTCGACGGGGTGTCGGGGGCCCGGCGCAACCGCTTCGTGTCCACCCGCCCCCTGCAGCCGGCGTTGCTGACCATGCTGTTGATGACCGGGGCCGTCCTCGTGGTCAACGCCGTGGTGCTGGCCCTGCCCAGCGAGCGCCGCACCATGGTGGTCCTGGCCGGCCTGGTGCTGGTCGTGGGGGGCAGCGTGGCCCTGGTGCTGGGTCTGAGCGCGCCGTTCAGCGGCTCGTTCGCCGCGGGCAAGGACCCCCTGCTCAGCGTGCTCGACGGCCTGCGGGCCAACAGCTTCACCCTGCCGGGGGGCTGAGGCCGGCCCGATTGGCCGGCCCGCTGACCCCAACTGTCGCCGCTTGCTGCCCTCCGTCGAATCGACGTCGAATCGGCCGAACGGTGCTCAGCCCGGCGCCTCGCTAGCCGAAGAGCCCGCTGACCAGGGTCGAGACCGGCGTCACCGCGGCCTCGACGACCGGTGTGGTCGCCTCGGCGACGACCACGGTGACCTGCTCGACCACGTCGGCGACGGGGGCCACGGCGTCGACGACCGGAGCGGTGACCTCGGCGGCCGGCGCCGGGGTTGGCGTCGGGGCGGGTGGCTCGTCCGGCTCTGACGACGGTGCCGGGGCGGGCGACGTCGGTGCCGGGCTCAAGTCGAGGGTCAGCACCGGGGTGTCGAGGACCACACCGATCCCCTGCGGTCCCACCGTGACGGCCACCGCGGTGTCGAGCACGTCGATGACCGGGGTGAACGGGATGACCGGGGTGAACGGGGTGACCAGGGTGGTGGACAGGTCCACTCCTGCCTGGGCCGACCCGGGCCCGAGGTCGATGGCCACGTCGACGTCCACCTCGGTCACGGTCACGTCGGCCACGGTCGTCGCCGTGTCGACCGCCGCCGGTCCGGCATCGATGACCACCGTCGCAGAGGCCGTGACCGTCGCCTGGGTCGGGGTGAGGTCGACGGTGGCAGGGATGTCGACCGTGACGGCGACGGGTCCGGTGTCGATGGCGACGGCGGGTTCGGCGGTGACGGCCACCTGGGTGGGGGTGATGGCGACCTCGGCAGGGACCTCGACCGCGACGGGCTCGACGCCCGCCTGGACCTCGGCGGCCACCCCGGTGGCGCCCAGCGGCCCGCTGACCCCGGGTGCCGTGCGGGCCAGCACCGATGGCGGCGTCGTGGTGGGGCTGGCCCTGCGGCCCAACGGGGACCGGACCGGGCTCGCCTCCGGGGTCCAGGCGGGCACGAGGACGATGACGTCGTCAGCGGCGACGAAGGTGACACCTGCGCCCAGGTGCTCGGCACCGTCTACCGGCGGTGACGACGTGGTCCCCGTGGGGGAGGAGGGCACGGCACTGGCCGCGGCCAGCGTCTCGGGTGCGGCCCCGGCCTGGGCCATGCCCCCCACGGGCCCGAGGACGGCCACGCCGGCCACCGTGGCCGTCGTGCCCAGCGTCGCCCCCAGGGTGGTCAGGGCATCTCGGGCCGCCGCCGGCCAGCGGGCCGAAGCCAGCCAGCCCGGACCGATGGCGCTGGCCGCAGCTGCGGCCCGACCCCGGTCGAGGCCGACGCCGGCGGCCAGGAAGGCCCGCACCACGGCGGGGTCGAACTGGCTGCCGGCCGCAGCCACCAGCTCGCTCCTGGCCGCGTCGGCCCCCGAGGCCCGTTTGTAGGCCCGGCTCGACGTCATCACGTCGAAGGCGTCGGCCACGGCGACGATGCGGGCGCCGAGGGAGATGTCGAGCCCGGCCAGCCCGGCCGGGTAGCCCCCACCGTCCCAGCGCTCGTGGTGCTGCAGGGGGATCATGCCGAAGTCGCCCAGCCACCCCTGGAGGGGCGCCACCAGTTGGTGGCCGATCTCGGGGTGGCGCTTCATCTCGGCCATCTCGGCTGGCGACAGGCGCCCGGCCTTGTTGAGCAGTCCGCCGTTCACGCCGATCTTGCCCACGTCGTGCAGCAGTGCCGCCCACGCCAGCTGGGTGCGCTCGGCGTGCGTCAGTCCCATCTCCCCACCGATGACATCGGCCAGGGCCCGCACCCGCTCGGCGTGCCCCCGGGTGCGGCGATCGTGCACGGTCAGGTTGGCCACCATGGCCAGCAGGTCGCCGGCCACCTCGCGCTCCGGGTCGTGGCGAGCATGCTCACCGTGGTCGATACGACGCTGCAGGCGGTGGGCATGGTTGGCCCGTAGGGCGATCATGGTTCGGGACGGGGCCCGATCGGGAAACGTGATGGAAAGCCGCAGCAGCATGGCCAGCGGCACGAGCGTGCGGAGGAGGCGAGCCGTGCACAGATGACCGGCGAGGGCCGCCGACGCGATGATCGCGACGCGTAGGAGCGTGCCCTCGAGCCCCTG
Organism: Acidimicrobiales bacterium; assembly: GCA_038255145.1. Classification (GTDB taxonomy): domain Bacteria; phylum Actinomycetota; class Acidimicrobiia; order Acidimicrobiales; family CAIXPF01; genus WHTX01. Next base: position 16,483 of record JBBSLP010000086.1, read on the forward strand.
ACCAGGTCCGATGAGACGGCCAGCGATGGTGCCGACGACGATGGCCGCCGTCGGCGGTGTGAGCAACATGACGGCACCGAGCACGCGTGCCCGCCCGTGCCGCTGGACCCAGGTGGACGACACCGATGGACCTCCTGCGTTTGACAACTCCCGCCCGTGCACCGCCACGCCCCCCGGCGTCGCCGTGCCTCCATCGATGGTGCCCGGTTGAGAGAATCACTACGCTCCGTGTGCGGTCGAACACCACTCCCTTTTTTGATGGTCATCGGACAGTCTGTCGTTGACCTACTTTCGGGGACTTGTCACTCGCTGTAGGTGGTCACGGGGGCAAATGTGTTCGATGCCATGCCCAAGGCGCGGTAGCGTCACCGCGTCGACGCGGGCCTTCACCTCGGTCCCGGCGACGCTCCCCGGGGTGAGTGAGAACA
>JBBSLP010000087.1:0-16350 GCA_038255145.1 Acidimicrobiales bacterium
ATCACTCATGTCGCCGTGGGCTGAACGCCACTCAGCGACCTTCGACACCGGTGCCTTTTCGATAACTCACCCTACGCGACCGAGCCCACCCAAAACAACCCCAAATCCCACCCACCAGGCAAAACAATCCGAACACGTTCTCAGGTCGGTGCCCTCAGCGGGTCCAGCGCCGGCGGCCGAGGACGGACAGGCCCGTCAGCGAGGCGCCGGCGGCGAGGGTGAGGAAGCCCACCAAGGGCAGGCGACCGTCGGACCCGGTGTTGGGCAGCGGGGGCCGGGTGGTGGCCGTGGTCGTGGCCGGAGCGGCTTCGGTGGTGGTCGTCGGGTCGCCGGCGACGGGGAGGGTGGTCACCGTCGTCGGCGGTAGAGCCGCGGTCGTGGTGGTCACCCCGGCCGGCGGGGGCGGGGGCGGGGGCAGCGGCTCGGCGCACGCGGACGGGAGGGCAGTGTTCGTGTCGAGGGTCACGGCACCGTTGCGGGCCAGCAGGCGCCCCACGACATCGGTGCCCGTCGTCACCGTGATGGACGTCAGGGCCACGATGTTGCCGACGAAGTCGGAGCCCGTGCCCAGGGTGGCCGAAGAACCGACCTGCCAGTAGACGCCACAGGTCGGGGCGGCGCCGGCGAAAACGATGTTGCTACCCGACGCCGTGATCAGCGTCGATGCCGTCTTGAACACGAACTCGGCGAAGGGGTCGCCGAGCGTGTCCAGGGTCAGGGTGCCGGTGATCTCGAAGGTGCCCGAGGCGCTGTCGTAGGTCCCCGGGGTGAGGGTCGTGCCTCCCAGCTCGGTGGGGATGGTGGACACCGTGGGTGAGGCGGCCAGGTCGTCGTAGGCCGCGGTCAGGTCGACCTGGGCCAGGGAGGCGTCGCCGTCCGCGGCATGGGCGTCACCGTTGATGATGCCGGGCGGGAAGCCGACGATGGCGGAGCCGGGGCTGACCCCGACGTCGCCCGTCAGGACGGTCGGGCCCGTGTTGGTGACCGTCGATCCGGCCAGCACCACGAAGTCCGCTGCCGTGCCGAGGTCGAACGTGTCCTGCGCACCGGCGGGCGCGACGGGGAGCAGGGCGGCGGTCAGGCCGAAGGCGACGAGGCCCAGGGAACCGAGGTGCACCGCCTTCCTCCGACGACGCGGCGCGGTCGCCGAGAAGGTGGTCGGGCGTAGCTCTTGCACTGGTGACCTCATTCCTCTGGCACGGAGAGGTCCGGGAGCCTCGCGGCTCCCCTGGTCCCAGGCAGGTGGCCCCGAGAGGGGCTGTGGCCCACAACATCGGCCGGTCGTCATCCCTGCTTGAGGGAGATCTGTCGCCCCACGGCCCGGGGTGGGGGTGGGGGTGGGGGTGGGGGTGGGAGCAGGGTCCAACCCGCTCCCACCCCCCGAGCGTCAGCCCAGGCCCAGCTTGGGTCGCACCCACGCTCCGAGCTTGGCCACGGCGGCGTCCGCTTCGGGTGCCCGTCCGGCGAGGAACTGGAACACGTGCTGCATCTCGGGGAACACCTCGACGGTGATGTCGACACCGGCGTCCTTCGCCGTCTTGGCGAAGCGGTGCGAGTCGTCGAGCAGGCACTCGTGATCCCCCACCTGGATGTACATGGGGGGCAACCCGGTGGGATCGGCGTACAGCGGGTTGGCCAACGGATCGGTGGCCGAGCCGTCGCCCAGGAACATCCCCGCCATGCCCTGGAGGATCTCCCGCTGCACGAGCACGTCGACGTGGGCCCTGGTGTCGAGGGACTCCCCCTTGCCCTCCATGTCGTAGAAGGGCGACAGGGGCATGATCGCCGCGGGGAGCTCGTCGCCGTCGTCACGCAGCTTGAGCACCATGGACGTGGCCAAACCGCCGCCGGCCGAGTCGCCGGCGGTGGCGATGTGGCCGGCCGCGTAGCCCTGGCTGCGCAGCCACCGGTAGGCCGTCACCGCGTCCTCGTTCTGGGCGGGGTGGGGGTTCTCCGGGGCCAGCCGGTAGTCGAGCACCAGGGCCCGGGTACCGGCGGCCTTGGCCAGGTGGCCGGCCACCTTGCGGTGGGTGTGCATGGAGCCCACGGCGTACCCACCACCGTGGCACCAGATGATGACCCGGTCGTCGGCCGCGCCCGTGGGGATGCACCACATGGCGGGGACCCCACCGGCGTCGACCACCTCGTAGGTGACGTCGGTCGGTTCGATGGTGGGCAGGTGCCACTCGTCGAAGATGTCCCGCAGGGTGGCCAGGTCCATGTCCGGTTGGGCGGCCATGCGTTGGGCCCAGCTCGAGTAGAGCGTCTTCAGGTAGTCGGATTCGTGGCTGGCCATGACGTCCCCCTCACTCAGGCGCCGCCGCCGACACCGGCGGAGACGCGCATCTCGGGCTGCAGCTGGACCGTGCTCTGGGGCTGGGTCGGGGACCCGCCACACTCGCGTTGGAGCACGGGCATGACGTTCTCGGCGAAGCAGTACATCTGGTCCTCGATCTCGCTGGTGGTGAAACCGCCGTGCTCGAACCAGGCGTTGAACATGAAGTCGTCGTAGCCGCAGATCTCCTTGATCTTCATGATCTCCTCGATCACGAAGTCGACCGAGCCGTGCAGGGCCACCTTGCGGTCCCGCAACTCCTGGGCCGTCACCTTGCGACCCATGTCCACGGTCTCGCCGGGGTCGGCGAGCACGCCGGCGAACCCGAAGGGGCCGTAGTAGTCCCACTGCACCTCGAGGCCCTTGGCGGCGCGGTCGATGTCACCGATGCCCTTGTCGTCGATGTGCACGTAGCGTCCGGTGATGATGCCCCTCCGCTTCTCGGCGTCCCACCCGTACTTGAACTGGCCCCGGTCGAGGCGATCGGCCCACCCGGCCTTCTCGGCCTCCTCGTAGTAGAGGGCGATGTTCTCCTTGAGGCGGGCGTTGGGTTCCACGATGAAGTAGCCGTTCACCCCGTGCTGGGCGGCGAACTTGATGGACCGGGGACTGGTCAGCGGCTCCCACACCTGGGGGTGGGGCTTCTGGATGGGCTGGGGGTAGACCTGCAGCTCACGCAGCTTGGTGGTGGTGGCCATGACCGGGTTGCCCGACGAGTACATGTCCGGTGCGCCGATGGCGATGACCTCTTCCAGAGTGCGGCCCACGCCGGGCTGGCTGAAGTAGGCGATGGTCTGATCGTGGTGCCAACGGGTGTAGCTCGGCGGCAGGGTGAAGAACTCGCCGTGGTGGCTGAACGAACCCTCCGTCCAGCACTTCATGACGATCTCGTAGGCCTCTTCGAAGAAAGCCCGGTTGCGCTCTTGGTCCTGGATCGTGGCCCCCAGCTGCCCACCCAGGACCTCGGTCTCGCGGGGTTGGTAGCCCCGTCCGATGCCGAACTCCAGGCGACCGCCGGAGATCACATCGAGCATGGCCGCCTGCTCGGCGATGCGCACCGGGTGGTGCCAGGTGAGGATGTTCGCCGTCTGTCCCAGGCGGATGCGACTGGTCAACGCGGCAATGGCCGTCTCGGTCTGCAGCGGGTTGGGACTGTACTCGGCCCCCTCGGGCTGGAAGTGGTGCTCGGTGAGGAAGAAGTAGTCGTAACCCAAGCGGTCGGCCAACACCCCCTGGCGGATCTGGGCCACCTGGATGCGGGCTGCGGAATCCTGTGTCGCCTGCAGGTCCCCCTCGTTGATGGCGACGCCGTTGTCCGTGACCTTCACGGGCAGGTCCGAGGCACCGTTGTGGAACACGCCGATCTCGATCAAAGCCATTCCCCCTTGAACGCCTGTGCACTTCGCAGGTCCTGCCCTGATGGGCCGAACTGACGCGCAGTTTGCAGCGTTGCCGGGGCCGGGGTGTGGGTGACTTTGCGATCCGGTGTCGCAGAGTGGCACACACGTCGGGCGACCCCAACCCGGCGCACCTCACTACGCTGCGCGATGGGGGAACGGCAGTGCAGGGGGTGCCGTGGGTCTGGCAGCAGCGAGGGGGGCACCGGGGGAACTGCGGCGCGAGCGCGCCGCCTTCCTGACCGGGCACGACGTGTCGCCCATCGTGCGGCCCGAGGTCGTCGAGTCGTGGCGGCGGTCGACCCGGCGCGGCGTGGTACCCGACCACCTCGACCTCCACTACTCCCCCGAGCTCGACGCCCACAGCGAGCTGTGCCGGGCCGCCCTCCCCGTGCTCGACCACCTGGCCGAGCGCCTCGACACCAGTCGGACCGCCCTGGTGCTGGCCGACGAGCACGCCGGCATCCTCGCCCGCTGGGCCGGTGACTCGACCGTGCTCGCCGCTCTCGACGGCGTCGAGGCCGTGCCCGGGGTCCACCTCGACGAGCGCCGGGCGGGTACGAACGGGTTGGGCACCACCATCGAGCTCGACCGTCCCACCGTCATCTCCGGCGCCGAGCACTACGCCGACCGCTACCAGACCTTCACCTGCGCCGGGGTGCCCATCCACCACCCCCTCGACGGCCGGGCCCTCGGCGTGCTCGACCTGGTGTGCCCCGACGGCGACGCCAACGGCCTGATGATCCCCGTGGTGGCGGGCACGGTGGACGAGATCCGTCGGCGGCTGCTGGAGCTGGTCACGGGCTTCGACCGGGTGCTGCTGGAACGGTTCCTGGTCGAGCGACGGTCACGGCGTGATCCCCTGGTCGTGCTCGGTGGCGAGGTGGTCCTGGCCAACACCGCGGCGACCCGGGTGTTGCACGCTGCCGACCACGACCTGCTGCGCCGGCTCACCAGCGGCGTCGGCGGTGACGTGCTCGATGCGGAGGTGACCCTGAGCGCGGGAACGGTCGTGCGCCTGCAGGGTGAGCCCGTCACCGACGTGCCGGGACGGGTGGGCTGGGTGCTCGATGTCGACATCGTGTCCGACGGGTGCGACCGCGAGGCCAGCGGGGGGAGGAAGGCCGGGGCAGCGGTCCCGGCCGCGCCGATGCGACACCGGCCCCGTCGGTCACCGGGCACCGCCGACGAGCTCGACGACGCCGGCGGCTACAGCCGTGCTTGGCAACGCACCCTGGTCGATGCCCGCCGCCACGCCGGCTTCGACCTGCCCGTGCTCGTCCATGGCGAGGAGGGCTCGGGCAAGCTGACCCTGTTGCAGGCCATGTGGCGCCGCGGTGGACGGCCGGGCACCATCCGGGTGGCCGACGCCGCCCTGCTCGTCGTCGACGGACCGGTCGCCTTCCTGGGTCGGCTGCGCAGCTGGCTGGCCGAGCCCGGAGGGCTGGTCGTGCTGCGCCACCTCCACGTGCTGGGACGGCCCGAGGCCGTGGCCGTGACCGCCCTGCTCGACGAGGTGGCCGACACCGACGTGCACCTGGCTGCCACCGCCACCTGCACCGGGGGTGAGGACGGTCTCGACGTGCCCCTCGCCCTGCGGGACCGGGTGGGGGTGGCCAGCGTGACCGTGCCCCCGCTGCGCGACCGACGGCCCGACATCCCCCTGGTCATCGACCGGCTGCGCCAGCACCACCCCGCCATCCGGGCCCTGACGCCGGCCACCGTCGACGCCCTCGTGCGCGCCGACTGGCCCGGCAACGTCCGCCAGCTGCGCAACGTGTTGCTGCGGGCCGCCGCGGCCCGGCCCGGCGGCCTCATCGAGGTCGACGACCTGCCCTTCAGCCCCCTCCAGTCGGCGCGACGACCCCTGACCCACCTCGAACAGCTGGAGATGACGGCCATCGTCACCCACCTGCGGGAGACGGGCGGCAACAAGCTCGAAGCGGCCGCCAACCTGGGCATCTCCCGCTCGACGCTGTACCGCAAGATCCGGGCCTACGGCATCGACGCCTGATCGGCCCTCAGCCGCCTGGTCGGCCCTCAGCCCCCTGGCCGCCTGGCCGCCAGGTCGAGCGGCCGGGCCGGCGTCCGGGGGTCGAGTCGTTCGCTCGGGCCATGGGGGTCGAACCGGGGGTCGGCGAGGGCGCCCCGCTGCGCTTCGAGGACACCGAGGGCGGGGTCGACGTGCTCAGCGGGCCCGACCGTGGCGGACGATGGTCGGCCCGGCACGACAGCCTTGGTGGCCGTGGTGCTCGTGGTGCTGGTCCTCGGCGACCGGGGCGCCGGCCGCGCTCCCCCACCCACGACCGCGCCCGTCACCACCACCCCACCCACGAGCGCGCCGCTCACGACCAGCCCGATCACCGCCGTGCTCGGACGCATCCACGCCGCGGACCCGTCAACGCGCCTGTGGGTGCAGGGACGCCACGTCTTCGTCGTGGGCACCGGGCCCACCCCGGCGACCGGCTCGGTGGGCACGTGGTGGTCCTGCTGTTCGGAGGCACGGCCGCCTACCTGGCCCCCTTCGGCTACACCCGGTGGGCCATGTTCCGTCCGGTGTCACGGACCCGGCTCACCGCGGCGGCGGCCGTGCTCGTGCTGGCGCCACTCGGCCACCTCGTGTCCGGCATGGCCGCCCTGGCCCTGGTGGGAGGTGGCCGTGGCCGCCCTCAACGCCTACGAGTACGTCGAGGCCGAGCGCGTCGACGTGTGGCGCAGGCTGACGGGCCGCCGCCGACGGGGCCAGGAGGTGCCCTGAGCGGATCGGAGCCCCGGACGTGGCGTAGGTGCATGCGTTCACCTGGGGGCCGCTGACGTCAGGGGAGGCGGACGGCCACGACCACGACGTCGTCGCGGGTGACGTCGTCCTGGAAGCGCAGCACCTCGTCGAGCACGCCGTGGACCAGGGACGACGCCGATGCCCCGTTGGCGGCCACCGCCGCCTCCAAGCGGGCGTCGCCGAAGAACTCGGACCCCCGGCGGCCCTCGGTGACCCCGTCCGTGTAGAGCACGAGGGCGTCACCCCGTTCGAGCACCACGTCGGTGTCGGGGAAGGCGACCGTGGCCAACACACCCAACAACGGTCCCGTCCGCCCCACGACCGCGGGGGCACGGCCGGCCCGGTACAGCAGGGGCAACGGGTGCCCGCCCGAGGCCGAGGTCACGTGCCAGCGGCCGACGTCGTGGCGCACCCGCAGCAGGGCCACGGTGCAGAAACGGTCGCTGTCGTCGCGCCGCAGCACCTCGTTGAGCGTGTCGAGGATGTCGGACGGCCGGTCTTGGCGGACGGCGGTGGCCCGGATGGTGTGACGGGCCAGGGCGGTCACCACCGCAGCCTCCACCCCCTTGCCACATACGTCACCCACGGCCACCACCCAGTCGCCCTCGGCGATCTCGAAGATGTCGTAGAAGTCGCCACCCACCTCGTCGCCGTCGCCGGCCGGGCGGTAGACGGCGGCCACGTCGAGGCCGGGCACGTGGGGGGCGGCCCGGGGGATCAACGTCTGCTGGAGGGTTCGGGCCAACAGCTGGGCCCGGGCCTCGGACGCCTCGGCCCGACGCCGGGCCGCCACCAGCTCGCGCTCGTAGCCCCGGCGCTCGGTGGCGTCGAAGACGGCGGTGCGGATGACCCGGGGGTGACCGTCGTCGTCCCGCTCGAGCACCGAGTTGACCAGGGCGGGAAGCCGGCTGCCGTCGGCCCGCACGAGGTCGAGGGCGATCTCGCGCACCGTACCCTGCATCGCGAGCATGGGGGCGTAGTGGGTCTCGTGGTAGATGCGGCCACCCCCGGTGAGCAGCTGGGCGAAGGTGCGCCGACCCACCAGCTCGTCGACCTGGTACCCGGTCAGGGCCACGAACGTCTGGTTGACCTTGACGATGAGACCGTCCGGGGTGGTGGACAGGTAGCCACAGGGCGCCCGCTGGTAGAGGGCCTCGGCATCGTCGTCGAGCAGGGCGGCGTAGAAGCCCTCGATGGCTTCGGCCCCCGTCACGTCCATGCGGCGTCCCCGGGGTCGCAGCCGGCCGCCATCAGCGACGGACGAAGGCGGAGATGGCCGCGGTCGTCTCGTCGGGTGCGCTCAGGTGGGGGCAGTGCCCGGTGGCGGCCAGGAGCACGTAGCTGCTGTGAGGCAGGTGGTCGCGCACGTACTCCCCCACGGAGACGGGGGCGATGACGTCGTTGCTGCACTGCAGCACCAGGGTGGGCACGGACACCAGCGCCAGGTCGGCCCGGTTGTCCGACAGGAAGGTGACGTTGGCGAAGCGGCGGGCGATGTCGGGGTCGGTGCGGCAGAAGCTGGCGGTCAGCTCCTCGCCCACGCCGGGCTGGTCGGGGTTGCCGGCGATGACGGGGCCCATGGCTGCGGACCAGCCCAGGTAGTTGCTGTCCAGCGAATCGAGCAGCTCGGTGATGTCGGCCTCGGTGAAGCCACCGACGTAACCCCCCTCACCGATGCTCCCGTCGTCGGGATGACCGTCGTCGATGTAGCGGGGGGAGGGGGCCACCATGACCAACTTGTCGAAGCGGTCGGGGTCGGCGATGACGGCCAGGGCGCCGATCATGGCCGAGACGGAGTGGCCGACGAGGACGACGTCGTGCAGGTCCAGGGCCCCGCACACGTCGAGGACGTCGGCCGCGTAGCCGGCCAGGGAGCTGTGGCGCTCGGCGTCGTAAGCCCCGAGGTCGGAGGCGCCGGCGCCCACGTGGTCGAAGAGCACCACCCGGAACTCGTCCTCGAACCGGGGGGCCACGTGGCGCCACATGTGCTGGTCGCAGCCGTAGCCGTGGGCGAACAGCAGGGGCTGGCCATCGGCGCGCCCGCTGACCTGGACGTTGTGTCGTTCGACGACACCCATCGCCGGAGGCTAGCCGCGCCGGCCCCCTGCCCCAAATGTGGCCGATCAGCCGCTCGCGCAACGGTGTTAGCGAACGGCGATGTACGCTTCGGGGCACGGCCTCGGCGGGGGTCGTGGCGGTGCACCGGCGGGCAGGGCGGGGGTGGTCAGGTGATGTTCGACCAGGTCGACATCCTGGGCGTGCGGGTGTCGTGCATCGACCCCCCACAGGCCCTGGCCTTCTTCGACGACGCCATCGCCAGCGGCGCCCGGACCTACGTGTGCATCACCGGCGTGCACGGCGTCATGGAGTCGCGCCGGGACCCTGATCTGGCCGCCATCCACCGGGCGGCCGGCCTGGTCACCCCCGACGGCATGCCCATGGTGTGGGCGGGTCGCGTGGCCGGGTCGGCCACCATCCGCCGGGTCTACGGGCCCGACCTGGTCGAACTGGTGGCCGCCGAGGCGCCGGCCCGGGGGTGGCGCTCGTTCTTCTACGGAGGCCAGGACGGGGTGCCCGAGCGGCTGGCGGCCACGCTGGAGGCGGCCAACCCCGGCCTGGCCGTGGCCGGCACCTTCAGCCCGCCCTTCCGGCCCCTCGACGACGGCGACCGGGCCGAGCACGCCCGGATCATCAACGCCAGCGGGGCCGACATCGTGTGGGTCGGGCTCAGCACCCCCAAGCAGGAGCGCTGGATGGCGGCCATGCGGCCCCTGCTCGACGCCCCCGTGCTGGTGGGTGTGGGCGCCGCCTTCGACATCGTCAGCGGCCTGGTGCCCCAGGCCCCGCGCTGGGTGCAGCGCAGCGGGTTCGAGTGGCTGTTCCGCCTGGGCACCGAGCCCCGCCGCCTGTGGCGTCGCTACCTGTCCAACAACCCCCGCTTCGTGGTGGCCATCTGCCGCCACCGCCCCACCCTGGTGTCGGTCGGGTCCACGGCCGGACCCGCCGCCGCACCGACCGCGCCGGCCCCGGCCGTACCGGCCCCGGGCGGGGTCGGCACCCCATGACGGCCGGCGCCGCCTCCACCACCATCCCCCGGGCCGCGGCCCGGCGACCGCTGTTGGTCGCCGTGGTCGTGCTGGCCGGGCTGGCGCTCGGGGCCAGTGCGGGCCTGGCCGGGGGCACCAGCTTCCGGTCCACGGCCATGGTCGTGGTCAACAGCCCGACCACCGACAACGTCAGCCAGAGCCTCACCTTCTCCCCCGACCGCTACGTGGCCGAACAGGTGGCGGTGTTCGACCTCGACGTGCTCACCGAGTCCGCCGCCGATGTGGCCAACGAGGCGCTCCTGGCCCAGGCCCGCACGGCCTCGGGGGCCACGGTGACGGTGGGCGGCCGTGACGGCGTCGTGGTGGGCATCGACGGCGCCGTGCGCCTGGCCCCCCGGTCGCCGGCCATCTCGGTGGATCGGGACGGCGCGCTGGCCTTCAGCCGGGAGGGCACCGCCACCGTCGACGCCGAGGGGACCGTCCGGGGCACCGACGGTGGCCCGGTGCTCGATCGCGGCGGCCGCCCCGTCATGGTCGGGGTGGGTGACGTGCTCGTCGGCCGCGACGACGGCCTGCTGATCATCGTCGCCCCCGCCGGGTCGCTCACCGTCGTCAGCCCCAGCGCGCAGGTGGTCGACGTCCCCGCGGCGCCGATGGCCACGGCCGACGATCCCGGTGGCGGCGCCGGTTCGGCCCCGGCGGGTGGCGGGGCGGCCGGCTCGGAGGACCAGTTGCGCACCGAGCCCGACGGCACCGTGATCCTGCCCTTCGGCCCCCGGGCCGTGCGCCTGACCGCGGGCTCGCGGCCCGTGGTGGTCGATGCGTCGGGCACCCCCCTGCCCGTGCCCGGCGGGACCAGCTTCGTGGGCGTCGACCAACCCCTCCTCCTGCTGCGCGACGACGGCGCCGCCGTGGCCCGCTCCGACACCGAGACCGTCGTCGTCAGCCCGGATGGCCAGGTGGCCGTGCTCGACCAGGCCGGCGAGCTGACCACGGGCACGTCCGATGTCGAGGTGCAGGGCGTGGGTGACGCCGTGGCCCGACCCGTCCCCCTGACCTCGGCCGACATCAACGCCGGGCTGAGCGTGACCTCGCGCAAGGACACCAACCTGATCACCATCGGCTTCAGCGCCGCCTCCCCCGAGGTGGCCCTGGTGGGGGCGAACGCCGTGGTCACCGCGTACGAGCGCCTGCAACGGTCCGGTGACGCCAGCGCCAACGCCGCCGCCCTGGCCCGGGCCGACGATTCGCTGCGATCGCTCAGCCTCGAGCTGGTGGACACCGAACGCCAGCTCACCAACGCCCGTCTGGCCAGCCCCAGCCGGTCCGAGCTCGCCTCCCAGTACGACCGCATCCTCGACGAGCTGGCTGCGGCGGGCACGCGCCTGCTCGGGGCCACACCGGCCGACAGCGCGGCGGCGGCCAGCCGCATCCGTGACCTCATCACCCAGCTCGACGCCATCAACCGGGTCGAGCAGGCCGAGACGGCCAACCCGGCCACGGCCGAGCTGGTGAGCCGGCGGGACCAGCTCAGCACCCGCATGCAGCAGGTGCAGAGCCAGCGCGACGCCCTGTCCATCGACCCCGACGGCGGCGGCAGCAACATCCAGCTGTCCAGCCCGGCCGAGGACGCCGTGGCCATCGGCGGGTTGGGTCCCTTGCGGCTGGGCTTCGTCGGTGCCGTGCTCGGCCTCTTCGGCGGCACCCTCCTGGCCTATGCCCTCGACCTGCGCCGACCCACGCTCGAGTCGGCCGACGAGGCCTCGGAGATCCTCGCTGCCCCCCTCCTCAGCGAGATCCCCGACTTCAAGCACGAGCGCATCCGCTCGTCCCTGCCCATCCTCGACCACCCCACCAGCCACGCGGCGGAGGCCTTCCGCATCGCCGGTGCCACCGTCCTGGCCATCGGGCTGCCCGCCGCCGCTGACGGCGACCCGGCGCCGGGGGCGGTCATCGGTGTGGTCTCGGCCGGGGTGGGTGACGGCAAGAGCACCTTCGCCGCCAACCTGGCCGTGGCCCTGGCCCAGACCGATCGCACCGTGCTGGCCGTGGATGCCGACCTCGAGGGCCAGGTCAGCAGCCTCCTGCTGCGGCGCCACGCCCACCTGGGCACCCCGACCCACGGCCTGCTCGACGCCGTGGCCGGTCGCGACCTGGTGGACTGCGTGCAGCACGTCGCCCTCGACGAGACCGGAGAGCTCGACCTGGTGGCCGCCGGCCCCCGGGCCCTGCCCCGGCGGGGCCTGCTCGACACGTCGAGCACGAGCGTGGTGTTCGACCGGGCCAGCGAGGCCTACGAGGTGTCCATCGTGGACGTGCCCCCCATGCTCAGCGTGGCCTACGCCGCCCACGTGCTGCGGGCCCTCGACCGGGTCGTCGTGGTCGTGGCCGCCGGTTCGCCCATCGCCACGCTGGTCGAGGTGCGCCAGCGGCTCGACCTGCTGGGCATCGACGTCGTGGGCTTCGTCTACAACCGGGCGGCGCTGCGACCGGGGCGTACCTCGTCGATGTCGTCGCGCCGCCGCGGGGGCGAGGGGAACGGAGCGAACGAGGGGGACGGGGGGGACGGGGCCACGACGGCGGCCGTGCCCTCGAACCGGGGCCGGTGGCCCCGTCGTCGGCGGCCGTCACCGGCCGCCACCGCCCTCGGGGAGGTGAGGGGCGGGGACGCGGCCCCTCCCCGCCTCATCGTCCTGGGCGAGCGGGTCGAGCGGCGCCTCCAGGAGCCGGGTCCGAGGATCGGACCGGGGTGAGCGGCTGATGCGGGGGCGGCGCGGCGCCGGTGGCGGACCGTGGACCCGTCCGGGGCCGCCCGGCTTCGAGACCGTGGCCGTCGCCGTGCTGGTGGGCTACCTGGTGGCGGGGCGGAGCTTCGCGCAGATCGGGGTGGCCCCGGCCAGCGTGTTCATCGGCGAGCTCCTGCTCGTGGCCATGGTGGCCTACGAACCCACCCGGGCCACGCTCACCGCCGCCCTGCGGGGCCTTATCACCCCCGGGCCCCTGCACCTGCTGCTGTGGGTGTACGTCGCCTACCTGGGCTATGGCTTCCTCCAGCTGGTCCGGGGGGCGGCCGGCGGTCCGCCGCTCGAGGCGGCCAAGCTGTTCTCGTTCAACTACCTGCCGCTGTTCATCATCGGTGGCATCGCCGTGCACGCCACCTGCCCCGGTGCCCTGCGCCGGCTGTCGGTGGTGCTGCCGTGGGCCAACCTCGTCTACCTCGGGGTGTTCTTCGTCGCCCTCAAGGGGTCGTCGCTGCGGGTGCCCTTCAGCGCCGCGCCGTCGCTGACCCCGGGGGCGGGGGCCAACCTCACCATCATCCTCATGCTGTGCCTGGACCGGCCCGTCACCCGGCGGTGGCCCCTGCTGGCCGCCAACGTCTTCCTGCTCGCCTTCCTGCAGCTGCGCAGCAGCTGGTTGGCCCTCCTGTTGGGGGCGTGCGTGTGGGCGGTGCTGACCCGCCGGGTCCGGGGCCTGCTGTTGGCCCTGGGCCTGGCCCTGCTCGTGCTGGTCACGCTGGCCGCGGCTGACGTGGAGATCCCCGGCGCCGCCAGCCGGGGCGGCGGGGTCAGCGTGCAGGGCATCGCCGCGCGGTCGGTGGCCCCCTTCGACGAGGCGTTCGCGGCCCGGTTGAGCCCCGAGGCCGAGAACTTCGCCGGCACCACCGAGTGGCGGCGCGAGTGGTGGGACCACATCTGGGCCGGTGTGCACGAGAACCACCAGCGCGAGCTGGTGGGCTATGGCTACGGCTTCCTGCTCAGCGACCTGTTCCCCCAGCTCGAGCAGGAGGCGGTGCGGACCCCCCACAACGTGTTCTTCTTCGCCCTCGGCTACACGGGGTGGCTGGGGGTGGTCTCCTTCGGCGGCTTCCAGGCCGTGCTGCTGGCCTGCCTGTGGCGCAGCTATCGGCGGACCGGCAACCCCATCGGCCCCGCCCTGTGGGTGATGGGCCTGACCGAGGGCCTGTTCGGCAACTTCTACGAGACCCCCTACAACGCCCTGCCCTTCTACGCCCTGCTCGGCCTGGCCCTGGCCCCCGTGGCCGGCCCCCTGGCCGAGGCGGCGCAGGCTGCGGTCGGCCGCGGCCGCACCCGGGTCGTGGCCACCCCGGGCCTTCCGCTGCGCCTCTCAGCGGGGACAGGGACCGACGTCGACGGCCACGGCCCGGTGGTCCGACCCCGGCAGCGCCAGGTGGCGGGCCCGGTCCGAGCACCACGACGGCGACACGAGCACGTGGTCCACCCGCAGGGCCAGCAGCCGCCACAGGGTTGAGTCCTTGACCGAGGTGGGACCGGTCCAGTCGGCCCGGGCCGCGTCGGTGAGGTGCGCGGTCAGGGTGCGGTAGCCCTGGGACCGGTCCGGCGTGTTGAGGTCCCCGGCCACGACCACGGGCAGCACCTCGGCCCCTGCGGCGGCGGCGACGTCCTCGATGACGTGCTGGTGGCCCCCGAACGTGGTGCCCCAGTCGCTGGTCTGCAGCCAGGCCTTGGGGGCGTGCAGGGCGTAGAGCACGACGGGGCCGGACGGGGAGTCGAGGACCACCCGCAGGCCGGGCAGGCCGCCGGGGCGCACGGCCACGTCGCTGATGGGGGTGCGGGAGAAGACGCCGACGGCGGGCGGGACGGGATCGGCCTCCGTGGGGGCGAACGTCTCGGCGTGGAAGGGGAAGGCCAGGCGCAGCCGCTGGTCGACGGCGGGACTGAGCTCGGCCACCACCACGACGTCGGCGTCGGCGGCCACCAGGGTGGCGGCGACGGCATCGGCCGCGGCCCCGTCCTCGGGGCCGGCGACGTTCGCCGACACCACCGACAGGGGCTGGCGGGGCGGGGCCGTGGGCCGGGGCGACCAGGGCACGACGATGGCGACCACGCCGAAGCCGAGCACGGACAGCAGCGGCACCACGAGCACGGCCCGTCGGAGCAGGAACGCGGCCAGCACCACGGCGGCCACCAGCCCGGCCACGGCCACGGGCAGGGCGATGGCCACCAGGTCGAGCAGCGGGGCCACGTCGCGCACGGCGAACCAGGCCCACGGGGCCAGGGCCGCCACCGCCGCGCCGGCCGCGACCGCCGGGGGTCGACGCCCCCGGCGTCGCCCGGGTGGCGGGCCGGGGCCGGCCGTGGTCGCGGCCACAGCAGTAGCGGTAGCCGGGGCAAGGTCAGCCGGGGAGGCGTGGGGCGCGTCGACGGTCGGGGTGGTGGCGGTGGATCCGGCCCCGTCCGGTCGGGCGGCCCCCACGCTCACGGAAGGGGTCCGTCGATGCGGCGCACCGCCCCGAAGTAGGGCTCGGCGTAGAGCACGTCCCCCGTGGCCGGGTCGAGCCAGATGCCGGTGGCCGCCACCTCGGACTCCAGCACCGGAGCCCCCTCGTTCCCGCTCGAGCCGCCACCGGCCACGGTGGCGATGGTGCCGGTGGCCCCGTCGATGCGGCGGATGCGGCTGTTGCCCCTGTCGAGCACGTACACGCCACCCCGCTCGGGGTCGAGCACCACGGTGCCGGGGTAGGCCAGGCGGCTGGCCGCCGCCGGACCCCCGTCGCCGGCGAAGCCCTCGTAGCCGTCGCCGGCCAGGGTGGAGATGCGCCCCGTGGTCCGATCGACGAAGCGCAGGCGGTGACCCACGTAGTCGGTGATGTACAGGTCGCCGGCGGCGTCGAGCTTGACCGCGGTGGGCCCGTGCAGCGCGGCGGCCGTGGCCAGACCCCCGTCGCCGTCCGACGTGGGCACCCCCCGACCGGCCACGGTGGTGATGATCCCGCTGGCTGCGTCGACCCGGCGCACACGGTTGTTGCCGTAGTCGGCGAAGAAGAGGTTGCCGGCCGCATCGATGGCCATGCCCTCGGGCGAGTCGAGCGCGGCGGCGGTGGCGGCACCGCCGTCACCGCTGTAGCCCTTGGCCCCCGAGCCGGCCACGGTGGTGATGGTGCCGCTGGCGGCGTCCACGCGGCGGACCCTGTGGTTGGCCCAATCGGCGATGTAGAGGTCGCCGTCGGGGCCGATGGCCAGGTTGATGGGCCGGTTCAGCGTGGCCGCTGTGGCCGGGCCACCGTCCCCGCTGGCGCCGGCCACCCCGGTGCCGGCCACGGTGGTGATGATCCCCGTGGTCGGGTCGACCCGGCGGACCCGGTGGGCGTCCATGTCGACCACGAAGAGCCGACCCTGGGCATCGGTGACCACGTCATGGGCCCACAGCAGCTGCGCCGCGGTGGCCGGACCCCCGTCGCCGCTGTCGCCCCGCAGGTGGGAGGCCCGCCGGCCCACCACCGTGGTCACCCGGGCCGGCTCGCCCGCTGCGGCCACGACGACCCAGCTGAACGACGTGGTCGCGGTGTGGGCGCCGTCGGACACGGCCACCGTCACGGTGGAGGTCCCGGCCTGCGACGGCGTGCCGGTGATCACCCCCGTGGCCGGGTCGATGGCCAGCCCGGCGGGCAGGCCGGTGGCCGAGGCGGTGAGCACGTCGCCGTCGGCGTCACTGGCGGCCACGGTCAGGTTGACCGCGGCGCCCACCGTCGATCGCTGCGTCCCCGGGTCGGCCACCACCGGCGGCTGGCCGTCACCACCACCGCCGCCCGGGGTGCAGGCACCCCCGCTGAGCGCGGTGGGCGGGATCAGCTGACGGACCCCACCCGGCGCCTGCCACGACACCTCCAGTGTCTCCCCACCCCCGTACTCCACGTAGTCCACCACCAGCGCATGGGCCCCCGCCGCCAGCGCCACCACCCCCGACCGCTCCTCCGGGGCGTGCAACCCGTCGTTGCCCACCACCCGAACCCCATCCACCCACAACAACGAC
>JBBSLP010000088.1:0-16191 GCA_038255145.1 Acidimicrobiales bacterium
GACCACGTGCGGGTGGCCATGGTGGCCACCGACGATCGCCTGGCGTTGTTGGCCCAGCGCGCCGGCGTGGTCGACTGAGGGTGGCCGCCGCCCCCGGCGACCTGCTGGCCCGAACGGTCGAGCTCATCGACGTGGCCTCGGAGAGCTTCCACGAGGCCGTCCTGGCCAGCCGGGTCGTCGACGACCTCCGCGCCCTGCCCTGGCTGACGACCGAGCGGGTGGGCGACAACGTGGTGGCCCGCACCGAGCTCGGCCGGCCCCAGCGGTTGCTGCTGGTCGGCCACCTCGACACCGTGCCCGCCGAGGGCAACGCCACCGCCCGGCGGGTGGGCGACGAGGTGTGGGGGCGCGGCGCGGTGGACATGAAGGGAGCCCTGGCCGTGTTCCTGGCCCTGGCCCACCAGGTGGCCGAGCCCGCGGTCGACGTGAGCTATGTCTTCTACGCCCGTGAAGAGGTGGCGGCGGTGCACTCGGGGCTCGAGGAACTGTTCGTGGGCAGGCCCGACCTGCTGGCCGGCGACGCCGCCATCATCGGCGAGCCCACCGACGGCCAGATCGAGGCTGGTTGCCAGGGCACGGCTCGCTTGCGGGTGACCCTGGCCGGTCGGCGGGCCCACACGGCGAGGGCGTGGATGGGCCGCAACGCCATCCATCGACTGGGGCCGGTGCTCAGCGCCGTGGCTGCGCACGAGTCGCGCCGACCCGTGGTGGCCGGGCTGCGCTTCCACGAGGCCCTCGAAGCGGTGTCGGTCTCCGGCGGGGTGGCGGGCAACGTGGTCCCCGACACGGCCGAGGTCCTCATCAACGTCCGCTTCGCCCCCGATCGCACCGTGGACGAGGCCGTGGCCGCCGCCACCGATGTGGTCTCGGCGGCGCTGGAGGACGGCGACCGCGTCGAGGTCGTGGACCAGGCGGCGGGGGCCTGGCCCGGGGTCGACCACCCGCTGTTGGCGCCTCTCGTCGAGCGCTACGGGCTGGCGGTGCACCCCAAGCTGGGGTGGACCGACGTGGCCCGCTTTGCCGGGCGGGGGGTGCCGGCGGTGAACCTGGGCCCGGGCGCGCCCGAGCTGTGCCACACGGCTGACGAACGGGTGGAAGGCGACAGCCTGGCCCGGGTGCATGCCGTGCTGCTCGACCTGATCACCCGGACCTGAGGACCAGCCCCGGGCCGAAGGTCAGTCGACCCGGCGGATCACGGTGACCACCTTGCCGAACACGGTCACCTCGTCGGCGGGGTACTCGAGGGGGGACATCGTGGGGTTGGCCGGCAGGAGGCGGACCATGCCGTCGCGCTGGGTGAAGACCTTCACCGTGGCCTCGTCTCCGGGGATGCCCGCCACCACGATCTCGCCGTTGCTGGCCGTGCTCTGGGTCCGGGCCACCACGTAGTCGCCATCGAGGATGGCGGCGTCGATCATCGACTCCCCCCGCACCCGCAGCATGAACAGCTCCCCATCGCCGGTGAAGTCCGACGGGATGGGGATGAGCTCCTCGATGTGCTCGCTGGCCAGGACGTTGACGCCAGCGGCCACGTCACCGACCATGGGCACCAGGCGCGACGGTCGACGTTCGACCTCGCCCATGGACGGGTCGGGCAGCACCTCGATGGCCCGGGGCTTCGTCGGGTCCCGCCGCAGGTAGCCCAGGCGCTCGAGCGTCTCGAGGTGGGCGTGCACGGTGGAGGGCGAGCCCAGGCCCACGACCTCACCGATCTCTCGCACCGATGGTGGGTAGCCCCGCTCGGCGACGTGCTGGGCGATGCACGCCAGGATGTCCCGCTGCCGCTGCGTCAGGGCCTTGCCCGGCGAGCTCTCCATCGCATCTCCCCGCATCTCGTGTCAATGGGCGGTCGAACGTGCGTTTGCAGCGTAGACCGCCCTGAGGCGCAGAGCAAACACCCGTTCGTCTTCCCCTTGACACGAACAGGGGTTCGTGGTCTTCTGGCCATCCCCCGAACGGACGTTCCGATCGGCTAAGGGACCGGCGCCCCACCGGCGCCCTCCACCGTCACCCGTTTCACCGTCACACCCTCCACCGTCAGACCCTTCACCGTCACACCCTTCACTGTCACACCTCGCGAGGACACTTCGACCATGGCCCTCCACGCCGTCGAGCTCCGCAGCCTCTCTCCCGTCACCCCGACCAACCCGGCTCCCAGCCGTCAGCGTGGGCCCCGCCACGTCCACTGCGTCGCCCCCGGCCCGGTGCGCCGGTTGCACGTGGCCCCGGCGGCTGTCGCCCTCACCCACTGGGCGCTCTACGCCCTGGTCGTGGTCCTCGGCATCGGCGCCTTCCTCGGCCTCGACCACCTGCGCACCGTGGCCGGCCACGCCTTGACCGATGGCCGCCCGCCCGTGACCGCGGCGCCGAGCGGAGCCGCGCTGCGCCACGCCGTGCAGCCTGGTGACACCTTGTGGTCCATCGCCGTGGCCCTGCGGCCCGGTGCCGACCCCCGCCCCCTCGTCGACCAGCTCGTCGCCCTCAACGGTGGCACCGAACTGCAGGCCGGGGGCACCGTGCTCATCCCCGCCGGGGCGGTAGAACGCGCGGGCTCGTGACGAGGGAGGGCGGCACGACCACGCACGGCGTCCAGCCACCGCCGGTGGTCACGGCGGGGTCGGTGGCCGAGCCGGGGACTGCGCCCGTCAGGGCTAGTGTCAGCCCTCGTGGACTGCCCACGTTGCTACCGAGCCGACACCCGGGTGATCGACTCCCGCGCTGCGGATGACGGCGCCGCGGTGCGCCGTCGCCGTGAGTGCCAGCCCTGTGGCCATCGCTTCACCACCTTCGAGCGGGCCGAGGTGCCGGCTCTCCTGGTGCGCAAGCGGTCGGGGGAACGGGTCCTCTTCCAGATCGACAAGATCGTCCGGGGTGTGCGGGCGGCGTGCAAGGGCCGACCCGTGGACGAGGCGGCCGTGGCCACCATCGCCGCTGCTGTGCAGGCCCAGGCTCGGGCCGTGGCCGACATGACCACCGAGGACATCGGCCTGGCCGTGCTCGAGCAGTTGCGGCTGACCGATCACGTCGCCTACCTCCGCTTCGCCAGCGTCTACAAGGGCTTCGCCGACGCCTCTGACTTCATCCGCGAGCTCCAGCTGCTCGAAGGTTCAGGCTCCGCCACCGTCTGAGGTCAACCAAATCCGGTCGGTGTGCGCGCCGTGCACACCCCCCTGTGGGTGAACCCGAGGGTTGTCCCCCGGGTATCCCCAGCAAGATGACCGATATCCACAACGTCGTCCTCTAGCGCTCCACAGCCCGACGTCCCTACGTTGGTCTCCGTTCCAAGCGAGCAGCGGCGTGGGTGCCCGGATGGTGGTGGGCGCGTGCGGTGTGCGAGAGGCGACTCCTTGAGGGGGCGGCAGGTGGGCGACCCCGTGTGGGGGCGAGACGCCGGCTTGACCGACCCCTCTACCTGGGCGCCTGCGCCGCGGCCTCGCTGAACGATGCAACCGGGTGCCGCCGGCCGTCCGCCGTGGACCGGCCCGGCGGGGCACGGGGCCGTTGACAGCGGTGAAATTACGGTGGTGTAATATCCCTCATGTAGTGGTCGGAGCGTCGGCCGGGGGGTACGACCACAACATCTTGTGGTTCGGCTGCCTCGGGCGGGACGAAGCGGCCACAACCGATCGACACACAGAGCGAACTGATCGAGCACGACCTCGTGACTGGAGTTCCCATGGCGCTGGCACCGGAGCAGGTAGGGATCGGCATCCGCCGACACTTCACGACCGAGGGCGTCGACCCCTACAGCCAGGTGACCTGGGAGCGACGCGACGCCCGGATCAGCAACTACCGCGACGGCAAGGTGGCCTTCGAGCAGCTCGGGGTGGAGTTCCCCACCACGTGGTCGCTGAACGCCACCAACATCGTCTCCCAGAAGTACTTCCGGGGGCACCTGGGAACGGGTGAGCGCGAGTCCTCCCTGCGCCAGGTGGCCGACCGGGTGGTCGACACCGTCGCCCGTTGGGGCTTCCGCGACGGCTACTTCGTCGACCAGGACGAGGCCCGCACCTTCGCCGACGAGCTCAAGTACCTCATCGTCACCCAGCGCCTGGCCTTCAACTCCCCGGTGTGGTTCAACATCGGCGTCAGCGGTGTGCCCCAGCAGGCCTCGGCCTGCTTCATCCTGTCCGTCGACGACACCATGGACGCCATCCTCAACTGGTACGTCGAGGAGGGGACCATCTTCAAGGGTGGATCGGGCGCCGGCATCAACCTCAGCCGCATCCGCTCCTCCCAGGAGCTGCTCCGGGGTGGGGGCACGGCCAGCGGCCCCGTCAGCTTCATGCGGGGGGCCGACGCTTCGGCGGGGACCATCAAGAGCGGGGGCAAGACCCGCCGTGCCGCCAAGATGGTCATCCTCAACGTCGACCACCCCGACATCGAGGAGTTCATCTGGTGCAAGACGGTGGAGGAGCGCAAGGCCCGGGTGCTGGCCGAAGCCGGCTTCGACATGGACCTCGACGGTTCGGACTTCCACTCCATCCAGTACCAGAACGCCAACAACTCGGTCCGGGTGAGCGACGAGTTCATGCAGGCCGTGGTGGACGACCAGCCCTGGGAGCTGCGGGCGGTGATCACCGGCGAGGTGGTCCGCACCCTTCCCGCCCGTGAGCTGATGCGGGAGATCTCCCAGGCGGCCTGGGAGTGCGCCGATCCCGGCCTCCAGTACGACACCACCATCAACAACTGGCACACCGCGGCCAACACCGGGCGCATCAACGGCAGCAACCCGTGTTCCGAGTACATGCACCTCGACGACTCGGCCTGCAACCTGGCCAGCCTGAACCTGCTGTCGTTCCTCGGTCCCGAGGGCTTCGACATCGAGGGCTTCCGCTCGGCCATCGAGGTCGTCTTCACCGCCCAGGAGATCCTCGTCGGCAACGCCGACTACCCGACCGAGAAGATCGGCGAGACCTCCCGTCGCTTCCGCCAGCTCGGCCTGGGCTACGCCAACCTCGGCGCCATGCTCATGGCCCTGGGCCTGCCCTACGACTCGGACGGCGGCCGGGCCTGGGCCGCATCCCTCACCGCCCTGATGACCGGGCACGCCTACGTGACCTCGGCCCGCACCGCGGCCCGCATGGGCCCCTTCGCCGGCTTCACCGAGAACCGTGAGCCCATGCTGCGGGTGCTCGACCAGCACCGCCAGGCCGTGGCCGCCATCGACGAGGAACTGGCCCCCGCCGACGTCCTCGAGGCGGCGCAGCACGCCTGGGACCTGGCCTGTGACCAGGCCGCGCTGTCCGGCGTGCGCAACTCGCAGGCCTCGGTGCTCGCCCCCACCGGCACCATCGGCCTGATGATGGACTGCGACACCACCGGCATCGAGCCCGACCTCAGCCTGTGCAAGATGAAGAAGCTGGTGGGCGGGGGGACGATGACCATCGTCAACCAGACCGTGCCCCGGGCCCTGGCCCGGCTGGGCTACACCCCCCAGCAGGGCGTCGAGATCGTGGCCTACATCGACCGCCACAAGACCATCCTCGGCGCTCCCCACGTCGCTGCCGAGCACATCCCCGTGTTCGCCTGCTCCATGGGCGACAACGTGATCCACCACCGTGGCCACGTGACCATGATGGCGGCGGTGCAGCCCTTCATCAGCGGGGCCATCTCCAAGACGGTGAACATGCCCGAAGAGGCCACCGTCGAAGAGGTCGAGCAGCTCTACATCGACGCCTGGCGGCTGGGTGTGAAGGCCGTGGCCCTGTACCGGGACAACTGCAAGGTGGGCCAGCCCCTGAACACGGCCAAGGCCGAGGGGGCTGATGCGCTGCCGGCGACCACGGTGACCGAGATCGTCGAGCGGGTCATCGAGAAGGTCCGCTACGAGCCCATCCGCTCCAAGCTGCCCCGGCGCCGCATGTCCCGCACCTTCGACTTCCGGGTGGCGGACTGCAAGGGCTTCGTGACCGTCGCCGAGTACGAGGACGGCCGCCCTGGCGAACTGTTCATCCGGGTGTCCAAGCAGGGCTCGACCCTGGCGGGGATCATGGATGCCTTCGCCATCTCGGTGAGCTACGGGCTGCAGTACGGCGTGCCCCTCCGGGCTTTCGTCGAGGCCTTCACCGGCATGCGCTTCGAGCCCGCCGGGATCACCGACGACCCCGACATCCGCATCGCCACCAGCCTCATGGACTACCTGTTCCGGCGCATGGCGGTCGAGTACCTGTCCTATGACGAGCGGGCCGAGCTGGGCATCTTCACCACCGGTGAGCGCACCCAGCAGACCCTGCCCGGCGTCGAGGAGACCGCGGTCGAGACCCGCCAGGGCAACGACATCGCCGCCGATCCGCCCAGCGTGCCCTCGGTGGCCGAGTTCGAGGCCGCCCTGCACGCCATCCCCACCCGGCTCAACGACTCACCCATGTGCATGCAGTGCGGGGTGCACATGCAGCGGGCCGGCAGCTGCTTCGCCTGCCCCAGCTGCGGCACCACCTCGGGCTGCAGCTGACGCGCTGGCCCGAGGGAGCACCGGTCGGTGCTCCCTCGGCAGCCAGCCCGAAGGCGCCGCCCTCGGGGTGCACTCAGCGGAACTGACGGACCGGCGCCTGGGTACCCCAGCCGCCGTCGGCCGTCCACGCCTCGACGCCGAGCCGAGTGGCCAGGGCCAGGCAGAGGCGATCAGCCAGGGAAAGCCCCTCGCCGCGTTGCCAACGGCGAGCGGCCCATTCAGCGTCAGCGACGGTGACCGGTTCGATCTCGAGCCCGTAGCTGGCGAGCAGGGCGCTGGACAGGTCCCAGTCTCGGCCGGCGGCCGCGATCTTCTGCGCGACCTCGGACCAGTTGGCGGCACCGCACACCGCTCCGGTGGTCAAGCACTCTTCGACGTTGTCCGCGCCGGGCTCACCCTTGAGGAAGGTCAGCAGTGCCGACGCGTCGAGTACGGGGCTCAACCGGCGTCCTCCGTGGCGGCGTCCTCTCGGCGCCCGGCCAGGAGCTCGGCGACGAGGTCGACGTCAGCCAGGTCCTCACGGACCCGCGCCCGAAGTTGCTCCCGCGTCAGGAGGACGAGACCCGTCGGCGTCTCCAGCATCACCAGCGGAGTCCCCGCAGTCAGACCCGCCCGGTCCCGCACCTCGGCGGGGACGACGATCCGACCCCGGTCTCCCACAACTAGGGGGTATGTCCCACTCATGGGTCGATCGTACCACTGAGCCTACTCGTGTGGTACGGCGGCGTCAGGTGCGGAGGTAGGAGGCGCCGTTGACGTCGACGATGGCGCCGGTGGCCGACTCTGAACCCGGGGAGGCCAGGAACACCACCACCTCGGCGATCTCCGCGGGGGTGGCCACTCGGCCCAGGGGGCTCTGGGCCCGCACGACATCACCCTCGGGACCGGCCAGGTAGGGCGCGGCCATGTCGGTCTCCACGAAGCCGGGGGCCACCGTGGTCACGTAGATGGCGTGAGGGGCCAGCTCCTTGGCCAACGATTGGCCCAGGCTGTTGAGCCCGGCCTTGCTGGCGCCGTACGCGGTGTGTTCGGGCTCCCCCCGGAACGCACCTCTCGACGACACGTTGACGATCCGTCCGCCGCCCCCGGCCACCATGTGGGGAACGACCGCGTGGATGAGGTTGGCCGGCCCCACCAGGTTCGTCTCGATGGTCCTCCGCCAGCTGGCCCGCCACTCGTCGTAGCTGGTGCCGAGTACGGGGTGATGCTCGTACACGCCGGCGTTGTTGACCAGCACGTCGATGCGTCCCAGCCGCTCGACGATCCCGGCCACGAGCGGCGGGACCTGGTCGGGATCGGCCAGGTCGGCCCCCAGGGCCACGTGGGCGCCGGCCGGCAACGAGGCCACGGTGGCCGCCGCCGCCTCGGCATCGGCCCGGTAGTGGACCACGACGGTGGCCCCCCGCTGGGCGAACAGCTGGGACACAGCCCGGCCTATGCCCCGCGACGCCCCCGTCACCAGCACCACGCGCTCGCTGAACGGCATGGGCCCGAGCATGGCGCCCGGGCCCGCCGTCGCGCCACGGGGACGGCCGGCTCACCAGGTGGCGGTGGCGGGGTCGGGGAGCAGGCCGCCGACCACACCGGCCTCCCGCAGCTCAGCGATGTGTTCGGGGCTGTAGCCGGCCACGTCGCGCAGGACCTCGTCGGTGTGTTCGTCGAACAACGGGGCGGGACGGCGGGTCGTCGTCGGCCGACCGTCGACGACGAAGGCCGTGCGCAGCGCCTGCAGAGGCCCGACGACAGCCCGGTCGACGATCTCGAAGCGGTCGGCCAGGCGGGGATCGGCCGCCGC
Organism: Acidimicrobiales bacterium; assembly: GCA_038255145.1. GTDB lineage: Bacteria > Actinomycetota > Acidimicrobiia > Acidimicrobiales > CAIXPF01 > WHTX01. Next base: position 8,250 of record JBBSLP010000088.1, read on the forward strand.
ACCGAGCACGTCCTGCACCGGCTCGCGACGCTCACCGACCACGGCCACCCAGCCTCCCTGGCCATCGGCCTCGATGCCCGACCCCTCCACCCCGGGCTCCCGGTTGCCCATGCGGCCGATGTCGACCCCCCGCTGGTCGGCGGTGACGATGCCCTCGCCCATCTGGGTCCACATGATGTCGTGGTGGGACACGTCGATCTCACAACCCGTCCCCGTGGCGTCGCGTCGGGCCAGGCCGGTGAGCACGGCCAACGAGGCGTGGGTGCCGGCGACCGAGTCGGGCCAGTAGATGTCCGACACCCGGGCCCCTTCGTGCTCGTAGCCCCAGCGCGCCGCGAAGCCCCCCATGGCCTCGACGGTCAGCGCGTACCCGGCGCAGTGCGAGTACGGCCCCGTGGTCCCCCACGCCGGCATGCGCACCACCACGATGTCGGGGTTGACGGCCTGCAGCGTGGCGAAGTCCAGGCCGAGCTGGGGCATCACCCGGGCGGTGAAGTTGCACAGCACGACGTCGGCGTCGCGCACCACGTCGAGGAACACCTGGCGACCGGCCTCGTCGTCCAGGCTCAGCGACAGGCCCCGCTTGTTGCGGTTCACGGCGCAGAACACGGCCGAGGTCTCGAACCAGTCCCGGGTGCCGTTCACGTGGGCCAGCCGCTCGGGGTCAGAGTCGGCCCGCAGGCGCAGCAACCGGTAGCCCTCGAAGGGGCGGTGCGTCTCCACCCGGACCACATCCATGCCCAACGCCCCCAGGCTGTTGCCCACGAAGGGCCCGGCCCAGGCCACGGTGAGCTCGACCAGGCGCAGGCCCTCGAGGGGCATGGACCCGCCCGTCGGTCGTCGGCGGCCGACCCGCGCCGAAGGGGCAGACCGGGCCGACGGGGGAGCCTCGGCAGCCGCCAGCTGGGTCCGGGCCCAAGCATCGTCCTCGCCCGGGGCCCGTACGGCCTGGTCGGCCACGGGCACGCCCGGCAGCAGGAACGGGCGCAACGGCCCCCGCACGGGACCGTCGGGGGTGTCGAGGGGGCCGAGGAAGCCCCGGGCCGCCAGCTGGGGGTCGTCGAGGGCGTCCCGGCCGGTCATGACCATGCCCACCGTCCACGGCGAGTCCAACGAGTACTGGTGGATCTCACGCTTGGTGTGGCTCTCGTACCACGGCCGGATCAGCTCCCACAGCTCGTCCACCCGCTCGGCCCGGGCCAGCCGCGTCGAGAAGCGCTCGTCCGAGTACAGCTCGGGCAGCCCGTAGAACAGGGTCTGCAGCTCCCAGTCGACGTCGCGGAACGACCCCGGGCACACGTAGCCGTCCTGGCACGGCAGTGCCCCCCCGGGGAAGGCCACCGGGGGAAAGGGACCGGCCGGGGGGCGGGACCGGCCCGCCATCAGTCGATCGGCGAACTCGAGCTCCACCCCCACCTGCAGCGCAGCCAGCCAGCTGACGTCGATGTGGCCCACAGCGGCCGAGCGCAGGCCGGCCAGCACGGCCACGGCCGCGGTGGCCCCGGCCGAGCCCTGGCCCTGCCAACCGGGCAGGCGCAGGGGCGGGCGGCCCTCGTCGCCGATGGTGGCGATGGCACCGGAGCGGGCCTCGACCAGCAGCTCGTCCTCCATCGTCCCCGGCTCCTCGGCGTCGAAGCCCCAGGCCGTCACGGTGACCAGCAGGGGCCCGGCGCCGGCGTCGGGCCGCCCGGGGTCGAGCGCGCTGCCGGCCAGCTGGTGGCGGACGCGGTCGGTGAGCACGACATCGGCCCACGACGGCGGCAGCACACCGGGTGACACGTTGCCCTTGCCCGCGTTGAGGTGCACGTACAGGGGGCTGGTCGCATCAGGCGCCAAGGCCACGTCGTCGACGGGTTTGCGTCGGGCCGGGTCGCCGCCGTCGGGCTCGACCTTGACCACCGTGGCCCCCAGCATGGCCAGCAACCGCCCAGCGGTGCCGCTCCCGTGTCGTCGTCCATGGCGCATCCTCGCGCCGGTCGGCCACAGCTGGCGGGGGAGCCAGCTGTGGCGGGACGCGACGAGCGGCGCCCCGGGGGGGTGGGGCGCCGCTCGGATGACTGCGCCGAGGGGGGATTCGGCGCAAGGCACAAGCTACCCCTACCCGTGGGTCACAAACCGGTGTTCGGCGGTGACCTTGGTCGCCCAGAAGTCGACGAGGTCGTCAGCTCCGGCCCTGGTCGGCGGCATCGCCGTCGCTGGTCGAGCGCCGTTCAGCGTCACACCTCGTCCGTAGGGTGCGCCCCATGTTGCTGCCCACCTCGTGCGGCGGGTGCGGACGGTCCGGCTGGGTGGTCTGCCCGCCGTGCGCCGCCGCCCTCGTTCCCGCCGCACCCGTGCCCGATGTCGTCGGCGTCGACACCGTGGCCGCCCTGCTCGACTACGCCGGGCCGGCGCGCCAGCTGGTGGCCGGCCTCAAGTACCGCAACAACCGGGGAGCGCTCGACTGGCTCGCCCGTGGCCTGGGCGGCCTGGTGGGCGAGGAGCCCGATGCCCTCACGTGGGTGCCCACCACCGCGGCCCGGGCCCGCCGGCGGGGCTTCGACCAGGCCGAGCTCCTGGCCCGCGCCCTCGGACGCCACCTGGACCGCCCTGTCCGCCCCCTCCTCGAGCGCGTCGGCGGGCCGGCCCAGACCGGTCTCGACCGGGCCGCCCGCCGGGCGGGTCCCCGGTTGCGGCCCCGAGGCCCCGCCCCCGCTGTCGTGCTGGTGGTCGACGATGTGGTGACCACGGGCGCGTCGCTGGCCCGTGCCGCCGAGGTCCTGCGGGCGGCGGGGGCCCGGCGGGTCCTGGCCGTGGCTGCGGCCCACCCGTCCCGACCGGCCACGCCCCCCGTCGACCACCAGGCGCGTCCCTGGTCACCGTCGGCCCCGGGGCTCCTACGATGACGTCACCGGCGGGTGCTCCCCGGCGGTCCCAACGGCACCACCGCGGTACCGACGTAGAGGAGGCGTTCTGCGCATGCAGGTCACCGTCAGCAGCCGTCACACCGAGGTCTCCGAGCCCCTGAGGGCTTCGGCCATCGAGAAGATCGGTCGCCTCGAACGGTTCCTCGAAGGGATGGACTACGCCGAGGTGCACTTCTCGGAGGAGAAGAACCCCCGCATCGCCGATCGTGAGGTGTGCGAGGTGACCATCGAGGGCCATGGCCACCACGTGCGCTGCAAGGTGGCCGCCCCCGACGGGTTCGCCGCCGTGGACCGCGCTGTCGACAAGCTCGAACAGCAGCTGACCCGGCTCAAGTCCCGCCTGCGCAAGCGGCCCGTGGCTGCGGGCCGACGCACCTCGGTGTCGAGCGACGGCGCCGAGGCCCTCGTGTCCGACGACGACGACGGCCCCTCCATGGCCGACGACGCCTACGTGGCCCGCAACGGCGAGGAGATCCTGCGCCGCAAGTCCTTCGCCCTCGAGCCCATGTCGGTGGACGACGCCGTGCTCCAACTCCAGCTGCTGGAACACGACTTCTTCCTGTTCACCAACGTCGAGACCGGGCTCAGCGCCGTGCTCTACCGCCGCCACTCCGGGGGGCTGGGACTCATCGACGCCAGCGCCTGACCGTGGCCTCGCGGGCGCCCCCGGCGGTGGTGCCGCCGGCGGTACCCGCCGGCCGGGTCGTCGACCCCGGCCACGGTGGCCGGGATCAGGGTCGAACGTCCCGGTAGACTTGCTCCTCGCATGGGCCTCTTCGACAAGATCCTCCGCACGGGTGAGGGCAAGATGCTCCGCTCGCTGCAGTCGCTGGTGCCGGACATCAACGCGCGTGAGCCGGAGCTGCAAAAGCTCGACGACGACGGACTGAAGCACGAGACCGTCCTGCTGCGCGAGCGTCTGGCCCAGGGCGCCGACCTGGACGAGCTGCTGATCGACGCGTTCGCCGTGGTGCGCGAGGCATCACTGCGCGTCATCGGCCAGCGCCACTACGACGTGCAGTTGATGGGGGGCGCCGCCCTGCACTTCGGCTGGGTGGCCGAGATGCGCACCGGCGAGGGCAAGACGCTCGTCTCCACCCTGCCCGTGTACCTCAACGGCCTCTCCAGTCGGGGCCTGCACGTGGTGACGGTCAACGAGTACCTGGCCCGACGCGACGCCGAGTGGATGGGCCAGATCCACAACTGGATGGGCCTCACCGTGGGCCTCATCGTCCCCGGGCAGGACCCGCCCGACCACAAGCGGGCCCAGTACGCGTGTGACGTCACCTACGCCACCAACAACGAGCTCGGCTTCGACTACCTGCGCGACAACATGGCCAGGTCCAGCGCCGAGCAGGTGCAGCGGGGCCACGTGTACTCCATCGTCGACGAGATCGACTCGATCCTCATCGACGAGGCCCGCACCCCCCTCATCATCTCGGGCCGGGTGTCCGACGCCGCTGCGCACTACCAGAGCTTCGCCGTGATCGTGCAGCGCATGCGCCGTGACGAGCACTACGAGGTCGACGAGGAGAAGCGCCAGATCGCCGTCCTCGAGCCCGGCATCGAGGTCGTCGAGGCCGAGCTGGGCGTGGACAACCTCTACGACGTGGTGTCGACCAACCTGGTCCACCACCTCAACGTGGCCATCAAGGCCAAGGAGCTCTACCAGCGCGACAAGGACTACATCGTCGAGAACGGCGAGGTGAAGATCGTCGACGAGTTCACCGGGCGCACGCTCGAGGGTCGGCGTTGGTCCGAAGGCATCCACCAGGCGGTGGAGGCCAAGGAGCGGGTCAAGGTCAAGGAAGAGAACCAGACCCTGGCCACGGTCACGCTGCAGAACTACTTCCGCATGTACGAGAAGCTCGCGGGGATGACGGGCACGGCCCAGACCGAGGCCTCCGAGCTGGCCAGCACCTACGGGCTGCAGGTGGTGCCCATCCCCACCCACCGGCCCATGGTGCGCCAGGACCAGAACGACCTGATCTACAAGGCCGAGCTGGGCAAGTTCGAGTCCGTCATCGACGACATCGTCGGCCGCTACGAGGTGGGCCAGCCCGTCCTCGCCGGCACCGCCTCGGTCGAGCACTCCGAGCGGCTGTCCAAGCTGCTGGCCCGCCGCGGCGTGCGCCACGAGGTGCTCAACGCCAAGCAGCACGCCCGGGAGTCCGAGATCATCGCCCAGGCCGGCCGCCTCGGTGCGGTGACCGTGGCCACCAACATGGCCGGTCGTGGCGTGGACATCCTGCTCGGCGGCAACGCCGAGCTGCTGGCCCTGCGCGACGTGCGCAACGAGGGCATCCGCGCCGCCACCAGCGACGAGCTGCGCCGTCGGGTCATCGAGCTCGAGCGGCGCATCGACGCCGGCAAGGCGGCCGGGGCCGAGCAGCCCCGCATCGACGCCCTCGAGGAGGAGCTCGTCGAAGCCACCCACAACCGGGACCGCTTCGAGGAGCTGCGCCTCAAGTGGGAGCCCGAGTGCAAGGCCGAGGGCGAGAAGGTGCGCCAGTTGGGCGGCCTCTACGTGATCGCCACCGAGCGCCACGAGTCCCGCCGCATCGACAACCAGCTGCGAGGGCGTTCCGGTCGCCAGGGTGATCCCGGGGAGAGCCGCTTCTACATCTCCCTCGAGGACGAGCTCATGCGCCTGTTCGCCAGCGGGGTCATGGAGCGGGTCATGGGGGCCGCCTTCCCCGACGACGTGCCCATCGAGTCCAAGATGGTCTCCAAGGCCGTCGAGCGGGCCCAGACCACGGTCGAGCAGCGCAACGCCGAGATCCGCAAGAACGTCCTCAAGTACGACGAGGTCATGAACGAGCAGCGCAAGGTCGTCTACGGCCTGCGCCAGCAGATCCTCGAGCAGGGCAACCTCAGGGACAAGGCCATCGAGTGGTTGGCCGCCGCCGTCAACGACAGCATCGAGGCGGCGTGCTCATCGTCCGCTCCTGACGAATGGGACCTGCGGGGCCTGCGCACCGACATCGCCACCATCTTCCCCACCCACCTGAGCGACGAGGACCTCACCAGCGCCGGGTCCACCGATGACCTCTACGAGCTCATCATGGGCGAGGCCAAGGGCTACTACGAGGAGCGTGAGGTGCTCCTCGGTGCCGAGCGCATGCGCGAGCTCGAGCGGCGGGTGCTGCTGACCATCGTCGACCAGCACTGGCGCGAGCACCTCTACGAGATGGACTACCTGCGCGAGGGCATCAACCTGCGGGCCATGGGCCAGCGCGATCCCCTCACCGAGTGGCAGCGCGAGGGCTTCGAGATGTTCGCCGAGATGATGGGCAACGTCCACCTCGACTTCGTCCGCTACATCCTCCACATCGACGTGCGGGTGACCGAGCCCGAGCCCGCTCCTTCACCCCCCATGGCCATCGGCACCAAGGTCACCTACACCTCGCCCGACACCGTGGAGCGCTCGGGCACCGCCGCCATCGCCGAGGCCGCCGGCCCCGTGCAGATGAGCGCAGCCGTGGCCACGGCCCAGCGCCTGTCGGCCCCCGCTCCGGAGACGACGCAGAAGCCGGTGGTCAAGGCCGAGGCCGAGCGGGTGGGGCGCAACGACCCCTGCCCGTGCGGGTCCGGCCGCAAGTACAAGCAGTGCCACGGGCGCACCACCGCCTCGGGTGCCTGAGCTGCTAGGCGAATGAATCGATGAAGGACTTCACCGAGGAGTTGGCCCAGGTGCGCCAACGCATCGACGAGGCGGCCCGCTACCTGGCCGTCGACGAGTTGCGCCGACGCCGTCCCCAGCTCGAGACCGAGATGAGCCGGCCCGACCTGTGGGATGACGCCGAGCTGGCCCGCACCGTGCAGACCGAGCTGGCCCAGGTGACCGAGGACCTCGACGCCTACGACGCCCTCATGGGCCGCCTGGAGGACGCCGAGACCCTCTACGAGCTCGGCCAGGAGGAGGACGACGGCTCCGTCGAGCCCGAGATCGCCCAGAGCCTGGGTTGGTTGGCCAAGCGCCTCGACTCCCTCGAGCTGCGCTCGCTGTTCACCGACCCCAACGACGAGCTCGACGCGGTGTGCGAGATCCACGCCGGGGCCGGGGGCACCGACGCCCAGGACTGGGCCGAGATGCTCCTGCGCATGTACCGGCGCTGGGCCGAGGGCCGGGGCCTGGGCCTCGAGGTGGAGAGCGTCAGCGAGGGCTCCGAAGCCGGCATCCTGTCGGCCGAGTTCATCGTCAAGGGCCGCTACGCCTTCGGCATGCTCAAGGCCGAGCGCGGCGTGCACCGGTTGGTGCGCATCTCCCCCTTCGACAACAACGCCCGTCGCCAGACCGCATTCTCGTCTCTGGGCGTCGTCCCCCTCATCGAGGACGACGGCGAGCTGAAGCTCGACGAGAAGGACCTGCGCATCGACGTCTACCGGTCCTCCGGCGCCGGCGGCCAGCACGTCAACACCACCGACTCGGCCGTGCGCATCACCCACATCCCCACCAACATCGTGGTGTCGTGCCAGAACGAGCGGTCGCAGCTGCAGAACCGCGACCGGGCCATGACCATGCTGCGGGCCAAGCTGGCCCAGCGCCAGCGCGAGGAGCGCGAGGCCGAGATGGCCAAGCTGGCCGGCGAGCAGAAGAAGGTCGAGTGGGGAAGCCAGATCCGCTCCTACGTGCTCCAGCCCTACCAGCTGGTCAAGGACGAGCGCACGGGCGAGCAGACCTCGAACGTGGCCGCCGTCCTCGACGGCGAGGTCCAGCAGTTCATCGAGGCCTACCTGCGCTGGCAGCGAGAGCAGCTGTCGACCCGGGGGGAGTCCGACGGGTGACGACCCGACCGACGGTGCCGCTGACCTGATCTGAACCTCCCCACGAACACCGGAGTCCTGTAGAGAGGATTCCTGTTGGGAAGACCATCGAAGTTCGATCATGAGTTCCTGACTGGTTCTTGGAGAACCGGATGGTCACGGTGTGCTCGGCGGGGCAGGTGACGGTGCCGGCGTCGAGATCGATGGTGAAGTCGTCTTTGCTGTATCGGCCGTCGCGGCGGACCGCGGGGGGAACCCGGGCCCGTAGA
>JBBSLP010000089.1:0-16108 GCA_038255145.1 Acidimicrobiales bacterium
GGTTACGAGATGTGACCGATGACACATTTCTTCGTGACATCGGCCCCGTGGACGCGTAGGTTGTCCATGTGACGCACGACACATCAGCCCCACACCGCAACGCCAGGGTCGGGCGAGGTCGCACCGCCCTGCTGGTCGGGGGCCTCCTGGCCCTGGCCACCGTCGCCGCCTCCTGCAGTGGGGCCGGTGCCGACGAGGGCACCAGCACCCCGGCCACCATCGACCAGGGGGTCAAAGCCGGGATCATGGCGCAGCTGTCGGGCTCGTCGACCACGACGCCCAAGTGACCAGCCCCGTCGGGGAGGCCTCGGACCAGGCGACGGGCACCTGGACCTGACGTGTCGATCGTCGGTCGCCCACCCCCGCGGCCGGCGAACCGATGACGTAGGACCGATGCACCGGGCGAAGGGGCCGGCGGCGCACCAGCGCCGCCGGCCCCGACGCGTACCGGGAGCTAGCGTCACCCCCCATGCAGGACCACCGATGGGGCTTCCGCACCCGGTCCATCCACGCCGGGGCTCGACCTGATCCGACGACGGGCGCCCGGGCCGTGCCCATCTACCAGACGACCAGCTACGTGTTCGAGGACAGCCAGGACGCCGCCGACCTGTTCGCGCTGCAGAAGTACGGATCCATCTACAGTCGCATCTCCAACCCCACGGTCAACGCCTTCGAGGAGCGCATGGCCTCGCTCGAGGGCGGCATCGGGGCGGTGGCCACGGCCTCGGGGCAGGCGGCCGAGTTTCTCACCGTGGCCTGTCTGGCCGATGCCGGTGACCACATCGTCTCGTCGGCCAACCTCTACGGCGGCACCGTCACCCAGTTCGACGTCACCTTCCGCCGCCTGGGCATCGACACCACCTTCGTGGCTGCGGACCGGCCCGAGGCCTTCGCCGCCGCCATCACGCCGGCGACCAGGCTGCTGTTCACCGAGGTGGTGGCCAACCCCTCGGGGGTGGTGGCCGACCTCGAGGCCCTGGCCGACATCGCCAAGGCCCACGGACTGCCCCTGGTGGTCGACGCCACCACCGCCACCCCCTACGCCTGTCGGCCCATGGAGCACGGCACCGACGTGGTCCTGCACTCGGCCACCAAGTTCATCGGCGGTCACGGCACCTCCATCGGCGGCGTGGTCGTCGAGGCCGGCCGCTTCGACTGGGGGAGCGGCCGCTTCCCCCACTTCACCGAGCCCGTGCCCTCCTACGGCGGGCTGCGCTTCTGGGAGAACTTCGGCGAGTACGCCTTCTGCACCAAGTTGCGGGTGGAGCAGTTGCGTGACGTGGGGGCCAGCCTCAGCCCCTTCAACGCCTTCCTGCTGCTCCAGGGGCTCGAGACCCTGCCCCTGCGCATGCCCGTGCACCTGGCCAACGCCCTGGCCGTGGCCCGCTGGCTCGAGGAGCACAGCCAGGTGTCGTGGGTGCGCTACGCCGGTCTGCCGTCGTCGCCCTACCACGAGCTTGCCCAGCGCTACCTGCCCCCGGGCCCGGGGGCGGTGTTCGCCTTCGGGGTCAAGGGTGGCCGCGCCGCGGGGGCCCGCTTCATCGAAGCGTTGGAGATGGTCAGCCACCTGGCCAACATCGGCGACGCCAAGAGCCTGGTCATCCACCCCGCCTCCACCACCCACCAGCAGCTCTCCGACGAGCAGCTCGAGGCTGCGGGGGTGGGTCCGGACCTGATCCGGCTGTCGGTGGGCCTCGAGGACCTCGACGACATCCTCTGGGACCTCGACCAGTCCCTGGCCGCCTCGGCCAAGGAGGAGGCGTGATGGCGCCCGACACGACCCCCGGAGAGTCCGTCGAGCGGGCGGCGTGGACGGTGCCCTCGGCCCGCGACCGGCGCGACCTGCTGGAACGCACCCGGGTGGTGGCCGTCGTCGGCGCCTCGTCCAACCCGGCCCGCCCCTCGTACTTCGTGGCCACCTACCTGCTGTCGTCGTCGACCGACTTCGACGTCTACTTCGTCAACCCCCGTGAGACCGAGATCCTCGGTCGGCCGGTGTACCCGTCGTTGGCCGAGCTGCCCGTGGTCCCCGACCTCGTGGACGTGTTCCGCCGTGCCGAGGACCTGCCCGAGGTGGCCACCGAAGCGGTGGCCGTGGGCGCGACCGCCTTCTGGGCCCAGCTCGGCCTGCGGAGCGACGCCGCCGCCGAGGTGGCCAGCGCCGCCGGGCTCGACGTGGTCATGGACCTGTGCCTGAAGATCGAGCACGCCCGCTTCCACGGTGGCCTGCACCTGGCCGGCTTCGACACGGGCGTCATCTCGTCCCGGCGTTCCCGTTGAGCCCGCTCCCGTTGACCCCCCTCCCGGGGCCTGTCCCCCCTCGGCGGAGGGCCTGGTGAGCCAGCTCGTGCTCCTGCGCCACGCCAAGTCGTCGTGGCCCGGCGGGGTGGCCGACCGCGATCGCCCGCTCGCGCCCCGCGGCGAGCGGGCGTGCGAGACCGTGGGCCGCTTCCTGGGCCGGGCCGGCCTGGGGCCCGAGCTGGTGCTGAGCTCGCCGGCGCGACGGGCCACGGAGACGGCGGCGTTGGTGCTCGATGCTGCGGGCTGTGGGGCCGACGTGCGCCTCGACGAGCGCCTCTACGAGGACGATCCCCTGGCCGCGCTGCGGGCCACGCCGCCCGAGGTGGGGCGGTTGATGGTCGTGGGCCACGAGCCCGACCTGGTCCGGCTGGCGTCGGTGCTGGCCGGGGCCGACGTGCGCCTGCCCACCGGGGGTGTGGCCGTGCTCGAGCTGACGGGGACCTGGGCCGACCAGCCCGTGCCCGGGGGGCGACTGCACGTGCTCATCGGGCCCCGCCAGCTCGACGCCATCTCCCGCTGAAGGACCGTGCGCACCTGGGCCCTCGTCCTCTTGGGGCCGTGGGGGCGCCCCCGGCTAGGGTTGGGCGAGCCCCGAAGTTGACAGCACAGTCAGGTTCGCGGCCCGCAGTCAGGTCTTCGCAATAAGGCTGAAGGGGGCTACATGCCTTACGAGTTCACCGAGCAGGGTGTCGCACTGTCCGAGGAGGTCCGCAGCTTCCTCGACGACCACATCTACCCGAACGAGGTCGAGTACCACGAGCAGCTCGAAGAGTTCGCTCCCCACGGCTACCCGCCCATCCTCGACAAGCTGAAGGCAGCGGCGCGCGAGCGGAACCTGTGGAACCTGTTCCTGCCCCACCTGGCCCCCGACGCTCCCGGCGTGAAGCTGTCGAACCTCGACTACGCCCCCATCTCCGAGCAGCTGGGCAAGGTCCCCTTCGCATCGGAGGCGCTCAACTGCGCCGCCCCCGACACGGGGAACATGGAGATCCTCAACATGTACGGGTCGGATCGGGTCAAGGAGCAGTGGCTGTCCCCCCTCCTCGAGGGTGAGATCCGCTCGGCCTTCTCCATGACCGAGCCCGAGGTGGCCTCCTCCGACGCCACCAACATCGGCCTGCGCATCGAGCGCGACGGCAACGAGTACGTGCTCAACGGCAAGAAGTGGTTCAGCTCCGGCGCCCTGTCGGACCGCTGCAAGGTCCTCGTCGTCATGGGCAAGACCGATCCCAGCGCTTCCCGACACCGCCAGCAGTCGATGATCGCCGTCGACAAGAGCAGCCCCGGCATCTCCTTCGGCCGCGACCCCCACGTGTTCGGCTTCCAGGACCGTGGTGGCCACCCCGAGGTCATCTACGAGAACGTGCGGGTGCCGGCGGACAACCTGCTGGGCGAGGAGGGTGGCGGCTTCGCCATCTCCCAGGCCCGCCTGGGCCCTGGCCGCATCCACCACTGCATGCGCTCCATCGGCGTGGCCGAGCGTGCCCTCGACTTCATGGTCGAGCGGGCCCTCGTGCGCTCGACGTTCGGCACCCTGGTGGCCCAGAAGGGCCTCATCCAGGACTGGATCGCCGAGTCCCGCATCGAGATCGACATGGCCCGTGAGTACGTGCTGCGCACGGCCCACCTCATGGACACCGTGGGCAACAAGGCCGCGGCCACCGAGATCTCCGGGATCAAGGTGGCCGTGCCCAACATCTGCCTCAAGGTCATCGACCGGGCCATCCAGGTCCACGGTGCCGCCGGTGTGTCCCAGTACTTCCCCCTGGCCCACATGTACGCCCACATGCGCACCCTGCGCATCGCCGACGGCCCCGACGAGGTCCACAAGATGACCATCGCCCGGCGCGAGCTGCTCAAGCACGACCCGAGCTTCCGCATGAACCCGGCCACGGGCAACGCCGGCGGCGAGCCCCAGGTGTTCGCCCGTCCCTGACGGGGGTGACCGCTCGCCGCTGACGGTGGGCACCGACTGACTGTTCGATGGTGAGCGGACCGGGCGGGTGGGGAGCTTCGGCCCCCACCCGCCCGTGTCGCGTCCGTGCTCCGGGGCGTCCACCGTCGGGCCGGCGGGACTAGGGTCCCCCGGGTGGACGGCATCCACGACATGGGGGGCATGCACGGCTTCGGGCCGGTGGTGCCCGAGGCGGACGAGCCCCCCTTCCACGCCCCGTGGGAGGGCCGGGTCCACGGGATGATGGTGGCCCTCGGCCTCGTCGAGCCCCGGGCTCGCAGCCTGCGTCCGGCCATCGAGCGCATGGGGGCCCAGCACTACCTGGCCACCAGCTACTACGAGCACTGGCTGGCCGCCCTCGAGGACCTGCTCGACGGGGCCGACGTCGTCCCTGGCGACCGGCTCGAGGCCCGCCGGGCCGCCGGCGCTCCGGCGGTGCCGGCGACGACGGACCCCGAGCTCGTGGCCGCCGTGCGCCGCGTCCTCACCCGGCGCGACCCGCGCCAGTGGAAGGCCGACCCGCCCCGCCTCGCCCCCGGTGACCAGGTGCGCGTGCACCGGCGCGCTCCCTCCGGCCACACCCGCTGCCCCCGCTACGTGCGCGGTGTGGTGGGCACCATCGACCGCCTGTGCCCGCCCGAGCCCTGGCCCGAGCACCTCGTCGAGCGTCGGGTGGACCCGGTGCCGTGCTACACGGTGCGCTTCGCGTCGGTCGACGTGTGGGGCCCCGACGCCGAGCCCTTCTCCGTCACCGTCGACCTCGTCGAGCCGTACCTCGAGCCCGCCCCGCCACCAGAACCCCGGAGCACGTCATGAGCGACGACCACGGCGCCGAGCACCACGTCCGTGAGCGGTCCTCGGCCGAGCTGCGGGCCGCCGCCCTCGAGGCCGAGCTCGTCGAGGCCGGGATCATCAGCACCGATGCCATCGATGCCGTGGTCGAGGTGTTCCAGGACGAGGTCGGTCCCCGTCAGGGGGCCCGCATGGTGGCCCGGGCCTGGGTCGACCCCGACTACCGCCAGCGCCTGCTGGACGACGCCACCGCCGCGGCCGAGGAGCTGGGCATCGCGGGCATGGAGGGACAGCACCTGGTGGCCGTGGCCAACACGGGGCCGGCCGCCGACGTCGCCCCCGTGCACAACGTCATCGTCTGCACCCTGTGCTCGTGCTATCCGTGGCCCGTGCTCGGGGTGCCGCCGGTCTGGTACAAGTCGCCGCCCTACCGGTCCCGGGTGGTGCGCGAGCCCCGGGCCGTGCTGGCCGAGTTCGGCCTGCAGCTCGACGAGGACACCGAGGTGCGGGTGTGGGACTCGTCCGCCGAGGTGCGCTACCTGGTCCTGCCCCGCCGCCCCCAGGGCACCGACGACCTCGACGAGGCCGAGCTCGCTGCCCTGGTCACCAGGGACGGCATGATCGGCGTGGCCGCCACGTGAGCGGCCCTGGTGGTGCCGGCGGCGCTGGCGGTGCCGGTGGTGCTGGCGGTCGGGCCGCGTGGATCGAGCAGGCCGACGAGCCCTTCACCGCACCCTGGCAGGCCCGGGTGTTCGCCGTGGCCGTGCTCACCTGCGAGCGCCTGGATCTGGGCTGGGACACCTTCTGCGACCGGCTCAAGGCGGCGGTGGCCGAGGATCCCCACCGCCCGTACTACGACAGCTGGACCGTGGCCCTCGAACGCATGGTGGCCGAGGCCGCTCCCGCCACCTGATCCGTTCGGTCGGTGGCCCATCGCCCCGGTCTAGGAGCGGACCCGGGCCCGGCGCCAGCGGCGGGTGTGGCGGCGGACGGCGCGGTCGAGGGGACGCTGGCCCCGCCCGATGCGGTCGACCACGCCTTCGACGGCGGCCAGCAGGCCCGACGAGAACGCCGCGGACCGGGTGAGGAAGACGTCGTGGTCGGCCTCGATCTCCAGCACCCGGGCATCGAGCAGACGGGCCAGCTCGAGCTGGGAGCGGTAGGGCACGGCCCGATCGGCGCTGGTCACCACGACGGCGGCGGGAAGGCGCAGGTCCTCGGCCAGGTGGCGGGCGTCGTAGCGGGACAGGGCCCGGCCCGCTTCCACGCTGTCGCGGGTCGTGCCCCGCTTGGTCTCCCCGATGAGGCGCTCACGCCAGGCGGCCACGACCTCGTCGACGGCGGCCTGCTTGTCGATCTGGCGGCGGATGAGCACGGCCTGGCCGTCGTGGCGCATGATCTCGGCCAGCAGGGGCAGCAGCACCCACTGCACCCGGTCGACGATGGTGCGGTTGAAGCGGGCGGCCGACGCCGTGAGCACCAGGCCGTCGACCAGGCCGGGGTGGCGGTTGGCCAGGTGCAGGGCGATGGGGCCGCCCATGGAGTAGCCCACGGCGATGACCCGGTCGATGCCCAGGGCGGCCAGCGCGGCGGCGGCGTCGTCGGCCGCGGCCTCGAGGTCGAAGGGGTGGGTCGACCGCAAACCCCGCCCGTGGCCCCGGTGGTCGATGGCCACGATGTTGTAGCGCAGCGAGAAGGGCTGGTAGCAGGCGTACCAGTTGAGGTCGGCCGTGTTGGTCCAGCCGTGCAGCAGCAGCAGGGTGGGGCGGTCGGTGCCCGCCTGGTGCAGGCGGACGAACGTGTCGCCCCGTCCGGGGAGGTCGAGGATGCGCCCCTGGGGGACGAAGGGCTCCTGCATGACCCCATCGTGCCTCACGCCGACCGCCTGAGCCTGGGCGCCGACCGGGAGCGAGGTCGTGGAGTGGGAGTATCTGGGGGCGTATACTCCCGGCATGGCCAAGATCACGGTGTACCTGCCCGACGACCTGGCCGAGCAGGTCAAGGCGTCGGACCTCAACGTCTCCCAACTGACGCAACGGGCCATCCGTGAGGCCCTCGACCGGTCCCGGATGACCAACTGGCTCGACCGCCTCGACCTCGGTGGACCGGCGTGGGGGCCCAGTGAGGACGCCCAGGACGCCCTGCGTGAGCTCCGGGAGGAGCATGGCTGATCCCGGGGTAACCGAGCGCCCTCGTCCCACTGCGGTCATCGACTCGAGCGCCCTGGTCGAGCTGGTGACCCGGCGGCCCCTGGCCCGTGCGGTGGCCCGGGCCATCGCCACCCACGAGCTGTCGGCACCGCCCCACATCGATGCCGAGGTGTTGGGCGTGATCCGCAAGTTGTGGATGGGTGACCTGCTCACCGCGGCGCAGGCGGACGCCGCCGTGAAGGCCCTGCAGGATGCGCCGGTACAGCGGTTCGCCATCACCCCGGCCCTCACCGCCGAGGCGTGGCGGTTGCGACACCACGTGTGGGCAGCCGACGGCTACTTCATCGCCCTGGCCGCCCTGGGGTCCCCTGACGGCGCGGGCCTCACGCTCGTGACCCTGGACCGGGGCCAGGCCGCCAACTACGGGCGGTCGCTCATCCCGGTGTGACCGGCGGGGTGCCTGGCAACATGGGTTCCATGGAAGCGCTCGACGAGGTCGCCCCGGCGTTCCGGGACATGGCCCACCGCATCGTGTGGGCCACGGTCACCACCGTGGACCGGGCCGACCGGCCCCGGTCACGGATCCTGCACCCGCTGTGGGTGTGGGAGGAGGGGACGCTGGTGGGCTGGATCGCCACCATGCCCACGCCGGTCAAGCGGGCCCACCTCGAGCGCTCGCCCTACGTCTCGTGCTCGTACTGGTCCTCGACGCACGACACCTGCGTGGCCGAGTGCCGGGCCGAACTGCTCGAGGACGCCGACCCCCGGGCCAAGGTGTGGACGCTCCTGGCCGAGGGGCCCGAACCCGTGGGCTACGACCCCGCCATCATCCCCGGCTGGGACGGCCCCACCTCACCCGGCTTCGCCGTGCTCCGCCTCGAACCCTGGCGCCTGCGGGTCTTCCCCGGCACCGTGCTCCTCAACCGGGGCGGCGCCGTCCTCACCTGGCAGGAGGCCTGACTCGTCAGCGGGCCGGGCGATGCGGTGGTCGAACCGGACGCGTGCGCGTACGGCTGGCGTAGGTGCGTGACCGGCCGAGTTGACGCCCGTGTCATGCCCGGGGTCCTGCAGGGGTGGTCCGTGGGGGCCGGCCTCCAGCCGATAACCTCCGCGCCGATGGGCATCGCACGCAAGGCCGCGGCCGTGGCCGGCGCAGGTGTGGCGGCGGTGGGCGCCGTCGAGGCGCTGCACCGCCGGGCACCCGGCAACAAGGCCGCCTTCTCCGACGAGGGGTTCGCCGCCACCCGGCCCTCCCCCGACCACCTCCGCCTGCACGGGCGGGTCGTGGTCCGCAACCTGATCCCCGACCGCGAGGTCATGCTCACCGACGTCACCCCCCGGGTGGTGCTGCTGTCGGATGCGGCGATCGACGGGCTCACGACCCGGGTGACGGTGGCGTCGAACGATCCCAACTACCCGCCCCGATCCGACGGCCACTTCACCGCCTACGTCATCCACCCCGCCGATGAGACCTCCTTCGAGGTCGACGTCGACGTGCACGGACCCCCGGCCGACCTGGGGGCCCTGTACGCGGCGTGGATCGACGTGCGCATGGCCACCTACGGCGGCGAGGGTCCCCGACCCCGCTCCCACCACGTGGTCCTGTCCCTGCGCGACGCCGAGCCCACCCCGCCCCGGTGGCGCGACATCGACGGCGCCCGGGTCCTGCCCATCCTCACCCACCTGCTCACCCCGGCCGATGACCCTGTGGCCGTGGTGCAGAAGTACGCCACCCCCCATGCCCAGCCCGGTGACGTGGTGGCCATCGGCGAGACCCCCCTGGCCATCATGCAGGGCCGGTTCCGCCACCCCGACGAGATCCCCCTCAGTTGGTTCGCCAAGCGTTTCTCGCCCTACATGAGCGGCGAGGGGTCCCTGGGTACGGCCTCGGGCTTGCAGGTGTTGGTCGACCAGGTCGGCGCTCCCCGGGTGCTGTTCGCCCTGGGCGCGGGCTTCCCCATGAAGGCCCTGGGAGCGCCGGGCTGGTTCTATCGTCTGGTCGGTGACCAGGCCCGTCTGGTGGACGACGTGACGGGCACCCTGCCCCCCTACGACCAGTTCGTGGTCATGGGCCCCGAGGACGCCGAGGGCGTGTGCGCGGCCGTGCACCGGGCCACCGGGCTGGGGGCGGTCGTGGCCGACGCCAACAACCTGGGCAAGGTCGACCTCATGGGCCCGTCCACGGGTGTGGACGAGGCCCTGGTGAAGCGGGCGCTGACCTCGAACCCGGCCGGGAACGGGGCCGAGACCACGCCCCTGGTGCTGATCCGCCCGATGTAGGGTCCTGGCCGCACCCGCCGATCGGGCGGGTGCCGAGCAGGCGACAGCTCCGGGGGGGATCATGGCTGATCAGGTGGTCGATCGCGTGGCGGTGGTCAGTGGCGCCGGACGGGGCATCGGGCGGGCCATCGCCCTGCACCTGGCCGCCCAGGGCCGCCGCGTGGCCGTGTGTGACGTGCTCGAGGCCGAAGCGGCCGAGACCACGGGCCTCATCGAGACCGCCGGGGGTGACGCCCGCCCCTACGTGGTCGACGTGACCGATTCGGACGCCGTGGCCACCGGCCACCTGGCCGTGCTCGACCAGATGGGTCCCGTCGAGGTGCTGGTCAACTGCGCGGGCTGGGACCTGTTCATGCCCTTCGTCGAGTCCGACGAGCCCTTCTGGGACCGGGTCATCGACATCAACTACAAGGGCGTCCTGCGCTGGACCCACGCGGTGCTGCCGGGCATGCTCGAGCGCCGCTACGGCCGGGTGGTCAACATCGCGTCGGACGCCGCCCGCGTGGGCTCCTCGCTCGAGTCGGTGTACTCCGGGGCCAAGGGTGCGGTCATCTCCTTCACCAAGACCATCGCCCGCGAGTCGGCCCGGGCCGGGGTGACCGCCAACGTGGTCTGCCCCGGGCCCACGGACACCGACCTGCTGCGCAGCGCAGCGGCGTCGCGGGGGGAGGACGCCGAGAAGTTCCTCGGTGCCCTGACCCGGGCCGTGCCCATGCGCCGCATCGGCCACCCCGACGAGGTGGCGGGGGCCGTGGCCTTCTTCTGCTCCGAGGGTGCCGGCTACATCACCGGTCAGACGCTGTCGGTCTCCGGCGGCCTGACCATGGCCTGACGGCCGACCCGTCCTTCCCATCTGGCCTTCCCGAACAACCTGCCCATCTGACCTGCCCATCTGGACCGAGGGGGACGCTGTGGATCTCGACCTGCGCCGGGAGACGGTGGCCGGGCTGGTAGGCCGCGTGCAGCGGCGCGAGGTGGCGGCTCGTGAGCTGGCCGCCCACAGCATCGAGCGGCTCGAGGCCCTCGACCCGACGGTCAACGCCTTCGTGGTCTGGGACGGTGACGGCGCCCTGGCCCAGGCGGCGGCCCTCGACGAGCGCCTGGCCCGGGGCGAGGACGTGGGCCCGTTGGCGGGGATCGTCATCGGGGTCAAGGACCTGGAGGACGCGGCCGGGCTCCGCACCACCTACGGCTCCCGCATCCACCTCGGTGACGCCGTGGCCACGGCCGATTCACCCCTGGTGGCCCGGTTGCGGGCAGCCGGCTGCGTGGTGCTGGGCAAGACCAACACCCCCGAGTTCGGCCACAAGGGAATCAGCGAGAACCCCGCCTTCGGGGCCACGGCCAACCCCTGGCAGCTCGAGCACTCGGCCGGGGGGTCCTCGGGGGGCACGGCCGCGGCCATCGCCGCAGGGATCGTGGCCCTGGGCACGGGTTCGGACGGAGGTGGGTCGATCCGGCTGCCGGCGTCGATCTGTGGCCAGTCGGGGATCAAGTGCTCGCAGGGTCGGGTGCCGGTGGGTGGGCCCAACCCCCCGGGGTCGGGCGTGCTCACCGTGAAGGGGCCCATGGCCCGCACCATCCGCGACGTGGCCCTGGCCCTCGATGCCGTGGTCGGGCCCGAGCCCACCGACATCTTCTCCTTCCCCGGGCCCCACGAGCCCTGGTCGGGGGCCCTGGACGGACGGCCGCCGGCCCGGGTGGCCTGGAGCCCGACCCTGGGTTACGGCGAGCTCGACACCGAGGTGGCGGCGTCGTGCCAGGCCGCGGTGGATCGGCTGGCGGCGGCGGGGACCGAGGTCGTCGACCTGCCCACGGTGTGGCCGACCTCGCCGCTGGAGTCGTGGTTGGCCATCTGGATCACCCAGCGGTTCAAGGCCCACGGCCACCTGCGGGGCACGCCGGCGTGGGACGAGCTGGGGGAGAGCCTGCAGCAGCAGATCGAGGCCGGGGCCAAGGTGGATGGGGCCACCTACGCCCGGGCCATCGACGCCGCCCACCTGTTCAACGTGCAGTTCGAGCAGGCCGTGGCCTCGGTCGACGCCGACCTGGTGCTGTGCCCCACCACGTCGGGCGTGGTGCCCCGCCTGGATGCCGGTGTCATGGGCACCAAGGACGGTGTGCCCACCGCGGACTGGGTCTCGTTCACCTACGGCTTCAACCTGACCCGCAACCCCGCAGGCACGGTGTGCACCGGCCTGACCTCGGGCGGTCTGCCCATCGGCCTCCAGGTCATCGGCCGCCAACGCGACGACCTCGGCGTGTTGCGGACGCTCGCCGCCCTCGAAGACGTCATCGCCTTCGACCAGGTCGCCCCCCTGGCCTAGCCGGCAGCTGGCCAGATGGCTGGTCGTCAGGGGTGGGGCCGATGGCGGTTCTTCGTGCTGCCGCTGGTGGCGGGGTGTGGGGGCCGGTCGCCGGTTGGGTGTCGACGATGGGGTTGGTCGGCGCGGGTTCGCTGGCTGGGGGATCTACTTCAGTACCGCGAAAGGTGGCCCAAGGCCGATCCCAGGCGATCGGGTGACGCAGCGCGGCGGGCCCGGTGCCCAGGTCAGGCCCCCGATCGGCGACAGCGACACCGGGTGCGACCGCACGGTCACCCGGCGTCGACCCCAACCGCGGGGACGGGGTCGAGGCCGGGGGGAAGGGGGCGGGCGTGGACGACGCGGAGCTCCTGCACGCAGCGCGTCAGGCCCACGTACAACGCCCGGGCGCTCTGTTCCTCGACGATGGCGGCGGGTTCGACGACGCAGGTGGCGTCGAACTCCAGGCCCTTGGCCTGCTCGGCGGTGAGCACGTTGACGTGGTGGTCCAGCAGCTCGGGGTCGATGCGGCTGACGTCCAACCCGGCGGCCACCACAGCGGCGTGCACGGCGGGAGCCAGGGACGCGGGAACGACCACGCCGACCAGGCCCCAGTCACCGGCCATGGCCCCGGCCTCGACGGCGACGGCGTCGGCCACGACGTCCGCTGAAGCACCCGCAGCCACGGGGACGAGGACGGGGGGACGGCCGGTGCGGCGGACGGATCGGGTCGGCGGCACCCCGGGGGCGGCCATGGGCAGCAGGCCCGCGGCCCAGTCGAGGATCTCGCCGGGCAGGCGGTAGCCGACCTCGAGCACGCGGCGGTCGGCCGTCTCGGCCACCCCCAGCACCTGGGCCACGTCGGCCCAGGACGACGCCGAGGCCGGTGCCGTGGCCTGGGCCAGGTCGCCCAACACGGTGAGCGAGCCCGAGGGCACGCGGCGGGCCACCATGCGCAAGGCCATGGGGGACAGGTCCTGGGCCTCGTCCACCACCGCGTGCAGATAGGTCACCGCGGTGCCGTTGATCAGCACCTCGGCCTCGTCCAACAGGGGTAGGTCGGCCGCCGTCCACGCCTCGTCGGCCGCCTTCTTGGCCGACGGTCGGCGCAACCGCTCCACCTCGTCGGGTTCGAGCACGCCGGCCGCGGCCCGACGCAGGGCGGTGGGGCTTCCCAGCAGGCGCCGCACCAGGGAGGGGGCCGACACCGACGGCGTCAGCTTGGCCAGCAGCCGGCTGAAGGTGCCCTCGCCCCGCAGGTGGGCCAGGAAGGCCCCGTCCTCGGGACCGGCGCCGGTGGCCGGGTCGCTGAACTTGGCCACCGCGGCCGCTTCCAGCCGGCGGCGGATCACGTCCCGGGCGTTGGCGAAGGTCGTGGTCGAGGCGAGCACGTCGCTGACCAAGCGCCCGAGCTCGTCGGGCTCGAGGACGACGGTGCCGTGGGTGGTGGGCAGGCGCACGGTGTCCTTCGGCACCGCCACCTGGCCGTGCAGCAGGTTGACCAGCACCGTGGCCATGCGGGCGTCGCCCTTGAGCGCCGTCGTGGTGGCGTCGTCGACACCGCGGATGCGGTAGCGGGCCCCGGCCAGGCTCTCGACGGTGTGCTGGCTCACCGCGGTCTCGCCCAACGACGGCAGCACCTCGCCGATGTAGCGCAGGAACAGCCGGTTGGGCCCCAACACCAGCACCCGAGCCCCCTCCAGCGCGGCCCGGCGGTGCTCGTAGAGCAGGAAGGCGGCCCGGTGCAGGCCCACCGCGGTCTTGCCCGTGCCCGGTCCTCCCTGGACGATGACGGGCCGGTCGAGGGGGGCACGGATGACGATGTCCTGCTCGGCCTGGATGGTGGCCACGATGTCGCGCAGCTGCCCGGCCCGGGACCGCTCGAGCTCGGCCAGCAGGGGGTCGGCCACCCCGCCGCTGGAGGCCAGCTCGGGGTGGTCGGGGTCGTCGAAGATCTCCTCGAACAGGTCGAGCAGCTCGCGCCCGTCGATGACGAAGCGTCGGCGCAGGTGGAGGTCGAGGGCGTTGGCTGCGGTGGCCCGGTAGAAGGGGGCGGCCACCGGGGCCCGCCAGTCGACGATGACGGGGTCGCGGGCGGGGTCCTCGACGTGGCGGCGACCGATGTACCAGCTCTCGCCCCGCGGCCCGGCCTCGTCGATGCGGCCGAAGCACAGGGCGGCCCGGCGCTCGTCGAGGGACACCAGTCGAGCGTGGAGGTGGGCCTGGGCCCGGGCCGCGTCGACGTCACCGGCCCGGGCCAGCTGCTCGTACGACGCGGTCAGCTCGGCGGCGCGCGCCCGCATCTGCTCGAGGCAGTCGTGGGCGTGATCGAGGCGGGCCTGCTCGGCGACGAGGTCGTGGTGGGGCACGGGAGCGAGCACGCTAGCGGCGCGTCCGTCCGCCGGGCACGTGGGTTACCGGCCGTTCACACGACCGGCAACCCGGCGGCGTCAGACGTAGGTGGAGCCCTTCATCTCACCCTCGTCCTGGCGCATCTCCACGTTGACCAGGGCGGGCTTGCCCGAGGCGAAGGCCCGGGCGATGGCGGGGGCGATCTCCTCGGGCTGGGTGACGTACTCGCCGTGCCCACCCATGGCCTCGACGATCTTGTCGTAGCGGGTGTAGTTGAGCTTGGTGGCCACGATGCGGTCCGAGCCGTAGACGGTGGACTGGGGGCGCAGCATCTGGCCCCAGGCGGCGTCGTTGCCCACGATGCCCACGATGGGCAGGTTGAAGCGCACGGCGGTGTCGAACTCGAAGCCGTTGAGGCCGAACGAGCCGTCGCCGTAGATGATCATGACCCGCTTGTCGGGGTGGGCGACCTGGGCGGCGAGGGCGAAGGGCATGCCCACGCCCAGGGTGCCCAGGGGACCGGGGTCCATCCACGCGCCGTTGCGGGGCACCTTCACCACCTTGGACGCCTGGGCCACGATGTCACCACCGTCGCCGATGACGATCATGTCGTCGGTCACCGCGGCGGCGATCTCCCGGCACAGGCGCATGGGGTCGATGGGCACCTCGTCCGAGTTCAGCTGGGTGAGCAGCTTGGCCTCGGCCGCGTCCTCATCGACCCGCAGCTCGGCCGAGCGGGCCGAGTGGTCGAGCTTGACGTCCTGGGCGGCCATGACCTCGAGCAGCAGGGAGAGGGTGGCGCCGAGGTTGCCGGGCAGGCCCACGTCCACGGAGCGGTTCTGGCCGATCAGGACCTCGTCCAGGTCGAGCTGGATGATCTTGGCCGCGTCGGGGATGGAGCGGCCGAAGCGCATGCGGAAGTCGAGGGGGGTGCCGGCCAGGAGCACGAGGTCGGCCTCGGCCAGGGCCTTGCCCCGGGTGCGGTTGAAGAACTGGGGGTGGTCCATGGGCAACAGGCCCCGGGCCATGCCGTTGGTGAAGCAGGGGATGCCCGTGGCCTCGGCGAACTCGGCCAGCTGGGGGCCACCCTCGGACCACTTGAGCGACGTGCCCGCCATGACCATGGGGCGCTCGGCCGTGGCCAGCAGCTCCACGGCCCGCTCGACGTCGGCCCGCGGTGCGCTGTGCTTCACCCGGTAGTCGCGGAAGGGGGGGAGGTACGCCTTGGCCTCGTCCACGGGCCCGGAGAGCACGTCCATGGGGATCTCGAGGAAGGCGGGGCCGGGCACGCCGGCCAGGGCGGTGCGCACGGCCTGCTCGATGTACTCGCCGATGCGGCGGGTCTCGTAGCAGGCGTCGGCCCACTTGGTGATGGGCCGCATCAGGGAGACGTGGTCCATCTCCTGCAGGGAGCCCCGGCGCAGGTTGTTGAACGGACCCTGGCCGCCGAAGACGAGGATGGGGGAGTTGGCCCGCCAGGCGTTGGCGACGCCGGTGACGCCGTCGGTGACCCCGGGCCCCGCGGTCACGATGGCCACGCCGACCTTGCCCGGGTGCAGACGGGCCCAGGCGTCGGCCGCGTGCACGGCCGCCTGCTCGTGGCGCACGTCGACGACCTGGATGCCTTCGTCGAGGCAACCGTCGTAGATGGCCATGACGTGGCCCCCCGACAGGGTGAACACGCACTCGACCCCCGCGGCCTTGAGTGCCTTGGCCGCCAGCTGACCACCGTGCATCGTGTCTCCCCTCGTCGTCGCCGACGTGACGACCGTCCGTCGCCGACCCTAGTGACTGGGGGCTCCCGCCCGCTCCGAGCCGGGGGAGCCTCACCGGCCTCAGTTGAGTTCCTGTGGCTGCTGCGCGGCCGTGACGCAAGCGTGAAAATGGTGCTCGAGCGAGCCTGTCACGCCGTCGTCTTCTTGGTCTTGAGGCCGTAGTTGAGTTTGGTGTGGGGCCCGACCAGAAGGGCGACGCAC
>JBBSLP010000090.1:0-15815 GCA_038255145.1 Acidimicrobiales bacterium
CGAACGCGCCCCACCACCGCAAACACAACGTCAATAACCCCGCCCCCCGCCAGGCCACCCATCACACAGCCCCAACTCCCCGAACACATGGATCTAGGTCAGAGGAGACCACGACCCAGGAAGGGGGCTGCATCCCTCCCGGAAAGGGCCTGATGTCATGCTGGCGGAAGCTGCCTGGGGTTTCGCTCATCGCCGCATCCGGATGAGGTGCCACATCCCAAACCGGAGTCATGGCGGCGGCATGAACATTCCGCAGTTCGGCTAGGGTGAGCACCTCACCGGCGCTCCACGACCCAGGCTGGATTGCCTGATCGTAGACCCACTCCGCAGCGTCAGCATAGCCCTTGACTTCCAGGTACTCCCGGAGCTCTTTATCGCCAACGGCGCGTCCTTCTGCAAGCAGGGTCTCAACCTGGCGTAGAACCAGCGTGTTGCCTTCGATAGCCGTCGAGTGGTGCGCCTCCGCAAACCAGATCCCTCGCCAGATATCAGCCGCCTCGAGCGGGTTCGGTAGCCCGCCCATCCTTGTCCACAGCTCCTCGATCTGGGTGTTGAGCCGGGCGTAGACGTCTTCTCGGCTCGGCCGGCCCCGCCTGAGGGTCGAGGGCGGGGCAGCGTCAGGGGTGGCCACCCGGGCAACGGTACCGATGCACCCGCCCGGAAGTTGCGCGGTCGTGAGGGATCGAAACGTACCGAACCACACGTACATGGACGTAGTTTGGGGCCCGAAAGTGTTCGCAAACCGCAGAAGCAAATGAACCGAACACTTTTCCGAGACGAGCTTGTTCGCCGATCAGAGCCGCCCGGGCGACCATCCGCCTCCTGGACTGCCTCGCGGCGTCAGCTTGCTTGCTGAGCAGCTGCTGGGGGTGGACGAGATCATCGATCCCGCCTCGACCCGAGCCAGGTGCCCATGGCCACCGCCATCCTCGGAGACAGCTTCGAGGACGCCGCTGTGCTGTCGGCCCTGGGCGACTTCACCGTACAGGTGCGCGGCCCAGGCTCCAGCTGACCGACAGCGGGAGGCTGACGACAGCGCCGAGGCCGACGCCCACGTGCGCCGCACCGGCCTGGTCGACCTGGCCGTGGACACGCCGGGCGAAGCGCTCGACGCCGTGCGCCGGTTCCTGTCCTTCCTGCCCCCCAACATCTGGACGCCCGCCCCCCGGACGGAACCGGTCCCGAGCGCCCAGGTGCCCGACCCCGCCCTGGCTGCCCTGGTGCCCCGCAAGCGGGCCCGGGCCTACGACATGCGCACCGTGATCAGCCGCCTGGTCGTCACCGCCCCCGGGGCCCCCGAGGGGTCACCCGGTGACTTCTTGGAGCTGCGTCCGGGCATGGGCCGGGGCCTCGTCACCGGGCTGGGTCGCATCGACGGTTGGCCGGTGGCCATCCTGGCGTCGAACCCCAGATCCCCGCGGTGTTCCTCCAGGACGTCGTGGGCTTCCTGGTCGGACGTCAGGTCGAGCACGGCCGCATGCTGTTCCGGGCCGTGCGCCTGCTCAACGCCGATCGGGTTCATGGACCCCGAGATCGGCGTGAAGGTGCTCTACGGCGACCGCAAGACCGTGGAGGAGAAGCGGGCCATCGTGGCCGAGCTGCGCGAGGGCAACCTTCGACGCCGCAGCCCACATGAACATCGACGAGGTCATCGACCCCGCCACCACCACCCGAGGAGCGCACCCTGCGCTACTGGCCCACCTGCTGAAGGCACGCCGTCGGGCTCGAACCAGTCGGGTGCGGGCCCGGCTACGGCCGGACGACGCGCTTGGGGCGTTGGGCGAGCTTGGCCAGCAGGGGTTGGGCCAGCCTGACGAAGCGGCAGGCGAGGATGCGGGTGTCGCGGGGGTCGATGAGGTCGGTGACGTCGCCCTGGTGGGCGGCCCGGAACGGGGAGCGCAGGCGCAGCAGGCGCTCCTCGATGGCGTCGCGGTGGGCGTCGGGATCGGCCGCCGCCTCGATCTCCCGCTTGTAGGCCGCGGCCACGCCGCCCTCGATGGGGATGCCGCCCCACTCCCCGGCCGGCCAGCCGAAGCGCAGGTTCAGGCCCTCGGGCAGGCCCATGCTGTTGGGGGCATCGGCGGCCACGCCGTAGGACTTGCGCACGTTGAACTCGACCTTGGGCACCCCGGCCTCGAAGGAAGCGATGAGCGCGCCCACACCCCGACGCATGGTGGCCTTGCGCTCGGCGGCGGAGCCCAACATGAACCCGGGCATGTCCAGGAAGATGACCACGGGCAGGTTGAAGGCGTCGCACAGGTCGACGAAGTGCTCGTACTTGTCCGCCGCGTCGCCGTCGACGGCCCCGGCCATCTTCAGGGGATCGCTGGACAGGATGCCCACGCTGTAGCCGTCGAGGCGGGCGAACCCGGTGATGACGGCGCCGGCGTAGTGGCGGCGCATCTCGAAAAACTCGCCGTTGTCCACCACCAGCTTGATCAGCTTGCGGGCGTCGTAGCCACGCCGACGGTTGGTGGGGATGATGTTGAGCAGTTCCTCGACCCGGCGGTCGGGCGGGTCGCCGGTCTCCACCCGACGGGCCACGTCGTTGGTGGTGTCGGGCACGTAGGAGAGGAACTGGCGGATCTGCTCGAAGGCCTCTTCCTCGGTGTCGGCCTCGTTGTCGATCTGGCCGCTCTGGTGCACGTGCACGGCCGAGCCGCCCAGCTCCTCCTTGTTGAGGGTCTCACCGATGGCCCGGCGCACGACGGGGGGACCCGAGGGGAAGATCTGGGACTGGCCCTTGACCATCACCGTGAAGTGGGACAGCAGCGCGAGCGCGGCGGGCCAGCCGGCCACGGCCCCGAGCACGGCCGCGGCCACGGGGACCCGGCGTAGCACCTCGATGGGCTTGTACCACATGTCCCCTTCGGGCAGGCCCATCGAGCCCGAGGCCTCGTCGGCCTTGGAGCTGTGGCCCACGCCCTCGACCAGGTGCACGCAGGGGATGCCGTAGGTGGTGGCCAGGGGGTGCATGAAGTCGTGGGGCTTCTTGTGCACGTTGTGGGGGCTGCCACCGGAGATGGTGAAGTCGTCCCCGCCGATGGCCACGGGCCGGCCGTCGATCTCGGCCAGGCCGTGCACGTAGGCGCCCGGCGTGAAGCCCACCAGGTTGCCCTCGGCGTCGTACTCGGCCGCCCCCACCAGGGAACCCGCCTCCACGAAGCTGCCGGGGTCGACCATCTTGTCGATGCGCTCACGCACCGTGTAGCGGCCCTGGGCGTGCTGGCGGTCGACGCGCTCCTCGCCGCCCATCTCGGCGGCCAGGGCCCGGATGTAGGCCAGGTCGTCGATGGCCGACTCCCAGTCCATGCCGGGCTTCCACGTCTGGCGGTTGGGATCTACAGGCAAGGCGTCCGCTCCCGGATAGGGGTCTCGGGCCGGACCATACGTCGCCGGGCAGGGTGCCGGCATCCCCCGAGGTCCCCGACCTGACGCCCGTGTCAGGCCGCCCGGTTCAGGACGCACGGGGTCCGACCCGATGCGAGCCCGGGGCCCGGTCGCGGGTAGGCAGGTCCCATGGCGCGCTTCACCCTCACGCCCGAGGGCCCGTTCTCCCTGGCAGCGGGCACCCGCTTCCTCGAAGGCTTCGCCCCCGCCGCCTACACGGAGGCGGCTGATACCCCCCTGGACCTGGCCTTCGCCGTCGACGGCGATTGGCGCACCGTGGGCGTGCGTGTCCACCAGGAGGGCAACGAGGTGGTCGGCGACGTGGTGCTGGCTGACGGCGCCGTCGACGGCAAGGCCGAGGGCGAGACCGCGGCCGAGGTCGACGACGGGCTGCTGGCTGCGGTCCGGACCCAGGTCGGGCGCATCCTGTCCCTCGATGTCGACGGCTCGGGCTTCGCCGATGTCGGGCGGCGTGACCCCGTGGTGGGCCGGCTCCAGGACCGCTACCCGGGCCTACGGCCGGTGTGCTTCTGGTCGCCCTACGAAGCGGCGGCGTGGACGCTGATCGGCCGGCGCACCCGCATCCCCCAAGCCGCCGCCATCAAGGCCCGCATGGCCGTCGAGCTGGGCCGGGCCGCCACCCTGGGCGACCGCGTCGTGCACGCCTTCCCCGCCCCCGAGCGGCTGGCCGAGCTCGAGGCCTTCGGGGGCCTGGCCGGCCGAAAGCCCGAGTGGCTGCGGGCCCTGGGCGAAGCTGCGCTACGGGGCGAGCTCGACGCCGCCACCCTGCGGGCCCTGCCCCGGGACGAGGCCCTGGCCCAGCTGGGGCGCCTGGGCGGCATCGGGCCCTTCTCGGCCGAGCTCGTGCAGCTGCGAGGATGACGACGAGCTGGTCGCCCCGGCCGACGCCTGGCGCCCCTACCGGACCTGGGTGTGCGTGCTGCTGCGCGTCGCCCTCGAGGACGACACCGGCGAGATCGCCGGCCGGTCGCCCCGGGCCTGAGCCGAACGGCACCCCTGCGCCCATGACCGAGCTGGGGCCCGATCGGGTACACCGCCGTGGTGAACGACCAGGGCGGACCCGAACCCATCGCCCACCGACGGGACTGGGTGCAGCGCCACATCTGCCAGCGGTCGACGCCCCGGTGGTACCGGGGTCGGCTGGCACCCTCGGACGGCGTGGAGCGCTTCGGCGGCCGGGGGGACCCCCACCGCCGGCAACGGACCTCGGCCAGCCGGGCCCTGCACCGCTTCGACGACGTGTCCTCCCACGCCGGGGCCGGCCTGGCCGCGGCGGCGTTCGTGGCCATCTGGCTGGTGGTGGGCCTGTGGAGCGGCTTCCCCCACTGGTGGGAGGAGGTGCTCTACTCGGTCAGCGCTTCGGTGACCCTGATCATGGTGTTCGCCATCCAGCACGCCCAGAGCCGCCAGCAGGCCGCCACCCAGCGCAAGCTCGACGAGATGATCCGGGCCTCCCACGGGGCCGACAACCGGCTCATCGCCGCCGAGGACGCCCCCGACGAGGAGCTGCAGGCCCTGGCCGACCTCAACCTCGCCGATCGCGAGCGGGCCGCGGGGCAGGCGCCGAGGCGTACGGCCTGAGTGCTCAGTGCAGGGCGGTGTCGGGGGCGATCCGACGGATGACGAAGCGCCAACCGGCCGGGGTGCGCTCGAGCTCGTCCTCGTAGATGGCCGTGGTCGACACCCGGCTGCCACCGTCGTTGTTGACCAGCACCAGGTAGCAGCGCTGCGTGGCCCGATCGCCGTCGAGCTCGATGATGTGGTCGGTGGTGCAGTGCCGGCCGGTGAAGGCGGCCGAGTAGCCCTTGGCGAACTCGGTCAGGCCCTCGGGACCGGTGTGCTCGCCGAGCAGGGCCGAAGCGAACGTGCCCTGCTCGACGAAGGTGGCCACCCAGTCCTCGATCTGGCCGGCGTCGATGGCGAAGTTGTACCGGGCGGTGAGGTCCCGGATGGCGAGCTGATCGGCCACCGCGGCGAGCTGCTGGCTGTCCATGATCCAGTTCTAGCCGACCTGGCGAAGGCCCCGCCCCACAGGCCAAGGTGGCCGGGCCCATGGGGGACACGACGTCCGGGGGGACACACCCGCCTGCCCCTCGACGTGGCCGACCGGGTCATCCGCGAGGGCAAGCAGCTGCTCATGAACCTGCTCGACATCGACGCCCCCGTCATCGCCGCCGTCAACGGGCCCGCCATGCGCCACTGCGAGCTGGCCCTGCTGTCCGACATCGTGCTCGTGGCCGACCACGCCCAGTTCCAGGACTCGGCCCACGTCCCCGCCGACATGGTGCCCGGCGACGGCATGCACGTCGTCTTCCCCCTCCTCCTGGGCCACAACCGGGGTCGGGCCCACCTGCTGACGGGACGGTCCGTGTCCGCGGCCGAGGCCGTCGACTGGGGCCTGGCCTTCGAGTCGCACCCCGCGGCCGATCTGTTGCCCCGGGCCTGGGAGCTGGCCACCGAGCTGTCCCTGCGCTCCACCCTGACCCTGCGCTACTCGCGCATCATGCTGGTCGAGCAGCTCAAGCGGCAGTTGCAGGACCTGTTGGGCTACGGCCTGGGCATGGAGATGCTCGCCCTGCAGGATCGGCCCGAGGCCCCCGGCCGCTGACCGGGGACCGCAGAGGGCTCAGACCCCGGGCAGAGCGGGATCGGCCGCCGCACCGCCGAGCTCGCCGGCCAGGCTGCCCAGTGACGAGCTGGGCAGCTCGGCCACCGCGTTGAGGACGTGCTTCTCCAGCAGGGCCTCGAGCTCGGCCAGGAGGGGGGCGTCCTCCTCGACCCGGGCCTCGTCGAGGGCCATGGAGCCGTGGAGGTACACGCCCACGTCGTAGGGCGGGCCCACCGACAGGTTGGACCGGGCCGTGCTCATCATGGACACCAGGCCGATCTTGGTGGCCCGCATGAGGTCGACATGGGCCCGCACGGCGAACTCGAGCATGAACTTGCCGTACTTGCTCTCACCGATCTGCAGGAACGGGCGCTCGTCCGACGCCCGGATGTAGTTGCCCTGGGGGTAGACGAGGAGGATGTCGGGTGCCTCGGTGCCCACCTGGCCGCCGAGGATGAAGGTGGCCGTGCCGTTGATGGCACCCATCCCGTCCCGGTGCCGGGCGGTGACCTCCTGGCCCAGGCGACCCACGTAGAGGGCGGCCTCGAACAGGTGGTCCACCGTGGCGAGGGACTCGTGGTCGCCGGGTCGGTCCAGGTCACGGGCGATGCGGTCGAGCACCTCCTGGGTGGTGGCCAGGTTGCCGGCCGACTGGAGCACGAAGACGCGGTCGGGCGCGGGCTGGAAGACGTGGAGCTTGCGGTAGCTGCCCACGTTGTCGATGCCGGCGTTGGTCCGGGTGTCGGAGATGAACACCAGGCCCTCGGTCAGCCGCAGGGCCATGCAGTAGGTCATCGTCGATCGTCTCGCTTCACGTGGGGGCCGCTGGGGCCGGTGGAACGGCGAGAGCCTACGAGGAGTCGCTCAGTGGGATCGCAGGTGGGCCTCGGTGGCGGCGTCGCCCGGGAAGCACACCTCGATGGCCAGCTCGCCCACCGACTCGTCGGCCGGGGTGGCGAACACGGTCAGGGTGGTCCCGTACCACCTCGGCCACGTTGGGGTAGGCGCTGACCTCGTCGAGCAGGGCGTCGAGGCGGGGGTCGGCCGAGGTGTCGGCCAGACGCACGAGCTGGGCCAGCATCTGGCGGGCCCACTGGTCGAAGGTCGCGGTGTGGGCGGCCAGGCCCTCGGGGTGGAGGGTCAGGCGGAACAGGTTGACCGCCGGCCGGCACAGGTGCTCGGGCACGCCCCGGAGGGAACAGCCGCCGGCACGTGGCCCGCACCGCCTCCATGGACGCGGCGGCAGGAGCGGGCACGGGCCGGGGGGCGGGAGCGGCCGTTCTCGATGCAGCTGAGGTGGCGGGTGGATACACCGGTGGCCAGGGACAGCTCGAGCTGGGTGCGCTGGCGGCGACGACGCCACCGGCGCAACAGCTCCCCCACGTCCGCGGGGCCGTCCGGACCGGCGGTCAGGGCCATGAGCGGCAAGCTAGCCAGGGCTGAGCATCGCGGCGGTCGTCTCGTCGCTGGCCGCGGCGGCCGGGGTGGCCGGGGTGGCCCGCGGCCCCAGACGGGGGGTGAGGACGAGCAGCCCCAGGGCCACGGCGTCGAGCCCGGCCAGCACGGCCAGGGTCCACCCGTAGCCCCCCAGGTGGTCGTGCAGCACCGCGGTGAGGATGGGCCCCAGGGCGGCCCCGGCCATGAGGGCCACGTTGACCCGGTAGTAGGCCAGCTCGAAGGGGACCCGGTCGAGCACCGTGCGCACCCACAACGGCGGGGCGGTGATGAGCGTGCCCACCCCCAGCCCGAAGGCCAGGCTGCCCACGACGAGGGCGAGGCCCGAGTCGGTGCCCGTCGCCACCACAGCCAGGGCCACGGTCTGCAGGGCCAGGTAGGCCAGGGTGGGCCGGTAGGGATCAACCCGCCGGGGTGAGGGCGCCGAAGACGAGCCGGCCCACCAGCGCCCCCAGCGAGGTGCCGGCCACGATGCGGGCGGCGACGCCGTCGGTCAGGTGGTCCGACAGCACGCTCAGCTGGTGGAGCAGGAAACCGACCTGCACGGTGAAGGACAGCCCGAAGCCCAGGGCCAGGGTCCAGAACCGCACGTCGCCGAGCACGTCGGCCCTGGCCGTGGCGGCGGTCGTCGGCACCGTTGCCGGCGCGGTGCCAGCCGCGGCCGGGACGCGGATCACGAAGGTGGACAGCAGCACCAGCACGAGGCCGGCGCCTATCCCCACCCCGGCCACCGAGGGCCCGAAGCCGAAGCGGTCGCTCAGGTCGGTGAGCAGGGGGACGAGCACGAGACCGCCCACGCTGGCCCCGGTCAGGGCCAGGCTCAGCGGGGGTCCGCTGCCCTCGGGGTACCAGGTCAGGATGGTGGCGCTGATGGGGTAGATGCTCAGGCACGACCAGGCCAGGGCCAGGGCCAGGCCCAGGTAGGTGCCGGCCAGCTGCCAGCGGGCATCGACCTGGCTCATGGCCACCAGGCTGGCGGCCAGGGCCACCCCGCCGAGTACGAACACCGCCCGTTGGCGGCCCCGGCGCAGCAAGCGGCGCACGACCAGGCTGGTGCCGATGCTGGCCACGTAGAACCACATCGTGGCCAGGGTGATGGTCTGCAACGACCAGCCGTGGGTGCGGCGCAGCTCACGCAGGTAGAAGCCGAGCCCGTAGAAGCCCACCCCCCAGGCGATGACGGCGACCACGAACATGGCCGCCACCACGGCCACCCGCCGTCGACGCTCGGGCAGGCTGGTCGGTGGCGCAGCGGTGACGGAGGGCACCGCAGCACCCTTGTCGACGCCGTGGACCCCCGTCGATGACCCCCCAGGTCATGGTTTCGCGGCCGAGGGCCTGGATCGGACGGTTGCCTCCCGACGTCGCCCGCTCGGCGTTCCGACGCGGCTGGCGGCCGCCAGCAAGGCCTAGGCCCGGATGATCATGATCTCGCCCCGGGAGCTGCAGGTCACGCCGGCAGCGGGGGCGGGTCCGTCGAGCAGGTCGACGAGGTGCTGGGCCACGGCCCGCACGTTGGCGGCCAGTTGGCGAACGGCTACAGGGTGCTCGAACCCGGGGTACTCCGAGGCGTAGCGCACGAGCTTGACCCGATCGGCGCCGTGGTACGCCCGGGCCAGCAGGGTGGCGTAGTGCTCGGCCTGGCGGGTCAGCGAATCGGGCAGCCCGGCCGGCAGCCCGTCCAGCATGACCTGATCGGGGGCGGTCCTGAGCGTGCCGGGGGTGGCCACGTCACGGAGCGTAGCGCTACGAACTACATGGTTGTGGTTATCCCTCGGATCGCCGCCACCGCAGCCGCACCGCTTGCACCCCGCTGACAGGAGCGTCAGGCTTGGCGTCACTCGTCACACCCCGGGGGGTAGCACCTTGTCCACCAAGCCGTCCTACATCGGCCTGCTCAACGCCATCGCCGTCGCCGAGACCGAGGCCGAGGGCTACTTCTGCGCCTGGGCCGCAGCCACACCGTCGGCCGAGGTCCGTTCCGTGCTGCAGACCGTGGGCCTGCGCGAGGGCGAGCACGGCAAGGCCTTCGCCAAGCGCCTGTGCGAGCTGGGCTTCGAGGTGCGCCAGGCCGAGAACCCGGGCCTGGCCGAGAAGCTGGACATCGCCGGGTCGACCGAGCTGTCGGATCGGGAGAAGTTCGAGCGCCTGGACATCGGCCAGGACAAGGGCGACGGCCCCGACTTCTTCGACAACATGTTCAAGGACAAGACCATCGACATCCAGACCGGCGCCCTGCTCGGCCGCTACATCGCCGAGGAGCGCGACAGCGGCCGCCTGCTGCGCGGGTGCTACGGCGCCTGCGTGGCCGCCGAGGCCGGCTCCAACGGTCACTCGACCAACGGCTCGACCAACGGCGCGTCCAGCGACATCGACGCCCGCCTGGGCCGCCTCGAAGGCCTCGTCGAGCAGGTCCTGGCCAAGATCGGCTGATCGCTTCCGCTCTGTCGGATGGCGGCGCCACCCACGCGCTCCCCTCGGCTGCGCGACCATTGCGGTCGCACATCCGAGGGGGAAGCCATGCGCACCATCGATACGGGCACCGACCACCTGCAGGCCGAGGTGGACCACGGCGTCGCCGTGCTCACCATGAACCGACCCGAGCGACGCAACGCCATGTCGGGCGAGATGCTCGTCGGCCTGCAGCGGGCCCTCCAGGACGCCGAACTGTCCCGTGACGTTCGCTGCGTGGTGCTGACGGGGGCCGGCGGCGGCTTCTGCGCCGGCGGCGACGTCAAGGGCTTTGCCGAGGGCTCGGCCCGGTCCGGGCCCACCAGCTTCGACGAGAAGGTCCACAACCAGCGGGTGCAGCAGCGGGCCACGGCCGGGGTGCTGTGGAAGCTGCCCAAGCCCACCCTGGCCGTGCTCCCCGGCCCCGCCGCCGGCGCCGGGCTGTCGTTGGCCCTGGCCTGTGACCTGCGGGTGGCCGTGGAGGGCACCGTGCTGACCACGGCCTTCGCCAAGGTCGGCTTCTCGGGCGACTTCGGCGGCAGCTGGTTCCTGACCCAGTTGGTGGGGGCGGCCAAGGCCCGGGAGATGTACTTCCTGTCGGACCGGGTCGATGCGGACGAGGCCCTGCGCCTGGGCCTGCTGAACCAGGTGCTGCCGGCCGACGGCTTCGTGGAGGGCTGGCACGCCCTGGCCCGACGCCTGGCCGATGGGCCCACCATCGCCTACCGGTACATGAAGGAGAACATCAACCGGGCCATGACCGAGGACCTCATCGAGTGCATGGACATGGAGGCCCTCCACCACCTGCACTGCGGCGGCACCGAGGACCACCTCGAGGCGTCCAAGGCCTTCGTCGAGAAGCGCACCCCCACCTTCCACGGCCGGTAGCCGACGGCCGGGATGTCGGTGGGCTGATGGCTGTGGTGATGGCGCCAGTGTCACAGCGACCCGCGAGACTGGAGGGCGATGGCCAAGATCTCGTGCGGGCACTGCGGCGGGACCCACGGCAGCGTGGCCGAGGTGCGCGCCTGCCACCTCGACACGCCGCCGGGATCAGGGGCATCAGGGGCGGCGGCCGCTCCCGCCACCGCCGAGCTGCCCCTGTTCGAGACCCCGGTGCGGGCCCGGGCCGCGGCGGCGCACCCCGTACCGGCGAGGACGGCGACACGCGAGCCCGAACCGTGGGGTGACGACGTCGAGCCCGACTGGGGCTGGGACGACGCCGAACCCGACGTCCCCGACTACGACGACGCCCCCCGCCGCATCGACCAGCCCCCGCCCCGGGCCCGACCCCGGCCCCTGGCCGCCCTGCCCGTGCCCGAGGACGGCTTCGCCGGGCCCGAGGCCCTGGGCCGCGGGCTGGTGGTGACCGACGACGAACCCGTCCCCGCGGCGTGGGCCGACGCCGCCCGCCACGTCCTCGACAGCGCGACGTTGGCCGACCCCGGTACCACCGTCGACGCCCTGCTCGACGCCTGGCACGCCCGCCAGCGGGTGGTGATGGAGCTGCGGGTGCCCTTCGAGGACGCCCCCGCCACCGTGCTCGACGGGCCGGTGTGGGAGCACCAGCCCACCCTGTTGTTGGAGCTCGACCGCCTCCACCACCTCGTGTGGGCCAACGCGGTCGACCTCCGCCAGCGTGACCAGCCCCGATGGACGTGGGCCGAGCGGGCCGTGGCGGCCGGCGCCGAACCCGGTGGTCCGGCCGACGTCGTGCTGGCCGACGGCACCCCGGCGTGGTGCGACGGCGGCCCCATCGGCACCGCAGCGGTCGACGCCCTGGTCGCGGCGGGCGACACGGCCGCGGTCCTCCATCGCATCACCCTCGAACGCGATCGCCTCGTCCCCCTGGGCTCCTCCCCGTGCACGGCCGAGCTCGCCCCCGACCAGCTCGCCGCGGTGACCCACGCCGGTGGGGCCGCCCGCATCATCGCCCCCGCCGGGTCGGGCAAGACCCGGGTGCTGACCGAACGGGCCCGCCACCTGTTGCGTTCCTGGCGGGTGCCGGCGGCGTCGTTGTGCCTGGTGGCCTTCAACGAGCGCGCCGCGTCGGAGATGCGCGAGCGCACCACCGACCTCGAGGGGCTGCAGGTGCGCACCCTCAACGCCCTGGGCCTGGCCGTGCTCGACGGGCGCGGTGGCTTCGCCAAACGTGGCGGGCGCTACGCCGTGCTCGACGAACGGGCCCAGCGCGACGTGCTCGGCACGCTCGTCGAGGTGCCCCGTCGCCTCAACACCGACCCCCTGGCCCCGTGGCTCGAGGCCCTGTCCCAGGTGCGCCTGGGCCTACGTTCGCCGGCCGAGGTCGAGGAGAGCTTCGGTGGGGACATCGAAGGCCTCCACGACGTGCTCGTGCGCTACCGGGCCGTGTTGCGAGATCGGCACGCCGTGGACTTCGACGAGCAGATCACCACCACCATCGAGGTGCTGCTGGCCGAGCCCGCCACCCGGGCTGTGGCCCAGCGGGCGTGTCGGCTGCTGCTGGTCGACGAGTTCCAGGACCTGGCCCCCGCCCACCTGCTGATGGTGCGCCTGCTGGGCTCGCCTGACCTGTCCACCTTCGGGGTGGGCGACGACGACCAGACCATCTACGGCTTCTCCGGGGCCACGCCCGAGTGGCTCATCGGCTACGCCGGGCTGTTCCCCGGCTCCGGCGACCACCCCCTCGAGGTCAACTACCGCTGCCCACCCGCCGTGGTCAACGCCGCGGGCACCCTGCTGGCCCGCAACACCCGCCGGGTGGCCAAGGTCATCCGCCCCGCCCCCGGTCGGGCCGACGAGCCCGGCTCGCTGGCCGTGCTGTCCTCCCCCGACACCGTCATCGCCACGGCCGACGCCGTGGCCGCGGCCATCGCCGCCGGCGCCCGCCCCGACGAGATCGCCGTGCTGACCAGGGTGAACGCCACCCTGGCTGCCCCCCAGGTCATGTTGGGCCACCGGGGCATACCCGTCGAGCACGCCGTGGACGAACGCTGGCTGGACCGCACCGGGGTGCGCGCCGCCCTGGCCTGGTTGCGCCTGGCCAGCGCCCCGACCCGGTTGCGGGCGGCCGACATCCGCGAGGCCGGTCGGCGGCCACCGCGGGGGCGCTCGCCCAAGCTCGTCGACTGGATGTCCGAGCAGCGCTCCATCGACGACCTGCGCCGCCTGGCCGGGCGGCTCAACGAGCGCGACGGGGAGAAGGTCAACCAGTTCGCCGAGGACCTGGTGGGCCTGGCCCGGGTGGCGGCGGACGGCACCACGGCGTTGCTGCGCGAGGTGCGCCGGCTCGGCCTCGACGACACCATGTCCGCCCTCGACGGCTTCCAGCGGGCCCCCCGCCAGTCGGGCCACCTCGACGACCTCGACGCCCTCATCGAGCTGGCCAGCCTGTGCCCCGAGCCCGACGGCTTCGCCGAGTGGCTGCGGGGGGAGCTGGGCCGACCGGGTGACAAGGGCGGCGTGCGCCTGGCCACCGTGCACAAGGTCAAGGGCCGGGAGTGGCCCCACGTGGTGCTCCACGACGCCGGCGCCGACCAGTTCCCCCACCGCCTGGCCACCGATGTCGAGGAGGAGCGCCGGGTCTTCCACGTCGGCCTGACCCGGGGCTCGCGCACCGTCACCGTGGTGGCCCCCGCCGGGGCCCCCTCGCCCTTCGTGTCCGAGCTGACGGGCGGCACCCCCACCGTGCGGGGCCGCACCCTCATCACCAGCTCCTCGGCCCCGGCATCAGCCCGCACCACCACCCGGCCCGCGGGTCGTTCCGGGGCACGGGACGGCAGCATCGAGGTGTCGACCGACCCACCTCCCGCCCACCGCGTCGAGGCCCTCAAGGCGTGGCGGCTGCAGCGGAGCCGGACCGACGGCGTGCCCGCCTACGTCGTCTTCCAGAACGCCACCCTCGACGACATCGCCCGCAAGGGCCCGACCACCCTGGTGGAGCTGGGACGTATCAAGGGGATCGGACCGGGCAAGCTCGAGCGCTACGGCGCCGACGTGCTCGCCATCGTCGAAGCTGCGGGGTAGGACACCATGGGACTGGGAACGTTGCCGGCGGGGGTGCTGGTCATCCGCCATGCCCCCACGGCGTGGAGCCGCAGCGGGCAACACACCAGCACCACCGACCTCGACATCGACGAGGGCGGTCGCCAGCTGGCCGGCTGCCTGCGCGACGCCCTCGACGGGGTCGACCCGCCCCGGCTCGTGCTGTGCAGCCCCCGTCTGCGGGCCCGGGCCACGGCCCACATCCTCGGCTTCGACGACCGCCTCGAGATCACCGACGACCTGGTCGAGTGGGACTACGGCAGCTACGAGGGCCGCACCACCGACGACATCCGCAAGGAGCGTCCGGGTTGGTCGCTGTGGGAGGACGGCGGCCCCGGCGGCGAGAAGATCGACCAGGTGGCGATCCGCGTCGACCGGGTCGCCGCCCGGTTGCGCCAGGAGACCGGCCGGGTGGCCGTGGTGGCCCACGGCCACGTGCTGCGGGTCCTCGGCGCCCGTTGGGCCGAGCTCGACCCCCACACCGGCAAGCACCTGGCCCTCGACGCCTGCTCCCTGAGCGTCCTCGGCTACGAGCGGGAGATCCCCGTCCTCCACCTGTGGAACCACGTGGTGAACTGAACCGATGACCACATCACCGGCCGACGAAGCCGCCCACCGTCAGCAGCTGGAAGCTGGCCGCCGCGGCATCGCCGAGTGGGAGGATGAGCACGGAGCACTTACCGAGGATGAGCTCGCTGTGGGACGGGCCCGCGCCCGCATCATCCTGGGGCGTGACCCCGAGGCCGGGTGAGCGGGGGCCTCTGCCGCCGTCGGCTCGGGGTAGCGGCGGCCCTGGTGGACGGGGCGGTGGTGGCCGGGGACGTGGTGG
Organism: Acidimicrobiales bacterium; assembly: GCA_038255145.1. Taxonomy (GTDB): domain Bacteria; phylum Actinomycetota; class Acidimicrobiia; order Acidimicrobiales; family CAIXPF01; genus WHTX01. The sequence continues at coordinate 14,778 of JBBSLP010000090.1, forward strand.
TGGCCGACGGCCGGGTGGTCGAGGTGGGGGCCCAGCCCGCGACCAGGGGCGGGCGCCTGGCCGTGCCCGGCTTCGTCGACGTGCAGGTCAACGGCTTCGCCGGGGTCGATTTCGACGGCTGTGACCTGGACGGCTACCGGACGGCGTCGGTCGCCCTGGCCCGCACCGGGGTCACCGCCGTGTTGGCCACCCTGCCCACCACGGCACCCGGCCGCTACCGCGCCGCCCTGGCCACCGCAGCGGCGGCCGTGGCCGAGGACCTGGGTGGCGCCCAGGTCGTCGGCGTCCACCTCGAGGGGCCGTTCCTGGCTCCGGGCTACGCCGGCGCCCACCCCGTCGAGCACCTGCGGGCCCCCGATCGCCGGCTGGCCGACCAACTGCTGGACCAGGCGCCCGTGGCGCTGGTGACGCTGGCCCCCGAGCCCGACGGCGCCCTCGACCTGGTCACCCACCTGCGCCGCCGGGGTGTGGTGGTGTCCCTGGGCCACACCGGGGCCAGCGCAGCCCAGGCCCGCGCGGCCATCGACGCCGGCGCCACGGCGGTGACCCACCTGTGGAACGCCCAGCGCCCGCCCACGGCCCGTGACGGCGGGGTGGTGGCCGTGGCCCTGACCCACCCCGACGTGTGGGTGTGCGCCATCGCCGACGGCATCCACCTGTCCCCCGAGGTCCTGGCCCTGTCGGTGGCCGCAGCCGGAGACCGCTTCGTGGCCGTGACCGACGCCGTGGCCGCCGCGGCCATGGCCGACGGCGAGCATCGCTTCGGCGGTCGCGCCGTGTGGTTGGCCGACGGCGCCGTGCGCCTGGCCGACGGCACCTTGGCCGGCAGCGCTGCCACCCTCGACGCCGGCCTGCGCCACCTGGTGGCCGTGGGCGTGCCCCTGGGCTCGGCCGTCGACGCCGTGACCCGCCGCCCGGCCCGGCTGCTGGGCCGAGCCGACCTGGGCCGTCTCGCCCCCGGAGCCCGGGCCGACGTCGCCGTCCTCGACGACGATCTGAGCGTCACCCGGGTGCTGGTGGGCGGCATCGAGGTCTGAG
>JBBSLP010000091.1:0-15550 GCA_038255145.1 Acidimicrobiales bacterium
AGCCCTCGGCCACACCGTCACCCTCGCCCCCGCCGCCTGACACCCCACCCCCACAACACACTCCGGGGTGAGGGGCTCCGCCCCCCACCCCGGACCACACGCGCCACCGCCTCAACCAACTACAGGGAATTTTCCGGTCAGTAGATCTCGATGAGGCCGGCCGCGCCCTGGCCGCCACCGATGCACATGGTCACGACGCCCCAGTGGGCACCCCGGCGCTTGCCCTCCTGCAGGATGTGGCCGGCGCAACGGGTGCCGGTCATGCCGAAGGGGTGGCCGACGGCGATCGAGCCGCCGTTGACGTTGTACTTGGCCGGGTCGATGCCCAGGGTGTCGCGGGCGTAGAGGCACTGGCTGGCGAAGGCCTCGTTGAGCTCCCACAGGTCGATGTCGTCCACGGTCAGGCCGTGGCGGGCCAGGAGGCGGGGGACGGCGTAGATGGGACCGATGCCCATCTCGTCGGGCTCGCAGCCGGCCACGGCCCAGCCCTTGAACGCGCCCATGGGCTCGATGCCCCGGCGCTCGGCCTCGGCCGCCTCCATCATGACCACCGCCGCGGCGCCGTCGGAGAGCTGGCTGGCGTTGCCGGCGGTGATGAAGTTGCCCTCGCCGCGCACGGGGGCCAGCTTGGCCAGGCCCTCGATGGTGGTCTCGGGCCGGTTGCACTCGTCACGGTCGACGATGTAGTCGACGATGGTCTCTTCCTTCGTCTCCCGGTTGACCACCTTCATCTTGGTGGCCATGGGGACGATCTCGTCCTCGAAGAGGCCGTTGGCCTGGGCCGCGCCCATGCGCTTCTGGGACTCGAGGGAGTATTCGTCCTGGTACTCGCGGCTGACGTTGTAGCGCTTGGCCACGATGTCGGCGGTCTCGATCATGGCCATGTAGATGGCGGGGTAGTGCTCGGGCAGGGCGGGGTCCATGTTGATGGAGCCGCCCATGCCCGGGTTGGGCATGGAGATCGACTCGACGCCACCGGCCACGACGACGTCGGCGCCGTCCTGCTTGATGTAGTTGGCGGCCGAGGCGATGGCGTTGAGGCCCGACGAGCAGTGGCGCTGCACGGTGGAACCGGCCGTGGTGACGGGCAGGCCGCCGAGGAGGCCGGCCAGGCGGGCCAGGTTGCCGGCGCCGTGGGCGCCGTTGCCGAGGTAGACGTCCTCGACAGCCTCGGGCTCGACGCCGGACTTGGCCACGGCGTGCTGGATGGCGTGGGCGGCCATGGTCATGGCCGGGGTGAGGTTGAACCCACCGCGGGCCGACTTGGCCAGCCCGGTGCGGGCGTAGGAGACGATGACGGCTTCGCGCATGTGAGGTTCCCCGGGGTGTTCGTTCGGTGGTGTCGTTCGGTGCTGACCGAGCGCTAGGTACGCCCTTCTAGTCGAACTGGCGGACAGCCGCGGGGCGCGAGCCGACCACCAGGGCCGTTCGGCCCGGGAGCGAGGACCTTGGGCCCTGGCTGGAGCCACGGCGTCAGCGCACCATCGCCCTGACGGCTACCGAGGAGAAGAACCGACATGTCCGAGGTCGAGAACGAGCCAACCACGGAACCGCGCGGGGTCGATCGGCGTGCGTTCCTGGGGCTCTTCGCCGGCGGGGTTGGCGGGGCTGCACTGGTCGCAGCCACTGCGGCCAGCGCCTGGCCGCGCGACATCGCGATGGCGGACACCCAGGTGGGGACCGGCGCCGGGGTGGTCACCGATCACGGCGGCCAGACGACCGAGACGACGGCGGCCGCCGACCCCTTGGCGAGCGCTCGCGAGATGGATGCCATGCACAAGGCGGGCATCGACCAGTTCCTGGCCAACATGACCTCCCCGATAACCGCCGGCAAGGGCGCCGTCGATCTCGAGTGGCGCATGGACGGCGGCGTGCGCGTCTTCGAGCTGACCTGCGCCCCCGTCGACTGGGAGGTCACCCCCGGCAAGATCGAGAAGGCCTTGGCCTTCAACGGGATCGTGCCCGGGCCCACCCTCCGGGTGGTCGAGGGCCAGCCGGTGCGCATCGAGGTCCAAAACGACATGGACCAGAGCACCGGGGTGCACTGGCACGGCCAACGGTTGCCCAACTCCATGGACGGGGTCCCGTTCCTCACCCAGCTGCCGATCGAGCCCGGGGCGTCCTTCACCTACGAGTTCACGCCAGGCCCCTTCGGGAGCCACATGTACCACTCGCACCACAACGCGGCCGAGCAGGTGACCAAGGGTCTGCTGGGTGCGCTCATCGTCGAACCGGCCAACCGGGCCGCCGAGCCGGCGTACGACAAGGACTACCTGTACATCCTCAACGACGCGTTGGGCGGCTTCACCATCAACGGCAAGGGCTTCCCCGCCACCGACGCCTACACGGCCAAGGTCGGCGAGCGCCTGCGGTTCCGCTTCATGAACGAGGGCGTGATGGTGCACCCCATCCACCTGCACGGCATGACCTTCGAGATCTTCGCCAGGGACGGTTACCCGCTGCCGCAGCCGTTCCTGTGCGACACCATCACGGTGGCGCCCGGTGAGCGGTGGGACGCCATCGTCGTGGCCGACAACCCCGGGAACTGGGCCTTCCACTGCCACATCCTGACCCACGCCGAGAGCCCTCATGGCATGTTCGGCATGGTCAGCGTCCTGATCGTCGAGTAGGAGCCCCCGATGACCACCACCCACCAACCCGTCGACGCGCCCGCTGGGGCGGACAGCAACGGATCCGACGTGCCGCCGGAGCCTGCCACCAGGCGCCCGGTCCCCCGTCACCGCGACGGCATCAGCCCGGGGACGTTGGCGTTGGGCGCCATCTTCATCGCCGCCTTCGCCTTCCTGGCCGCCACATTCGCGGTGGTCCTCGCCGCCCGCTCGGTGGACGAGCACCGGGCCGTTGCCGCCATGATCGCCTCCGGTGGCGGTGCCCCCGCGGCCGTGGCCGTGTCGCTGGCTGAGTTCAGCATCACCCCCGACGCCATCACCGTGCCCGCAGGGACGACCACGTTCACGGTCACCAACGACGGCACGGTCATCCACAACCTTGTGGTCGAAGGGCGGACCACGCCCGACATCGAGTCCGGCGGCTCGGCCGACCTCGAGGTCGAACCCCTGGCTGCGGGCACCTACTCGATCCACTGCGCCATCCCCGGCCATGAGGCCGCAGGCATGGTGGGCACCATCACCGTGACGTGATCGGGTGCGGCACGCCTCAGAACAGCGTGGCCGGCTGGGCGTCGACGGGCACGGGCAGGGGAGCCAGCCCGGGTACGAGGGTGCGGACCTGGCCGTGGAAGCGCCGGGCCAGGGCGGGGGAGTCGACGTTGTCCGGCGTGTGCAGGAAGAAGGTGGGTCGACGCCCCTCGCCCAGCCACGCCGCCACCACGGGAACCCACGGCTGCCAGCCCGCTTCGGTGGCGGCTACGTCGTCCCGGCCCAGGTAGCGGACCACAGGCCGGTCGCCCAGGGCGGTGGTGCGGCGGGGGAGTCGGGGCTTGTGGGCCCAGCCGCCCCGCTCGGCCTCGCTGGTGGGAGCGGCGGAGAAGAGGGTGGTGGTGTCGAAGGGGATCCACTCGGCGCCGTTGTCGACCAGCAGGCGCTCGAGGGCCTTGGCCGGGGCCGAACCGTCGAAGAAGCGGGGGTGGCGGACCTCGACGGCCCAGCGGTGGCGGCGGGGCAGGGTGGCCAGGAACGTGGCCAGGGCGCCGAGGTCGGTTGGGCCGAACGTGCCCGGCAGCTGGATGGAGATGGTCTCGGCCCGGGGTCCGAGGGGTGCGAGCCGGTCGAGGAACTCGGCCACCTCTCCCTCGGTGTGGCGCAGGCGGCTGTCGTGGGTGATGGCCTTGGGCAGCTTGAAGACGAAGCGGAAGTCGTCGGGGGCCTGGGCGGCCCAGGCGGTGATGGTGTCGGCCGAGGGCAGGCCGTAGAAGGTGGTGTTGCCTTCGACGGCGTTGCACCACGAGGCGTAGGCCGGCAGCTGCTCGTCCCGCCGCAGCCCCTCAGGGAGCCAGCGGCCCTGCCACGGCTTGTGCGCCCACATCGGGCAGCCCACGTGCAGCTCCACGGCCCGCAGGCTAGAGGAGGGCCGTGACAGCGGGCGGCGGTCGAACGCGAGTGCCGCAGATCTCTGCCGCGCACGGTAGAGATTGTCATGGACCCGGTGGCAGTGGCCGAGGCGTCGAACGTGCTCGGCGTGAGTCCCCGGCGGGTGCGTCAGATGCTGGCCGACGGGCAACTGGCGGGGTCGCGCATCGGAAGGCAGTGGCTCATCGACCGCGCTGACCTCGATGCCCTCCGTGGCTACGGGTTGGACGGCGAGGCCGACCGGCCCAACGTGTAGTTCCGGGTCGTCGACGACGGGCTGTGGCCGTTCGCACCCGACGAGGACGTCGCCCCGAGACTGGTCGTGGCCGTCGACCTGCTCGAGTCGGATGACGAGCGGTCGCGACGGGCCGGTCTCGAACTGGCCGGACGCGCATGAGCGCTCGTCCGGTCGTGCAGCGTGAGCCCGTTGCACTTCCTGCGTTGGGCGGTCAGGCGGGCGATCTGTGGGGCGCTGGTCGAGTTGGCCGGGGTGCGCGCTGCTGACTGGGGTTCCTGGTGGACGGCATGTCTACGGAGGGGATCGCCCACCGCTACCGCCGTGGGTCGGTGACGTTGGACGCCCTCGCTGCTCGGGGCGACCGTCGTGAAGGCGGTTGCCGTCGTGATCGATGATGCGCCTGAAGCGCCAGCGGCTCGACCTGGCCGTGCTCCTCAGCCTGGTCGACGATCCGTTCGTCATGGGCGAACAGCTGACAGCTCGGGACCGGCGACGGATCCGAGCTCGTCGAGCCCTCGCAGACCGCACCCACCGACAAGGCGATCGTTGCCGCCGCCTACCGCTGACCGCGGCCGGCCGACCTTGGCGCTGCTGCAACGATGACCTCTGGTGCGGCCGATGGGGGCGGTGGTCAGAGGTTCGGGAGCCAGGACCGGGTGATGGCCTCGATGGCCTCCCGCTTGGCCTCGACGTCGGCGGCGTCGGCGAAGGTGGCCGTGGCCCGATCGGGGCCCTTCCAGGTCAGCAGGTCGCGGGCGTCATCGATGTGCAGCACGGGCGGGGGCTTGCGCACCTTGGCGCCGAGGTGGAACACCACCACCAACCCGTCCTTGCCCCGCAGGTTGCAGGTGGCGAAGTGCTCGACGGTGTGGAAGCTGGGGGCGTTCCACTTGATGGCCTCGGCGATGGACGGGTCGACGCCGCGGATGATGGGGCGCAAGGCCTCGATGGCCCCCTTGTACGGGTGGTCCAGGGAGGCCAGGTAGTCGTCGACGGCGGTCATGGGGCGCACGGTAGCGAGGGCCCCGAGTCCGGCCGGTTGGCGCGGCGTCGGTGCGGTGCGTTCGCCGAGCCCTGCCGGCTGCGGCTGACCCGACCGAGGTGCACGATGCGCACGGTGTGGATGTCCGTGTGGGCGCAGACCGGCGGCGCGGTCCACCTCGAACCGAGCCAGCGCCAGCTCGCCCTCGAGCTCGTCGAGTCGCTCGGCGGACACCAGCATGACGTCGTCGTTGACGGCGACGCGCTCGCCAGCCGCTGCACGCTGGATCAACTCGTCAGCGATGTTCACGCCGACCGAGCTACCCCTGGCAGTTCTAGCGCTTGGTGACCCAGGGCGTCGCGGAACTGATTCATACGTGCGTATGATTTGGCGACATGGGCACAGGTCACCTGATGGATGAGCGGGGCCGCGACGACATCCACCCGAGCCGGTTCGATGCCGAGCCCGTGCGTCGGGCGGTCATGGTCCACGAGTGGCGGAACCTGACCTTCCTGCACTGGCGCTACGACCCCGCCGTGGTCCAGGCCCTGCTGCCTCCCGGCTACCGGGTCGAGACCTTCGACGGGTCGGCCTGGGTGGCCCTCGTCCCCTTCGAGATGGTGTTCCGGCCGCCGTTCTTGCCCGCCGTGCCCTGGGTGTCGACCTTCCCCGAGACGAACGTGCGCACCTACGTCACCGCCCCCGACGGCACCACCGGGGTGTGGTTCCTGTCCCTCGAGGCCTCGCGCCTGCACGCCGTCGTCGGCGCCCGGACGACCTACGGCCTGCCCTACTTCTGGTCGGCCATGTCGGTGGGCACGGCGGGGCCCGTGGTCACCTACCGCAGCCACCGCCGCTGGCCCGGCCCCCGGGGGGCGTCCAGCGAGGTGGCCGTCGAGGTCGGTTCGCCCTACGCCCCCGGCGAGGCCAGCGAGCACGAGCTGTGGCTGACGGCCCGCTTCCGCCTGTTCACCGTGTTCGACGGCGGCCGTCGGGCGGCGCCGGCGTCGCACGCGCCCTGGGCCCTGCACCACGTGCGGGTCCTCCACCACCGCTCCGACCTGTTGGAAGCGGCCGGGCTGCCGTCACCGCAGGGAGAGCCCTTGGCCCATTGGTCCCCCGGTGTCGAGGTCCGCATCGGCCTGCCCCACCACGTGGGCGGCACCTCCTGACCACCGTCACCAGGTGTCGACGGGGCGCTTCTTCTCCTTGGGCCGGGGCGGGCGGGGCAGGTGGGCCAGTAGACGGACGATCCGGGTGCGGGTGTCGGCGGGGTCGATGACGTCGTCGTGGGCGTTGACGTTGCGGGTGGCCGAGAATCCGTCGCTGTGGCCCAGTTCGACGGTGGGCCAGGCCACGGCCAGCACCGGGGTGCTACGGGCGTTGGTCGACCCCGTCATCACGTGGGGACCCATGCCCCGGCCCCGACGCAGCCGCACGCTGAACAGCGGGACCGTGCGGTGCTGGTGGGCCACGATGGGCCGGGTGTGCCAGCGGCTGACGCCGGGCTCGGTGGTGGCCACACCGTCGGCGTCGGTCCACGTGGTCACGCAGCCGTCGGTGTCGACCAGCACCACCAGGGGGAACTCGTAGGCGTCGCACAGTTCGACGAAACGGCCCACCTTCACCGCGGCCTGCTCGTCGATGACCCCGCCGGCCACCAGGGCCTGGCTGGCCAGCACCCCCACGCTGCGACCGCCCAGGCGGGCGAACCCGGTGACGATGGCGGGGGCGAAGGCGGGGCGCAGCTCGAAGAAGCTGGCCTCGTCGACCAGGGCCTCGATCACCGGCTTGACGTCGTAGGGGCCCTCCTCGGGAACCAGGGCGCCGATGTCGGCCGCGGCGGGCGAGGCCACCCCCGAGGGCTCGTCGCGCTGGAAGGCCAGGTAGCGTCGGGCGGCGGCGATGGCCTGGGGCTCGTCGTCCACCAGCAGGTCGATGCCCCCGGTGAGCTCGTGCATCTCCACGCCGGCCAGCTGGTTGGCGGTGAGCTTGAGGCCCAGCGCCGCCTCGACCATGGGGGGGCCGCCCATGCCCACCGACGAGCCCGAGGTGCCGATGACGACGTCGGAGAAGCCGGCCAGGCTGGCGTGGCCGGCGAAGGACGGTCCCGACACGATGGCGATGGACGGGACGAGTCCCGAGAGCTCGGCCATGCCGTCGAAGAGCTGGTAGCGGCCGAAGGGACCGTTGAGCTCGAGGTGGCCGAAGCCGGTGCGGGGGTGGCGGGCCCGGCTGCCGCCGCCGTCGACGAAGAACACCACCGGCCACAGGTGCTCACGGGCCAGGGCGAAGAGGCGTTCGAGCCGGGCCGCCCCGTAGCCGCCGCCCTTGTCGGTGTAGTCGGTGGACGAGGCGATGACGGTCTGGCCGTCGATGGTGCCGATGTGGTCGACACCGCCGGCCTCGGGGATCCAGCCTCCGCCATCACCGGCTGAGGAGAGGTCCACGGCGGCGATGGTGCCGTAGGGGACGTCGGTACCCTCGTCGAGCAGGGCGGCGATGCGCTCGCGGGCGGTGAGCTTGCCCGTCTGGTGCACCCGGTCGGCGGCCGCAGGGCGCGCCTCGTCGAGCTGGGAGGCCTTGGCGGCGGCGAGGCTGTCGATGCGCTGGCGTTCCACGGTGCTTCGTCCTCTACCGGGGGTCGATGGGGTGCTTCTTGGCTGCGGGCAGCACCCGGGGCACCCGGGACAACATGGCCAAGATGCGGCCCCGGGTCTCCGTCGGCAGCACCACGTCGTCGAACGAGCAGGTGCGCCCGGCCCGCACGCCCGAGGCCACGTCGCGCATCTGCTCGGCGTAGCCGTCACGGATGGCCCGCGCCTCCTGAGGGGTCTCGGCCGCCTGGATCTCTTTGCGCTTGACCAGGTAGGCGGCACCTTCGAGGGACATGCCCCCCGATTCGACCGACGGCCACGACAGGCGCAGCTCGGGCACCAGGCGGGACGAGCCGTAGCCCGACATGGCGTAGGGGCCGAGGCCGTAGGCCTTGCGCACCTGCACCGAGTACAGGGGCACGGTGCGGTGGTGGATGGCGGAGAGGGGCCGGGCGTGGTGGCGGGCGATGCCGCCCCGTTCGGCGTCGGGGCCGACCATGTAGCCGGGGTTGTCGACGAAGGAGATGAGGGGCAGCTCGTAGGCGTCGCACAGCTCGACGAAGCGGGCCGCCTTGTCGGCGGCGACGCTGTCGATGGCCCCGGCGTTGGGGGACAGGGGCTGGTTGGCGAAGATGCCCACGCTGCGCCCACCCAACCGGGCCAGGACGGTGATCATCGACGGCCCCCAGGCGCGGCCCAGCTCGAGCACGCTGTCCTCGTCGGCGAAGGCGTCGACGAGCTTGCGCATGTCGTAGGCCCGGCGCCGGTTGTCGGGCACGATGGCGCCGATCTTGTCGTGGCTGGCCGAGGTCGTGCCGTCGGTGGGGTCGTCGAACCAGGAGGCCAGGTAGCGTCGGGCGGCGGTCACGGCGTCGGCCTCGTCGTCGACGACCAGGTCGACCTCACCCCGGGCGGCCAGCTCCTCCACCGTGCGCTCGCTGGTGGTGGTGCCGTCGGCGTGGCGGCTGCCCACGGTGGCCCCTCGCACGCCGATGACCACGTCGCACAGGAAGGCCAGTCCGGCGTGGCCGTCGAGGGCCCGGCCGGTGACGATGGCGATGGTCGGCGACCAGCCCGACAGCTCGGCCAGGCCGTCGTACACGTCGAAGCGGCCCCTCGTGTAGACGACCACGGGGGGTAGGGGCAGGGGGTCGTCGGGGCGGGCCCCGTCACCGTCGACGAACACCACCAGGGGCCACCGGTTGGTGCGGGCCAGGTAGATGAGCTTGGCCAGCTTGCGCTGGTTGCGGTCGCTCTGGGTGCCGTCGAGCACGCTGCGGTCGTAGGACGCAGCCACCACCGGGTGACCGGCGATCTCGCCGACCCCTCCCACCAGCCCGTCGGCCACGGCGGTGTCGTCCACGTCCGACGTGCGCCCGGCCAGGGGGCCGTACTCGACGAACCCGCCGGTGCCGTCGGGGCCGGGCGGGTCGAGCAGGGCGTCCAGCCGGCGGCGGGCGTCGACGCACCCGGCCGCGGCGGTGGCGCGGGCGTCCAGGATCTGCTGGATGGCGTCGTGCTCCACCGGCCCCCTCGTCGGTTCCCCCCGGGGGGACCTGCGCCACCCCGGCCCTGGGGGCACTCTTGCACAGCTGGCCCCGGTGGTCAGTTCCGTGGCCGTGGGCGGGTGCTGGCCGTGCCGCGCTGTGCCGGGCCGGCGCTTCGGTCAGCTCCTCCGTCGTGCCCTCGTGGCGACGTGGTTGCCGGCCCGGCGCGCCTGGTGCGCCATCCAGCGACCGGGGTCGAGCGCAGGGCGGGTGGGCACCACGCCCTTGCGGCTGGCCAGCACCGCGTTGAGCTCACCGCCGGTCAGCAGGCCGAGGGCCAAGAGGTACAGCCAGAACACCAGGGTGAGGCCCCCCCCGATCACGCCGAACACCTCGTTGCCCCCCAGCCCCGCCCCGAGGTAGAGCCGCAGGCCGACCGTCGCCCCCAGCCAGGAGGCGGTCGCCAACACGGCGCCCGGCACGTGCCAGCGCCAGGCGGTGCGCTCGAAGGGTCCGAAGTGGAAGACCAGCGTCGTCCACGCCGTGACGAGCAGGGCCGTTGTCGGCAGGCGCAGCCAGGCCCAGGCGACGGCGAACGTGTGGGTGGCGTGCAGCGCCTCGGCCGCCTCCGTGCCCCCGCCGAGGAGCGGCCCCAGCACCAGCACGGCGAGCACCAGCAGGGACACCAGCACCGTCCCCACGCCGAGCCCGAACGCAGTGACCCGGCGACCCACCCACGTGCGTCGTTCGTCGATGTCGTAGGCCAGGTCGAGACCCCGGATGACGGCGGCGAAGCCCCGGGACACCGACCACAGGGCGCCGAGGATGCCGAAGCTGAGCACACCGGTGTTCGGCTCCTCGAAGAGGTGCTCGACGGCGGCGATGGTGGGGCTGCCCTCGTCGCTGAGCACCCGTTCGAGCAGCTCCACCGTGGCCTGCTGTGCCCGGTCGGCCAGCTCCTGTCCCACCAGGCGCTCGAGCCAGTGCAGCGCGGCCGAGCAGGCCAGCAGTGCCGGGAAGACGCTGAGCAGCCCGAAGAAGGCGATCTCGGCCCCGAGGCCGGTGACCCGGTCCGTCCGCCACTCCCGGGCGACGTCGGCCGCCACCTCCCGCGTCGCCTTGGCCCAAGGGCCGAGGACCGCTGCGATGGACATCGTCGTTGCCTCCGGGATCGGGGCCGGCTGGGCCTCACCGGCCGCGACCCCGGCTCGGTCCCTCCCTGGTGTACCCGTCCCCCGGTCGGCCACCCCTGCGGGCGGACCGGTGCGCGCCTAGGGCCGGAACTGCAAGGGCCGGGGGACCAGGCGGGCGGGGTGGGAGGTGACCCGGTAGGCGGTCTCCACCCATTCGCACACCAGGCGGCGGGTGTCGCGGGGGTCGACCATCTCCTCGATCTGGAACCGGTTCAGCGGTCCCACCGGGCCCCGGACGCTCTCGATGCGGGCGTTGAGCTCGGCCCGCAGCGCGGCGGGGTCCTCGGATTCGGCCAGCTGGCGCTTGTAGGCGGCCTCGATCCCGCCCTCGGGGGGGATGCCGCCCACGTCGGCCGACGGCCACGTCACCCGCATGGAGGGCTGGGCCTGGGGGGTGGCGAAGTTGTTGCCGGCCACCCCGAACGAGCGGCGCATGAGCACGGTGAAGATGGGCACGCTGACCTGGGCGAAGGCCACCATCCACTCCGCCCCCCGGCGGATGGTGCCGGCGATCTCGTGCTCGAGGCCGACGGCGAAACCGGGGTTGTCGACCAGGTTGAGCACGGGGATGTGGAACAGGTCGCACAGGTCGAGGTGGCGGGTCAGCTTCGAGCAGCCGTCGGCGGTGATGGCCCCACCGTTCACGTGGCGGCTGTCCGAGGCGATCACCCCCAGGGGGTGGCCGTTGAAGCGCACGAACCCCGTGACCTGGTCCGTCGCCCACAACGGGCCGATCTCGAAGAACGAACCGTCGTCCGCCATCAGCTCGATGGCCCGGCGCACGTCGAACGTGGTCGTCCGCTTGCGGGGGATGAGGGTGAACAGCTCCTCGTCACGCCGGTCGGGCGGATCGGCAGCCCGGGGGGCCAGCACCGGCGGCGCCTCGTACACCGACGAGGGCAGGTAGGACAGGAAGCGGCGGGTGATCTCGGCCGCCTCCTCCTCGGTCTCGGCCAGGTTGTCCACCGACCCGTTGCGGCAGTGGATGCGCCAGTCGCCCAGGTCCTCCTTGGTGATGTCGTAGCCCATGGCGTGGCTCACGACGGGGGGACCGGCCACGAACAGCTGGGCGATGTCGCGGACCATGACCGAGAAGTGGCCGAGCACGGCCTTGGCCGCACCGATGCCCACCACAGAGCCCAACAGCATGTTCACCACGGGCACGGTGGCCAACTGCTCGGTGTACGCCGTGCTGCCCAGGTGCCCGGGCAGGAACGAGCCACCGCCGCCGGCCACCCGGGGCCGCCCCGCGGTGATGGCGCCCGAGCTCTCCTTGGCCGTGCTCTCGCCGTCCTTCTTCTGCTCGGGGACCATGGCGGCCACGCTGCCCCCACCCGACGACCCGTCGAGCAGGCGCACCGAGGGCGTCCGCAGCTCGATGGACAGCTTGTCGAGGTAGAAGCTCTTGGCCCCGATGGCGCCGTCGGCGTGTCCGCCCCGGGAGGTGAAGTCGTCGGCGCACACGATGGTGGGCCGACCCTCGACGGTGCCCCGGCCGCCCACGTGGTTGGCGGGGGTGAACGCGGCCACCTGCCCGTAGTCGTCGTAGGAGGCGAAGCCGGCCAGGCTGCCCACCTCGCGGAACGAGCCGTCGTCGAGCAGCAGGGCGATGCGCTAGCGGCAGTTGAGCTTGCCCCGGTTGCGCTGGCGAACCACGCCGGGTTCGTCGGACCCGGGGGCCAGTCGGGCCGCAGCCAGGTCCTGCAGGGCCTTGACCTCGTCGAGCACCGGGGCCCAGGTGTCGTCGCGGTCGCGCTCCCGGGCCGGGCCACTGCCGTTGGACCCTGCGCCCCCGGGGGTGATGACGGCCACCACCTGGCCGGCGCCCACGGTGTCGCCGGGGGACAGGTCCTGCACGGCGCTGACCACGCCGGCCACCGGGCCACCACCACGGTCTCCATCTTCATGGCGTTGACCACGATGACGGTGTCCCCCGCGGCCACGGTGTCGCCCACGGCCACGGCCAGTTCGACCACGGCGCTGAGCATGGGGCAGGCCACGGCCCGCTGGCCCTCGTCCACGTCGAGCACCGGGGCCAGGGAAGCAGCGGGCACCGGTGGCTCGAGCGGACCGCCGCCGCCCAGGGCGGCGACGGCGTCGTCGAGGAAGCTCAGGGCGCCCCCGGTGGCCGGCGCCCCTGCGCTGACCAGCAGGGGTTCCTCGGCCAACAGCGAGGTGCGGGCGTCGCCGGCCCGCACGTCGGGGTGGGCGAGGATGGCCCGTAGTTGACCCAGGTTGGTGGGCAGCCCGGCGATGTGGAACTCGTCGAGGGCCCGCAGGGTGCGGTCGACGGCGGCGGCGTAGCTCGAGGTCACGCCGACCGAACCGATGACCTTGGCCAGCAGGGGATCGAACTGGGGTGGCGGGGTGTAGCCCACGTAGCCGCAGGCGTCGACCCGCACGCCGGGACCCGAGGGCTCCTTGTAGGCGACCAGCGTGCCGGTGCCCGTGGCCACCACCCTTGCCTGTACGGCGAAGCCCCGGGGTTGGCCCACGGCGGCCTGATCACCCAGGCCCAGGGAGCCCAGGGAGGCGCCGCCGGCCAGGTGGAACTGGGCCTCGACCAGGTCGACGCCGGTGACCTGCTCGGTGACGGTGTGCTCGACCTGGATGCGGGCGTTGGCCTCGATGAAGTAGTGGTCCCCGGTCTCCGGCGACACCAGGAACTCGACGGTGCCGGCGCTGACGTAACCCGCCGCTCGAGCCAGGGTGACGGCGTCGGCCAGGATCCGGGCCTTCACGGCGTCGTCGAGGGCGGGGGCGGGGGCCACCTCGACCACCTTCTGGTTGCGCAGCTGCACCGAGCAGTCACGCTCGTGGAGGTGGACGACGTCGCCGAACACGTCGGCCAGGATCTGGACCTCGATGTGGCGGGGGCGGACGACGAGGCGCTCGACGAAGACCGAGCCGTCACCGAAGGCGGCCGCGGCCTCGCTGCGGCAGCGCTCGAAGGCCTCGGCCACCTCGGCAGCGTCGTGCACGGCCCGCATGCCCCGACCGCCACCACCGGCCGCGGCCTTGAGCATGACCGGGTAGCCGATGGCGTCGGCCACGTCTCGGGCCTCCGCCGCCGAGGCCAGCGGGGCGGTGCTGCCGGGCACGACGGGGATGCCCAGGGACTGGGCCAGGGCCCGGGCCGCCACCTTGTCCCCGAAGAGGGCCAGGGCCGAGGGCGGGGGACCGATGAAGGTCAGGCCCTCGGCCGCGCAGCGCTCGGCGAAGGCGGCGTTCTCGGCCAGGAAGCCGTAACCGGGGTGCACGCAGTCGCAGCCGGTGGCCTTGGCCACGTCGATGAGGGCGTCGACGTCGAGGTAGGCGGCCACCCCGTCGGACGCGCTCTTCAGCTCGCGGGCTTCGGTGGCCAGCTTGGTGTGCAGGGAGGTGGCGTCGACGGAGGCGTAGACGGCCACCGACTCGATGCCCAGCGAGGCCGCGGCCTCGGCGATGCGGATGGCGATCTCGCCCCGGTTGCTGATCAACACTCGCTGGTGCAGGCCCACCACTACCCCCTCGGCGCGCCGGGCCAGGGGGCCCGGGCAACGGGGGCGAGACTGATCCAGCCAGGTCGAGGTTGTCCAGCCCTGGTGGACCGCCGCCGGCGAGAGCGCACAGTTTCGGGCGCCGGCGACGTCATAGGTGGAAGGACCGCCCGCGCCGGACGGCGAAGGCGATGTGTCCGGCGCCGACGAGGACAGGAGACGAGCTCGATGAGCGACGTTGGTGAGCGCTACCGCAAGGTGGCCGCACGGTTCACGGAGACGGCCCGAGGCGTGCCCGAGGGGGGCTGGGAGGCGCCGGCCCCGTGTGAGGGCTGGGTGGCCCGCGACGTCGTGGGCCACCTGGTGTCATGGGTGCCCGGCGTCCTCGAGTCCGGCGCTGGCGTCGACCTCCCCACCGGGCCGTCCGTGGATGACGACCCCGTGGCGGCGTGGCTGGCCATGAGCGACGGCATCCAGGCCGTGCTCGACGAGCCCGGGGTGGAGGAGCGGCGCTTCTCCCACCCCCAGGCCGGCGACCACAGCCTGGATGGGGCCATCGCCATGCTCGTCCTCGGCGACGTGCTGTTGCACACCTGGGACCTGGCCCGGGCCACCGGGCAGGACGAGACCCTCGACCCTGACGAGGTCAGGGGGATGTTGGCCGGCATGCTGCCGATCGACGAGATCCTGCGCCAGAGCGGCCACTACGGGCCCAAGGTGGCGGTGCCCGACGACGCCGACGACCAGACCAAGCTGATCGCCTTCATCGGCCGCCAGCCCTGACCGGCGAGGTCCTTCCTCAGGGCTGGACGAAGCGCTTCACGAAGGTGAGGGCGGTGTCGGCCACCTCTCGCCAGCCGCTGTCGATGGTGAGGGCGTGGCCTCGGCCGGAGATCTCCACGATCTCGCTCACCGCGTTGGCGAACGCGTAGCGGAACTGCTCGTAGGTCAGGGGCACGGCCCGGTTGCGGTTGGCCGGGTTGCGCAGCACCGGTGACGACGACTTCAACGCCGAGACGGGTAGGGGCAGGACGCCGCGGAACGGTGCCGGGTCGATGGCCACGGACGCCGCGCTCAGCCCCCGCCCGGCGAGGATCTGGGTGAGCAGGCCGCCGAAGGAGTGCCCGATCACCGCCGGCTTCTTCGTCAGCTTGCCGATGACCTCGGTGAAGTGGTCGGCCACGTCGCCGATGGTCTTGCCCGCGAACACCTCGGGGTGCTCGTTGGCCTCCTCCACCGTCTCGGGATCGTCGGGCCACCCGGGCGTCAGCGGCGCGTAGCCGGCCTCCTCGAAGACCGTGGCCCAGCGGTCCCAGCTGCTGGGCAGGAGCCAGAGCCCGTGGATGAACACCACCGGGGTCACCCCCTTGGCGTTGGCCGCGTCGATCTGACCGGAAAATTCCCTGTAGTTGGTTGAGGCGGTGGCGCGTGTGGTCCGGGGTGGGGGGCGGAGCCCCTCACCCCGGAGTGTGTTGTGGGGGTGGGGTGTCAGGCGGCGGGGGCGAGGGTGACGGTGTGGCCGAGG
>JBBSLP010000092.1:0-15346 GCA_038255145.1 Acidimicrobiales bacterium
CCCGGTGATCAGACCCCGGTGATCAGACCCCGGTGATCAGACGAGCAGCCGGGCGTGGCTGAGGAAGCCGGTGTGGGCCACCATGCGGTGATCGGGGCGGACGGCCTGGCCCTCGATGTGCCACGTCCGGTTGAGCACCTCGAGCGTCTCCCCGAGCTCGAAGCCGTGGGCGGGCAGGGACTCGCGGAACTGGACGGCCTGGGTGATGCTCGGCGTGTAGGCCACGAACACCCCGCCGGGGCGCAGGGCCTTGGCCGCGTGGGGGGTGACCTGCCAGGGCTCGGGCAGGTCGAGCACGACGCGATCGAGGCCGTGCTCGTCGATGCCGGCATAGGCGTCGCGGATCTCGACCCGGTAGCGGTCGAGCACCTCGGGACCGAGGAACTCCTCGACGTTCTTCATGGCCCGGGCGGCGAAGTCCTCGCGCAGCTCGTAGCCCACCACCTCGGCACCGGCCCGCAGGAGCGTCATGGACAGCGCGCCCGAACCCACGCCCGATTCGAGGATGCGGGCGCCGGGGAAGACGTCGATGAGCATGAGCAGGGGGCCCAGGTCCTTGGGGTAGATGACCTGGGCGCCACGGGGCATGTGGAGGATGAACTCGGCCAGGCTCGGGCGCAGCACGCGGAACTGCGCCCCCTTGGTGGAGCGCACGATGACGCCCTCGTCCCCGCCGATGATCTCGTCGTGGCGGACGAAGCCGGTGTGGGCGTGGAACTCCCCCGCCACCTTGAGGGTGATCAGGTAGCGACGCTTCTTGTTGTCGATGAGCAGCACCCGCTCACCGGGCCGCAGGCTGCGGTCGGGCAGATCGGCCGGTTCGGGTAGGTCGGCCGGTTCGGGCAGGTCGGGCACAGGGGTCGGCTCCGTCATGAGGGGACCCCACCGCGGCGGCGCGGCGGCTTCAGGGCCACCGGCGCCGAGGCTGACGCCCGCTCCTCGAGGCGGCAGAAGGCGCACACCTCCGACGGGCTGGGGGCGCCGCAGTTGGTGCACGGGCTGAGGCCCTCGGCCCCCTCGGCGCCGAGCTCGCGGAACTGCGCCGAGGCCCGGTCGAGGAACCCGAAGTAGAAGTCGTGCTTGGAGCCGGGCGACTGCTCCTCGATGCGGTTCAGCGCCTCCTTGTAGCCGAGGTGGCGGTTGCCGGCGGCCATGGGGCACTCGTCGACCAGGTAGTCGATGCCCTTCAGCACGCAATACGCCGCGCTCTCCCGCTCGGACAGGCGCACCAGGGGCTTCACCTTGCGGGGGAAGCCGGGGCGGGCGGCGAGCACGGGCAGCTGGCGGGCCAGGTACTCGGTGTTCCAGCGCAGCACGTTGCCGAAGAGCACGGCCGCTTCGTCGTCGAGGTTGTGGCCGGTGGCCACCACGTCGTACCCGCCGTCGAGGGCGGCCCGGTCGAACAGGTGGCGCTTGGACAGCCCGCAGGCCGAGCACGGCACCCGTCGGGTGACGTGGGCCGCCGTGGGCACGTCGAAGCCGTGCTCGGTGCGCAGGTCGATCTCGCGCAGGTTCAGGCCCCGCTCCTGGGCGAAGGCGCGGGCGTAGCGGCCCGACGTGTCCGAGTAGTCGCCGATGCCCAGGCCGATGTAGAGGCCGTCGACCTGGTGACCGAGCTCGAGCAGCAGGTCCCACAGAGCCAGGGAGTCCTTGCCCCCCGACACCGCCACCAGCACCCGCTCCCCGGGCAGGATCATGTCGAACTCGTCGATGGCCTTGGTCACCTGACGACGGCACTGCTCGAGGAAGTGGTCGACGCAGAAGTTGGCGTTGTGGCGGCGCACGTCGATGACCGCGGGGCCGCGGCACACCCGGCACTTCACGTCGCCCCTCCCGAGATCACCGGTCGGACCTCGACCACGTCGTCGTCGGCCAGGGTGTCGTCGCCCGGCACCAGGGTGCCGTTGCGGATCACCAGGACCGATTCGCGGTTGATCTCCAGGCGGTTGAGCACGGCGACCACGCTGAGCGGTCCACGCAGCTCGATCTCCCGGCTGGGGTTGCGCAGCAGGACCTTCATGGTCGCCATGATGGCCCGCCCGGACGCCAGGGACCAGGTGGGTCCCGGTCAGCTGGTGAGGCGGCGCAGCTCGGCCAGGGCGTCGGCAGCCACGGCCCGCCGGCGTCGCCGGGTCTGGAACCGCCCGGGCAGGGGCCGGGCGGTGAGCAGGTCGAGGCGGTGGCCGGGGCCGAACCTGCCCCGGTAGAGGATCTCGGGCTCGTTGCCGGTGAACTTGCGGAACTGGCGCCACAGCACCATGCCCACGGTGTAGTACAGCCAGCGACGGGGGTTGCCCATCACGAAGCGGCTGAGCACGAGGTAGCGGAGTCGGCGCGTCATGCGGAGCCGATCAGAGCCGACGGATCTCGACGACGGTGGAGCGCTTGCGGCCGGCCTTGCGTCCCAGCAGGTAGACGACGGCGATGAACACCACCGCGCCAACGGCGGCCAGGACGGCGACCTTGTCCTTGGCCCCCTCGGCCGCCCCGGTCACCTCGGTCTGCAGCTCGCGGAACTTGGCCTCGATGTCGTCGCGGGTGACCTTGCCCTCGCTCACGGCTCGCTCCTCCCCGCGGCGGCGTGCGCCGGCGTGACCTTGGACTGCTGCTCGTCCTTCACCTTCACCAGCCTCCAGACGATGAGGGCCACGACGAGGGCCGTGACCAGGAACGTGATGGCGTAGGGCACCCACGACCAGTTGCCCGTGAGCGCCGTGTCCGTCTCGGCCTGCAACGCCCGCAGCAGGGCCAGGGGCAGGAAGATGCCCGCCAGGCCCATGCACAGTGAACCGGCCAGCCCGAAACCGAGGTAGCGACCCAGCGACTTGACCGGGTCCACGGTCTGCTGCTTGGCGTAGGTGACCAGCAGCTCCTTGAGCTCACCGATCGTATCGCCGGCCCCGCGTTCCTCAGCCAACCGACGCTCCCTTCGAGCCGACGCAGCGGCGTTGTCGACGCCCGATCATGGCAGGTCCCCCCGCCCGCCGGACGGATCGTCCCCCTCATCCCCTCCGAACCCGCCGTCGAAGCCCGGGGCGTGGAAGCCGGCCTCGAGCAGCTCGGCGGCGTCGCGCAGCAGGTCCTCCAGCAGGGCGGCCCGGGCCGCACTGCCCTCGGTCGACAGCACCCGTTGGCGGTCGAGCGCCCCCAGGGGCGATGCCGCCGCGACCTCGAAGGTGCCCAGGCGGGGATCGTCGGCGAACCTCGGCAGCAGCTCGGCGCCGGCCCCGGCCTCGATGACCAGGGCGGCGACCCGACGGGCCGTGGCCTGCAGGTGGGTCCAACCGGCCCCGTCGAGGGGGGCGGCCTCGATGGGGTCGTCCCAGTCCTCGACCTCGGCCCGGGGATAGGGGTCGTCGTCCAGCCAGCGGGTGACCCTGATGCGTCGGGTGCCCACGGCCACGAGCTCCCAGCGGCCGTCCTCGAAGGGTTGGGCGGCCACGATGCGGGCCAGGGTGCCCACGTCGGTGCGGACCTCGCCTCCGCCCACCTCGGATCCCCGGGCGATGAGGACCACGCCGAACTCGGCCGTACCCGCCAGGCAGTCAGTGGCCAGCTGGCGGTAGCGGGGCTCGAAGATGTTCAGCGGCAGCACCGATCCTGGCAGCAGCACCGATCCCAGGGGGAACATGGGCAGCGGTGCGGTCGGTGGGGGTGAGCTCGACGGGGCCATCAGCCTCCCGGGGCCAGGGGGCCGAGCTGGGCGTTGGTCGGGCCCAACGGATAGGCCAGCAGGGCGATGGCCATCTGCTCCTCGAGCACCTCGAGGGCGACGGGGTCACCGCCGTTGAAGACGGTGGCGAACACCATGCGGCCGGCCCCGTCGGTGTCGACGAAGCCGCTCAGGCTGCTGTCCTCGGCCAGGGTGCCGGTCTTGGCGTGCACCCGGCCCACGGCGGCGGTGCCCAGGAAGCGGGTGGCCAGGGTGCCGGTCTGGCCCGCCGAGGGCAGCCCGGTGACCAGGGCCGAGGACTGGGGGCTCAGGGCCAGTACCAGGGTGAGCAGGCGACAGGTGGTGCGGTTGCCGTCGCCCAGGCCCGAACCGTCGGCCACCACGGTGCCGGCCACGGGGAAGCCCTGCTCGGTGAGCACCTGGGTCACAGCGGCGGTGCCCAGCGCCGTCGTGCCCTGGGCGCCCTGCACGGCGGCCATCTCCTTGAGGAACAGCTCGGCGGCGGTGTTGTCGCTCTGGGACAGCATGTGCGTGACCAGGTCGAACATGGGAGCCGACTCGATGAAGGCCAGGGGGATGGGGGTGGGCGGGGCTGTGCCCACCTTCACCCCGCCGTCCACGGCGATGCCGGCGGCGACCAACAGGGCGGCGAACCTCGTCGCTGCGGCCTGGGCCGGCACCTCGGCCGTCACCCGTTCACCGGAGCCGCCGTACTGCTGGCCCGCGGTGGGGTACGACGTGAAGCCGTCGTTCAGGTTCAGGGCGCTCAGGGGGCCGCTGGGCAGCTCACCGGAGCCGGAACGGAAGCGGGCCGGCCACGCCGGCACCCACTTCTGGTCGTCGTAGCGGCTGGCGTCACCGACGAGGGCGCCCCGGATGCGGGTCACCCCGGCCTGCTGCAGTGCGGTCACCAGCGTCTCGACCGGGGTGTAGCGCTGGGGTTGGGCGGCGAAGGACAGGGCGTAGTCCGACGTGGCCAGCACGGGGTCCCCCGAGCCCACCAGCCAGACGTCGCCCTCGACGACACCGGCCTCGACCCGGGCGTCGGTCACCAGCTGGGTGCGGTACTTGAACTCGGGGCTGAGCCGGTTGAGCACGGCGAAGGCGGTGAGCAACTTCTGGTTGGAGGCCGGCAGCACCGGCAGCATCGGGTTGTGCTCGAAGACCGGGGTGCCCGTGGCCGTGGTCACCATGGCGCACGACGTGGCCTGGGGGCCCTGGGCCACCACGGGACCGGCCAGCGAACTGGCGGCGACGGTGCGGTTGGGCAGGCCCACGGTGCCGGGCAGGCGGCGGGCGGAGAGCAGCGGGGTGGCGGGGGACGCCGTCTCCACCCGGACCCGCTCGGGCACGCTGGTGTCGGCCGAACCGGCCTGGCGCAGGGCGAGCAGGCCCACCACCAGGCACACGAGCGGCACGCCCAGCACGCGGGCCAGGTAGCCGATGCGGTGGGTGAAGAAGCGGTCGTCGCGACGCCGGGCCACGTCAGTCCCTGCCCGGGGCGGGGATGGTCGCCCCCGTGGGCACGGCCGCAGGCCGTCGCCTGGGCCGGTGGCGGCGGGCCGGAGCAGCTCCGGTGCAGGTCATGGCCGGGTGCACGTCGTGACCATAGCCCGGGGTGCTCCCCAGATCGGGGTACCCACCGGGCCCGACGACGGCGGCGTGGCCGGGGCGCGCCCACCGAGGCCCGTCGGTGGCCCTACCGTGACCGGTACCGGAACGGGAGGCAGCCGCCATGGACCTCGGAGCACCCGAGCTCATCATCATCCTCGTCCTCGCCCTGGTGCTCTTCGGCAGCTCGCAGCTCCCGAAGCTCGCCCGTTCGATCGGTGAGGCCCAGCGCGAGTTCAAGAAGGGACACCAGGAGCACGACGAGCACCCCACGCCGCCGACGCCCCCCGCCGTCCCCCCGGCCTCGCCTCCCCTCTGATCCTCCCCTCCCCCCTCCCCCCCCCCGATCCTCCCCCTCTGATCCTGCCCCTCGGACCATCGGGGCCGACCGACCGGCGGCGCGGCGCGACAGCGGCCCTGGTCCGTGGCCGGCGCTGATCTAGGGTCGCGGCGTGGAGATCGTCGCCGCCCTGTTCATCGATGACGTGGCCATGCGCCAGGTCCCCGGTGGTGCCACCCGCATCGACCTGACGGGGGTGCAGTTCTCGGGCCCCGCTCCCCAGCCGGTGCCCTACACGTGGGCCCCCCACCTGATCGTGCTCGTGCGCTGCCCCCCGGGGGCGCCGGACACCGCCGTGCTCGAGGTCACCTTCCACGTCGGCGACGAGCAGGTGGCCCGCAACGTCCAGCCCCTGCAGATACAACCGGGCAAGTTCGGCCGCCAGCTGGTGCGACCGGAGATCACCTTCGACGACTACGACACCGTCGAGGCCCGCTGCCGGATCGGCGTCGACGGGCCCGTCACCACGGTGCCCTACACCCTGCTCCCCCCCGTGGACTGAACCACCCATGCCCTTCGCCGCGGCCCTGTCGGAGCACCCCGATCCCGCCACGGCCACGGGCGAGGTCATAGGCGAGGTGCTCGAGCGCCTGGGCTCCGTCCCTGGAGACGGCGGTGGCGTCGGTGGTGCCGACGTCGGTGTGCGCCCCGACCTGGTGGTGGTGTTCGCCACCGCCGCCCACCGCGACGCCTTCACCGACATCACCGCCGCCGTACGCCGGCTGCTGCGCCCCCGGGTGTTGCTGGGTGCCACCGCGGTGTCGGTGCTGGGGGGCAGCCGCGAGGTCGAGGGCGTGCCCGGGCTGTCCCTGTGGGCTGCGGCGGGCATCGGCGAGGTGACGCCGCTGCGCCTCGACCCTCCGACCATCGGCGCCCGTGCCGTGGGTCCGTTGCCCCTGGGGGCGGGGCCGGGCGGCGAGGTGGCCGGGGGCGACCGGGTGCTGCTCCTGTTGCCCGACCCCTTCACCTTCCCCGCCGACGCCTTCGTGGCCGAGGTGTCGGCCCGCCAACCCGGTCTGCGGGTCGTCGGCGGCCTGGCCTCGGCCTCTCCGGTGCCGGGGGGCAACCTGCTGGTGCTCGACGAGGCCGTGTACGCCCACGGCGCCGTGGGCGCCCTGCTGCCCGCGGGTGCCGTCGAGACCAGCTTCGTCTCCCAGGGCTGCCGGCCGGTGGGCCGGCCGCTGACGGTGACCCGGTCCCAGGGCAACCTGCTCCAGGAGCTGGCCGGACGGCCCGCCCTGGAACGCCTGGGCGAGGTGGCCGACGCCGTGGGGCCCGACGACCGGGCCCTGCTGGCCGCGGGCGTGCACCTGGGCCGGGTCATCGACGAGCACAAGGCCGACTTCCACCAGGGCGACTTCCTCATCCGGGCCGTGCTCGGCGCCGATGGGGCCAGCGGTGCCCTGGCCGTGGGCGACCAGGTCGAGGTGGGCTCCACGGTGCAGTTCCAGGTGCGCGATGCCACCTCGGCCGACGAGGACCTGCGGCTGATGCTCACCGCCCAGGAGGCCGACGCCGCCCTGGTGTTCACCTGCAACGGGCGGGGTCTGCACTTCTTCGGCACCCGCGACCACGACGCCAGCCTGGTCACCGAGCTGACGGGGTCGGTGGCCACGGCGGGCATGTTCTGCGCCGGCGAGCTCGGCCCCGTGGGCGCGGCCAACTTCGTGCACGGCTACACAGCCTCCGTCGCCCTGTTCCGCGACCGTCGCTGAACCGACCCGCGGCGGTCCGACCGTTGGCCGGGCACGTGCCGGGTGCCGGGCGCCCCCCGCAGCGGTCACGGGGTCCCCCGCTCGGTAGTGTGCCCGACGTGGCAGCCCCAACGACCCAGATCGAACAACGCGGCATCGACGTGGTGCGGGGTCTGTCCATGGACGCACCCAACGCGGCCCGCTCCGGCCACCAGGGCACGGCCATGGCGCTGGCGCCGTTGGCCCACGTGCTCTTCACCCGGATCCTGAAGTACGACGCCCAGGATCCCGAGTGGCCCGACCGCGACCGCTTCGTGCTGTCCAACGGCCACGCCTCGATCCTGCTGTACAGCTACCTGTACCTCACGGGCCAGGGTCTCGACCTCGACGACCTCAAGGCCTTCCGCCAGTGGGGCTCGCGCACGCCGGGCCACCCCGAATCGGGCCACACCGCCGGCGTCGACGTCACCACCGGCCCCCTGGGCCAGGGGTTGGGCAACAGCGTGGGCATGGCCCTGGCCGAGCGCTGGCTGCGGGCCCGCTTCGGCCCCGAGGTGTGCGACCACCACGTCTACGTCTTCTGCTCGGACGGCGACATGATGGAGGGCATCAGCCACGAGGCCGCCTCGTTGGCTGGTCACCAGGAGCTGGGCCGGTTGATCGCCGTCTACGACGACAACCACATCACCATCGACGGTCCCACCGAGATCTCCTTCACCGACGACACCGCGGCGAGGTTCCGGGCCTACGGCTGGCACGTCGACGAGATCGGCGAGGTGGCTGACGACCTCGACGCCATCGAGGCCGCCTTCCGCCGGGCCCAGGCCGTCGAGGACCGCCCGTCGCTGATCGTGCTGCGCTCGCACATCGCCGCCCCCTCCCCCACCTTCACCGACGACCCCGAGGCCCACGGGTACGCCCTCAAGGACGACGCCATCGCCGCCACCAAGGCGGTCATGGGCATACCGAACGAGCCCTTCTGGGTGCCCGAGGACGTCCTCGCCTACTACCACGAGGCCGGTCTGCGGGGCGTCGACGCCCGCCGTTCCTGGGAGGAGCGGCTGGCCAGCTGGGAGGGCGACCGCGACGTGCTCGAGGCCTGCCTGCTGGGCCGCCCCCTGGCCGGCTTCGACGAGAAGCTCCCCCAGTGGTCCCCCGGCGAGAAGCTGGCCACCCGCACGGCCTCGGAAGCCGTGCTGTCGGCCCTGGTCGACGTGGTGCCCGGCCTGGTCACGGGGGCCGGCGACCTGACCGGCAACACCGGCATCCGCATCAAGGGGGCCGAGGCCCTGACGCCGGAGACCCCCGGCGGTCGCCAGCTGCACTTCGGGGTGCGCGAGCACGCCATGGGCGCGGCCATCGTGGGCATGGCCCGCCACGGCGGCGTCGTCCCCGTGGGCGCCACCTTCTTCGTCTTCAGCGACTACATGAAGCCGGCCATCCGCCTGGCCGCGCTGAGCCGGACCCCGGCCATCTTCGTCTTCAGCCACGACTCCATCGGCGTGGGCGAGGACGGCCCCACCCACCAGCCCATCGAGCAGCTGGCCGGCCTGCGGGCCATGCCCAACCTGGTCGTGATCCGCCCCGCCGATGCCAACGAGACGGCGTGGGCGTGGCGGGAGGCGCTCAACCGCGAGGGCCCCACCGCCCTGATCCTGACCCGCCAGGCCGTGCCCACCCTCTTCGGCAGCGCCGAGCGCCCCGACGGGTTGGCCCGCGGCGGTTACGTGCTGGCCGAGGCGTCGAGCCGGGATCCCGAGATCGTCCTCATCGGCACCGGTAGCGAGGTGTCGCTGTGCGTCGAGGCCGCCGCCCTGCTCGAGCAGGAGGGCATCGCCACCCGGGTGGTGTCGCTGCCGTCGTGGGAGCTGTTCGAGGCCCAGGACCCCGCCTACCAGGAGTGGGTGCTGCCCACCGACCTGCCCGCCCTGGCCGTCGAGGCCGCCTCCCCCTTCGGTTGGGAGCGTTGGGCCGACGATGTCGTCGGCATCGACCGCTTCGGGGCCTCGGCCCCCGGTGACGAGCTCATGCGTCGCTTCGGCTTCACCGCCGAGCTCGTGGCCCAACGGGCCCAGGAGCTCCTCGACGTCCTCGGGGAGGACGACGACGACTGACCGGGCTCGCCGACCGACCGGGCACCGCTCCGGCCCTCCCTTTCGGGATGGGCCGGGGTTAGGGTGTCGGTGGTGTCCACGAGACTCCAGCAGCTGTACGAAAGCTTCGGCCAAAGCGCCTGGCTCGACAACCTCGACCGGTCCTGGCTCGCCACCGGGGCCCTGAAGACCTGGGTCGACCAGGGCGTGCGGGGGGTGACGTCGAACCCCACCATCTTCGCCAAGGCCATGGCCGCCTCCGACGTCTACAACGACGACCTGACCGCCCTCATCAAGGGGGGGGCCAGCGTCGAAGAGGCGTACTGGAGCCTGGTCGAGGACGACATCATCGCCGCGGCCGACGTGCTGCGCCCGCTCTACGACGAGAGCGACGGGGTCGACGGCTTCGTGTCCATCGAGGTCAACCCCAAGCTGGCCCACGACACCGACGGCACCATCGCCGAGGCCCGGGCCATCCTGGCCAAGCTGGACCGGCCCAACATCCACGCCAAGGTGCCGGCCACCCTCGAAGGCGTCCCCGCCATCCGCCAGCTGGTCAGCGAGGGGCTCGACATCAACGTCACGTTGATCTTCAGCCTGCAGCGCTACCAGGAGGTCATGGAGGCCTACATCTCCGGCCTCGAGGCCCGCGACGGTGACCTCTCCGGCCAGACCAGCGTGGCCTCGTTCTTCGTCAGCCGGGTCGACGGTGAGGTGGACAAGCGCCTCGACGCCATCGGGACCGAGGCCGCCACCGCCCTCAAGGGCAAGGCGGCCGTGGCCCAGGCCCGAGCTGCCTACCAGCTGTTCCT
This sequence comes from Acidimicrobiales bacterium, assembly GCA_038255145.1. Lineage (GTDB taxonomy): Bacteria > Actinomycetota > Acidimicrobiia > Acidimicrobiales > CAIXPF01 > WHTX01. The sequence goes on from JBBSLP010000092.1 coordinate 10,224, forward strand.
CCAGAACTTCAGCGGACCCCGCTGGCAGGCCCTGGCTGACCGTGGGGCGAAGGTGCAGCGTCCGTTGTGGGCCTCGACCTCCACCAAGGATCCAGCCCTGCCCGACACCCTCTACGTCGACGCCCTCATCGGCCCCGACACCGTGAACACGGCACCGGAGAAGACGCTCGAGGCCTTCCTCGACCACGGGTCCCTGGCCCGCACGGTCGATGCCGTGCCCGGCGAGGCCAAGGCCACCCTGGCCCACCTGGCCCACATCGGTGTCGACCTCGACGACGTCACCGCCAAGCTGGAGCGCGACGGCGTCGCCTCCTTCACCGCCTCCTACGACGAGGCGCTGGCCACGCTCGGAGCGGGGGTCGACGGCCTCAAGTGACCTCGACCGAGCCCTCGAGATCGCCCGAGGTGACCTTCGACGTCGTCGACGACCTCGCCGCCGAGTTCGCCGAGCGCGTGGTGGAGGCCTTCCACTACCGCGACGGGGAGCTCTTCCACCTCGGTCTCACGGGTGGCGCCTGCGCCCGCCGCTGCTACGAGCAGTTGGCCCGCCACGGCGAGACCCAGATCGACTGGTGGCGGGTCGACACCTGGTGGGTGGACGAGGCCGACGTACCCCCCGACCACCCCGACAGCCACTACGGCATGGCCCGCGCCGTGCTCTTCGACGCCGTGGGTGCGGCCTACGCCCTGCACCCGCTGCTCTCCCCCGCAGGCGAGGCGCCCGACGAGCTGCCGGGTCGCCTCGACGTGGTCCACCTCGACCTGCGCCCCGATGGCTCCCTGCTCGGGGCGCGCCGGCTGCCCACGGCGGTATTGGCCCGGGCCCGGACCGCGGTCATCACCGCCTCGGGCATCGAGTGCCGCGAGGCGGTGAAGGCCTTGCGCCAGGGCCGCCAGGACCCCGTCAACCTCGTCCCCTGCGCCCAACAGATGTGGCTGGTCGAGCGGGACGCCGCGAACTGAACGCCCAGGGGCGCGCCCCCACGGCGCCGCCGGTCAGACGACGGCAGGCACCCGACCGTAGGATGTGGTGCGCTGCTCGAGATGACGCCCGATGGAGCCGGCGAACTCGCTGAAGCGCTCCGGGGTCATCTCCTGGCCGTGGGACGCGCCCGCGGCCCGGGAGATGTTCTCGTTGATGAGGGTGCCTCCCAGGTCGTTGCAGCCCGAGGCCAGCAATTGGGCCACACCGTCGAGGCCGATCTTGACCCACGAGGCCTGGATGTTGTCGATGGAGCCGTGGTAGGCGATGCGCCCCACCGCGTGCATGAGCACCGTCTCCCGGAACGTGGGGCCCCGGCGAGCCTTGCGCTGCAGGTAGATGGGGCTGGCCATGTGCACGAAGGGCAGGGGCACGAACTCGGTGAAGCCGCCGGTCTCGTCCTGCAGGTTGCGGGTGGCGATGAGGTGGCGGGCCCAGGACCGGGGCTGCTCGATGGAGCCGAACATGATGGTCACGTTGGAGCCCAGGCCCACCTCGTGGGCGGCCCGGTGGCAGTCGAGCCACTCCTGGGTGTTGATCTTGTCCGAGCACAGGATGGCCCGGACCTCGTCGTCGAGGATCTCGGCCGCCGTGCCGGGCAGGCTGGCCAGTCCGGCCTCCTTGAGGCGCAGCAGGTAGGTGGTGAGGTCCTCGCCCAGGCGCTTGGCCCCCTCGGTGACCTCGAGGGCGGTGAAGCCGTGCACGTGCATGCCGGGGACGGCCGCCTTCACGGCCCGGGCCACGTCGATGTAGTAGTCACCGTCGAACTTGGGGTGGATGCCGCCCTGCAGGGTGACCTCCGTCGCGCCCCGGTCCCACGCCTCGCTGGCCCGCTCGGCGATGTCGTCGAGGGTCAAGAGGTAGGGGGTGCCCCGCAGGTTGAGCGACAGCGGCCCCTTGGAGAAGCCACAGAAGCGGCACTTGAAGGTGCACACGTTGGTGTAGTTGATGTTGCGGTTGTGGACCCAGGTAACGACCTCGCCCACCACCTGGCGGCGAAGCTCGTCGGCCACGGCGGCCACCTCGGTGACCTCGGGGCCCCGGGCGCCGAACAGGGTGACGATCTCGTCCTCGTCGACCCGTTGGCCGGCCATGACACCGGCCAGCACCTCGGCCACCGCCCCCCGGGCGGCGACGCCCTCGGGCCGGGCCCGTCCGGGGATCAGGTGGGCGGGGCTGCTGTCCGAGCCCGAGTACCACTGCGAGGACCGGTGGCCGACGAGGATGAACTCGGCGCCGTCGCCCACGGTGTCGGCCCCGGTGATCTTCTCGGGCCAGCACGAGCCGGGGTCGTCGCGGGACAGGCTCTCGGCGTCGGCCCGGTCCATGACGGCGAAGTGCAGCGCGGGATCCAGCCAGCGCTCGGGCTCGAGGGCGAACTCGGGGTAGATGGTCAACCGGGGCGCCAGGGCGAAGCCCCGGGCTTCGGTGACCTCACGCAGGCGCTCGAGGTCGGGCCAGGGGCGCTCGGGGTTGACGTGGTCCTTGGTGACCGGAGACACGCCGCCCCAGTCGTCGATGCCGGCGTCGAGCAGGGAGCCGAAGTCGTCGGACAGGTTGGGCGGCGCCTGCAGGTGGATCTCGGGCGGCAGCAGGATGCGGGCGATGGCGATGGCCCGCAGGTAGTCGTCGGGCGGGCACGCCGCGGTGCGGGCCATGCCCGTGCGCAGCTTGGGCAGGAAGTTCTGGACGATCACCTCCTGCACGTGCCCGTGGCGGGCATGGGAGGCGACGATGGCTTCGAGGGCCACGATGCGGTCCTCGGCGCTCTCACCGATGCCGACCAGGATCCCCGTGGTGAAGGGGATGTGCAGCTCACCGGCTGCTTCCAGGGTGCCCAGGCGGCGCTCGGGGGTCTTGTCGGGCGCAGCCCGGTGGGCCTCGAGGCTGCCGTTGAGGGTCTCGAGCATCATGCCCTGGCTGGGGCTGACGGGGCGCAGGAGGGCCAGTTCCTCGAGGTAGAGGGCGCCGGCGTTGGCGTGCGGCAGCAGGCCCGTCTCGGCCAGCACCAGGCGGGCCATCTCGGCCACGTAGTGCACCGTGGAGTCGTAGCCCCGCTCGGCCAGCCACGTCCGGGCCACCTCGTAGCGGTCCTCGGGGCGCTCGCCCAGGGTGAACAGGGCCTCGTGGCAGCCGGTGGCGGCGCCGGGGCGGGCGATGGCCAGCACGTCCTCGGGGTCGAGGTAGGGCTTGTCCAGACGGGCTGGGGGCTGGGCGAACGTGCAGTAGCCGCACGTGTCGTTGCACAGCATGGTCAGGGGGATGAACACCTTGGGCGAGTAGGTCACCCGGGTCCCGTGGCGGGCGTCGCGGATGGCACGGGCCTCGGCCATCAACTCATCGAGGGGGGCACTACGCAGGTCGAGCACGAGGGGCTCCGTTCAGGTCCGACTGGTCATCAGGGGCGGCACCAGAGCCGGTGCCCGAAGCGGCGTGGGTGTGGTGCGCGCCATGGTCGTGGTCGGCGACGGTGCCGCCCTCGGTGGTGGCCACGGCGCGGGCGCCGGGACCGGGACGGCTGCGGATCTCGCCCGGTGCGAACACCTGGCGGCAGGCCGGGCAGTAGAAGCCCTGGCTGAGCTCGTGGCCACACTCGTGGGTGAGCACGGTGGGGGGGCCGGCGTCGCCGGCCAGGTGGTGGTCACCCCAGCGCATCAGCGCCACGAGGATGGGTGACAGCTCACGCCCCATGGGGGTGAGGCGGTACTCGTAGCGCCGGGGTCGCTCCTGGTAGAGGCGCTTCTCCAGCACGCCGTGGCCCACCAGCCGCTTCAGGCGGTCGGCGAGGACGGGCCGGGCGATGTCGAGGTCGCGACGGAAGTCCTCGAAGCGGCGGATGCCCCGGAAGGCGTCACGCAGGACCAGGATCGTCCACCGGTCCCCCATGACCTCGAGGGCCCGGGCGATGGAACAGGCCTGCTCATGACGCTCGTCAGGCAGGGGGGCGTGGGCCGGGTCGAGGCGGCCGGCAAGGCCGTCGTGCCCATCGCCGTGCATGGCTGCTTCCCCCATGGGGCGGCAACCTAGCCTCAGTTCGTTCTGTGAACCAACTCGGTTCTGAAAAAGAACTGACGGTCCGGATGGGGGGTCGGCCTACTCCAGGTCGTCGATGGCTTCGGTGACCCGTCGGTCGTCGTCGACCAGCCCGTCGATCACGTGCACGGCCTTCTCCACCGAGCGTCGGGCCTGGGTCAGCTTGCGTTCCCGGGCGGGCTTGCGCTCCCCGGCGGCTATGGCCTCACGCAGCGCGTCCATGGCCGCGTCGGCCAGCTCGTCGGCCAGGCCGGCCAGCCGCTCACGCAGGTGCTCGAGATCAGCCACCGGTCCCACCGCCGTGTGCCGCTCGGTGATCAACCATGGATGGCCTCGTCCACGACCTGGAGGGGGTGGCGGGCGTCGACGCCGGCGGCGACCAGGTGGAGCTGGCAGCCGGGGTTGGCGCTGGCCACCACGGGATCGCCCACCCGGGCGATGGCGTCGACCTTGCGATCCCGGATGGCCAGGGACAGGTCGCGCTGGAACACGGCATAGGCCCCGCCCGCACCGCAGCACAGGCCCTCGTCGTCGAGCTCGACCACGTCGGCGTAGGGGGCGAGCACGGTGCGCACGGGCAGGTGGGCCCGCTGCACGTGGCGCAGGTGGCAGGGGTCCTGCACGGCCACGGTCAGCCTGGGGCGGTCGGCCCGGGGTGGGGGCAGGCGGTCCATGCGGGTGGCCAGCCACTCGTGCACGTCGAGCACCCGGGCGGCGAAGGCCTCGGCCTCGGGCGTGCCCAGCAGGTGGCCGTAGTCCTTGAGCTGGGCCCCGCAGCCGGCCGAGTCGACGAGGATGGGGGCATCGCCCGGCATGGAGGTCATGGTGCGTCGGGCCAGGTCACGGGCATCGTCACCCAGGCCGGCGTGGCTGTGCAGCGCCCCGCAGCACGAGCCCGCGGCGTCGGGCAGGGCCACGCCAGCGCCGGCGGCCTCGAGCACCCGCTTGACGGCGGCGTGCACGTCGCGCTGCCAGGCGTCCATGACACAGCCGGTGAACAGCCACACGTCGCTGCCGGTGCGGCGCAGGCGACCCCGGCGCAGGGGCAGCTTGGCGGGCAGGCCGAAACGGGCCGAGGGGACCAGGCGCAGGCGTTGGGCCGCGGCCA
>JBBSLP010000093.1:0-15305 GCA_038255145.1 Acidimicrobiales bacterium
CCACCGTGAAACCGCTGGTCACAGCGCTTTCCGGTGGATACGGACCCGATATCTCACCGCACCCTGGGGGTTGATCCGGCAGCTGCAGCCGGACGTCCTCGCTGCGTGCGCTGTATGGCAAGCGCGTGTTCGGCCACGACCCGCAACGCGTGCCGCACCGGACAAGGGCGCGGCAGGACGGGATCACCTAGGGGCCTGCCCGCGTGACGTTCGATGACGTGGAGGCGTTGCTGCGTGCCCTCGCCAAGGCGGGGCGGGGGGTGGTGCCCCAGACCGCAGCGTGGCCCCACAGCGCGGAGTAGAGCTCCTCGTCGTTGACGAGGCTCATCATGTCGTCGAAGGGCATCTCGCAGATGTTGTTGGCCGCTACGAGGTCACGATCGCTTCGGAGGAGACGACCATCCACTGGCGGTCGGGGTTTCGCCATGCATGATTCGGGTGGCGAACTGGTTGTCGACGTCCTCGAGGCCGAGGTCCGTGATGAACCCGACGCGCTCGATGTACGCGATGGTCGGAGGGGTCCATCGAGGTGTGACGACAACTGTTGCCAGGTCCTTTGACGTTCAGGGCTCACAAGGCTGGGCCACCTGCGACGTGCGACGTGCGCGCCGCCGTCTGCCGTCACCCCGGCTGTGCGCCACCACCGGCAGTCACGGTCACGGCCGATGTGTGCCGGGGCCGTCGAGGACGCGTTGGAGCAGTGCGGCGACGCCGTCCGGGTGGGAGAGCAGCACGTTGTGGTCGGCACCTTCGATGGTGTGCAGGGTGGCGGCCGGGACCAGTTTGGCAAGCGCCTCGCTGATGCTCCGCAGTTCGACCGTGGTCGCAGAACCGTAGGCGACGACGGTCGGGACGCGGATCGCCTGCAGCTCTGCTAGCTCGTAGCGGCGGCAGACGGTGCGCTGGGAGTCGGCGGCGAAGGACTGTGTCATCGTGCGCAGCGTCGTTCTGGCGCGTTCGGGCATGGTGTCCCAGGTGCCCTTCCCGGAGACCCGATCGACGCCCACGGCGATGGCGTCCGGCTCGCCGGCTGCGGCGGCGGAACGGAGCGCCTCTGAGACCGCGGTGTGGGCGTCGGCAAGTTCACCCTGGCCTGTGAGGTAGAGCACCGGTATTGGGTTGGGCTCGATCAGCACGAGGTGCTCGAGCTCCCAGCGCTGGGCCAGGGCGATCTCGAGCGCATGGGCAGCGCCGACCGAGTAGCCGACGAGGACGACGGACCGACCCTGCGCATCGACCTGGCCGGCGATGTCGTCGGCGGCGTCCCGCAGCGTCTTCGGCGCCCATGCGTCGCCGCTGCGGTCTCCCCATCCCGGGCTGGTCGGAGTGGCAACGGTGTCGGACGGTCGGAGGTGCAACCGCTCGACCACGGGGGACCACACCTTCGGGCGCCCGAGGCTCCCGTGGACGAGCACCAGCGCGCGTTCCCGGGCTCGGCTCACGACCGGCGCTCCGGCTCAGCCCGGTTCACGCTGAACCTATCTGTGCGAGCATCGTCGCGTGGTCGAAGTAGACCGTCTCGCTGACGAGGTCCTCACCTTCGAAGTGGTAGAGGCAGCACGTCGGCACATCGACGACGTTGCCGGTGCCGGGGATGCCCGCCCAGTCGCCTTGGTGGGTGCCGACGATCCGCCCTTCGACGATCACCGCCAGATCGGCGTGATAGGTGCGCTCGGCGATGAACTGGAAATCCGGGTAAGCAGTGAACACGGCATCGAGCAGGCTTCGGACGGCGTCGGCACCGGGGGCCACCATGTCCAGCGGGAAGACGTGGTAGTGCGGCGTGCTGAACGTGCGCAGCGCCCGATCGATGTCGTGATCACACTCGGCCGCGATGTGTTCGGCGATGGTGGCGTCGCGCCGTTCCTGCAACGTGGTTGCGGTCATGCGTGCGGTTGTAACGCACGCCCCCTTGCAGCGTCCTTGCACGACCCTTTGCCGTCTGCAGTCACCTGGAAGGAGCTGTCCAGATGACGGTGGTCGGGGTGCTGGGTCCGCTGGTGGTTGGTGCTGACGCCCAACTCGTGCGAGGTCAGCTGGGCCGGGTCTTGGGCGTCCTTGCCATCGCGCACGGCCGACTGGTGCCGACGTCGGAGCTTGCGGCGTGGGCTCTGGGGGAGCCGCATCGCGACGCCTACGACCGCGTGCACGTTCTCGTGTCCCGCTTGCGACGGCTGCTACGCCAGGAGGGGATCGCCCAGGTCGCCACTGGGCCGTCGGGCTACCGGCTCGATGTACCTGGGCTCGAGCTCGACGCGGTTGCGTTCGAGGCTGTCGTCCGAAAGGCATCACGCCTGTCCGGTGAAAGCAGGGCCGTCGAACTGGAGGACGCCTTGGCCTTGTGGCGGGGCCCGGTCGCCGACGGCCTGGGCCTCGATGATCACCCCGGCTGTGGTCGGCTCACCGATCTGCGGTGGACGGTGCTCGAGGACCTGCTCGCCGTGGAACTGATGCTCGGGTCCTTCCGAGGCGGACTCGACGCGACAGTCGCTGGTTGCCGGTCCGCCCCCCACCGCGAGCGGCTCGTCGCGTTGACGGCGCTCGCCCTGTATCGCGGTGGCCGCCAGACCGAGGCGCTCGAACTGCTGCGTTTCGTACGGCTCGCGTTGAGCGAGGAGCGGGGCCTCGATCCGGGTGGGGCCCTCCAGAGGCTCGAACTGGCCGTCCTGCGGCACGATGTCGATGCCGTGGCCCAAGAGCTGCTCGCCACCGGTGGATCGGCCGCCGAACCAGCGTTGGTTCGCGTGCCAGGCCGCCAACACGCAGCCGTAGGGCCCCGGCAGTCCCAGGCGGGCGCGGTCGGCAAGGTTCCCCGGGCGCTGTCGGGGCTCGTGGGTAGGTCCGGTGAGGTGGACGTGCTGGGGGAGTTGCTCGAAACGAGCCGCCTGGTGACCCTCACCGGCCCGGGCGGGGTGGGCAAGACGCGCCTTGCCATCGAGCTCGGGACCCGCCTGGTGGCCAGTGGTGACAGACGCGCCTGGTGGTGCGAGCTTGCACCGGTCGGCGAGCCGCCGGCCGTTCCGAGTGTGATCGCCGGGGCCTTGGGTGTGGTGGCCGACGCCGACCGCACCGTGGTGGACGCCCTCGCCGAGTTCCTCTCGCCACCAGGCACGACGTTGTTGTTGGACAACTGCGAGCACCTCATCGATGCCGTGGCGGCCATCGTGGAGGAGTTGTGTGGCCGGTGCCCGGAGCTCGTGGTCGTCACGACGAGTCGAGAAACGCTCGGCATCTCGGGGGAGTCCGTGTACCCCGTGCTGCCCTTGGGCGTCGACGACGCCGTCGCGTTGTTCACGCAGCGTGCCCGCGCCGTCGAGGCATCGTTCTCAGCAGATGCGGCCACGGAGGACATCTGTCGGCAACTCGACGGCATCCCCCTTGCCTTGGAGATGGCCGCAGCGCGACTGCGGTCGATGCGACCGGTGGAGATCGCCGAGCGCCTCGATCGGCGTTTCCGCCTGCTGGTCGGCGTGCGGGGGTCGATCGGTCGGCAGCAGACCTTGCGGGCGACGGTGGACTGGTCCCATGACCTGCTCAGTGACCGCGAGCAGCGGGTGTTCCGTCGATTGGCCGTCTTCTCGGGATCGTTCGACCTGGCGGCGGCGGAAGCGGTCGTGGCCGACGACGAACTCGATGCCGCCGATGTCGACGACGTCCTGCACAGCCTTGTGTCGAAGTCGCTGGTCGTTCCCGACACCCGTGACAAGGACCGGGTCCGTTTCTCGCTGTTGGAGACCATGCGCCAGTTCGCGCAGGAGCACCTGACGGCAGCGGCCGAGGGCGATCGGTACCGGCAGAGCCACGCCGAGTACTTCGGTCAGTTCGTGGCCACAGCTGGCGGTGGTCTCCGGGGGCCCGACGAGGTCCACTTCGCCGACCTCGTCGCCATCGAACTGGCCAACCTGCGGGTCGCCTACACCTGGGGGATGGAGCGCGGTGACGCAACGCTCGCGTTCGGCGCCTTCGCCCCGCTCCCGCCGACGAGCCTCGCCGATCCAACGGCACACGCCATGTTCGAGTGGTCCGAACCGGTGATGCGCCTGCCGGGTGCATCGACCAGTCCGCTCCTGTGGCCCGCCCTTCTCTGGTTGCTCGCCCGCGGCGCCAACCTGCAGGAGTTCGACGCCGTGCATGGGTGCCTCGCCTGGGTGCGGACCCTCCCCGGGGCGGACGACCGCCCCCAGGTGTGTGCGCTGGCCGGCATGTCGAACCATGCGCGGGGCAACCTGCCGGAAGCGTCCCGCTGGCACGGACGGGCATCGGCGGGCTTCACCGCCCTCGGCGACGAGTACCACGCCGTTCGATCCGATGCCCTGACGCTGTGGTGCCGAACGGACGACGACACCTCCGACGAGCTGGAGGTGTTGGCCGAGCGCGCTCGGGCCTTGCAGAACCCGTTCATGACCGCCTTCGGGCTGGGAGCGGCCACGTGCTCACCCCGCAACGTGCTGCGTGATCCACAGCGCGCCCTGGAACTGCTGGACGAGGCGACCGCCTGGGGTCACCGCACTCGCGGCTCCTTCGCCCATCTCGCGTTCGTGGGCGCCCGGATCCTTGCCCTGACGCTGCTCGGTGACCCATCGGCGGTGAAGGAGGCCCGGGTGGCGGTCAGGATGGGAGACAACCTGAACCAGGTCGCCGTGCCGGTAGGCGCCCTGTCGGTCGCCTTCGCACTCGCTGGGCACCACCGAGAGGCGGCCGAGCTGATCGGGGCCGCCAGCCGGTCGCCCACCGTCTACAACCCACTCGTCGCCACGCCTGCAGTGACGGAGATCTGGGCCACGACCCGCGAGGTCCTCGGCCCGGCCGCGTTCGATCTGGCGGTGGCCCGGGGGGCGGAACGAACCTACGACGAGCTCGTCAGCTGGCTCGCTGACGCGCTGCAGGAACCCTCGCTGGTCCTGGCGCCCAAGCCCGCCTCGACATCGGGCCGGCCCAAAGCCGTCGACGCGTCACAGCACCCAGCCCCCTGATCACGCTTCGGGCCCAGTACGGTTCGCCGCCCTGCCTGTCGGCTGACGTCGCAAGTCGCCCGCCCATGCCAGCTGAAGCGCCATAGGTCGGTGCCTACCGGCGTCGCACTTGCGTTGCTGTCGACCGCTGGACGTACGAGCTTCCCGCCCGAACGCGTTGCGGGCCCGCTCGCCTACGAGCCTTTGCTGCGCTCGCAGTTTCGACTTCATGACGAAGGGTGCTCCCCTGCGGCACGGTGCCGATCACGACACCATGAGTTCTTCGACCCAGACGCCCTCGGGCTGGAATCCCGACCCCGCTGGCTCTGGCGGGCAGCGCTACTGGGACGGCTCGGGCGTCAATGGCCAGGTTGCAGTCCTCGGTGGTGGCCATGAGAAGTCCCCGCTCCTCGGGGTAGTTCAGGCCTTCGTTCTGGTGGTGGGAGTGTAACTACAACGGTGTGTGCGTCCAGCAGCTCGGGCGCATGGAAGACAAGGAAGTGCTATGACGTGACGTAACCGAGCGCCAAGCTCAGGGCAGCTGGCGGGTGTGAGTCCCGCCTGGGGAGACGCCAGGGTCCCCGGTAGCTGGCTCCCGGCGTCGGGCGAGATCCCGCCGTCGAAGCGGAGCGACACAAGGCCTGAGAGGGCGAGCGACTGGCCAGTCCGCAGCATGAAGCGAAGCTTGCGGCGTCGATAGTTTTTCCTCCGTGAGAGCGGAGCCAAGGGAGAGCCGAGCCGGCACATTCACGGCGAAGGCCATGGACGGCGCCTGAGATCCTGGAGCGGGCGCCAAGGAACTCCCCGGCGTATGGAGCGTGGAATGGCCAGAAGGGTGTCCTGGGAACTGGAGAGAGCCTCCTCGGCCCTGGGTTTGCGGCCCGGGTAGCGAGCTTCCCTATAACCGGCGATCCCGGGAAATGGGCGGCGGTCGAGAGGCAGTCGGAGGGGGTCGTAGTAGTGCCTGACGGTCAGGACAACACAACCTGGCCGGAGCGAAGGGCCCCTGCTTCATCGATGCACGACGTGGAAGGGAGGGGATCTGGTGAGTGCCGTATCGGCTAGGTCCATCAGCCAGGCCGATGGTCTGGACAAGTCCCGAGCCCTTCAGCGTGTGCTTTACCGTAGTGCCAAGCAGGAACCTGGCCGTCGTTTCCACGCGCTTTACCACCACGTCGCCCGCAGCGACATCTTGTGGCGGGCGTGGGGCGACGTTCGTGCCAACCGGGGCGCTCCCGGCGTTGATGGGGTCACCATCGACGCGGTCGAGGAGTCCGGGGTGGCACCGTTCCTCGAACAGCTCGCCGCGGTGTTGACGGCCAAGACGTACCGGCCGTTGCCGCTGCGGCGGGTGTACATCCCCAAGGCGGGCAAGCCTGGGAGCAACAACCTCAGGCCCCTGTCGATTCCGACGGTGCGTGATCGGGTGGTGATGGCGGCAGCCAAGATCGTGCTCGAACCGATCTTCGAGTCCGATTTCCTGCCGTCAAGCTTCGGGTTCCGCCCGAAGCGGTCGGCCCGGATGGCGAACGAGGTCATCCGGGTCGAGGCCAACCGGGGCGCTGACTGGGTGCTCGACGCTGACGTCTCGGACTGTTTCGGGTCCATCTCCCATGACGCCCTGGTCACGCTCATCGAGCGCAGGGTGTCGGACGGGGACATGCTCAAGCTGATCCGGGGCTGGCTGCGGGTGGGGGTGTTGGAGAACGGTGTCATCACCGAACCGGTAGCGGGGACCCCGCAGGGGTCTCCGATCTCGCCGCTGCTTGCCAACATCGCCCTCAACGTGGTCGACACGGAGTGGGCGAAAGCGGGGCAGGGGCTTGGTGTGCTCGTGAGGTTCGCCGATGATTTCGTCATTCTCTGCCGGAGCCGTGCTCGGGCCGAGGAGGCCCGCCGCCGGGTGGTGGCGATCCTGGCCGGTCTGGGGCTTCAGTTGAACCCGGACAAGACCCGGATCGCTTGTCTCACCCGGGGAGCAGAGGGCTTCGACTTCTTGGGCTTTCACCATCACAAGGTGGAGTCCTGGAAGTGGCGGGGTCGTTGGTACTTGCAGCGTTGGCCGTCCGCTCGGGCCATGGCGTCCGTGCGGGCCAAGGTCAGAGAGGCCACGGACCGCAGGTTCGTGGGTGAACACGTCGAGGCCGCAGTCGGCCGCCTCAACCGTTTTCTGCGGGGCTGGTGGGCGTATTTCCGTTACGGGAACTCGTCACGGAAAGCGGCCACGGTCGACGCCTACGTCCATGAACGTCTCGCCATCCTGGCCAGCCGCAAGTATGGGCTCTCGGGGAGGAACTGGGCCTACCGTTTCACGTGGTCCTGGGCCGCCTCTCTGGGCGTCTACCGACTCAGCGGGCAGGGCTCGATCCGCTACGCAACTGCGCATGCCTGACGGTGAACGATGTCGGAAAGCCGTGTGCGGGAGAACCGCATGCACGGTTTGATAGGGGGTCCCTGGTGAAGCGGGACCGGTCCAGATCGATATGGGCGATAAAGCGACAGCCCTGCGCCCGAGATCAGGACACGACCGAACAGCCAGGGGCCTACCTCACAACTGCCAGATCTAGCATGCCCGGGCCGGGTGCCTGGGTGAGAGAGGGGTAGTTGTGACCGACACGATGGTGCCGAGGGAGATGATGGAGAGCGCGCCGGGGGCGGCGCTGGCCCGGAGGATCCCGACTGAGGAGCTGGCGGTCGAGCTCATGGATCGGGCCCGGGCTTCGACCCCGAGGTCCGCGCCGTGATCTACACGACGAACGCGATCGAGAGCATCAACGGCCGCATCCGCAGAGCTGTCAAAGCCCGTGGGCACTTCCCGACCGAGGCCGCCGCGCTGAAATGCGTGTACCTCGCGGTCATGAGTCTAGACCCCACCGGGCGAGGCCGTCAGCGTTGGATGAACCGTTGGAAGCCCGCACTGAACGCCTTTGCAATCGCATTCCCAGACCGAATTATCAGCCCAACGAAGTAGCCAAGTTCACTCCTAAAGAGCAGAACCCGTTGCACCGTTTATGAGACAGTCCCCAGAAATTACGCTACAGCGCTATTGCGGACGGTGAGCGGCTGGTGTCCCACGCCGGTGTGAGAATCCTCGCCGAGGTGGCTGACCGGGCAGGTCTCCCACGCCCGGGGTTGACCCGGTTGTTCGCGTGGCAAGGTCTTCGTTGGCGGCGTCATCCGCCCGAAGGGTGACGTTGGGACGCGCCGCAGCGGGGATCGCCACGGGGATGACCAACATGTCCACCGTCGACGCCACGTTGTTGGCGTGCCAATCGGAGAAAGAGCAGACGGCGCCGACCTACAAGTCCAACCTCGGGTTCCACCCGTTGGGGATGTGGCTCGATGAGACCCGCGAACCGTTGACCAGGCTGCTGCGCCTGGGGAACGCCGGGTCGAACACCGCCGCCGATCACTGCGAGGTGCTGCTGCGGGCCCCGCGCAGCTCCCCGACCCCCCTACCGGGCGGGCCACGACGTCGGTGAGGATCCGGCGGCGGTGCTCTACCCGATCGGCCGAGCGTTCCCCGGCGCCGTCACCTGACAACCAGCGCCCGGCCGGCGCCCCCCGGAACACCCCGACGGCCACCGACCCGCCCGGCCTCTCCAACCCTGCTGCTGTCGATTCGCCAAGTTTGCCCGTCGCTCCGTTCGGGTAGGTCACCAGAGTCGTGTCGTCCGACGCGTCGAATGTAAGGAGCCTTGTGGCCGAAGGTGGACAGCAAAGCGCAACCAACGGAGTGCCCCAGCAGCCCCCGTTGCGAGAAGAAGACGACGTCGAATACAAGCCGGGCGGGTCAAGTGAGCCAAATCCTGACCCCGCAGCACCGGGGGGCACCGCAGCCACCCACCACCCTCCCGCCCAGTAAAACGCCAATGGGAAACGTCGACAGTGGATCTGCTGCACGTTCGGATTACACCTGAGCCGGCGCGGCGGGTCGGCGTGGGTCGTCGGAATCATCGACGACCGCGGGCGTGCTGGCTGGTGCTCTGGCCACAAACGTCTGCGTGAGCTAGGGCCCTGGCCTCGGTAATCCATCGATCAAGAAATGCGCTCTCCGATCGGTGGCCGGCAAGATCAGATAGCGGGAGTCCATGTCGGCGTTGGTGAGGAGGCGGAGGCCTTCGAGTTGTTCGGCGTCGAGGAGGTGGGCTTCGTCGAGGGCGAGCGCGACACCACGGCCGCGTTCGTCTTCTTCGGCCGGCTCTGACGCGCTGCAACCTGGCGACCTCGTGTTCTACAGGGGTGCAGGCGTGAGCCCCGGTCATGTCGCCATCTACGTCGGCAACGGCCGGATCATCGAAGCGCTGAGGACCGGGACGAACGTGAGGATCGACACGTTCGACCACCCCGGTGGGTATGTCGGGGCGCGCCGGGTGGCGTGAACACGGGGCCTGCTGCCGACGTCCCCGCGGCGGGCACAGGGGGGCGGGGGGTGACGACGGGCCGGCAAGGTCGCGGACCAGCTTGTGTGCGAGCACGGCAACGAGAGGCACCCGCCGGAGGGGCCAGGGGCAGGCCCTTCGGTGACGGGGGTGCCAGGCGGGCGGCGTCGTTACCCGCTGCTGCTAACGGCGGCGGGCGGCGCGGCCTCGTTCCAGCAGGCGCTGCATGCCGCCGATCCAGCGGTCGCGGTCGGCGGCCTGGCGGGTGATGTGCTCCTGCATCTCGGGGTGGCTGAGGATGAGGAAGCGCTCGGCCCGCATGGCGTCGACCACGGCGGCGGCCACGTCCTCGGGTTCGCGCACGTCACCGCCACCGATGGTGGCCGACGCCTGGTCGCCGCTCATCTGCCTGGGCAGCATCCCGGTGCGGACCACGCCGGGGCACAGGCACGACACGTGCACGCCCTGGCCCCCATACGTGATGGCCAGCCACTCGGCGAAGCCCACCGCCGCATGCTTGGTCGCCGCGTACGCACCGTCACCGAGCGACGTCAGGATCCCCGCCATCGACGCCGTGGAGATGAAGTAGCCCTCGCCCCGGCTGCGCCACTCGGGCACCAGCTGCCGCACGGCCCACACGTGGGCCATGGTGTTCACCCGCCACTGCCGGTCCCACTCGTCGTCGTCGGCCCGCAGGCCCTGGGCCGACGCCACGCCGGCGTTGGCGTGGAACACGTCCACGGGACCGAACTCGGCGGTGGCCGCATCGATCAACGCACGGTTGCCATCCGAGGTACCGACGTCAGCCACGAAGGGGATGGCCCGTCCTCCCGCAGCGACGATCTCCTCGGCCACGGCGCGGGCGCCGGCCTCGTGCACGTCGGCCACCACGACCCCACTGGCCCCGTCAGTGGCGAAGCGTTGGGCGACAGCGCGCCCGATCCCGCTCGCCGCACCGGTGACCACACAGACCTTGCCTTCGATCTCCATCGCCGGTCACCGTAGCGCTGACCGCCATCGCCCATCGCCGGCTGGGCCAACGCCGTGCGCCACCGGCCGAGCGGCGGCGCCTCGGACCTGACCGACCGGGGAGAAGTTCGAGGAGGTCGGCCTCGGCTCCCCGCCGGACGTCCGCTCCGGTGACGAGCGCGCCACGTCCGAACGCATCAACGGCCGGGATCTGGGGGCCCAACGCCACCGGCCAGGCCTTTAGCGTGCCGGCCCGGGTCACGCTCGCGGGCCAGGGTCACCGCCGCAGCGCGGTTGGCGACGTGCAGCTTGTTGAGGGTGCCGGACACGTTGTTGCGCACCGTCTTCTCCGACACCCCCAGGCGGCGGGCGATGGTGGCCGGCTGGTGGCCGTCGACGAGCAGGTCGAGCACGGCCCGCTCCCGCCCCGTCAGCTCGGGGAAGGGATCGGCGCGCTCGTGGCCGTTCAGCATCCAGTCCCGCAGCCGCAGGGCCACCCCGGGCCCGAACACCGACTGGCCGGTGGCCACGGCCTGCACCGCGGCCCGCAGGTCGCGCCGTCCCGCCCCCTTCAGCAGGTAGCCGCTGGCCCCGGCCCGCAGGGCGGCGAACACCGAGGCGTCGTCCTCGAACATGGTCAGCACCAGCACGGCGACGCCCGGCCGCGTGGCCCCGAGCCGGCGGATGGCCTCGAAGCCGTCCATGGTCGGCATCTGCAGGTCCATCACCACCACGTCGGGGTCGAGCATCTCCACCGCAGCCAGGGCCTGCAGCCCGTCACCGGCCTCACCGACCACCTCGAACCCGGCATCGGCCGCCAGCACCCCGCGCAGCCCGGCCCGTACCAGTTCGTGGTCGTCGACGACCAGCACACGGATCGCTTCGGTCACCGTCCCGGACCTTCCGGCAGCTCGGCCTCCACCACGCAGCCACCTCCCGGCCGCTCCAGCACCCGCACGAACCCGCCGATCTCCTCGGCCCGTTCCCTCATGGACCCCAACCCCACCCCTTCGGTCACGTCGTCGGCCAGCCCCCCGCCGTCGTCGGCCACCGACAGGTGAAGGCGGCCGCCGGCCTGGGTCACGGTGATGCGACACGTCGCCGCCCGGGCGTGCCGGGCGGCGTTGGTCACCGCCTCCGCGGCGATGCGGTAGGCGGCCGTCTCCGTGGCCACGTCCAACCCGCCCAGCTCGTCGGGCCGGCTGACCGACACCGCCAACCCGCCCCGGCTGGCCCGGCTGGCCAGCTCGTCGAGGGCCACGCCCAGGCCCACATCGTCCAGCCGGGGCGGCCGCAGCCCTTCGACCAGGCGGCGGATGTCACCCAGGGCATCCTCGACCTCGGACCGGAGCCGGTCGACGTCACCACCCAACGCCGCATCCGTGGCCCCGACCCGCTCGGCCACCACGTCGAGGCCCAGGGCCACCCCCGTCAGCTGGGGCCCCAGTCCGTCGTGCAGGTCGCGCCGCAACCGTCGCCGTTCCTCTTCGCGGGCCACGACCAGCCGCTGGCGCGACCGGCGCAGGTCGGCGGTGAGGGCCACGTTGGCCGCGGCCACCCCCACCTGGGCGGCCAGGTGCTCGACCAGCTGGCGCTCGGCCGCGCCCATGGACGGCTCCCCCCGCCGATGACCCAGCTCCAGCGAACCCAGCTGCCGGCCCCGGTGCACGACGGGGAACGACTCCACCGCCGCGGTGGCCTGGCCCGCCTCGAAGACCAGCGGCGGGCCCGTGCCCGACAGCCGCACGGCCACGTAGGGCACGCGCAGGGCCTGGGCGGTGGCATCGGCCACGTCGGTGAGCAGGGCCTCGGCCGAACCCGCGCCGGCCAGCTCGGCCGCCACCCGGGAGACCACGGCGAAGGGGTCGTCGCGCTCGCCGTACAGGAAGCGGTTCACCAGGCGTTGCACCCGCAGTCGGGCCGGGGTTATAAGCAGGCCGACGGCCACGGCGCCGGCGAAGGCCCACCACAACGACCCGCCCTGGCCCAGCGCGGCACCCGCAGCGATGGCCACCCCGTAGACGGCGGCGGCCAGGACGGTCAACAGGGCATAGACCAGGGTCCGGTTGACCGCCGTGTCGATGCCGTAGACCTGGTGGCGCAGCACGGCGGCGGCGATCACCGCCACCTCGAGGAACGTGGTGCCCTGCCCGATGGCCACGCCCACCGGCGCCGGCAGCAGCAGCACGGCGGGCACGATGACCACCGTCACGCTGGACAGCAGGGCCAGCCAGCTCAGCATCCGCCGTTGCTCACCCCGGGCCCGCCGCCAGCGGACGACGACCACGGCGGTGGCCAGGACCATGCCGGGGGCGATGAAGAGCTCGGGGTGCTCGGCCAGGTCGGCCAGCCCGGCCAGGCCCAACGGGTTGGCGAGCAGGGCGACGCGGGGGTCCGACGTGGCCGGCAGGGGGAAGGGATCGAACACGGTCAGCACCACCCCGGCGGTGGCCAGCCCGATGGCCACGAAGGAGGCCGCCCGCATCCGACCCCGCACCAGGCGACCGTCGGGGAACAGGGCGTAGGCCGTGCCCAGCACGGGCAGCTCGACCAGTGGGCCCCACCCGGCCAGCCATGCGCCCACCCAGGGGGCGGGCAGGTCGTGGCCCCCGAGGCGGGCCGCCACCACCCACTCGAAGCCGGCGCCTCCCAGGCCGTGGGCCAGGCCGGCGGCCAGCGCCAGCCAGCCGAAGGCCACCTCGGGGCGTCGGGTGGCCAGGTACCAGCCGGGGCCGGCGAAGAGCAGAGCCCCGCCGGCGTCGAGCAGGGAGGCCCCGGGCGTCACGTCGGGCAGCAACACGTGGAGGGGCAGGTGGCGGTTGCCGATCCGGCCGGCGACCGTGGCCACGGCCAGGGCCAGGGTGGCCAGGGCCAACCCGTCGGCCACGAGGCGCGCGCGGGCGCCACCGGGTGCCGTCCCCCGCAACCCTGGGCCCCCGGCTACCCCGTCGACCACCCCTGCGCCTCCCGTCCTGCGGTGTCCCGGCCACGGCCCACCCTGCCGGCGGACACGAGCCGAGTGTGGCGGCCGTCGTTCCCACCGACCCGGGACAGGTTCCCGTTCACCCGGGATCATGTCCTGTCGACGGCGGTCCCCGCTGGGTTCCACGGTGATCCCCGACCGACGTGCGCCGACCGGGCGACGTCAGAGGGAGAGGTGGGCGCCATGCGCACGACGGGGATGGGGACGAGCGGGATGGACACGATCGAACGCCGGGCCGCCGGCGCGTGGATCGCCGGCGCCGGGCTGTGGGCGGTCGCCGCCGCCATCGAGGTGGTGGGGGTGCCCGACGGCGCCGCCTTCGTGGCCTTCGAGCTGGTGTGGGCGTTGGCTCAGCTGTTCCTGCTGGTGGGTCTGGTCGCGTTGGCCCGCTCCCGGCCGTGGGCCGATCGGCGGGCCGGCCGCGTCGGCCTGGCCATCGCCGTCGTGGGCCGCCTCGTCTTCCTGGCCGCCGAGCTCGACTGCATCCGCCTGGGCACCAACGACTCGAACCTGCTGCCCGTGGGGATGGTGCTCACACTCGTGGGCATGACCACCCTGGGGGTGGCCGTCGTGCGCCAGCGCTGCTGGGTCGGGTGGCACCGCTGGGCGCCCCTGGCCATGGGCGTCTACCCCCTGGTCGCCATGCTGCCCCTGGTGGCCATCACCGGCGAGCCGCCGACGGTGACCATCGGCCTGTGGGCTGCCACCTTCGCCGCCCTGGGCGTGGCCCAGGGTCGGGAGGCGGCCCCGGCCCCGGCCGTTGCCCCTGGCCGACGCGCCCTGGCCCACCAGCGGACCGTGTGAACCGCGGGACGGGCCGTCGTCCCTCGCCGGCACGGATCCATCTCCGAAGAGGAGATGTACAACTCGAACCTCGACGGTCACGAGTCTCGAGTGATCGGCCGTCAGTCTTCCGTTCGGCTGCCGGCAAAGGTCACCGTGTTCCCATCGGGATCCTGCACGGTGGCGACGGCGAACCCGGACGACACCGTCTGCACCTCGGCATCGATGCCGATGCTCGTCAGGTGCTGGGTCACGGGGGCGACCGTGTCCACGATCACCGTTGCGAACGATGAACCGGCACCCTCGGCCCGCTCGAACACCTGGAGCCCGCCGGTGGGGGAGAGCTGCCACTCGGCCAGGCCGTCCATGGGGCGGCGATCCGGCGGACGGCTGAACAGCGTGGTGTACCACTCGATGGCAGCGGCGTGGTCGGCGACGAGCACCTCGGCGAACACGTTGGTGATCTCGGGCAGGGCCATGCCCTCCTGGTACCCAGTTGGCGGTGGCCCGCCATCCGCCGCGACGCCGACACCGGAACCACCTGGCGCTCCACCCAGGGGCGGTCGCCGCTAGGGTCCCCGGCATCAGGGGAGGGGGAGCCATGACCGATCGAGTGGACATCGTGCCTGAGGGGCTCGAGGCCCAGTACGAGAAGCTGAGGTTCGCGCCCGCGGTGCGGGTCGGTGACACCGTTCACGTCTCGGGCGTCATCGGGACACGGGCCGACGGCTCGGTCTCCGACGACCCCGCCGAGCAGTTCGCCCAGGCCTTCACGAACCTGGCCCACGTGCTCACCGCGGCGGGGTGCGGGTTCGGCGACGTCGTCGAGATGACGACCTTCCACGTCGGGCTCCAGCAGCACATGCGCGCCTTCATGAAGGCCAAGCGGGACGCCATGACCGGCCCGCCCCATGCCGCCTGGACGGCCATCGGCATCGTCGAGCTGGCGGTCCCCGGCGGCATGGTGGAGATCCGGGCCACGGCCCTCGTCCCCAGCTGACGACGGCAGCTCGAAGCGTCAGGATCTAGTCCAGGAGCTGGACTCGATCGCCTTCGGCGATGCGCCCTTCGGAACTCCTCCCCGCTCTCCGGCGAGTCGACGACGATGTTGGGCCGGAAGCGGCGCACGTCGACCGCAGACCCCGGGGACCGTCGTTCCAGCGCTGCCAGTGACTGCCGGCTCAGCAGGTGCAGCGGGTAGGCGTCGAAGTAGGTGCCCGGCGGGGACTCGAACTC
>JBBSLP010000094.1:0-15132 GCA_038255145.1 Acidimicrobiales bacterium
CGACCCCATGGAAAGAGCGCCGACCTCGGAGTCGCGGATGGTGGTGTTGTCGTCACCGATCACGGCGCCGTCGGCGTCGACCTCGCCACCGGCGTTCTGGATGCCCTCGAACCTGCCGGTGTTGACGGCCGAGTCCCGGATCGAACCGCCGGCGGCCACGCCGCCGTGGGTGGCGGTCACGTTGTTGGTGTCCACGTCGATGTCGACGTCACCGTTGGCGACGACGTTGTTGGTCACGCTGTTGTCGACGGCCGTGCGCTGGTCGAACGTCTGGTTGTGGACCTCGGTGACGTGGTTCTGGACCACCCGGGGCTGGACCTCGGTGACGTGCTGGGTGACCTGGCGGATGACCTCACGGGTCTGGACCGGGGCGGCGGCCGCCCGGGCCACCACGGCCTGCTGCAGGGCGGCGGTGGGGGCGGGGATGGGCGCCGGCTGGGCGGCCTCCGCCGCGGCCATGCTCTGGCGGACGGCCTCGGCGGCCTGCTCCGGGAGCTGGTCGACGGCCAGCTGCAGGGCCTGGCTCAGCTGCTCGAGGTCGGCGTCGCCGTGCCCTGCCAGCTCCAGCTCCTCCACCGGATCGTCGACGAACCGGTCGGCCTGGTCCTCGTCGGTGAAGATCCCGACCAGGAAGTCGGCCAGTGAGGACAC
Source organism: Acidimicrobiales bacterium (assembly GCA_038255145.1). Taxonomy (GTDB): domain Bacteria; phylum Actinomycetota; class Acidimicrobiia; order Acidimicrobiales; family CAIXPF01; genus WHTX01. The sequence continues at coordinate 652 of JBBSLP010000094.1, forward strand.
TGCGGTCTCGGCCGTGTTGGATGCTGCTTCGAAGGTCTCTTGGAATGCCATCTGTCCGTCCCCTGCCTTTGTGCTGCGAGTTTGTGTGGTGCGCTCCCTGCTGATCGGGGGCCGCTGAAGAGCACCGTACGGTCGTCCGCCCCGACCCGGATCGGGGATCCCCCCCTATCACCCAGGGGTGCTGGGGGGTCTCCGTGGCCTGGTCATGTCGTCGCTCTAGACGTCGAAGTCCTCCCACAGGGAGTCGGGGCCGTCGGCCACCGGAGAGGCGCTGAGGTCGGCCTCGATCAGCTGGGTGTGGAGCTCGTCCTCGAGCTCGAGGGAGCTGAAGGCGTCGTCCGCGCCCTGGAGGGAGCTCTCGGCCTCCTGCAAGGCCATGTCGCTGTCGAAGGCGGTGGCCGCCTGCTGGAGCTCGTCGATGTCGTCGAAGCCGTCGTCGAGGGTGTCCACGGCGTCCAGACCGGGGTGCTCGATGGCGGTCGGGACGTCGTCGAACCCGTCGAGCCCGCCGTGGGCGTCGCCCGGCGGTCCGTCGGCCACGGTGTCGTGGTGATCGGTCGCCAGGGCGCCGTCACCGTCGTCGGCGTCGTGGTCGGCGTCGCCGTCATCGAGGCCGCGCTGCGGAGCGTCGAGGGAGTCGGGGTCGTCGCCCAGGCCGCCGAAGCCGTCCACCAGGCCGGGATGGTCGTCGAGGTCGAGGGAGAGCTCGGCGGGGAGGGGTTCGGCGGTGATGCCGTAGAGCTCGTCGATGCCCAGGTCGGGCAGGTCGACGCCGACGAGCTGGCCCAGGCCGCCGTCGGGGTCGATGGCGGCAGCCAGCTCGGGGGGGACGCTGTCGGCCACGTGGCCCATGGCCGTGTGGACCTCGTCCGAGGTCAGCTCCCCGTAGCCGTGGGTGCCCAGGTAGGCACCGGGGTCGTGCTGGTACCGCAGCTTCTCGCTGGCGTCGGCCGCCAGCCGAGTCGCCAGTTCCAGCAGGCTGTAGCCGGGCACAGCTCACCTCCTTCGGTGGATGTCGGTGGTGGGTGTCGGGAGTCGACACGGGAGAACGCAGTGGTGCACGGTCAACGTAGGCAAGGGCCACCGCGGCGGCATCGGGGACATCCCCATACCGGGCCCGGGGGGCCTCGGCGGGGAACGGTGACGGGCTGTGGCCACCTGGGTCGGTGGTCCGGTGGCCCCCGGCGGTGGTGGCGGTAGCGTTGGCGCCCGTGCCAGGACCAGAGAAGCGCTATGACGTCGTCGGCGTCGGCAATGCCATCGTCGACGTGATCGCCCAGGCCGACGACGCCTTCCTCGACCGCAACCGGTTGCAGAAGGGCGCCATGACCCTGGTCGACGCCGAGCGCTCGAGCGAGCTCTACGGCAACTTCCCCCCGGCCATCGAGGTGTCGGGCGGCTCGGCCGCCAACACCATCGCCGGGGTGGCCTCCTTCGGGTCACCGGTGGCGTACATCGGCAAGGTCCGGGACGACCAGCTCGGCGAGGTCTACCGCCACGACCTGCGGGCCGGCGGCGTGTCCTTCGACGTGCCCGCAGCCTCGGACGGCCCGGCCACGGGGCGCTGCCTCATCGTGGTGACCCCCGATGCCGAGCGCACCATGAACACCTACCTGGGCATCTCCAGCCTGCTCGAGCCCGCCGACATCGACGAGGAGCTGTGCGCCCAGGCCCAGCTGCTCTACTGCGAGGGCTACGTGTGGGATGCCGAGTCGGCCAAGGCCGCCATCCGCAAGGCCATGGCCGCCACCAAGGCGGCCGGGGGCCAGGTGTCGCTGACCCTTTCCGACGGGTTCTGCGTGGACCGCCACCGTGACGACTGGCTGGGCCTGGTCGACGACTACGTCGACGTGCTCTTCGGCAACGAGTCCGAGATCTGCTCCCTGTACGAGACCGACGACCTCGAGCGGGCCATCAAGTCCGTCACCGGCCAGTGCAAGGTGGCCGCGGTGACCACCGGTGCCAAGGGCTCCGTCGTCGTCACGGCCGAGCAGCGCATCGAGGTGCCGGCGTGGTCCACCGGTGTGGTCCTCGACACCACCGGCGCCGGCGACCAGTACGCCGCCGGCTTCCTCTACGGCTACGCCCGGGGCATCGACCTGGGCCGCTGCGGTGAGCTCGGCTCCATGGCCGCCGGTGAGGTCATCAGCCACGTCGGCCCCCGCCCCGCCACCTCCCTGGCCGACCTGGCCCACCAGCGCAACCTGCTCTGACCCTGGCCGCTTGCGCGCCTGGCGCGGCGCGTGCCGGGCAGTCGGTGCTCGATGCCGTTGTGGCGGTGGGGCTCGGGGGCCAGGTGCCACTGGGTCTGGGTTCGGATCTGCCTGGTCGGCAGGCGGGTTGCACTGACAAGGGCGCGGGGAGGCGGGTGGTGGTGACCGGTGAGCCGGTCGGCGCCCTCTGGGCGCGTGGGCGGCCAGGGGTGGGCTTGGTCTCAGTGGCCACCGGGATCGACGTCAACGTGGTGGCGAAGTAAGGCGGGCGCGTCCCCAGGTGAACGCATCCACCTACGCCAGCGGTACGCCCATGCGTCCGGTTCGCCGGACAGGCGGGTCCGTCCCCCGACCGAACGCATCCACCTACGCCAGCGGTATGCGCGTGCGTCCGGTTGGCGCCGACGGGCGGGTGCTGGCGCGCCCGGAGTTGGTTGGCGCGGGGCGGCCGTCGCTGGGGGTGGCAGGCGGCCGCAGGTAGTGAGGTCCGTGCGGTCGGGCGACCCACCGGCGTAGGGGCGTCGTAGCATCACGGCTCGGGGAGAGGGGGGCTGCCGTGAAGCGGATCAGCCATTGGATCGGTGGCCGGGTCGTCGAGGGCACGTCGGGCCGCAGCGGTCCGGTGTTCGATCCCGCCACGGGGCAGCAGGTGGCCGAGGTCGACCTGGCTTCGGTCGACGAGGTCGACGCCGTCGTGGCCGATGCCCGGGCGGCGGCGCCGGGATGGCGGGCCACGTCGTTGTCGCGGCGGTCCGAGGTGCTCTTCCACTTCCGTGAGCTGCTCGATGCCAACCGCAAGGAGCTGGCGGCCACCGTCACCGCCGAGCACGGCAAGGTGCTCAGCGACGCCGCCGGGGAGGTGGCCAGGGCCCTGGAGAACGTCGAGTTCGCCTGTGGCGTCCCGCACCTGCTCAAAGGGGGCTACACCGAACAGGCGTCGGCCGGGGTCGACGTGTGGTCGGTGCGCCAGCCCCTCGGCGTGGTCGCCGGCATCACCCCGTTCAACTTCCCCGCCATGGTGCCCCTGTGGATGTGCTCGACGGCCATCGCCTGCGGCAACGCCTTCGTGCTCAAGCCCTCGGAGAAGGACCCTTCGGCCTCCCTCCTCCTGGCCGAGCTGTGGAAGTCCGCCGGCCTGCCCGATGGTGTCTTCAACGTCGTCCACGGTGACCGCACCGCTGTCGAGCGCCTGATCGAGCACCCCGACGTGGCCGCCCTCAGCTTCGTGGGCTCCACCCCCGTGGCCCGGGCCGTCTACGAGGGCGGCACCCGCCAGGGCAAGCGGGTCCAGGCCCTGGGCGGGGCCAAGAACCACATGGTCGTCCTGCCCGACGCCGAGATCGACGCCGCCGCCGACGCCGCCGTCTCCGCCGCCTACGGCTCGGCTGGGGAGCGGTGCATGGCCGTGTCCCTGGTCGTTGCGGTGGGCGACGCCGCCGACCGGTTGGTGGCCGCCATCGCCGCTCGCCTCGGACAGCTGCGCATCGGGCCCGGTACCGACCCCGACGCCGAGATGGGCCCGCTCATCAGCGCCGAGCACCGGGCCAAGGTCACCGGCTACCTCGACCGGGCCGAGGGCGAGGGTGCCTCCCTGGTCGTCGACGGTCGCCAGCGTGACGTGGGCGATGCTGGCTTCTTCCTCGGCCCCTCCCTGGTGGACCACGTGGGCACCGACACCGCCCTCTACCGCGAGGAGATCTTCGGTCCCGTCCTCGGCGTGGTCCGCGTCGAGCGCTACGAGGACGCCGTCGAGCTCGTCAACCGCCACGAGTACGGCAACGGCTGTGCGCTGTTCACCAGGGACGGTGGCGCTGCCCGCCGCTTCCAGTTCGAGGTGGAGTGCGGCATGGTCGGCATCAACGTGCCCATCCCCGTGCCCGTCGCCTACTACTCCTTCGGGGGTTGGAAGGCGTCGCTGTTCGGCGACACCCACATGTACGGGCCCGACGGCGTGCACTTCTTCACCCGCACCAAGGTCGTCACCGCCCGCTGGCCCGATCCGGCCACCTCCACCATCGACCTGGGCTTCCCCGGCACCCGCTGACCGGGCGCCGGTAGGCAGGGTTTGGCGGAACCGGGGGCGGACGACCACGCTGCACCTCATGGACCTGCCCTCCTCGGCCGATGTCGTGATCGTCGGAGCCGGGCTCGCCGGCCTGGCCTGCGCCCGGGCCACGGTGGCGGCCGGGCTCAGCACCGTCGTCCTCGAGCGCTCCGACGGGGTCGGGGGCCGCGTCCGCACCGACGCCGTGGACGGCTTCCTGCTCGACCGGGGCTTCCAGATCGCCCTGTTGGCCTATCCCGAGCTCCAGGCCCAGCTCGACGTGGCCGCCCTCGACCCCCAGCGGTTCGAGCCCGGCGCCGTGGTGTGGCGCGGCGGGGCCCTGCACCGGGTGGCCGACCCCTTCCGCCAGCCCACCAAGCTGCTGGCCACCCTGGCCGCCGAGGTGGGCAGCCCTCTCGACAAGGTGCGCGTCGGCCTGCTGCGGCGCGAGCTCGTGGGCACGCCGGCCGCCGACCTGCTGCGCCGGCCGGAGACGACCACGCTCGCGGACCTGCAGCGCCGCCGCTTCTCCACCGAGATGATCGACCGCTTCTTCCGGCCCCTGCTCTCGGGCATCCAGCTCGATCCCGACCTGGCCAGCACCAGCCGCATGTTCGAGGTCATCTTCCGCACCCTGGCCATGGGCGACACCGCCGTGCCCGCCGCGGGCATGGGCGCCATCCCCGCCCAGCTCGCCGCTGGTCTCGACGACGGTGTCGTCCACCTCGAACGCGAGGTGGTGTCCCTGCAGGGGACCGGGGTGCGCGTGGTCGACGGGACCACGGTGAGCGGCCGGGCCGTGGTGGTGGCGGCCGAGGGCCCCACCGGGGCTGCCCTGCTGGGCCTGGACCCACCCCGCTCCAAGTCGGCCACGTGCATCTGGTTCGCGGCGGACACCATGCCCTTCTCGGGCCGGGCCCTGCTGCTCGACGGCACGGCCACGGGCCCCGTCACCAACCTGTCGCCCCACTCCACCGTGGCCCCCGGCTACGCCCCCGCCGGTCGGGCCCTGTTGGCCGCCGCCCTGCCTGGTCTGGCCGGAGGAGGAGAGCTGGTGAGCCAGGCCAAGGCCCAGTTGCGGGGCTGGTTCGGCGGCCAGGTCGAGGACTGGGAGGTGTTGCGGGTGGACACCATCCGCCACGCCCAGCCCGAGGTCCGCCCCCCCTTCGTCCCCAAGCGCCGGGTGCGCCTGGGCGACGGTCGCTACGTGTGTGGCGACTGGCGTGACACCCCCTCCATCCAGGGGGCCCTGTTCTCGGGGCGCCGATGCGGCGAGGCCGTGGTGCGCGACCTGCACGCCTGACCGTCCGTGCGGGCGGTGGGCGGTGGGCGGTGGGCGGTGGGCCTAGACCTCGAGCTTCCAGGCGTCGTCGCCCACGGTCACGATCCGCCCTGCGGTGGGGGTGGCGAAGTGGGTGCCGATGACCAGGGTCGAACCGTCGGCGTGACGGGCCAGGAAGGCCCGGCGGGTGGCCCGGCTGGCCGTCTTGTCGGTGTCGAAGTTCGAGCACCACTCGGGCAGGGCCATCTGCACGGGGTGGTGCATGAGGTCCCCGCTGATCACGGCCCGGTGGCCGCCCGAGTCGATGACGACGGACACGTGGCCCGGGGTGTGGCCCGGGGTGGACTCGAAGGACACCTTCACCCCGCCCTCGTCGAGCACGACGTGGTCCGAGGTGACCAGGTCGACCAGGCCGGCCTTGATGACGGGGTCGATGGAGTCCTCGAGGATGGGGCCGTCGCTGAAGCCGGTCGCCTTCCAGTGGTCGTACTCGGTGGCCACGAAGAGGTAGCGGGCGTTGGGGAAGGTGGGGACCCACTCGCCGTCGACCAGCTTGGTGTTCCAACCCACGTGGTCGACGTGGAGGTGGGTGCAGATGACGGTGTCGATGGTCTCGGCCGGATAGCCGGCGGTGGCCAGGTCCTCGAGGAAGGGGAGCTGGAGCTGGTTCCAGCCGGGGATGGCCCGTTCCTTGTCGTTGCCCAGGCAGGTGTCGACCACCATGCGCCGGGTCCCGGTGTCGATGACCAGGGCCTGGATCTTGGTCTCCAGGCGACCGGTGTCGGTCACGAAGTGGGGGCGCAGCCAGGTCGCGGGGCCGTCGGCCAAGGCGGTGAGGGCCTCGGTGGTGGCATCGGCGAAGAGGAACTTGCCCGGCGCCGGGCCCTCGATCTCCACGACGCTCGTGATGGTCACGTCACCGATCTGCCAGCGCAGCATGGTCGCCCCTTCGCTCGTGGGTCGCCCGGCGGCCGGCCTGTCCCGGCCGCTGGCGGTCCCGGCCGGGGACCCTAGCCCTGGCTGGTGACGTGGGACACCGTAGGGGGGCCGCCCGGCCCGGCATCCCCCACGTTGTCACACCTGGTTCGTAGGGTCTGGCGCCATGGTCCTCCTCGCGATGCTCATCGGGTTGCTGGTCGGCGCCGTCGTCGCCGCCCTGGTGGCCGCGACCGTCCTGCAGCGCTCCCGCCAGACGGCCGCCGAACACAGCACGGGCCGGGCCGTGGCCCTGGCCGTCGACGCCCTGCGGGCCGAGCGCCAGGCCGACCTGGCCCACACGGTGGACACCGTGCTCTCCCTGGCTGGTGACAAGCTGGGCAGCCAGCTCGATGCCGGTTCCCGCCACGCCGAGCACCGCAACGAGCTCATCGCCCGCCAGCTCGACGGGGTGGCCGGCGAGCTGCGCCGGGTCAACGACGTGGTCTACGAGCTGCAACGGGACCGGGCCCAGCAGCACGGCCAGCTCGTGCAGGGCCTGGCCGAGACCGCCCGCCGCTCGGCCGAGGTGGCGTCCACCGCCTCGCAGCTGCGCGAAGCGTTGTCGTCGTCCAAGGCCCGGGGCCAGTGGGGCGAGCGCATGGCCGACGACGTGCTGCGCCTGGCCGGCTTCGTCGAGGGCGTGAGCTACGTGCGCCAGACGGCCATCCGCGGCGGCACCATCCCCGACTTCACCTTCCTGCTGCCCGGCGACCTCGCCCTGCACATGGACGTGAAGTTCCCCCTCGACAACTACGTGCGCCACCTGGGCGCGGCCAGCCCGGCCGAGGCCGACACCACCCGTGACCAGTTCCTGCGCGACGTGCGCGACCGGGTGCGCTCGCTGCGGGGGCGGGGCTACATCCAGGCCGGGGAGACGCTCGACTTCGTCCTGCTGTTCATCCCCAACGAGGCCGTGTACGGCTTCGTGCACGAGCACGACCCCACCCTGGCCGACCTGGCGTTGGGCCAGAAGGTCGTGCTGTGCTCGCCCTTCACCCTCTTCGCCGTGCTCGCCGTGGTGCGCCAGGCCGGTGACGCCGCCGCCCTGGCCCGCTCCACCGACGACATCCTCCAGACGCTGGGCCAGTTCGGCGTGCAGTGGGACAAGTTCTCCGAGTCCCTCGACGGCCTCGGTCGCAAGCTCGACACCGCCAACCGGGCCTACGACGAGCTGTCGGGCACCCGACGCCGCCAGCTGCAGAAGATGGTCGACCGGGTCGACGACCTGCGGGCCGACCGGGGCATCGAGCCATCCTCGCCGCCCCGGGAGGCCGAGCCGCCCGAGCCCCTGCACCTGTCGCCCCGGGCCGACCACGGCCACCGCAGCGACATGGGCACCGACGCCGACGCCGAACTGCCCGTGGGCGATGTGCGCCGCCTGGCCCGCCGCCTGACCGGCTGAAGCGGGCCTGGGGACAACTCACGAGGGCCCGTCCGGACGGCGCCGGTAACGTGACCGACGTGGCCCGCTTCTACGTGACGACCCCCATCTACTACGTCAACGACGCGCCGCACATCGGCCACGCCTACACGACGATCTCGGCCGATGCCTTCGCCCGTTGGCACCGGCTGCTGGGCGACGACACGTTCTTCCTCACCGGTACCGACGAGCACGGCCTCAAGGTGCAGCGGGCGGCCGAGGCCGCCGGGCGCACCCCCATCGAGCACGCCGACCTGCTCTCCGCCCGCTTCCAGGACACCTGGAAGCAGCTGAACCTGTCCAACGACGACTTCATCCGCACCACCGAGGCCCGCCACGCCAAGGCGGTGCAGGCCTTCCTGCAGCGGGTGTACGACAACGGGTTCATCTACAAGGACGTCTACGACGGCCTCTACAACGTGTCCGACGAGGCCTACGTCAGCGAGGCCGACCTGCAACCCGGCGACCTCGAGTCGGGTCGGGTGCTGCAGATGCGGGAGGAGAACTACTTCTTCAAGCTCTCCGCCTTCGAGCAGCAGCTGACCGAGCACTACGAGAACGCCGGCGAGACCGTCATCCCCCCCACCCGGCGCAACGAGGCCCTGGGCATCATCCGCGGCGGTCTGCGGGACATCTCCATCAGCCGCACCTCCATCGACTGGGGGGTGCCGGTGCCGTGGGACGAGGATCACGTCTTCTACGTCTGGTACGACGCCCTCATCAACTACGCCACCGCCGTGGGCTACGGCGAGGACGACGAGCGCTTCGCCGCGTGGTGGCCGGCCACCACCCACCTGCTGGGCAAGGACATCCTCCGCTTCCACCTCGTGTACTGGCCGGCCATGCTGCTGGCCGCGGGCATCACCGAGCTGCCCAGCTTCGGCGTGCACGGCTGGTTGCTCATCGGCGGCGAGAAGATGTCCAAGTCCAAGCTGAACCAGATCGCGCCCGCCGACCTGGTGGCCGACTTCGGCGTCGACGGCTTCCGCTACTGCCTGCTGCGGGACAACCCCTTCGGGCCCGATTCGGACTTCTCCTACGAGGGCATCGTCAACCGCTACAACAGCGACCTGGCCAACAACCTGGGCAACCTGCTGTCCCGGGTGGCCACCGTGGTCGGTTCCAAGTGCGGAGGCATCGGGCCTGCCCCCAACCCCACCTCCCACCTGGCCGAGGTGGCCGCCGAGGTGATCGAGGCGGCCACCGACGCGTGGACCGAGCTGGCGCCGTCGGCTGCCCTCGAGGCCACCTGGCGGTTGATCCGCGAGGCCAACGCCCACCTCGAGGCCAACGAGCCCTGGAAGGCCGAGCCCGGTCCCAAGGTCGACGAGGTCCTGGGCGACGCCCTCGAGGTGCTGCGCCTGGTGTCCCTGCTGGCCCAGCCGGCCATGCCCGAGACCTGCGACGCCATCTGGCAACGCATCGGCCTGGCCGACGACCTGGCCCAGCAGCACCTACCCGAGGCCGGCGCCTGGGGCGGCTACCCCGGCGGCCTGGCCGTCACCAAGGCCGCCCCCCTGTTCCCCCGCATCAAGGTCTGAGCCCCTCCACCGATGACGACCCACCGATGACGACCCACCGATGACGACCCACCGATGACGATGCGCTGGTTCGACCACCACTGCCACCTCGAACCCGGTGAGGCCGCGGCCGAGGCCGTGTCCGAGGCCGCGGCGGCCGGGGTGGCCCGCATGGTGTGCGTGGGCACCGACGAGGGCGACACCGCCACCGCCGTCGAGGTGGCCCGGGCCCATGCCGGGGTGGTGTGGGCCACGGCGGGCGCCCATCCCCACGAGGCCCGCCACGGCTGGGACTGGGTCGAGGCCGCCCTCGCCCTCGACGAGGTGGTGGCGGTGGGGGAGTGCGGTCTCGACTACCACTACGACCTGTCGCCCCGCGACGTCCAGCTCCCGGCCTTCGCCGCCCAGATCGAGCTGGCCAACCGCCACGACCTGCCCCTGGTCATCCACACCCGGGAGGCGTGGGCCGACACCTTCGCCGTGCTCGACGAGGCCGGGGTGCCCCGACGCACCGTGTTCCACTGCTTCACCGGCGGACCCGACGAGGCCCGCCAGTGCCTCGACCGGGGAGCCCTGCTGTCCTTCTCGGGCATCGTGACCTTCAAGGGGGCGGCCGACGTGCGTGGTGCGGCCGAGCTGTGCCCCCTCGACCGGCTCATGGTCGAGACCGACAGCCCCTACCTGGCCCCCGTGCCCAACCGGGGCAAGACCAACCGCCCGGCGTGGGTGCCCCTGGTCGGCGCCGGCCTGGCCTCGGTCAAGGGCGTGGCCCCCGAAGCCGTGGCCGAGGCCACCTGGGCCACGGCCAGCACCTTCTACGGCCTACCCCTGGCCGTCACGCCGTGACGACTGCGACCCCGTGACCCACAGCCGACGGGACGTCCTCGCCCTGCTCGAGGCCCACCACCTCGAACCCAGCCGGGCCCTGGGCCAGAACTTCGTCGCCGACCCCAACACCGTGCGCCGGATCGCCCGCCTCGCCGCCGTGGGCCCCGGTGACCGGGTGGTGGAGATCGGCCCCGGCCTGGGCTCGCTCACCCTGGCCCTGGCCGACACCGGCGCCCAGGTCACCGCGGTCGAGGTCGACCGCTTCGTGCTGCCCGTCCTGCGCGAGCTGGTCGAGCCCCGTGGGGTGACGGTGGTCGAAGGCGACGCCCGCACCGTGGACTGGGCCTCGTTGCTGGGCCCCCCGGCCGACGGCGACGACGACGCGGCCGACGCCGACGCCGGCGGCCAGGTCGCCCGGAGCTGGGTGCTGGTGGCCAACCTGCCCTACAACGTGGCCACCACCCTGGTGCTCGACGTGCTCGAACGAGCACCCCAGGTGGGCCGCATGCTCGTCATGCTGCAGCGCGAGGTGGCCGAGCGCATGGCGGCGGGGCCCGGGGGGAGGGACTACGGCATCCCCTCGGTCAAGCTGGCGTGGTGGGCCACGGCCAAGGTCATCGGCACGGTCCCCGCCTCGGTCTTCGTGCCCCGTCCCCGGGTCGAATCAGCGCTGCTGTCGGTGACCCGTCACCCTGCGCCCCTGGCCGGCGACGCCGAGCGCCGGGCCACCTTCGACCTCGTCGACACCGGCTTCGGCCAACGTCGCAAGATGCTGCGCCGCTCCCTGATCGCCGTGGTCAGCGCGGACGACTTCGCCGTGGCCGGGGTCGAGCCCACGGCCCGGGCCGAACAGCTCGGTCCGCAGGACTGGCTGCGCCTGTCGACCGCGGTGACCGCGGCGGCGGCGAGCCGAGGCGCAACGGTCGCGGTGGCGCCGGAAGCGTGCGACAGCCGGTAGCTTGCCGGCGGTGGAGCTCCTGGTCGCCCCGGCGAAGCTGACCGTCTCCCTCCGGGTGACCGGTGTGCGTGACGATGGCTACCACCTCATCGACGCCGAGATGGTGACCCTCGACCTGCACGACGTGCTCGAGGTGTCAGCCGGCGATGGCCTGGAGATCGTGCTCGAGGGGCCGGCGGCCCGGGGTGGGCTCGACATCCTCGCCGATGACGACAACCTGGTGCGCAAGGCGCTGCACGTGGTCGGTCGTCGGGCCCACGTGCGTCTGCGCAAGCGCATCCCCGCGGGGGCCGGTCTCGGTGGGGGGTCAGCCGACGCCGCCGCCATCCTGCGATGGGCGGGGGTGACGGACCCCGAGGTCGCCGCCCGGCTGGGGGCCGACGTGCCCTTCTGCGTGGCCGGCGGACGGGCCCGGGTCACCGGCGTCGGCGAGGCGCTGGCGCCACTACCGCTGCGGCCCCAGACGTTCACCCTGGTCATCCCGCCCCTGAGCTGCTCGACGCCCACGGTGTACCGGGCCTGGGACGGGCTCGGTGGGCCCACCCACCCCGGCAACGACCTCGAGCCCGCGGCGTTGGCCGTGGAACCGCGCTTGGCGGCCTACCGCGACGAGCTCGCCGCGACGACCGGGGCCACCCCGGTGCTGGCGGGCAGCGGGGCGACGTGGTTCGTCGAGGGGCATCACCCGGCACCGGGACGCCTGGTCGTGCGGGCGCGCGACGACCGCCCCTGAGCGGGGCGGTCGGACCACACTGCAGCCTGGGAGCGCCGGTGTCGACGCCCGGGGGGCTACTTGCGAGCGCGTCGCTGGAAGCGCGTACGGCGCAACATCTTCTTGTGCTTCTTCTTGCGCATGCGCTTGCGGCGCTTCTTGATCAGAGAGCCCATGAGGGGAGACACCGTAGCCGGCATGGGTGGCCCGATGCGAGCGAGCCCCCCGCCGGACCGGTCCTTCGGGGGTCGGACACGGTCGTGCGACCCTGTCGGGAGCGCAGGCGTGACCGGCCGACAGGGCCTCTGACGTGCCCGGATCGACACCATCGGTCGATCTCGTGGCGAACTGGTCGCGAATGTGTGAGGAGCGTGAAATCGGCCGACCCCGTCCCCGTTGTACTCACCGAGCGGGAACCTGAGCACCACATCACCGGATCGGCGGATCCGGTACCGGAAAGGACCGATCATCACCAGTCTCTTCCCACCTCTCGACCAGCTGGTCGGTGTGGAACCCGGGGCACCGGCACGGCGGAACCAACGCCGGCGCCTACGGGGTACCTCCACATCGTGCCGCTCGCTGGCCGGGCACCGCGTCCGGCGGACCGGTGCGGGTGGGGCGGAGGCTGGTGTGATCGGTTCGGTCGGCCCTCCGGGGTCGATGGTGAGGTGGTCTCGTGACCGTTCAGGGCCAGGTGCGTGCACCTGGCGTGTCGACCCCTGATGGCTTCGGTCCTCAGGCGGGCAGCCCTAGAGTACGCACCGGTGCGCATGGCCGGTGCAGACGGGGATCCGGAGCGAGAGCGCGCGCTCGTTGATCGAGCGCGCCAGGGCGACCCGGATGCCTTCGCCACCCTCTACCGCCAGTACCTGCCCAAGATCCACGCCTTCTCCTACCGGCGCTCCCACTCACGTGAGGTCGCCGAGGACGTCACCGCAGCCACCTTCGAGCGGGCCTTCCGCCAGTTGGAGCACTTCGAGTGGCGGGGCGGTGGCTTCGGGGCCTGGCTCTTCCGCATCGCCTCCAACGAGCTCGCAGACCACTACCGACGCCAGCACCGCTCACAGACCGAGCGGGGACAGATGGCGCTCCACGCCTTGCACAGCGAGGCCACGATCGACGACCTCGAGCGCATCGAGAGCGGTGACGGGTCGACCCGGACGCTCATCGAGGCCATGGGGTCACTCAACCCCCGCTACCAGCAGGCCATCTCCCTGCGCTACCTGGCGGGGTTGTCACACGAAGAAGCGGCGGAAGCCATGGGTGCTTCGAAACCGGTGATGGCAGTGACCCTCACCCGGGCACTGAAGGCCCTCAAGAAAGCGATGGACAAGATGGGACCAATGGAGGGGGATTCGTGAACGATCACGACCTCCACGATCAGCTCGAGCGCCTCGGGCGCCGGCCGGTTCCGCCTCCGCGCCCTGAGTTCGTCGAGACGTTGCTGGCTCGGATCCAGCTCACCGACGACTTGTCCGTGCCCTCGAACGTGGTGCCCATGCGGCGCCAGAACTGGGCCAAGGCTCGGTTCGCCGTGGTGGGTGTGGCCGCAGCTGTGCTCCTGGGCGCCGTGGGCATGGTGGCCCTGGCCCAGGACAGCCCCGAAGCGGGCACCAGCATCGGTGTGACCATGGCGGGCAACACCACGTTCGACAGGGAGGCCGAGGTCGACGGGTCGGGTCAGCTGAAGGCCGCCGACGGGGTGACCACGTTCCCCGACGGTGACTACACGGCCACGTGCAAGGAAGGCGGGGTGATCGCCTACGAGGGCGGCACCATCGCCTGCAGGACCGACGAGCCCGTCGTGGTGACCATCAAGGACGGGCGGGTGTTCAAGGCCCACAACGTCCCCCAGCTCGGCGTTGGCGAGCAGCAGTCGCCCACCACCGAGGTCAGCATCAGCGGCCTCGACCTCACGTGGAACCCGGTGGCCGCCGGCACCGAGCTCAGCTGGTCAGCGACCTCGTCGAGCACGGCCGACACCGTGGCCCGATACCACGTGTTGCGCTCGCCCGACGCCACGGGCGTCATCGGCACCCTCGATCCGAACACGACGGCGGTGTACAAGGAACTGCCCGCCGATGCGGACTCGTTCAAGGACGACTTCTCCACCGTGGCCGCCAACACCCCCAAGGTGACCTACCGGGTGGTCGGGTTCGACAGCGACGGCACCCTGGTGGCCGACAGCGGCATCCTCACCCTGAACCTGGGTTGGGTGACCACCTCGTCCACCCGCTGAGCTGGCGGCACCGCTCGAGCAGGTGGGCACAACTCGTGAGACGGCCCGGGCTCCTGGCCCGGGCCGTCGTCGCGCCCGGCTCCGCTGACGTGCGGTAGCGTCAAGGCGGCCACGGTGGCGGGTAGTTCAATTGGCAGAACGCCTGACTTTGGATCAGGAGGCTGGAGGTTCGAGCCCTCCCCCGCCAGCTACCCCCCTGAGCAGGGCGGTGTTCGCGCCGCCTGCAAAGCCGGGGCGGATGGCCTCAGCTTCGCCGTGAGGGCTCGGTGGCCGGGCCCACGCCGTCC
>JBBSLP010000095.1:0-14749 GCA_038255145.1 Acidimicrobiales bacterium
CGATATCCACGGTCGGCCGACCACGACGCGCCATGCCAGGCTCCTCCCGTCAGGGGTTCTACCAGGCACAACGAGACCACGCCGCGAAAATTCCCGATCATCAAGATTTCTTCGGCGCTTCAGCCTTCCGGGACACTAGGACCAAGGCGTCGCGCCGGGGGGTGCGGCCCGGCGAGGAGCGACGTTGACGTCACGGGGCATCGAACGGCTGTTGGTGGCCAACCGGGGGGAGATCGCCATCCGCGTCAGCCGCGCCGCCCACACGCTGGGCATCAGCACGGCGGCCGTGGCTCCCGCGGACGACGCCGCATCCCTCCACCTGCGCCGGGCCGACGTGGCCCACACCCTGCCTGGCCGGGGAGCCGCGGCCTACCTCGACGTGGCCGCCGTCATCGAGGCGGCCAAGGTCACGAACAGCGACGCCGTCCACCCCGGCTACGGGTTCCTCAGCGAGCGGGCCGATCTGGCCCAGGCCTGCGAGGACGCCGGGTTGACCTTCGTCGGCCCCGACCCCGCCACCCTGGCCCGCCTGGGCGACAAGGCCGCGGCACGCCAGCTGGCCCAGGCCTGTGGCGTGTCCGTGGTGCCGGGCACGGCCGGTCCCGTCACCGTCGACGAGGCGGCGACGTTCCTGGCCTCGCTGGGGCCGAACGCCGCGGTGATGATCAAGGCCGTGGCCGGCGGCGGTGGCCGGGGCATGCGGGCCGTCACCGACCCCGCCGACGTGGCCGACGCCTACGAGCGCTGCCGGTCCGAGGCCACCGCCGCCTTCGGCGATGGCGCCGTGTACGTCGAACAGCTGGTGCGCCGGGCCCGCCACGTCGAGGTCCAGGTCCTGGGCGACGGCCGGGGCGGGGTCATCGCCCTGGGCGACCGCGAGTGCAGCCTGCAGCGCCGCCACCAGAAGCTGGTCGAACTGGCCCCGGCGTCGGACCTGCCCGCCGCCACCCGTGCGGCCCTGGCTGCGGCGGCGGTGGCCATGGCCGGTCAGCTCAGCTACCGCAGCCTGGGCACCTTCGAGTTCCTCGTCGACGCCGATGACCCCACCTGGTTCGCCTTCATCGAGGCCAACGCCCGTCTGCAGGTCGAACACACCGTGACCGAGGAGGTCACCGGTTTGGACCTCGTCGGCCTGCAGCTCCGGGTGGCCGGTGGTGCCACCCTGGACGACCTGGGCCTGGAGCCGGCCGATCCTCCAGCGGCCCGGGGTCGGGCCATCCAGCTGCGCATCAACACCGAGACCATGGCGGCGGACGGTTCGGTGAAGCCCACCGGCGGCACCCTCACCCTGTTCGAGGCGCCCAACGGGCCCGGCATCCGCGTCGACACCGCGGCCCGCACCGGGACCGCCGTCCACCCCGGTTTCGACTCGCTCCTGGCCAAGGTCATCTGCCACGCCCCGGGCGACGACCTGGCCGGCCTGTACCGCGTCGCGGCCCGGGCCCTGGGCGAGCTGCGCATCGACGGGGTGGCCACCAACGCCGCCTTCCTGCGGGCGCTCCTGGCCCACCCCGCCCTCCTCGAGGCCCCGGCCACCACCGGCTTCGTCGAGGAGCACGCCGCCGAACTGGTCGACGCCGCTCGTGCCATCACCGACGCCGAAGCCGGTGAGGTTGGTGCCGAGACTGATCCCGCCGCTGGTCAACGGCCCACCACCGTCGTACCTGCGGGCCACGTGGCCGCGCCCGCTCCCATGCAGGGCACCGTGGTGGCCCTGTCCGTGGCCGTAGGGGACCGAGTGCGGGCCGGCACCGAGGTGGCCGTGCTCGAGGCCATGAAGATGGAGCACGTCATCGTCGCCCCCGCCGAGGGCACCATCAGCGCCATCGTCGTCGCCGTGGGCGACACCCTCTACGAGGGCGAGGCCCTGCTGCTCGTCGAGGCCGGCGAGGTCGACCTGGCCGCCGAGGCCGCGGCGGACGCCTTCGACGTCGACCACATCCGCCCCGACCTGGCCGAGGTCATCGAGCGCCACGACGTGACCGGGGACGAGCGCCGGCCCACCGCCGTGGCCCGGAGACGCAAGACCGGGCACCGCACGGCCCGGGAGAACGTGGTCGACCTCATCGACGACGGCTCGTGGCTGGAATACGGCCAGCTCGCCCTGGCCGACCAGCGCAGCCGCTTCGACAACGACTGGCTGATCGCCAACTCGCCGGCCGACGGCATGGTGGCCGGCATCGGCACGGTGAACGGCGACCTGTTCGGCGACGAGGCCGCCCAGACGATCGTCATGGCCTACGACTACACGGTCTTCGCCGGCACCCAGGGGGTCACGAACCACCACAAGAAGGACCGCATGTTCGACATCGCCGAGCGGTCCAAGCTGCCGGTGGTGTTCTTCGCCGAAGGGGGCGGGGGCCGCCCCGGGGCCGACTGGGAGGCGTCACCGGGCTTCGACCTGGGCACGTTCCACGCCTGGGGCCGGCTCAGCGGGCTCGTGCCCCTGGTGGGCATCACCACTGGGCGCTGCTTCGCCGGCAACGCCGCCATCCTCGGCTGCTGCGACGTCATCATCGCCACGGAGGGCTCCAACATCGGCATGGGGGGCCCGGCCATGATCGAGGGCGGCGGGCTGGGCGTGTTCAAGCCCGAGGACGTCGGACCCCTCGACGTGCAGGTCCCCAACGGCGTCGTCGACGTGGTCGTGGCCGACGAGGTCGAAGCGGTGCGCGTGGCCAAGCAGTACCTGGGCTACTTCCAGGGTCCGGTGACGACGTGGGCCGAGCACGACCAACGCGAGCTGCGCCACGTCGTGCCCGAGAACCGGTTGCGGGTCTACGACGTGCGCCGGGTCATCGAGCTCATGGCCGACGTCGGCACCGTGCTCGAACTGCGCCCCGAGTACGGCCGGGCCATGGTGACGGCCCTGGTGCGGGTCGAGGGTCGGCCCGTGGGTCTGGTGGCCAACAACGCCACCCACCTGGGCGGGGCCATCGACGGCGACGGCGCCGACAAGGCCAGCCGGTTCCTGCAGCTGTGCGACGCCTTCGGCCTGCCCGTGGTCATGCTGTGCGACACCCCGGGCATCATGGTCGGCCCCGAGATCGAGAAGACCGCCCTGGTGCGCCGGGCCAGCCGCCTGTTCGTGACCGGGGCCAACCTGTCGGTGCCCGTGTTCACCCTGGTGCTGCGCAAGTCCTACGGGCTGGGGGCCCTGGGCATGGCCGGGGGCAGCTTCCGCACCCCCATGGGGGCGGTGTCGTGGCCCACGGGGGAGTTCGGGGGCATGGGACTCGAGGGCTTCGTCCGCCTCGGCTTCCGCCGGGAGATCGAGGCGCTGGAGGATCCCGCCGATCAGCAGGCCTTCTTCGACAAGAAGTTGGCCGAGCTCTACCAGGTGGGCAAGGCGCTCAACGTCGCCACCTACTTCGAGCTCGACGACGTCATCGACCCTGCCGACACGAGGCGGTGGCTGTCGGGCAGCCTGCGGGCCACCACCCGCTACAAGTGGTCACCGAGCGAGAAGCGTCGCCCCTTCGTCGACACCTGGTAGCGCGGGTGATCGCTGGCCGAGTGAGCGTCAGCGCCGGTCGCCGGGGAGGTGGCGGTCGGTGAAGCCGACGGTGAGGCCGAAAGCGTCATCGCGGTCGATCCAGAAGGTGTCCGCCGTCTTGCCGTCGAGGCGTTGGCCCTTGTCGGCCAGGAACGTTGCCGCGCCGGCCAGATCGGCGGTCAGGAACACCAGGGCGTGCACGCCTTCGCCGTTGTCGGCCAGGTCACGGCCGGCGGCTGTGTCGGTGCTCAGGGGTTGGAGTGCCTCGATGACCGTCTCCTCGCCCACGGCGTAGTAGGCCGAACGCTTCTCGCCGGGGACCTCCTCGCGGTGCAGCAGACGGCCGCCGAGCGCTTCGCCATAGAGGGCCTCGGCGTTCTCGACGTCCTCGAAGAGCACGCTGAGGTGGGCGGTGCGCTCGATGTGCAGGGGGTGGTCGTCACGCCAGGAAGCCGCTGACCAGTCCGGTTCCAGACGGGGGTCGGCGGCGAAGCCGGGCTCGCAGAACTCCCACAGGGCCCGGGAGTCCCTGGGGTGGGTCCACACCGCCAGTTCCTTGGCCGGGTCGGTGACGGGACGGCCCTTCAGGCCCACCTGGCGGATGCCGCAGGCGGCGAGGTGGGTCGAGCACGCAGTGATGTCGTCGACGTACCAGGCGATGGAGTGGAGCCGGTTGCCGAAGCGGTCCCGGAACTTGCGCAGCGGGGTGCCGGCAGCCTCGGGGGCGTCGGACGGCATGATCGGTTCCATCAGCATGTCGCTGATGACCAGCAGGGACGCCTCGCGCTGGGCGGCCTTCTCGTAGCGCCGGTAGAAGCGCTGGCAGGCGAAGATGTCGTCGTACCAGCGGTCCACGGCGTCGAGGTCGTCGACCAGGTGGGCCAGGTGGAACAGCTTGCCCACGGTGAAGTCCATCGTCACGCCCCCCCCGGGTGTCGACGCCGGCACCGAGCGGCCGGGGTCGCGGCACGGACCCTAGGCGTCGGGGTGGGCTCCCGTCGTGCCGTCCAGGAGCTCGCGCAGGATGTCCAGGTGCTTGACCAGGCCCAGCACGGTCGTGCCCGAGGGGACCAGGGGACGCCGCAGCTGCTCGTCGGACAACCCCTCGAGCTTCCACAACACCACGTCGCGATGGCGGTCGAGGGCGATGTACGGGCTCTGCTTCTCTGCCGCGGTGAACGGGACCCGGCGCGCCATCACCTCAGCTTCGCGCCGCCGGCCCGCTGGCCGCCGCGCTCGACCAGCGGCGTCGGACATTCTGGTTGGGGCATGGCTGTCGTGGGCCCGGTACGGACGCGTCAGAGCCGCCGACCCCGGGGGCCGACGGCTCTGATGGTGAGGGTGAACGGCCGAGGCGCGCAGGTCGATCCGAGCGTCCCGATGTGTCAGTCGGGGATGGGGCCCACGCTGAGCTGCTGGACCATGATCGACGCGTTGGTGGTGGTCTGGCTGCCGCCGATGTTGCTCGGCAGGTTCACACCGGTGAACGACGTGTGGTTGCGCACCGTGACCACGTCGCCGGCGGTTGCGGTGAGGATGACCTGGCCGCTGTTTTGCTGCGAGCCGGAGCCCGAGCCGTAGAGGGCGCCCGCCACCGGGGCACCGTTCAGGAACAAGCTGAACTGGTTGATCTCGGTCGCCGACAGGGAGAAGCTGATCAGGTAGTCCCCGGAGTTGACGAGGGTGATCTCGGCGGTGCCGGCGGTGTGGGCGATGCCACCCTTCACGACGCCGTTGGTGTTGAACACCACGTCCCCTTCGATGGCCACGAGCTGGGCTGTCGTGTTGTAGATGAGCGCATAGCTGGCCGGACCGCTCGCTCCGGCGGCGCCGGTCTCGCCGGTGGGACCGGCAGGGCCTTCGGCTCCGTCGGTCCCGTTGATCCCGGGGGCGCCGTCGAGACCGTTGATCCCGGGGTTGCCGTCGATGCCGTTGGTTCCGTCGATGCCGGGGGTGCCGTCGAGACCATTGGTCCCGGGGTTGCCGTCGATGCCGTTGGTGCCGTCGATGCCGGGGGCGCCGTCGAGACCGTTGGTCCCGGGGTTGCCGTCGAGGCCATTGGTTCCGTTGATGCCGGGAGTGCCGGCCGCGCCGTCGAGGCCCGTGGCACCGGCAGCTCCGTTGGCGCCATTGACACCGTCGATGCCGGCGGCTCCGTTGAGGCCGTTGGATCCAGGCAGGCCGTTGGGGCCGATGAGGCCTTGGGCGCCGTCGCTACCGGTGAGACCTTGGGTGCCGGGTAGGCCATTCGTGCCGTTGATCCCCGGCGCGCCGAGCGAGCCCTGGGGGCCCTGAGGTCCGGGGATGCCGGGGATGCCCTGAGGTCCGACGGCGCCGCCGGCGGGAGCGTCGACGTAGTAGCCGGCGAGGTCGACGACCACGTGCACCTGACCGACGGAGTTCCTGATGCGGACGGCGTTGCCGGGGCCGAGAGGCACGGTGACCTGGTTGGCTGTGGTCTCACCGGCCATGAAGTTGACGTTGGACACCCCGGTATCGGGCCCACCGGTGGGTTGGACCGAGATGTAGCTGGGGTCGGTGGGTTCGGTGGCGGTGACGTTGAGCACGACGGCCCTGGCATCGGCGGGCACGGCCGTCACCGGGTCGAACGCCAGCGTGAGGTTGGAGATCTTGCCCACCGGTGTCCCCACACCGGTGCGGGTGTCGAGCACCCGGACGGGGGCCATGGGAACGTACGCCGTCACTTCGATCGAGGGGTCGTTGCGGGAGGCGGCGCCGGCCATGCCGGCACCTCCCATGAGGGCGACCAGGCAGCCCAAGGCAGCCAGGGTGCGGACACGGCGTTTCGTGCGTAGACGTTCGCTCATGTGATGCGTCCCTCCGATTGGTGGCGTTTGCCACCTTGCCTGGGCGGGCGCTTATCGGCAGTTCTCCTGGTGACCTGTAGCCCATGTCTCGATGAACGTTCGAGAAGAACCTGTGTCGGTCGGGCAGCGCGGCCACGAACGCGTCCACTGACGCGTCCACTGACCGCGGCGGCGGTGGGCGACCCGGTGCTCAGGTCGGCGGGAGCCTCCGCGTGCTCTCAGTCGGTCGCTTTGAGCTGCTGCACCATGATCGATGCGTTGGCGTTGAGCTGCGTCCCGCCGGCCAGGGTCTGCAGCGTCACCGCGGCGGCCGAGGAGTGGTTGCGCAACGTGACCACGTCGCCCGCGGCCAGCGCGATCATGGCCTGGCCGTTGTTCTGTTGCGTCCCCGCACCCGAGCCGTACACCGTGCTCGTGACTGCGGCACCATTGACGAACAGGCTGAACTGGTTGGGCTCCACGGCGGAGACGGAGAAGCTCACCAGGTAGTCCCCGTCGTTGGCCATGACGAGTTGCGAGGTGCCGACGGTGTGGTCGATGCCGCCCTTGCGGATGCCGCTGGTGTCGAAGGTCACATCGGCCTCGATGGCCACGACCTGGGCGCCCATGTTGTAGACGGAGGCGTAGCTGTCCAGACCGCTCGGTCCCGCCGGGCCGGTCGCCCCTGTCGCGCCAGCTGTGCCGGTGGCACCGGTAGCACCTGCGGGGCCGACGTCACCGGTGAGGCCCGTGGGGCCGGCGGGACCCGTGGGGCCGACGTCACCGGTGAGGCCCGTGGGGCCGGCGGGACCCGTGGGGCCACCCCCGCTCGGGGAGTCGACGTAGTAGCCGGCGAGGTCGGCGACGACGTGCACCTGGCCGACGGAGTTCTTGAGGACGATGGCGTTGCCGACACCGAGGGGGACGGTGACCTGGTTGGCGGCGGTCTGTCCGGCGACGAAGTTGACGTTGGACACCCCGGTATCGGGACCGCCGGCGGGTTGCACCGAGATGTAGCTGGGGTCGGTCCCCTCGGTGGCGGTGACGTTGAGGACGATGGCCCTGGCGTCAGTGGGCATGCCGGCCACCGAGTCGAACGAGAGCGTGAGGCTGCTGATCTTGCCCACCGGCGCCCCCATGCCGGTGCGGGTGTCCAGCACCCGGACCGGAGCTATCGGAACGTAGGCGGTCACCTCGGTCGAGGGGTCGTTGCGGGATGCGGCGCCGGCCATGCCCGCACCGCCGATGAGGGCGACAAGGCAGCCGAAGGCCGCCAGGGTGCCAACACGGTGTCTCGTGGTCAGACGTTCGCTCATGTGACGGGGTCCCTCCGATCGGTGGCGTTCGCCACCTTGTCCGGGCAGCCGCTCATCGGCAGCTTCACCGTGGCCCTTTAGCGGCGGCGCGAATTGGCGATGCGGCCGCGGTGGTGATCGATGGCTCCGCAGACGGGTTGGTCATCAGGTCGCGCCTGGTGCTGGAGCACGGTGGTCGGGTGTGGTCACCGCCAGCTCGGACGGCTCCGCCCCGTGACGCCTGTCATCATGGGCCCATGAGCAGCCACGACCTGTACGAGGTGATGAGCACGCTGCGGGCGGTGCGTCGCCTGCGACCGGACCCCATCCCCGCCGAGGTGCTCGAGCGGGTGCTGCAGGCGGCGTGCTGGGCGCCGACCGGGGGCAACATGCAGCCGTGGCGGATCATCGTGGTGCGCAGCCCCGAGCACAAGCAGGCGTTGGCGGACATCTACGGCCCGGAGTGGACGACCTACGTCGGGTTCAGCCGCCGTCGCGTCGACAAGCAGGGCCTGCCCGAGGACGAGCGGGCCAAGGTGGAGCGGACCCTGGTCGCCGGTGACCACCTGGCCGAGCACCTGGCCGAGGCGCCGGTCATCCTCATGTTCATCGCCAACCCGGCGTTCATGGCCATCACCGACAAGAACCTGGACCGCATCTCCATGGTCGGTGGGGGCTCGGTGTACACGGCCGTGCAGAACACCATGCTGGCCTGCGTGGCCGAGGGACTGGGCTGCACCCTGACCACCCTGCACTGCCTGCGCGAGCCCGAGGTCAAGACGGCACTCGGCATCCCCGACGACTGGGCCACCCTGGCCATGGTCCCCATCGGCTACCCCGTCGGCCGGGGTCACGGGCCCATCACCCGCCGGCCCCCGTCCGAGCTCGTCTACGACGACGCCTACGGCCAGGCCTGGACGGGCTGATCTCGACAGATCCCGACCACGGACCTGGCTGCCGCGGTCGGTCCAGATCTACTGACCGGCGTCCAGATCGATCCGTCGCACCCACCGCGACTGCCACGGCACCTCGACGGCGTGGCGGTCGTAGCGCTGGCGGATCCAGCTGACGGCGTCGGCCCGGGGGATGCCGCTCATCACGGCCATCAC
The DNA here is from genome assembly GCA_038255145.1 of Acidimicrobiales bacterium. Lineage (GTDB taxonomy): Bacteria > Actinomycetota > Acidimicrobiia > Acidimicrobiales > CAIXPF01 > WHTX01. Next base: position 8,708 of record JBBSLP010000095.1, read on the forward strand.
CGCCAGGGCCGTGCCCGTGCGCCCACGACCGCCGCGGCAGGCCACCTCCACCCGTTCCTCCGCGGCCCGCTCCCATGCCTCCCGCAGGGCGGCGACGGCATCGGCCCGGTCCGAGGGCAGGCGGAAGTCAGGCCAGCGGACCCAGCGCCGGGGCCAGTCGACCTCGGGCGGCGCCCCCAGCAGGTACATCCCGAACTCGGGTGTAGGCCCTGGTGGGAGGGGGTGACGCAGGCCTCGCCCCCGCACCCGCCGCCCGTCGGGCAGCTCGACGATCCCATCACCAGGAGGCCAGGAACCCACGCCGGCCGACGGTAGCGGCCCGTGGCCCACCCACGATCAGGTGGGCCAGGTGAAGCGGTCGTCGGCCCGGTAGTCGTCGCGTCGAGCGGCCCGGGCCAGGTCGACGGGCCCGGGGGCGTCATCGCCGACGAGCAGGCGCAACGGCCCCTCGTCCCGGTCGAGGTGGGCCACCAGCGCCCGTGCGGCCACGTCGGGCCCCGCTTCGACGTCGTCCTCCCCATCCTCGGGCGACGACGGCCCCCAGGGCACGACGGGCGACCCGAAGAGCTGGGTGCGCAGAGGGTCGTAGGCCACGTCAGCCGTGGCGGCGCAGCCCGCCGTGCCGTGGAGGCGGCCACGCTCGAGCTCGTGGCCGAGGTGGGCTACGCCCGGCTGACCATCGAGGCCATCGCCGCCCGGGCCGGCGTGGGCAAGCAGACCATCTACCGGTGGTGGCCCAACAAGGGTGCGGTCCTCTTCGACGCCATGCTCGCGGCCTCGGCCGACGCCGGGGGTGGCCACGCGCTGCCCGACACCGGTGACCTGGTCCGGGACGTGGGCACGGTCATGCGGGCCATCGTGGCCGAGCTGGTCGACCCGGCCACCGACCGCCGGCAGCGGGCGGTCACCGCCGAGATCCAGGGCGACCCCCAGCTCGCTTCCGACGTCGTCGACCGGTTGCTGGCACCGCAGGTCGATGCCGTCGTCGCCCGACTGCGCACCGGGCAGCAGCAGGGCCAGCTCGATGCCGATGCCGACCCCGCCGTGGTGGCCGAGCTGCTCATCGGCCCCATCTTCCACCGCTGGCTGCTGCGCACCGGACCGCTCGATGCCCACCACGCCGACGAGATCGTGCGCCACGTGCTCGGCCCCTCGACCGCCGACGCCGGCCCCTCGACCGCCGACGCCGGCCCCTCGACCGCCTCCACCGACGGTGCCGCAGTGGGCGGCGACCACCCGGGTCACCCGCTCGGCCCGTCAGCCGCTGTGGCTCAGCCAGAAGCTGCTCGCCGTCGTCCTCGTCGTGTCCCTGGTGGTCGTCGGCCTCGGCGTCGCATCCCTGATCCGCTCGGCGGTGCGGACCTTCGGCGGTGCCACGGTGTCGACGCCCGGCACCCTCAGGGTCGATCTGGACGAAGGCCGCTACACCCTGTTCGAGCGCGTCGGATCGAAGACCCAGGTCGGTCCGGTGACGGCGTCGAGGACCGACAGGCCCCGGGTCGGCGCCGAGAGCGTGTCCGTCACCGGGCCCGACGGTGAGCCCGTGTCGGTGGCCCGCCGGTCGGTGTCCGAGACGCTCACCCTGAACGACACCATCTACGTGGGCGTGGCCGGCTTCACCGCCGAGCGCTCCGGTGGCTACGTCGTGGTGGTCGGCGGTGAGCCCACGGTGGTGCGACTGGGCCGGACGCTGTCCGACGGCACCTCGTCCGCCCTGGTCCTGACCGCAGTGGGCATCGTCCTCGGAGGGGTGTCGGGCACGGCACTGCTGGTCATCGTGTTCGTCAAGAGCTCACGACGCCGCAACCCCGTGCTCTGAAGGCCAGGCTGGGACCGGGCAAGGGGACACGTCGACCCGGCCCCCGGCTAGGGGTAGCGGGATTCGACATCGGTGAAGAAGGCGTCGGACAGTCGGGCGAAGTCGTCCCGGCTGATGGCGATGGCATCACCGAACTCGATCTTGAGCACGGTCTGCGCCGGCTTCATCTTGATGGCCTTCTCCGCCGTCATCACGCCGTCGTTGTTCGACAGCGAGCCGCACAGGATCCGCACCTCGTTGAGCGGGTTGCTGTCCTTGCCCTCGAGTCCCCGGGCCCGGTGCAGGAACAGGTTGTCGAGCACGAGGACCATGTTGGCGAAGAACTGGGGCTCGAAGGCGGCGACCGCGGCCTCGCCGGCGGCGCCGGTCCTGGCCGCCGCCACCAGGGCGTCGTAGGCGGCCAGCTGCAGGGCGATGCGGGCCCGGGAGGCGTCGACGTACTCCTTGGTGTAGCTGTTGACGGAGAGCATGGGCACGGAAGGTAGCGGCTCGACGCCGACCCCGCCGGGTGTCCTGCGGTGGTCCCATGGGTGGTCTGATGTGGTGGTCTGATGAGGTGGTCTGATGAGGGGGTGTCCGTTCCCCGAGACCCCGTGGCGTTGGCCGAGGTGCTGTGGCAGGCCGGCTTCGTGGCCGCGGAGGAGGAGGCGGACGAGCTGCTGACCGGTGCGGCCGGCGACCACCACCGGCTCGACGCCATGGTGGCCCGCCGGCTGACCGGTGAACCGCTGGCCTGGATCACCGGCACCACCCAGTTCTGCGAGCTGGCCATCCACGTCCACCCCGGGGTCTACGTCCCCCGGTGGCAGAGCGAGCCCCTGGCCCGCCGGGCCGTCGAGCGGCTACCGGCCACCGGGGTGGCCGTCGACCTGTGCACCGGGGCCGGGGCCATCGCCGCCACCCTGGCCGCCGGCCACCCCCGAGCCCGGGTGGTGGGCACCGACGTCGACGAGCGGGCCGTGGCCTGCGCGGCGGCCAACGGCGTGGAGGCGTACCGGGGTGACCTGTTCGACCCCCTGCCTCCCGAGCTCGTCGGCCGGGTCGACGTGGTGGTGGGCGTCGTGCCCTACGTGCCCACCCTGGCCCTGCCCCTCCTGCAGCGCGACACCCTGGCCTTCGAGTCGGCCCGCGCCTACGACGGCGGTCCCGAGGGCACCACCGTCCTGCGCCGGGCCCTGGAGGGCGCGGTCCACGTCCTGAGGCCGGGCGGTGCCCTCCTCCTCGAGCTGGGCGGTGACCAGGCCGACCTGGTGGCCGACGACCTGGCCCGGCTGGGCTACGTCGACGTCATCGTCCTCGTCGACGACGACGATGACGTGCGCGGCATCGAGGCCACGCTTGGTCCGAGGGGCTGACCTCGGTCGGTCGGGGGACCGGGGCACGTTGGCTCCCGGGCGCCGGGCCGACCTCGTGGCCGTGCACGGGGATCCGCTCCGACGCCTCGAGGTGCTGCGCCTGCCTTGCCTGGTCATGCAGGGCGGACGGGTCGTCCACCGCGTCGAGGAGCACCGCAACCCCGGGGGCTGACCTGGCGTCACGCCGGCCACCGGCGTGCCTGGCCGCAGTGGAGGACCTGCTCCCGCCACGGTGGCCCCGCGCCGACCGCAACGCTCGAGCCTCAGCCGATGGAGGCGCCGAACTGGTCGACGTAGGCGATCTCCTCGAGGGGGCGGCGGGTCAGCTTCTTGGGGAAGGGCAGCAACGGCCAACCCATGGCCAGGTGGGCGGCGGTGGCGAAGCCGTCGGGGATGCCCAGCAGCTCCTTCACGTCGGGCTCCCGCTCGCACAGCAGCGTGGTCAGCGCCGCGCCCAGGCCGACCTCACGGCACTTGAGCAGCACGTTCTGCACCGCGGGGTACACCGAGGCGCCGCCGACGATGGACAGGCGGTCGAGCTCGTGGTCGGTGGGGTGGATGCCCGAGAGCTCGGCGCACACGACGACGATGACGGGCACCTCGCCGAAGTGCTCGGCGAACTGGTCGGCCTCGGCGAACGACGAGCGCTTGGGGGGACCGGCCGGAGCCGGCGCGTTGCCGGCCCGCTCGGCCATGTACTGCTTCCACGGCGCCAGGTACCACTGGCCCAGCAACGCCTTCTTGTCCGGGTCGCGGACGGCGATGAAGCGGACGGGCTGGCGGTTGCCGCCCTGCGGTCCCCAGCGGCCGGCGTCGAGCACGGTGCGCAGGACGTCGGTACCCACCGGCTCGTCGGTGAACTGCCGGCACGTCGCCATGCTGTGGGCGATCTCGTCGAACTCCACCGCTGAACCCCCTGGTTGCCTCGTGGTCTGCCCGCGGGATGGTAGGCGTCAGCGGCACCGGCTGTGCTCCGTGTCCGGCGCATCCGTCGCCGGCGGCGCCGGAGACCGGGCCCGCAACCACGCCACCCGCACGGCGACCAGGGCCATGCCCCCCGTGGTCACGGCCAGGGACAGGACCTCCTCGACGGGCATGCCCCCCACGTGGGCGAGCACGACCCCCACGGCCAGCACGTCAGGCCTCCCCGCGCTGGTCGCGGTCGTTGAGCTCGATGGGCTGGCCCGCGCCGTCAGCCAGGTCGTACTCGTCGTGGCGCCTGAACCACATGCCGTGCTCGTTGCGGCCCAGGGGCGCGCGGTCGAGCCACGGGTACATGGCCCACGGTGCGTCCACCCCCCGGGAGTAGGCCGAGTAGGTGTGGAAGGCCTGACCGTCCCGGAGCACGAAGGCGCTGACCCCGGGCGACTCGGCCCCGTCGACGAAGTCGTCGGAGTCGACGTGGTGGGGGAGCTGGCCGACGTCGATGGCGATGGGCCGGAAGTTGTTCTCCGCCCCCGCGGCCAGCTGCTGCACCAGCAGCTGGGACCGCCCCCGGAACAGGTCGGCCAGCGACGCCGGCCTGTGCTCGGTGTCGAACACGTAGTCCTCGTCGACGGGCACCCAGGGCAGGTCCTGGCGCTGGCGGGCCAGTTCGTCGCTGCGCCGGGTCAGCTCCTTCTCGGCTTCGAGCAACTGCAGCCGGGCGGCCCGCCACTCGTCACGGGTGCCCACGGTGTGGCTGGCGGTGTCGGTCGTCATCTCGTACCTCCCGGGCCTGGTTCCATGCTCACCAGGTAAGAGACGACGGTGCCCGCGAACTCATCGGTCGCCTTCGAGAACATCCGTCGGGAACCTCCGTCGGCAACCTGCCTGCAGACCTCGCCCGTGTCGGCTCGGGTGGCCAGCAAGGGTGATGAGGCAACGAGCACGTCGACCTCGTGGCCGTGCCCGGGCCCGGCGCTGGGGTGCCGCCCTACGACGTCGAGGGTCGACGTGGGGGTGGCCGAGTACGCCGAGGGACCGACGGGGCCACCGTGGTGGCCGTGGTGGCCGCGCCCGCGGTGGGTCGCGCCCCTACAACCGGCCGGCGTCGAGGGCGGTGAGGACCTCGGTGGCCCGCTCGGCCACAGCCTCGAGGTCGCCCAGGCGTCGAGCCGCCTGCACCTGTCGGGCCATGCGTGGGTTGCGCTCGAAGCGGTCCTGGTGGCGGCGCAGGAAGTCCCAGTACAGGGTGGTGAACGGGCAGGCGTCGTCACCGGTGCGGCGGCGACGGTCGTAGCGGCAGTCGCCGCAGTAGTCGCTCATCTTGTCGATGTAGTTGCCGCCGGCCGCGTAGGGCTTGGTGGCCATGCGGCCACCGTCGGCGTGCAGGGACATGCCGATGACGTTGGGCAGCATCACCCACTCGGCCCCGTCCACGAAGCTGGCCCACATCCACTCGGTCAGGGCCCAGGGGTCGACGCCGGACAGCAGGGCCAGGTTGCCCAGCACCATCAGGCGTTGGATGTGGTGGGTCCAGCCGTGGGCGTCGACGTCGGCCATGACGTGGCTGACGCAGCGCATGGACGTGGGCGCCCCGGCGAAGAGCGGGGGCAGGGCCCGGTTGGCGTCGAGCACGTTGGCGGCCCGGTAGTCGGGCATCCACTGCCAGTAGCGACCCCACACGTACTCCCGCCAGCCGATCACCTGGCGGATGAAGCCCTCGGCCGAGGCGATGGGCACGTCGCCGGCCCGGTAGGCGGCCTCGGCTGCGTCGCACACCTCGCCGGGGAGGAGCAGGCCCAGGTTGAGGTAGGGGCTGAGCAGGGTGTGGGCCAGGTGCCAGCTGGTGGTGAGCATGGCGTCCTCGTGGGGCCCGAACCGGGGGAGCACCTCGGTGATGGCGTGGTCGAGCCGGCGCAGGGCCTCGGTCCGGGTGGTGGCCCA
>JBBSLP010000096.1:0-14709 GCA_038255145.1 Acidimicrobiales bacterium
GGCCGCACCCTGCGGGCCACCGTCGACCTGACCCACCCTGACGGCGGCCCCCGCTGCGCCCGGGTCGACCCCCCGGCCCTGTTGTGGGACGTGGTGTGACCGCGTAGCCATGACGGGTCCGGAGCTTCGGGGGCCAGCCGCGGGGTTGACCAACTAGGGTCCGCGGGCGATGGACCAGCCGCTCTCCGACCTCGTCGTGCTCGACCTGACCCGGGCCCTGTCCGGACCGCTGACCAGCCGCATGCTGGCCGACCTGGGGGCCCAGGTCATCAAGATCGAGCCCCCCGACGGCGACCTCACCCGGTCGATCGTGCCCCGGGTCGACGGCATGTCCACCTACTTCGCCCAGTACAACGCGGGCAAGCGCTGCGTGTCCATGGACCTGACCCGCCCCGAGGGGCGTGAGCTGTTCCTGCGCATGGTCGAGAAGGCCGACGTGGTGCTGGAGAACTACCGGCCCGACGTCATGGCCAAGCTCGGCCTGGGCTTCGACGAACTGGTGGCCCACAACCCCCGCATCGTGGTCGCCTCCATCAGCGGCTGGGGCCACGGCAACTCGCGGTCCAAGGACGGTGCCTTCGCCTCGGCCATCCACGCCGAGACCGGGGTTACGGCCATGGTGGCCAAGCGCCGGGGCGAGGAGGACCAGCCCCGCAACGACCCCATGTCCCACGCCGACGTCTACACCGGGCTGCACGCCCTGGGCGCGCTGCTGGCCGCCGTGCACCTGCGCGACCGCACCGGCCAGGCCCAGGCCGTCGAGGTGTCCATGGCCGAGTCCATGTTGAACGTGAACGACCTGGCCTCGGGCGAGCTCGCCGGCGAGGATCCGGCCACCGGGTTCCGGGCCGGGCAGAACTGGTCGCCCATCTTCGCCCTGGCCACCGGGCGGCGGGTCAACATCACCCTCGACGCCACCACCAACGGGGGCTTCCAGACCTGGTGGAAGGCCATGGCCCGCCCCGAGCTGGCCACCGACCCCCGCTTCGCCGTCATCGCCGACCGGGTCGCCAACCGGGCCGCGCTCGAGGCCGAGATCGCCGACTGGGTGGCCACCTTCGAGGACGCCCGGTCCCTGGAGCGGGCCCTGGGCCTGTCCTCGGTGCTGGTGTCCGACGTGCGCACCGTGGCTGAGTTGGCCGACACCGACTGGGCGCGCGAACGCGGCGCCTTCACCCAGGTCGACACCGGCCGGGGTGAGAAGGTCACCGTGCCCCAGGCCCCGTGGCGCTTCAAGGGTGCCGAGAGCGGTGTGGGCAGCCGCGCCGGCTACCGCGGCGAGCACAACCGCGAGGTGCTGCGGGACGTGTTCGACCTCGACGACGGCGAGATCGATGCCCTCGAGGCCGAAGGCATCCTGTCCCAGCGGGCCCCCTCCAACCGCAAGGTCTGAACCCCGGCACCGCCGCTGAGCTCTCCGGGGCCCAAGCCGTGGCGCGGGCGGGATCTACCGAGAAGGGCGCTGGGGAGGGGTTGGGCGTCCGACGGGCCGTGATCCCGCGGGCGGGGTGGGTTCGGGCTGGCTCTTGACACTGCAGCATTCGCCCCCGTGGCGGGGGTGGATGCTGCAGTGTTGGGCGGGTCAGGGGATGTCGTGGACCTCGGGGCCACCGTCGTGGTGGGGGGAGAGCTGGTGGGGGGCCTGGACGGGGGTGCCGTCGACGGGGACGACGCGGCCGAGGAACTCGACCACGGCGTTGGCGAAGATGTCGTTGCGGTCTCCGGCCACCATGTGGCCGGCCCCGGTCACGTTCACGTACTCGGCGTGGGGACACAGCTCGAGGAAGGAGGCTGCCCCCTCCTCGCTGAGGATGTCGGACAGACCGCCGCGCACCAGCAGGGCGGGCAGGGTCAGCCGGCGGGCGCAGGCCGACTGGCGCTGGTACATGGCCTCGAGGTCGGGCGTGCCCGAACGCCACGACGGATCCCAGTGCCAGCGGTAGCGGCCGTCCTCGCCCCGGCGCACGTTCTTGGCCAGACCGGCCACGTCCTTGGGGCGGGTGCGGTGGGGTTGGTAGGCGGCGATGGAGTCGGCCACCTCGTCGAGGGAGGCGAAGCCGTTGGGAGCCCCGTCCATGAAGGAGAGGATCTTGTCCACGCCCTCGGGCTCGATCTGGGGGGCGATGTCCACCAGCACCAGGGCGGTGGCGTCCACGTGGTCGTCGCCCACGGCCTGCAGGCTGACACCGCCACCCATGGACGCCCCCACCAGCACCGGACGTCTCCCACCCAGGGCCTCGATCACCCCGACCAGGTCCGACACCATCATGTCCTGGCCGTAGCGACCGTCGGGAGCCCAGTCGGAGTCACCATGGCCCCGGGCGTCGAAGGCCACCGCGTGGTAGCCGGCCTTGCCCAGGACCTCGCCCGTGCCCTTCCAGGCGTGCCGGGTCTGGCCCCCACCGTGCTGCAGCAGCACCAGGGGCCCGTTCGGGTCCCCCCAGGAGTCACCGGCGATGGTGACGCCGTTGATGTGGGGCCAGTGGTGCATGGGGTCCGGTGTGCCCGGTAGACGTTCGCCAGCGGTCATGCAGGGGATCCCCCGAGTCGGCGGTGCGGGAGCGGGGCGGGCCTTGGGCGGCCGTTGACCTCGCGTCAGCGGAACCTACTTCAGGTTCGAAGGCGCTACGCGAGGCGCACTTCGACGCCGAGTTGGAAGGTGGCGGGGGGTGGCGTTCCGCGGTCCTTCCGCAACACTGCATGGGTGATCTACCCATTGCGGAGGAAGGCGAGGCGTGAAGCACCTGGTCAGCGCAGGTTCCGCCGCCGCCTGGCCCGACCGGCGCTGATCGCGGCCACGGCGGTGGCCATCATGGCCGGCGGCCTGGTGCTGGCGGCGTCCCGCCCCGCCGAACCGGCTGCCGCCGCCACCCTGCCCACCATCACCCTGGGAGAACTGCCCGTCGACGCCCAGGCCGGGGGCACCGTCACCCTGGCCTACACGGTGGACAACAGCACCGGTGGCGCCGCCAGCGGCCTGGAGCTGTCCCAGACCCTGCCCGCCGGCCTGGTCCCCATCGGCAACCACAGCTTCTGCGGTGGCACCCTGCTCAGCGACCCTCCGACCCGCCTCGTCACCCTGACCGGGGCCAGCGTGGACGCCGGGGCCACCTGCTTCCTGAACGTCACCGTGATCCCCGAGACCGCGGGCAGCTACGTGCTCGACGGCTCCGTGGTGTCGACGACGCTGGACACGGCGGGCTTCACCGGCACCCTGGTGGCCGCCAAGCCCGACCCCCCGGTGTCCTCGGTGGGCCTCGACCTGGTGGTGACCCCGGCGACGCCGACGGCCGGGGACGTGGTCACCCTCACCTACCACCTCACCGGGGATCTGGACTTCCCCCTGGTGGCCACGTTCACCCACCTGCTCCCCGCGGGGTGGGCGCCGACGGCGGCGACCACGACGTGCGGGGGGCTGGCCACCGCCGTGGCCCTGACCCGGACGGTGGCCCTGGTCGGGGGCGCGCTCATGCCCGAGGAGCCGCCGTCGACCACACCGCCGACGCCGCCCACGTGCACGGTCAACGTGACGGCCACGGCCGCCGCGGGCACCTACGACCTGTCCACCGGCCTGGCCGGCACCGACCTCACCCTGCTGGCCCCGGGCCCGATGCCCACCGCCCTGGTCGTCACCGCGGCCACCGGCGGAGGACCCGGCCCCGGTGGCCCCGTGGGCGGTGGCAGCGGCACCGGCGGGTTCGCCACCATGGCCCCGGTGCGGCTGCGGGACACCCGTAGCACCGGCATCCTCGGCGGGGGATCGATCATGGCCGTCGACGTGGCTGGCCACGCGCCCATCGCCGCGAACGCCACGCTGGCCGTGCTCAACGTGACCGTCACCGAGCCCGCCGACGCCGGCTACGTATCGGTGTTCCCCTGTGGGGGCGTCCAGCCCTTCGTGTCCAACCTCAACTACGGCCGGGGCCAGACGGTGGCCAACCAGGTCACTGCGGCCCTCGGTTCGGGCGGGCGGGTGTGCGTGTTCTCCACCGCCACCACCCACGTCGTCGTGGACGCCTACGGCTTCGCCTCGCCCACGGCCAGTGGTGGCCTGGCCGGCGTGACCCCGGTGCGCCTGCTCGACACCCGCCCCGGATCCGTGCTCGCCGGGGGCACCGTGCGCGCGGTGACCGTGGCCGGGACCCACGGCGTGCCCTCCGACGCCACCGCGGCCATCCTCAACGTCACCGCCACGGAGGGCAGCGGCTACGGCTACCTGCTGGTCTTCCCCTGCGGGCAGCCCCAGCCCTTCGCCTCCAGCTCGAACTTCGACCCGGGCCAGACCGTGCCCAACCAGGTGACAGCTTCGATCGGCACCGCCGGCCAGGTGTGCATCTACAGCCCGACCACGGTGCACGTCCTCGTCGACCTGTGGGCCTTCTACGGGCCCGGCGCCACCGACCGGCTCACGGCCATGACCCCGTCGCGGATCCTCGACACCCGCGCCGGTGCCCCCGTCGCCGCGGGCACGATCCGTGAGGTCGCCGTGGCCGGGGTGGGCGACATCCCCGCCGGTGCCACCGCGGTGGCCTTCAACGTGACGGTGACCGAGCCCGCCGACTGGGGCTACGTGTCGGTGTTCCCCTGCGGAGGGCAGCAACCCTTCGTGTCCACGGTGAACTACGCCCCCGGTCAGACCATCCCCAACCAGGCCACCATCGGCATCGGCGCAGGTGGACGCATCTGCGTCTACAGCACGACGACCACCCACGTGCTCATCGACGCCCAGGCCTACGCCGTGCCCTGAGCCGTACCCAGGGCCGACACGAGGTCAACCCAGCTGCACCGGGCGTTCGGCATCGGCGGGCGGCTCGGCTCCGGAACCTGTTTCGACCCTGGCGTCAGCGGCGGGGTCCCTGAGCTCGACCTCGGGAAGGCCGTCGCCGGTCACCCCGGCAACGGCGGCCGCGTGACGGGCCCCGCGACGGGCCGCGGCCGCCTCCTGTCCCAGGGAGTCGACGGCGTGGTAGAGGACGCGGTTGGCCTCGGCCGGGTCGCTGCCCACGGGGAACCGCAGGGGCGGGCCCACCCGCACGGTCACCGGTCCCGGCGTCATCTCCCGTGAGCCCTTGGGCCGGATGGCGCCCAGGCCCTCGAGGTACACGGGGACCATGGGGATCCCGTGCTTGGTGGCCAGCAGCGACGGCCCCATGCGGAAGCGGGCCAGCTTCTTCCCGCTCGTGCGGGCCCCCTCGGGGAAGATGACGATCGACCAGCCCTTCTCGATCAGCCAATCGGCGTGGGACAGGGCCGAGCTCCCACCGCCGCGCTTCATGGGGAACGAGTTGTAGACGAGGGAGAACCACCAGCCCTGCTTGCGGAGGTCGCGCCGGCCCTTGATGAAGAAGCGGTCGGCGGCGGCGGGGAAGGTGGCCTTGGTCTGGTAGCGCTTGGGCAGGGCCGCGTACACGGCGTTGCTGTCCATGAAGCTGGCGTGGTTGGCCACGAAGATGGCCGGCCCCCGCAGCTGTTCGAGGTGCTCGGATCCGAGCACGGTGAAGGGCTTGCAGTACTTCTCGGCCGTCTTCGTGTACGCGTAGCTGCGCAGCACGCGGCGCACGAAGCGGGCCGGCCAGCTGATCTGCCAGCGGTAGGGGCCGGTGTTCTCGGTGCTCTGGCCCAAAAGGCGGACGAACAGCGGCAGCTGGATGGCGGGCAGCATGGCGCGCGTCGCCGTCTCGCCGAACTGGTCGGCCACCCGCAGCATCTGGGCGGCGTCGTTGTCCCGCACCTCGATGATGGTGCAGAAGTCCTGGGACCCGAGCAGCGCGTACTGGTCGATGACCTTGCCGCCGAGGTTCTCCACCTCGGAGCGCAGGTCGGCCAGCTGGTGACCCTCGTTCTTGACGGCGCGCACCCCCGCCGTCGACAACCTCGAGAAGACGATGAACTGCGGCACCGCCACCACCCCTCATGTCAACGGCGGGATCCCGCTCGTGCCTCCCCTGACCAGCACGGCAGCAGGACGTTAACACGGGGTCTACCCGCTGTGGCGTCCGACACAACCACGCCGTCCGACCCGAACACTGACACGACGTCAGGGTACGTTGCGCGACCGATGCCCACGACGACCACCCTGCCCAGGCGGCGTGCCGGCTGGCAGGCCGCCTGGTTGGCCAACCCCCGCGTCGACCTGCTTGCCGCCCTGGTCGTGGCCCTGGCCCTCATCCCCGAGGCCATCGCCTTCTCCATCATCGCCGGCGTCGATCCCCAGGTCGGGCTGTACGCGTCGTTCTCCATCGCCATCGTCACCGCCTTCGCCGGGGGACGACCGGGGATGATCTCGGCGGCGACGGGGTCCATGGCCCTGGTCTTCGGCTCCCTGGTGCGGGCCCACGGCGTGCAGTACCTGTTCGCGGTGACCATCCTGACCGGGCTGATCCAGTACCTGTTCGGCGTGCTCGGTGTGGGCCGGCTCATGCGCTTCGTGCCCCGCACCGTCATGGTCGGGTTCATCAACGCCCTGGCCATCCTCATCTTCAAGGCCCAGATCGAACAGCTGGTCGGCGAGAGCTGGCAGGTGTACGCCCTCGTGGTGGTGGCCATCGCCCTGATCTGGGCCGTGCCCAAGCTGACCACGGCCGTGCCCGCCCCCCTGCTGGCCGTGGCCCTGGTGTCCGTCGCCGTGATCGTCCTGCACCTCGACGTGACCAGGGTGGGCGACATGGGTCGGCTGCCCGACGCCCTGCCCTGGGTGGCCCTGCCCGACGTTCCCTTCAGCCTGGAGACGCTGCGCATCCTCGCGCCGTACGCCTTCACCCTGTCGGTGGTGGGCCTGCTCGAGTCCCTGCTCACCGCCCAGCTGATCGACGACATCACCGACACCCCCTCGGACAAGGACCGCGAGTGCCGGGGCCAGGGCGTGGCCAACGTGGTCACCGGGTTCCTGGGGGGCATGGCCGGTTGCGCCGTGGTCGGGCAGTCGATGATCAACATGAAGTCGGGCGGGCGCACCCGGTTGTCGACCCTGGCGGCAGGGGTGTTCCTACTGGTCATGCTGCTGGTCTTCGGCCGGCAGGTGGCGGCCATCCCCATGGCCGCGCTGCTGGGGGTCATGATCGTGGTGTCGGCATTGACCTTCGACTGGTCGAGCATCCGGCCCTCGACCCTGCGCCGCACCCCGGTGGGCGAGACGGCGGTGATGGTGGTGACCGTGGCCATCGTGGTGGCCACGCACAACCTGGCCCTGGGCGTCATCGGCGGGGTGCTCCTGGCCGCGGTGTTCTTCGCCCGCCGGGTGGCCCGGGTGGCCGAGGTGACGAGCACGTTGGATGCCGGCGCCGACACCCGCACCTACACGGTGACCGGCGAGCTGTTCTTCGCCTCGACCAACGAGCTGGTGCACGACTTCGACTACGCCGATCCCGCCGGCCACGTGGTCATCGACCTGAGCGATGCCCACGTGTGGGACAGCTCGGCCGTGGCCACCCTCGACGCCATCGTGGCCAAGTACGCCACCCGGGGTGTCGACGCCCACATCACCGGCCTCAACCCCCACTCCGAGGCTCTCCACAGCCGCCTCTCCGGCCAGTTCACCGCCCCCTGAACCCCGGCGTCCCGGGCCCGGTCGGTCGGTCGGTCGGTCGGTGGACACACATCCCACCCTCGACCCGGTTCCACACCGCGGCGAATCGGCCACCCGCCCCCGCCCCCGGCGCCCTCCTGGGTGCAGTGACACCCGCTCAGCGGGCAAAGACGCACCCAGAACCACGCCGACCACACCGGCCCCCAAACGACCACCACCAGCCCGTTCCGGGCGCGCCAGCCCACCCATGGGCGCCAACGCACCCAGACCTCCCCACCTCAGCCCGCGACCACCACCCCTCCCCTCCCCAGCGCCCTTCTCGGCCCACGCCCACGCCCACGGCCAATTTCGCCGTGATGCGGAACCAGGCCCGAAGCCACGCTGTTGGCCGGTCCGGGACGATCGACATCTCGTCCCCGGCGGGCGATCAGCCGGCTGCCGGCAGCAGCACCCGGTCGAGCCAGGTGAGCAGGTCGTGGTGGACCTCGTCGCGGTTGGTCTCGTTGAAGACCTCGTGGCGGGCACCGGGGTAGAGGACCTCGGTCACGTCGAGGCCGGCGTCGCGGTAGCGGGCCGTCAGCTCGCGCACACCGTCGCCGAAGCGGCCCACGGGGTCCTGGTCGCCGCTGAGGATGAGGATGGGCAGGTCAGCGGGTACGGCCGTCGCCCGGCCCGAATCCCAGAGCTGGCCCCGACCGACGGACATGTCGAGCACGAAGCCGTTGCTGAGGGGGAACCCGCACCACGGGTCGTCCACGTACAGGCGGACCTCGTCGTGGTCCCGGCTCAGCCACTCGAAGCCGGTGGGCCCACCGTCGGGGGCCGAGTCGACGAAGGGCTGGTTGTGCCCGGCGAAGACCTGGTCGAACTGGGCCGAGGCCACATCTCTCCCCTCGGCCGCCACCGCGTCCACCAGGCGCTGGCGCATGTCGGCCGCGGCCAGGGCCGACGTCCCGCTCGACCCGCTCAGCGCCACCGCCGCCAGCCCCGGCGCCCCCCGCAACACCACCTCCTGGGCCACGAAGGAACCCATGCTGTGGCCCACCAGCACCACGGGCACACCGGGGTGGGCGGCGGCGGCCAGGGCGGTGAGCTCGATGGCGTCGGTGACCATGCCGTCCCAGGCCCCGTCCCCACCCACGCCGGCGCGGTCCAGGGACCCGGCCGTCGCGCCGTGACCCCGGTGGTCGTCGGCGTATACGGCGAACCCGGCCCCGTTCAGCACCCGGGCCAGGCGGTCGTAGCGCCGGGCGTGCTCAGCCGCACCGTGAGCGATGTGCACGACCCCCCTGACCTGGCCTTCGCCCGGCAGCCACCGGTAGAGGGCCACCGGGGTCCCGTCGGCCGCGTCCATGCTCAACTGCTCCACGTGTCCCCCACCCTCGCCGCGGCGGGCCCGCGGACGGCACGACCCTGCCACAGCGGCGGGCCCCGAGGTGTCGATCGGACTACGGTCCCGCGGCAGGTCCCCGGGGGGAGCTGGATCGACGAGGGAGCGCTGCCGTGATGCCACCGGACGAGCTGTTGGAACGCCTGGCCGGCGTCCTACGCCACGAGATCGGCCCCGCCGTGGCCGACCCCTTCCCCCGCACCCAGGCCTTCATGGCCTCCGTGGTGCTGGAGAAGTTGGCCCGCCAGCTGGCCCTGGCCCCCACCCATGACCGGGCCGCGGCGGAGGGTCGTGCCACCCTGGCCGCCGACCTGACCGACCTGCTCGGCCCCTCTGTCCCCGCCGCGCTACAGGCGGCGGCGACGGCGGCCGCCGCCAGCGACGCCGCCCTCCCCGACCTGGTGGCCGCGGTGTACGCCGCCCGCGACGAGCTGGGCCCCGACCGCTTCGACACCGTCCTCGCCCGGGTGCGGGTCACCCTGCGGGCCGGGCTCGACCGCCAACTGGAGCACGCGTCATGAGCGCCACCACCGGCTCCCCGGCCAAGGCTCCGGAGACCGCGGCGGACATGGAGGACCGCATCCGCGACGTCCTCGCCGCCCGCATGCCCGATGCCGCCGATCTGCGCCTCGAGGGCGTGGAGCGCATCGCCGTGGGCTGGTCCCACGAGACCTGGCTGTTCGACGCCCGCTGGACCGAGGGCGGCACCCCCCGCACCCAGGGCCTGTGCCTGCGCCGCGACCCCGGCAACGCCCTGCTGCGGGAGATGTCCGACCTGGGCCGCCAGCACCGGGTGCTGCAGTGCCTCGAGCCCACGGCCGTGCCCACCCCCCGCAGCTACTTCTTCGAGGACGATCCCGCCGTGCTGGGCGCCCCCTTCCTGGTCATGGAGAAGGTGCCCGGCGTGTGCCCCAGCCCCTGGGGGCGCGACGGGCGGCGCTTCTACGAGGAGGCGGCCACCCGGGGCACCCTGCCCGTCAGCTTCACCGACACCCTGTCCACCCTGCACACGCTCGACTGGCAGGCCGCGGGGCTGGACTTCCTCGGCGTCCCCGCCCCCGGGAAAGACTTCGCCCGCACCGAGGTGGCCAAGTGGCGGGCCCTGGCCGAGGCCTCCGGCGTCGAGCCCGACCCCGTCTTCGTCGACCTGCTGGGCTGGCTCGACGCCAACGCGCCCGACACCGACCGGCTGGCCCTGGTCCACGGCGCCTACCGCACCGGCAACCTGCTCGTCCACGACGACCGGGTCTCCGCCGTGCTCGACTGGGAGACCCAGGTCATCGGCGACCCCCTCTACGACGTGGCCTACGTGTTGTCCGACCTGAACCGCGAGGGCACCGAACTGCTGTCCAACCTGGTCGACCGGGACGACTTCATCCGCCGCTACGAGGCCGCCACCGGCATCGAGGTCGACCTCGACGTCTGCCGCTACTACGAGCTGCTCTACGGCATGCGCTCGGCCGCCTTCTGGATGAGCGCCTCGGGCCTGTTCGCCACCGGGGCCAACCCCGACCTGCGCCTGGCCCGCACGGCGTGGTCCATCCCCGTCGTCCTCGACCGGGCCGCCCGCCAGCTCGGCTATTGATCCCAGCTCGGCTATTGATCAGGGTCGTCAGCGGAGATCCGGGGGAACCGACATGAGCGACGAGGGATCGGGCGGGGTGTTCACCGCCGATGACGATGGCTTCCACACCCACCTGCTGAGCGACCGGTGGTGGGAGACCGAGACGGCGTGGTTCTCGTTCCACGACCCCGCCCGGCGGCTGGGAGGCTGGCTCTACAGCATGTTCCGCCCCAACATCGGCACCGTGGCCGGTGGGGTGTGGATCTGGGACGACAGCGCGCAGGTGCCCTGGGAGGTGCCGTACTCGGTCAACTACACCGCCCTGCACATGCCCACCGACGCCGACCTGCGCGACGTCACCCTGCCCACGGGGGTGTCGATCAGGGTGCTGGAGCCGACCCGGTCCTACCAGCTGTCCTACGACGATGGCGACCGCCTGGCCCTGTCCCTGCGCTTCGACGGGGTCATGGCCCCCCAGCCGCTCACCGCGGTGGGTTCGACGTTCGGTTCGGCCCACCACTTCGACCAGATCGGCCACGTGCACGGCCGCCTGGTCCTGCACGGCGAGCGCATCGACATCGACTGCCTGGGCATGCGGGACCGCACCTGGGGACCGCGGCCCGAGCACCGTCCCCGTCAGGCCGCCTACGTGACCGGGGCCGTGGACGAGGGCCACGGCTTCCTGGCCGTCACCAACGGCAGCGCCGAGCGCGACCCCATCGCCTACGGCTTCCTGCGCCGTGACGGGGAGACGGCCGATCTGGTGGCCGGCGAGCGGCTCGTGGAACGCGACCCCGACGAGGGCTGGGTGACGAAGCTGACCATCGAGGCCACCGACGTGCGGGGCCGGGTCCTGCGGGCCGTGGGTGAGCCCGTCAGCCGCATCATCATCAACCGCCACACCTTCATCGACATCAACAGCCTGGTGCGCTGGTACGTCGACGACGAGGGCGCCGGGGGCGACACCTCGGGCCAGGTCGCCTGGGGTGAGGACCAGGACATGTGGCCCGTGCATGCCTTCTCGGCCCGCCAGCGCGCGGCCCGGGCCGCCCGGGGTGGCTTCGCCGGCGGGCGGGTACAGCCGTGAAGCTCGACGCCCGGCTGCGCAACGGCATGACCCATGCCGCCGAGGACGCCCGTGACGCCGAGGAGATCGGCTTCGACGGGGCGTGGAACACCGAGAACCAGGCCGACCCCTTCCTGCCGCTGACCCTGGCCGCCGAGCACACCGAGCGCATCGTGCTGGGGCCGTCCGTCGCCATCGCCTTCGCCCGCACCCCCATGACGGTGGCCTACGCCGCCGTCGACCTGCAGCGGTACTCGGGTGGACGCTTCGTGTTGGGCCTGGGCAGCCAGATCCGCCCCCACATCGAGAAGCGCTTCTCCATGCCCTGGTCCCAGCCCGCGGCCCGCATGCGCGAGTTCGTGGTCGCCCTGCGGGCCATCTGGCGGTCGTGGGACACGGGTGAGCCCCTCGACCACCGGGGCGACTTCTACACCCACTCGCTGATGACGCCGAACTTCCGGCCCCAACCCAACCCCTTCGGGCCGCCCCACGTGTTCCTCGCCGCGGTGGGGCCCCGCATGCTGGCCGTGACCGGCGAGGTGGCCGACGGGCTGCTGGCCCACCCCTTCCTCACCGAGCGCTACCTGCGCGAGGTGGCCGTGCCCGCCCTCGAGGCGGGACGGGCCCGGTCGGGCCAGACCATGGACGGCTTCGAGATCGGCCTGTCGGCCTTCGTGGCCCTCGACGACGCCGACGTCGAAGCCGTGCGCCGGCAGATCTCCTTCTACGGCTCGACCCCGGCGTACCGCCCCGTGCTCGACCTGCACGGCTGGGGTGACCTGCAGACCGAGCTCAACGTGCTGTCCAAGCAGGGCCGTTGGGACGACATGGTGCCCCTGGTCGACGACGACGTGCTGCACGCCATGTGCGTGGTGGGCAGCCCGACCGAGGTGGCCCGCCAGCTCGTCGAACGCTACGGCGACGTGGCCCACCGCCTGCGCTTCAACCGACCCGGCGACGTGCCCTCCCCCCGTCGCTTCGCCGAGCTCGTCGACGCCATGCGGGCCCGCGAGCGCCCCGCGTCCCGTTGGTGACCCCGACCGTGCCCGCCGTCTCATGGCGGGGTGTCCGCGGACTACCGTCCGGTACATGCTGAAGAGGATCTTCGCCGTCCGCCGCCGCGATGGGGTGGACCACGACAAGCTGGTCGCGGCCTGGGAGGGCGA
This sequence comes from Acidimicrobiales bacterium, assembly GCA_038255145.1. Taxonomy (GTDB): domain Bacteria; phylum Actinomycetota; class Acidimicrobiia; order Acidimicrobiales; family CAIXPF01; genus WHTX01. Next base: position 12,712 of record JBBSLP010000096.1, read on the forward strand.
GCACGTCGCCAACGTCGTGGCCGACATGGACCCCGACCGCTACGCCGTCACCTTCTTCCGCCAGCGCCCCGACAGCATCTTCGACGGCATGGCCGCGTTGGGCTTCGAGGACGGGGCCCGGGGCCGAGCCCAGTTCACGCCCACCGACCCGCCCCGGGCGTCGGCCAGCGACGAGCTGTCGCGCTCGGCGGGCAAGGGCACCTTCATCTTCGACGCCACCGAACGGGTCATGGCCGACGGCCCCCGGGGACCGTTCAAGAGCGTGGTCTTCGTGACCAAGAAGCCCGGGGTGCCCATGGCCGACTTCGCCGGGCACTGGCTCGAGGTCCACGCCCCCAACGCCATCAACTCCAGCGACACGGCCGACGGCGGGTTCCGCTACGTGACCTCCATCGGTCACGACCTGCCCGACGACGCCCGCTTCCACGGCATCACCGAGGTGTACTACGACAACAGCGCGGCGTGGAAGGCCCACGGCGCCCGCATCCGCCCCGACGGCTTCGACGAGGTGGCCATCGTCGCCCCCGACGCCTTCTTCGTGGGCCGGGAGCTCCTCGTCCGCTGAGCGACGGCCCGCCGCCGGGGGGACGGCGGCTACGTTCGCCATCCATGGCTCTCCTCACCGGGCTCGATCACCCCATCGTGGTCGCGCCCATGGCCGGCGGCCCGTCGACGCCCGAGCTGGTCGCCGCGGCGTCCACGGCGGGTGCCGGCGGCTTCCTGGCCGCCGGCTACCTGACCCCCGTCGCCCTGCGCGCCCAGATCACCGCCACCCGGGCGGCGACCGACCGGCACCGCTTCGACGACGACCACTACGACGCCAAGCTCGACATCGTCCTCGACGAAGGCCCGGCCGCGGTCTCGTTCACCTTCGGTTGCCCCCCGGCCGACGTCGTGGCCCGGTTCAAGGGGGCGGGCATCAGGGTGTGGGTGACGGTGACCGACGTCGACGAGGCCGGCCTGGCTGCGTCCGTCGGTGCCGACGTCGTGGTCGTGCAGGGGGCGGAAGCCGGAGGCCACCGGGGATCGTTCGTCGATCACGACGACGATCAGCTGGACCTGTTCCCCCTGCTCCTGGCCGTTCGCCAGACGTTCTTCTCCCGGCCCGATGCGCCCCGACTGGTCGCGGCCGGGGGCCTGATGACCGGGGCCGACGTCGAGGCCGCCCTGGACTCGGGGGCGGTGGCCGTGCAGCTGGGCACGGCGTTCCTGCTGTGCCCCGAAGCGGGGACCAGCGCCGTCCACCGCACCGCCCTGCCCCGACCGACACCGACCACCCTGACCCGGGCCTTCTCCGGTCGGCGGGCCCGGGGCCTGGTCAACGCCTGGACCGCTCGAGTGGTCGACGCCGCGCCGAGCGCCTACCCCGAGATCCACCACCTGACGTCGCCCCTGCGGGCCCATGGCCCGTCCCAGGGCGACGCCGACCTCGTGAACCTGTGGGCGGGAGAGGGGCACGCCAGGGCCCGAAGCCTGCCCGCGGCCGAACTGGTGGCGGTGTTGGCCGCCGAACTGGCCCGGGTCCGGGGCTGATCCCCGGGCCCGGCTCAGCCCCGGGTCAGCCCGAGCGCTACACCACAGGGGCCGCCGAGTAGGCGGGGACGTCGATGAGCACGTCCGTCGTGGTGGTGGAGAAGACGCAGATGGTGCCGTCGTCAGCGATGTCGATGGTGGCCTCGTTGGCGACGGTCTGGCCCGGTCCGTAGTTGATGGTGGACACGAAAGGGCTGGGGGCCGCCGCCGGGGGGCCTCAGAGGCTGTCGCGTTAGTTTTCGCAGCGCGTTTGTGAGTTGGTTGTGAGTCGTCGGAGAAGGAGTCGGGTCTGGGCTACCCATATGAAGCCTTCGCTCGCTTCGTTGGTGCGCTCGTAGTCGATCTGCAGGCGACGGTTGTTCATCAGCCACGACCAAGTCCGTTCCACGACCCAACGACGAGGTAGAACGTCGAAACCACGAGCGTGGATCTTGTTCACGACCTCGGCGGAGATCTTGTGGTCCC
>JBBSLP010000097.1:0-14337 GCA_038255145.1 Acidimicrobiales bacterium
GCGACGATGGCGACGGGGGCGGCGAGGATGAGTGGGCACGGGGTGGCGACAACGAGCACGGCCACGGCCCGGGTCAGCGATCCCGACAGCAGCCCGGCGGTCGTGGCCATGAGCAGGCTCACCGGCAGGAAGGCGCCGGCGTAGCGGTCGGCCATGCGGACGAAGGGGGCAGTGGACGCCTCGGCCTGGGCGACCAGCCGCACGACGCCGGCGTAGGTGCTGTCGGCCACCGAGGTCGTGGCCCGCAGGTCGAAGGGGCCGCCGGCGTTGAGGGTGCCGCTGCGGGCGGTGTCGCCCTCGGGGTGCTCGACGGGCACCGCCTCCCCGGTCAGTGCGCTCTCGTCGAGGACGGCGGCCGAGCTGGCGACGACGCCGTCGGTGGGTAGGACCTCACCGGGTTCGACGAGGAGGAGGTCACCGGGGGCGACGTCCTCGACGGCCACGGTCTCGATCCCGCCCGCCACGTAGCGGTGGGCCCGCTGGGGTGCCCGCCGTAGCAGCTCCTCCATGGCCCGCTGCGCCCGTCCCGAGGCCCAGCCCTCGAGGGTGCGGCCGCTGGCCAGCATGGTCGCGATGAGGGCGCCGGCCAGGTGCTCGCCCACGGCCAGGGTGCCCAGGAGCGCGAGCACGGCGACCACGTCGGCCCCGAGGCGCCGTTGGCGGGCGGCGTCGATCACCCACCAGGTCGCCGGCACAAGGGCGAGCGCCGTGACCGCACCCCAGGTGACCCCGGCCGCGTCGGTCGCGCGCAGGGCCCACAACCCACCCCCGCCGGCCAGCCCGGCGGCGGCGACGATGAGCAGCAGGCGGGGTCCGGCGGCCCGGGTGCCGGTCACAGCGGGGGCAGCCCCGGGCGGCCGCTCGTGACGGCGTCCGTGACCAGGTCCCGCTCGGCGGACATGACGACGTGGCGTACTGCGGCGACAGAGTCGGGGTTGACGGAGATGGAGTCGATGCCCATGCGGATGAGGTGGCGGGCGAAGTTGGCGTCCTGCGACGGTGCCTGGCCGCAGAGCGAGACGGTCAGGCCGCACCCGTGCGCCCGCTGCACGATCTGGCCGATGGTGTCGAGGACGGCTTCGTCGGTCTCGTCGAACAGGTTGGCCAGCGCGGTGGAATCGCGGTCGACCCCCAACACGAGCTGGGTGAGGTCGTTGCTGCCGATCGACACGCCGTGGATGCCGAGCCCGGCGTAGGCCGGCAGCCAGTGCACGACCGAGGGCACCTCGGCCATGATCCAGCGCTGCAGGCCATGCTGGTGGCCCAGGGGGCTGGCGTCGATGAGCCGGAGGACGGCGGCCAGCTCCCGCCGGGTGCGCACGAAGGGCAGCATGAGGTGCAGGTTGGGGGCCTGGGTGCGGGCCCGGGCCACCGCTTCGAGCTCCAGCGCGAACAGGTCAGGTTCGTTGAGGTAGCGAGCGCAGCCGCGGTAGCCGATCATGGGGTTGGCCTCGACCGGTTCGAAGCGGTCACCGCCACGCAGGTCGCGGAACTCGTTCGTGCGCAGGTCGGTGGTGCGGTAGATGACCGGTCGGTGCCCGAAGGGGCTGGCCATGGCGACCAGGGCGTCGGCCATGGCGGTGACGAACACGTCGCCGCGACCGTCGGCCAGCAACGCCCGGGGGTGCTCACCGCCCAGGGCCTCCACCAGCAGCAGTTCGGCCCGCAGCAGGCCGACGCCGTCGACGGGAAGACGGGCTGCCCGCTCGGCCTCCTCGGGCAGGGCCAGGTTGACCATGATCTTCGTGCTGAGCGGGGGTTCGGCCGGGGCGTCGGTGGTCACCAGGGCGGGGGTCGCGACCGGGACGACCGCGCGGGCGACGGCGCCGGGGGAGACCGTGCCGCGCTCGGCGTCGACGGTGACGAGCTGTCCGTCCAGCAGCACGGAGGTCGCGTCACGGGCACCCACCACGCAGGGGATGCCCAGCTCGCGGCAGACCACGGCGGCATGGCAGGTGATGCCGCCACCGTCGGTCACCACGGCGGCCGCCCGGCGCATGAGGGGCAGCCAGTCGGGCTTGGTCATGGTGGTCACGAGCACGTCGCCGGGCTGGAGGCGGTCACCGTCGCTGATGAGGGACAGGATGCGCACGACGCCGGTGGCCGTGCCCCGGGAGGCCGACAACCCGGTGACCAGAGGTCGCGCCCGGTCGGCGGCCTCGGCCATCACCGGAGCCGAAGCGGGTGCGGGTGCGGGTGCAGGGGCCATGGCGGTGATGGGTCGGCTCTGCACGAACCACAGCTTGCTGCCCTCGGTGCACCACTCGACGTCCTGGGGCACCCCGTAGTGGGCTTCGGTGGCCACGCCGACGCGGGCGACTTCGAGCACCATGGCGTCGTCGAGCACCCGGGCCCGGCCTCGGGCCACAGGCACGTTGCGGCGCAGGTCGCAGCCATCGGGGCCTCGCACGATCTCGAACGCCTGGTTCCCGACGTGCACACGGCGCAGGGCTAGACCTCCGGACGGGATCTGTTCGACCACATAGCCGTCGGGCTCGACGAGGCCGCCCACGACGACCTCGCCCTGGCCCCAGGCGGCCTCGATGACGAGGCAGTCGCGGTCGTGGCCGGTCGGGTCCTGGGTGAACATCACCCCCGAACGCTCGGCGGCCACCATGCGTTGCACGACCACGGCGATGGCAGGTTCCGTACGCAGGCCCTGAGAGGCCCGGTAGGTCATGGCACGGTCGCCGAAGAGCGAGCGCCAACATCTGCGCACCGCCACCAGCAGATCCTGCTCACCGGACACGTTGGTGAAGGACTCGTTCATGCCCGCGAAGCTGGTGCCGGCCGAGTCCTCCCCGGCGGCGGAGGAGCGCACGGCGACGGGGACGGTGCCGTCCAGCAGCAGCTCGCGGTAGGCAGCGAGGACCTCCTCGACGACGGCGGGCGGCAGGGGGACGGCGTCGATGAGCGCTCGCCCGAGCCGGGCCCGCTCGGCGACGTCCGCTGGCTGCTCGGCGTCGAGCCCGGCCATCTGGCGACGCAGCTCGGCCCGCACCCCAGCGGCGTCGACGGCATCGAGGTAGGCATCGACGGTGACGACGAAGCCCGGCGGGACGGGCACACCGGCCCCGATGAGCTCGCCCAGGTTGGCGCCCTTGCCCCCGGCGAGGCCGGCGTCACCCAACCTCAGCTCGTCGAGGCGACGCACGTACCGGCTCGGCGCAGTGACTGGGGCCGATGTGGGGACGGGAACGGTGTGCACGCTCATGTCAGACCTCCGAGGCGGTGTGGGTGACGCGGATGAGACGACGGGGTCAAAGGGCGAGCGGTGGGCGCACGGGCTGCTGGTGGAGCCGGAGAGCAGCCGCAACTCCCGGCCGTCCCGCCTGGGACGTTGACGGCGGCCCGGCGCAGTCACCTCCTCGCCCCAACGTGGCCGCCCCCGGCCGCCGCTACCAGGGCCAGAGGTCCCGGCTGGCGGAGCCACATGGCCGTCACCGGTGGGCGGTGTGTGGGACGAGTCGCGGCCGGGCTCGGGACCTCGGTCCTTGATGAGCGGGCGGCACGCACCCAAGGATCGGGAGCGTCGACGACGTCAGCAGCGGGCCGCCCACGGCCAGCGAAGCCATGCCGACGAGGACCAGACGTCCGTCGCCGCGTGACGTGGCCGGAGGCTGGCGCAGCCAGTCCGGTCAGCTTCCCTCGGCTGCGCAGTTGGGTGGGTCGTTCGTCTCGCACCATGCCGCCTTGGCCCCGCTGTGACCGGCCTGGATGACGGTGTAGACGGATGCTGCGGAGGCCACCAGAGCCACGGCGGCCAGCGCCGGGCCGACCCACCGCGGTCCGGCGGAGCGGGCGGCGTCGTGGTGGTGCTGTCGTCGTTCGAGGAACCAGGGGACGAAGACAAAGAGGGCCAGGGCGGTGAGGAGCACGATGGCAAACAGTCGGGCGGTGTCGCCCATGCCCGCGTGGTCCTCCCACCCCGCCGCGGCGGCCCGTCCCTCCTTCGCCTCGATCTGCCCTTCGAGGCTCTCGCCGGCTGAAGCGGCCAGGATGGCGCCGACGGTGCCGACGGTGCCGACGGCCAGCACCGCCCAGCGGTAGCGGCGGTGCCAGGATGGTCTCAGCGCCATGACGAGCACGCCGAGCGCCGCCAGCGGTAGCAGGACCACCGGGAGGTGGACCAGCAGCGGGTGGGCGGGGACGCCGAAGACCGATCTCATGGATGCAGCGCGTCAGCGCGGGCCGGTGCCGACCAGAGGCGAGTGGCCCTTCTCCACCTCATCGCCGATCACGTTCCGGGTGGGGGTGCCGAGGACACTTGGTGGTGGGGGTTCAGCGCCACGGGGCGGCGCCTTCACCGTAGGCGCTCGGACGACGAGAGCTCCAGGCTGACGGTGAGGCCGCCATCGGGGGCGTCGCTGAGCTCCAGTGTCCCGCCGGACGCCTCGGCCAGGGCGACGGCGATGGCCAGGCCAAGGCCCGTGCCTGGCGTGCTGGCATCGGCGCGCCAGAAGCGGCCCGTCGCCGCCTGCTTGTTGCCGTCGCTGAGCCCGGGACCTTCGTCGCTCACGCCGAGGTGCACTCGACGGTCGCCCGGGGCGACGGACACGGAGACGGTCACGGTGGATCCGCTGGGGCTCACGTTGAGGGCGTTGTCGAGCACGTTGTCGAATATCTGTTCTACCGACCCGGGCACGGCGCGGGCCCACACCGGCCCCGGCGGCCCGTCCCAGGCCAGCCGCACGCCCTGGGTGTCGGCTATGGCCGACCAGATGTCGACCCGTTCAGCGGCCAGGGCCGTGAGGTCGACCTCGATCGGCTCGGGGTGCTGGTCGGCGCGTGCCAGGTGCAACAGGTCGGTGACCAGGGCGGCGAGCCTGCTGCTCTCGTCGATGATGGCGTCGAGCTCGGCGGCGTCGGCGCCCTGCGAGTGGCTGCGCAGGTTCTCGAGGCGCAGCCGCAGGGCGGTCAGGGGGGTACGGAGCTGGTGGGAGGCGTCGGCAACGAACGCCCGTTGGGCTTCGATGAGGTTGGCCAGGTGCACCGCCATCGTGGTGAGCGTCGTCGCCAGGTCGCGCAGCTCGGGTGGCCCGCTCGGTGCGTCGTCAGGGGCGGTGAGGTCGCCGCCGGCGAAGCGGAGGGCGAGGACGTTCAGGTGGCGGACCGGGCGGGTGAGGGAGCGGGCGAGCGCCCACCCGATCAGGGCGGACAGGGCCAGGATCACCGCGGCGATGGCGGCCAGCCCGGTCCAGAACCGTCGGATGCGCTGGTCGACGCGGCTGGCATCGAGGGTGATGCGCAGGGCACCGTGGACCACCCCGCCCGATGCCACCGGCAGGGCCACGTAGAGCAGCGAGGTGTCGAGGGTGTCCGAGCGTCGGGTGCCCGTCGCCGCGGCCCCCCGAGCGCCGCCGCCACCTCGGGTCGGGTGGAGAAGTCGCGGTCGATCGCGCCACCCGTGTCGAGCACGGAGACCCCGCCGCGGTCCACGAGCACCACCCGGGCGCCGGTGCGCACCTCGTAGGCCGCTGCGGCGCGGGGGTCGGGTTCGGAGCTGGCCTCGAGGTCGTCCTCGTAGAGCGTGGCAAGCACACCAGCGTCCCGGGCCACGTCGTTGGTGAACCGGTCCCGCTCACGCTGGGCGTAGAAGACCCCGAGCGGACCCTCGAGGAGGGCGAGGATCACCACGGTGATGGCAACGTAGCTGAGCAGGAGACGCCTCGTCATGGTCCGTTGGGCCCCGGTGTGGCGAGCCGGTAGCCGACGGAACGGACGGTCTCGATGATCTCGGGGCCGAGCTTCTTGCGCAGGGAGGCAACGTGCACGTCGAGGGTCTTCGTGGAGCCCCACCAGTGCTCGTCCCACACGTCGTGCATCAGCTGCTCACGGCTGCGCACGGCCCCGGGGTCCTCGGCGAGGTGGTTGAGGAGGTCGTACTCCTTGGGTGACAGGCTCACGACGCGATCGCCCAGGGTGACCTGCCGGGTTCGTCGGTCGATGCGCATCGCCCCCACCTCCACGAGCGTGCGCGCTGGGATCGACGTGCCCGCGGTGCGCCGCAGCACGGCGCGGATCCGGGCGACGAGCTCGCGGAAGCCGAAGGGCTTGACCACGTAGTCGTCGGCGCCCAGCTCGAGGAGCATCACCCGGTCCATCTCGTCGCCGCGGGCGGTGACGACGATGATGGGCACGGCGCCTCGCGCCCGCAGTTCCCGGCACACGACCCGACCTTCGAGGTCGGGCAGCCCGAGGTCGAGCAGCACCAGGTCCGAAGGTGCCGCAGCCAGGGCGGCGGCACCCGTCGGGGCCACATCCACGTCGAAGCCCTCTCGCCTCAGGCCCTCGGCCAGGGGGCCGGCGATGGTGGGGTCGTCCTCGACGAGCAGCAGGTGCACGCTACGGCCGGCGTGCCGGTGGTCCCGCCGCGGGACTCTCGCTCTCGAGTCCGCGCATGGCCCCCACACGAGAACACCGCGATCGGGATGAGCGTCGCTGAGGCCCCGACCGAGACGGCTTCGACAACAGGTACCCCGGCTCTGGCATCGACGGCGAAGGCGGACGATCCCGTCGACGGAACGAGGAGGGCGGCCAGGGCTGCATGGGCGGACGAAGAACGCCACCATGATGGCGACAGCACATCTGCCATGGACCTCCGCGGGGTTGTCGTGACGATGGCCGACTCGAGACGGAGCTGGTAGGGGATCTGGTCCCCAGCTCGGGAGGTGTGGTGAGCGCCGCCGCACCACGGTGAGCGGGCGCGGCGGGTCGTCTGGCGGCGATCGGGAGCCGTTGGGCCCTTCCGGAGAGCGTGGTGCCGGCGCCACGCTGGGAGGAAGCTCGTCATCCGTGGAGGGACGACTCAAGGACACGGAGGTGGAGGGGTCACATGGCGGCGAAAGGACACCTGGGCGGTCTGTTCCACGACGTTGGGCAGCACACGCTCGGCGGGGCCACCGAGGTGCCGGGCGGTGACTGGCTCCTCGGTCTGCAGCCCCCCGGTGTCCCCACGCCCGCAGATGCGCTGCGGCGGGCCTTGCTCGTCGCGCTCCTCGCACCGTCCAGCCACAACACGCAACCCTGGCGGCTGCGACTACGGGGCGCCGTCGTCGACGTCCTCGCCGACCGATCCCGGCGGCTCGTCGTCGTCGATCCGCGCGATCGCGAGCTGGTCATGTCCTGCGGGGCCCTCGTCGGGCACCTCGTCCTTGCGCTGGCCAACCTGGGGTTCGAGGCGGCGGTGGCTCTGCTGCCCGACCCGTCTCAGCCCGACCTGCTGGCCACGGTGACCGTCGGACGTGCGCGGGCGGCCGACGCGGACGAGCGGGTGCTGTTCGACCAGATCACCCGGCGGCACACCAACCGTCGCCGCTTCGAGCTGCGCCCGGTCCCCCCGGTGGTCCTGGACGGCCTTGTCGCCGATGCGGGGCGGGCCGGGTGCTGGTTGCACGTGGTGCGACCCGGTGAGCGCCACGACCTGGCGGGCCTGGTGGCCGCCGGTGACGTGATCCAGGCCGCCGACCCGGCGTTCGGGGTTGAGCTCGGCTCCTGGGTCGACGCTTCCCGGGCCCGGTCGCTCGACGGCATGGTCCCTGGCGTGCACGGCGCGCCGGCCAAGCCGGGCGACGGTGACGCCGCCCGTCTCTGGTGGTGGCGGACCTTCGAGGCCGCTGACGGCCGCGCGGCGCGTGGGGCGGCCGTGGTCCTCGACTCACCCGCCCTGGTGGTGTTGGGCGCCGCTGAGGATGACGTGGCGAGCTGGTTGCACTGCGGCATGGTCCTGTCGACCCTTCTGCTGCGAGCCCGTTCTGCTGGGGTGTGGGCGTCGTTCCTGAACCAGGCGGTGGAGGTCCCGGGCATCCGCCGTCGGTTGGCGGAGGTCATCCGTGCCCCCGGGCCACCCCAGTTGCTGCTGCGCCTGGGCTACGGCGCCGACCCGGGTCCGACATCCAGACGGCCGCTGGCCGAGGTCCTCGTGGCGCCCTGAGGACGTGGGTGGCGACCACCCTGGTGCGGCGCACTGCGGTCACAGCTGGCGCGCCGCGGGGCCACCGGTCTGATGGGGTCGGTGGCCTCCGGGCGTGTTGGGTGGTGGGCGCGCGCTCGCGCCGGGCGGCGGGTGACGTTCAGCTGGCGGAAGCGACGGAGAGCAGGGCCCGGGTCAGTCCTGGTAACGCCGTCGGTCCCGCTCGCCGTGGCGGGCGATGTAGGCCGCAGCCTCGGTGCGGCGGGCCATGCCCAGCTTGGCGAGCAGGTTGGACACGTAGTTCTTGACCGTCTTCTCGGCCAGGTACATCCGCTCGGCGATCTGGCGGTTGGTGAGCCCCTCCCCGATGAGCTCGAGGATCCGCCCCTCCTGCTCGGTCAGTCGGCTGAGGAGCTTGTCTGCTTCGTTGCCGTGCCGGATGCGTTCGAGGACCCGCGTGGTGACGGCGGGATCGAGCAGCGACTGGCCGGCGGCGACGTGGCGCACAGCGTCGACCAGGTCGGTGCCGCGGATCTGTTTGAGGACATAGCCCGAGGCGCCGGCCATGATGGCGTCGAAGAGGGCCTCGTCGTCGGCGAACGAGGTCAGCATCAGGCAGGCGACCTGGGGCATGCGGGACCTGATCTCCCGGCACACCTCGATGCCGTTGCCGTCGGGCAGCCGCACGTCGAGCACGGCGACATCGGGTTGCGCGGCGGGGATGCGGCGCAGGGCCTCCTCGGCCGTGGACGCCTCGCCTACGACTACGAACTCACCGCCGCTCTCAAGCAGCTCCCGCACACCGGCCCGTACCACCTCGTGGTCGTCGAGCAGGAACACCTTGGTCGCCATCGCACCTCCGTGGTCGTCGCCCAGCCTCCCACCGCTCACCGTGCCCCTGTGGTTGCGACGGTCAGCAAGCCCCATCACCTGCACCGTCCCGACACGTGGTCAGTGTCAGCAGGGATTTGCGGGGGTCACCCGATCGTGGGCACGATCACGGCCCGTCCGTCGAGCGTCCCCGCCCGCATGGCCTGGTAGGCCTGGTTGGCGTCGGCCAGGGCGAAGGTCTTCACGTGGGCCCGCAGGTGGCCGGCTCGGGCCAGCTCCAGCACCTCGACGAGCTCGGGCAACGAGCCCCAGTACGTGGTGGCCAGGGAGACCTCGTAGGGCAGGCTGAAGAAGCTGAAGGGGTAGGCCCCGCCGCCGATGCCCACGAGGGTCACGTGGCCGAGGGGGCGGGACACGGCCACGCCGAGGGCCAGCGTGGCCTCGACACCGACCAGGTCGAGCACCACGTCGGCGCCGCGGCCGCGGGTGAGCTCGCGCACCTCGGCGGCGGCGTCGGGGCCGGCGCTGACCACGTGGTGGGCACCGACCTGCTTGGCCAGGGCCCGCGCCTCGGGTCGCTGGTCGACGGCGATGACGGTGGCCGGGCAGGTGGCGGCGAGGATCTGCAGGGCCATGTGGCCGAGACCGCCGGCACCGATGACCACGGCGGTTGACCCCGGCACGAGGAGGGGGAGCGACCGCTTGATGGCGTGGTAGGGCGTCAACCCGGCATCGGTCAGCGGTGCGGCCTGCACGGGGTCGAGGCCGTCGAGGGCGACGAGGTGGCGGGCCGAGGGGACCAGCATCAGCGGGGCCATGCCGCCGTCGAGGCCCAGGCCTCCACCGGCGGCGCCCATGTCGGCCTGGTGCTCGCAGTAGTTCTCCTCGCCGCGGCGGCACCGGTGGCAGCGTCCGCAGCCCCAGGGACCGTAGACGGCCACCGCTTGGCCGAGCTCGAGTCCGGTCACCCCAGCACCGATGGCTTCCACCCAACCGGCGTTCTCGTGGCCGAGGGTGAACGGTGGGCCCCAGGGCACGACGCCGGCGTCGAAGTCGTCCACGAGGTGCAGGTCCGAGTGGCACGCGCCAGCGCCGCCGACGCGGATCACCACCTGGCCCGGGCCCGGATGGGGTTCCGGCACCTGACGGATCTCGGGTGGGCGCTTCCACGCGACGAGCTGCAACGCTTCCATGGACTCCTCCGTGCTCTCCTCACGACCATTCCCCTTGCCCCCGAGCAGGCGCCAGGGCGTTTCGACCCCCGCTGCCGGGACCTTTGGCCCCTATCGGGGTGGAGGCCGCCCCCCAGGTAGGTCACACGTTCCCCGAAGTGGTGACCCATGGCCCTGGTCACCGTTGGCGCTCCGAGGGACGCTCAGCTCGAGACCACGTCGGTCTCAGAACGGGAGGTGGCGTCATGAGCATGAAGCCCAAGGTTGTCGTCGGTGTGGACGGGTCGGAACCGGCCCGAGCCGCCCTGCGCTGGGCGGCTCGAGAGGCCGACGTCCGTCAGACCGAGCTGGTTGCGGTCATGGCCTGGGACCTGCTCGACCAACGCCCTGCTGATCGGTCCACGCCCTTCGACCCCCACTTCGACGACGACGCCGCGGCCGCCGAGCTGGCTCGCAGCCTCGCCGACGTCCTCGAGCCCGAGGCCCTGGCCCGCGTCGAACAGGTCGTCGAGTGCGCGAAGCCCGCTCCGGCCATCCTCGGCGTGGCCGGCCCGGGCGACCTCGTCGTCGTCGGATCCCGGGGCCTCGGCGGGTTCAAAGGGCTGCTGTTGGGCTCCGTCAGCGAGCAGGTGGTCGACCACGCCTCGGGTCCGGTGGTGGTCGTCCCCGAGGACCGGCCCCAGCAGGACGGGCGCATCGTCGTCGGTGTCGACGGCTCCGAGGCCAGCGTGCTCGCCCTGACCTGGGCGGCGGCGGAGGCCAAGCGTTGGGGCGGCTCCGTCGAAGCGGTCAGCGTGTGGTCCTACCCCTACGCCTCGGCCCTGCCCTTCGGCCCCATGCCCGACCCGAGCATCATGGAGGAGGGGGCGCACGCGTCGCTGACGTCCGCCATCCTCGACGCCTGCCCCGACGGCGGTGCGGACGTCGAGGCGGTGCTGGTCCAGGGCCAACCGGCCCGGGTGCTCCGCGACCGCGCCGAGGGGGCCAGCATGCTGGTCATGGGCAGCCGTGGACGGGGCGGTTTCAAGGGCCTGCTGCTCGGTTCGGTCAGCAGCCAGTGCGTCCACCACGCCCCGTGCCCGACGGTCGTCGTACGGAACCAGGCCTGAGCAACGGCAGCCGCGGTGGCGGCGGTGGCCGCACTGCCCGGCATCAGTGACGCCGTCGTGCACGCCGTGTACGCGTGCCAGCGGTCCCCAACCGCCAGCGGAACCATCACGCCCACGCCCCACGGCAGGGCAATCTCGTGGTTGTGGTTCTGAACCGCCGCCGCCCACGTAGTAGAGCTCTCCAGGAACGGCCCGGTCAGGCCGGATCCTAGGGACAATCTCGTGATCCGCTCCAGGTCACAGGCCCTGCACTTCGGTGCGGGGCCTGTCGTTTCGAGCCTCTCGCCGAGGCCCCGGGGTGCACCTCATCGGCGCCGGTCAGCGTGCGCTGGACCACGCCCGTTCGGCCTCGATGGCAGTCGCCCTGCGCACGTCGAGGACCGGCCTCCGGGACAGGTCCAGGACATGACATGACGACGTCGCCGGGCCGTACGCCGTCCCTGACCGACAGGCCCAGGCCAGCACGATGTCGAGGGCTACGGAAGCGCAGCACCGCCTCGGGTAGCCCGTAGCATCTGTTCGTGAAGATGCACGAGGACCGGCAGCGCCACGTGAAGGTGCTCGAGACGGGCTGTTGACGCGATGGTGAGGTGGCGCACATGGGTCACCGTGATCGCGGTGGGCCTGGTGGCGGCGCTCTCCGGTTGCAGTGGTGGCGGGAGCGACGGGGACGAGGCCGGCGGCGGCGAGGCACCGGCGACGATGTCGGTCCCGGCGGCACCTGGGGGCAGCTCCACCACGCTCGACCCCCGGTCGGGTGAGGCCGTCGCGACGCTGAGGGTGCCGGTCGACGTCGAACGTCCGGATGACGCCGTGACGTTCGACGTGCAGTCGCTCACCGTCGAAGGACCCACCATGGTCCTCCGGTTCTCGATCACGCCGGACTTCGCGTCCGAGGACGATTCCACCGCCATCTCCCTGTTCGACGTCTACACCTCCCAGGCCCCCGGAGCGTTCATCCAGCTCGTGGACCGCGTGAACCTGAAGGAGTACTCGGTGATCCAGGACCGGCCGACGTTCTGGATGAGCGACTCGACTGACGTCGAGTCGCTCAACGGCGAGCCGATGTACGTGTTCGCCGTGTTCGCCGCACCCGAGGACGACATCGATGTCGTCGACGTGACCTTCCGCGACAACTGGCTCACCCTCGTCGACCTCCCCATCGAGCGATGAGCACGGTCAGCCGTGGCGCCCGCCGTCTGTCGGCGGTTGTGGCGCTGATCACGCTGGCGACCGCAGCTTCGGCGCGTCCCGCAGGAGCCGACGATCCGGTGGTCGGCAGCTGAACCGCCGGGTGGAGATCCGCTTCGCGCGCTGACGAGGACCGCGGCCAACCCCTGGTCGACGAGTTCGCCTCCAGGCGCTGACCCGCCCCCCGTCGGCGTCGGTGCCCGTCAGGAGCTCTCGGGCGCCGGCGCTCGGCGAGCCCGCGACCTGGGTCCCGTCGCCCGGTCACCGAACAGCTCGGCCCGGGCCTCGACGAGGTCGGCCACGTCCCAACGCTCCCCTCCCCGGGAGATGCGACCGACGGTGTGCCAACCCTCCATCAGCTTCACCGTGTCGCCTCCGACGACGAAGGTCTGCCCGGTGATGTCGGCGGCCGCGTCCGTGCACAGGTAGGCGACCCAGGGGGAGACGTTGTCGGGGTCGTTGCTGTCGAACTCGCCTTCGCCACCGGTGAGACCGGCGGCGCCGAAGGTGTTGACCGTCATCCGGGTGCGGGCCCGGGGGTTGATGGTGTTGCAGGTGACGCCGTAGCGGGCGAGCTCTCGACTGGCGGTGATGCCGAAGGCGGCGATGCCGGCCTTGGCCGCCGAGTAGTTGGTCTGGCCGGCGTTGCCGAACAGGCCCGCCTCCGACGCGGTGAGCACGATCCGGCCCCCGGTGGGCTGGCCCGTCTCCTTGAACCGCTCGCGCCAGTAGGCGGCCGCCCAGCGGGTGGGCACGAAGTGGCCCTTGAGGTGGACCCTGATGACGGCGTCCCACTCGTCCTCCGCCATGTTCACCAGCGCCCGGTCGCGCACGAAGCCGGCGTTGCACACCAGGGCGTCGAGCCGGCCGAACGATTCGACCGCCTGGTTGACCAGGCGCTGGCCGCCCTCCCAGTCGGCGATGTCGTCGAAGTTGGCCTCGGCCCTGCCCCCGGCGGCGCGGATCTCCTCGGCGACCTCGCTGGCCGCCCTGGCGTCGCTGCCCCTCCCGTCCCACTCCCCGCCGAGGTCGTTGACCACCACAGCGGCCCCCTCGGCCGCCAGCAACCGGGCGTGGCTGCGCCCCAGGCCCCGCCCGCCCCCGGTCACGATGGCCACCTTGCCGTCCAACAGGCCCATGCCGTTCCCCCCTCTGTCCCGGCCCCATGCTCGCACAGCTGACGCTGCGCCGGGGCCGCCGACCGCCCCGACCGCCCGCCTCGCACCAGCATCGCCGGCCAGGCTCGCCGCACTGGGTGGGGCGGCCAAGCAGGGCCAGAGCACGTCAGCCGAGGTGTCCTGCCAGCCAGCCCGGGACCTCTCGCATCTCCTCGACGGGGACGGCACGGTGGGGGCCAGGATGGGCTCGGAGATGCTTGTCGGTGCTGCCGAGGCTGTCGAAGAGCTCGAAGCACAGGTCTCGGGCGATGAGCTCGTCGTCCCACTGCACGAGGAACCGGACCGGGCACGTGATCAGCGGAGCGTCGTGGCGTAGCCGCTCGGCGACGCCCCCCCACGGGCCCATCAACCCGAGCACTGCTGCGCTGATGCGCGGCTCGGCAGCCACCAGCGGCACGCCCATCATGGTGCCCATGGAGAAACCGAAGTAGCCGACAGGCCCAACGGCCATGTCGGATTCCACCGCGCCCAGGGCGGCTTGGAAATCCCGTACGGTCTCGTCGATGGTCTCGGGTTTCTTCCACGCCTGGACGAAGTCATCGAAGGTCTTCGCGGGATCCGATCCCGCGGCTCGGCGGTCGCCGTGGACCGGCCCGTCGATCGACACCGATGCGATGCCGTGGCGGCCTGCGAGCCAACGGGCGATGGCCAGGATGTAGTCAGCCCGCTTGTGCAGCGTCCCGCCGTGGCCGAGCAGGACGAGCGGGGTGGGTCCGTCGATCTCTTCGGGACGCCAGAGGATCGCAGGAACCGACCGGCCTTCACAGGCCGTGTCGAAGGGTTCGCGGCAGGGGGTCGAGCAGAGATGACGTCAGCGACGATGGACTAGCCGGCGCCTCCTGGGTGAGATCCCGAGCGCACTGCTGCGATGCGACGGAGCACGGTGGGTGGGCCCGAGACCTTCGGTGCGCCCGTTCCGACCAACGCCCGAGCCGTCGAGTCGA
>JBBSLP010000098.1:0-13937 GCA_038255145.1 Acidimicrobiales bacterium
GGCTCCTGAGCAGGCAGTATGCCAGCTCAGGCCCTCGAGGCGGCGCCGGGAATCGAACCCGGGTACAGGGCTTTGCAGGCCCTTGCCTAAACCACTCGGCCACGCCGCCATCGGTGCCCGGGCCCTGTGCCCCGGCGTTCGGCAGAGGGCAACCATAGCCGGCCCCGCCCTCCGGCCCCGACTCCCCCACCCCGCCACCATCGGCTTGCCTAGGCTCGGCCGCCTGTGACGCCCTACGCAGACGCCTACGCCAACCTCGGGGTGATCGGGCACCAGCACGTGCAGGTCACCCCCACCCTCGTCCACCACGAGATCTACACGTGGGAGGGCCTGCTCACCCTCCTGTGGCACGGCCCCACCGACGCCGAGCACGTCGTGTTGGCCTGCGGCGGCGCCCTCGGCGGCACCCTGGGCCCCGCCAACGGCCTCTACCACGACCTGGGCGAGGCCTGGGCCGCCCGCGCCGACCAGGGCATCGCCACCATCCGGGTCGGCTACCGGGTCCCCAACCAGCTCGACGACTGCCTGCACGACCTGCTGGCCGCCGCCGACCTGGCCACCCAGCGGGGCGCTCGGCACTTCACCGTCCTCGGCCACTCCTTCGGCGGCGCCGTGGCCATCCAGGCCGGCGTGGCCCTCGGCCCCCGCACCGCCGGCGTCATCACCTTCGCCACCCAGTCCGCCGGCTGCGAGGTCGGCGAGGCCCTGGGCATGGCCGGCGTCCCCGTCCTCCACTTCCACGGCACCGACGACACCATCCTCCCCTTCATGGCCTCCCAGATGGTCCAGATGCTCACCGGCGGTGAGGTCGTCATCCTCCCTGGCGCCGACCACATCCTCACCTCGGCCCGCACCGAGCTCTGGGACCGGGTGCTCAACTGGGTCCCCGAGCGCTTCGCCGCCGCCGATGCCACCGACGGCTGAGCCGACACCGACCCGAGCGGCCCCGGCCGTCAGCGTTCCCGGCGAGCCGGACGAGCTCACCCCGGCCTGGCTCACCACGGCCCTGGCCCAGGGCGGCCGCACACCGGGGGCGGTCGTCACCGACGTGACGGCCGTGCCCGTGGGCGAGGACACGGGCTTCCTCGGCCGGCTCTTCCGGCTCGACCTGAGCTACGACCCCGGCGGCGCCGCCGGCCCGACCACCCTGGTGGCCAAGCTGCCCACCACCGACCCCGGCGGGCGGGCCGTGGGCATGATGCTGTCGGTGTGGCCCCGTGAAGCCCGCTTCTACGCCGACATCGCTCCCCACCTCGGCCCCGTCGTCCCCACCTGCCACTACAACGGCGCCGACCCGGCCGCCGGGCGCTGGGCCCTGCTGCTCGAGGACGGCGGCGATCCGACCGGGGTCGACCAGCTGGCCGGCGCCACCGACGACCAGGCCCACGCCGCCATCGACACCCTGGCCGCCGTGCACCGCACCTGGTGGGACGTGCCCCGCCCCTTCGACTGGCTGCCCGGCTTCGACCGGCCCACCTTCGGCGGCTTACAGGGGGCCATGGTCGAGGCCCTCCCCGCCTTCGCCGAGCGCTACGGCGACGTCGTCCCCCCCGCCACCCTGGCTGGCCTGGTCGCCTTCATCGACGCCCTCCCCGACTGGGCCGCCCACCAGGCCGCCGGCCCCCTGACCCTGGCCCACGCCGACTACCGCCTCGACAACCTGCTCTTCCCTCCCGCCACCCCCGGCCGCGCCGTCGTGCTCGATTGGCAGACCGCCCTGTGGGCACCCGGCGCCGTCGATCTGTCGTGCTTCTGTGCCAGCTCGCTCACCATCGACGACCGTCGCCGCCTCGAAGCCGACCTGATCAGCCGCTACATCGCCGGCCTGGCCGCCGACGGTGGTCCCACCGTGGCCCTCGACGTCATCCTCGACGGCTACCGCTCGGCCCTGTGGTGGTGGCTGGCCATCTTCGCCAACAACCTCACCCGCATCGACACCGCCCCCGGCCGTACCCGGGACCTGTTCGAACAGGTCATCGTGCGCACGGCCGCCGCCGTGGCCGACCACCACCCTGACGGGGACATCGGGCCGGCCATCGGCTGATCCCCCGTCGACAGCTGACGCCGCCCGCCGACGACCGGCCTGGCTACGGTGGGCGCCCCACCACCCCCGCCGTCGGCGCCCAGCCGCGAGAGCACCGAGGAACGACCATGAGCATCGACGACCGCCTGGCCGAGCTGGGCATCGAATTGCCCAAGCCCCCCAAGGCGATGGGCAGCTACGTGACCTTCGTGCAGACCGGCAACCTCGTCTACACCTCGGGCCACGGCCCCGCCCAGGAGGACGGCACCATGGTCACGGGCAAGGTCGGCGGCGACCTCGACATCGAAGCGGCCCAGGCCGCGGCCCGCCTCACCGGGCTGAACCTGCTGGCCACCCTGCGCAACGAGCTGGGCTCACTCGACCGCATCGTGCGCATCGTCAAGGTGCTGGGCATGGTCAACTGCCCGCCCGACTTCGGCCAGCACCCCGCGGTCATCAACGGCTTCTCCGATCTCATGGTCGATGTCTTCGGCGACGCCGGCCGCCACGCCCGCTCGGCCGTGGGCATGGGCTCCCTCCCCGCCGGCATGGCCGTGGAGATCGAGCTCGTCGCCGAGGTCTCGGCCTAGCCCCTGCCGCCGAGAAGGGCGCGGAGAGGCGGGGGTGGTGGTCGGAAGCCGAGGTGGCGCGATCTGGGTGCGGTAACACCCACGGGCGGGTGTTGCTGCACCCAGACTGCACCCGGCCGCCGCAACCGCTGATCCTCCCTTTTCCGCGCCCTTCTCGGTAGGACTTGCCCGCCGAGCAGGTCTCGCCCCACAGCGAGGGTGCAGCCGGACGACCGACGACGCCCGAGGCTGACGCCCGCGACCCAGGCGAGCGGCCGAGGGTCAGAGCCGGGGGGCGGGGCGGGCGCTGCCCAGCATGGCGGCCACGGCGGGGCGCTCGTCGTCGCGGGCGGCGGAGATGCGCAGGGCGGGACCTTCCAGGCCGTGGCCCTGGCCCATGACCCGCACGCCCAGCCCGACCCGGGCCAGCTCGGCGGCCACGACCGCGGCGTCGGGGCGCAACACCAGGCGGGCGTGGGTGGTCGAGCCCTCGACCACCTGGCCGAGGCGGCCCAGCTGGCGCTCGAGCCAGGCGCCGTCGGCCTGGACCCGGGTGCGGGTGTCGTCGATCCACGGGTGGTCGGCCAGGGCGGCCAGCACCGGGCGCACCTCGAGGGCCGACACCGGCCACGAGCCCCCCGGTGACGCCACGGCGTCGCGGAGGTCGGCCGAGGGCGACCACGCGACCCCGACCCGGCACCCGGCCAGGCCGAAGAACTTCGACGGCGAGCGCAGCACCACCAGGTTTGGCGCCGTCGACCCCACCACGCTGATGCGGGCCGGCTCGGCGCAGAACTCGACGTAGGACTCGTCCACCACCAGCACGCCCCCAGGGTGGGCCCGGGCCAGCTCGACCAGGTCGGCCCCGTCGAAGGCCCGCCCCGTGGGGTTGTTGGGGTTGGCCAGCAGCACCACGGCGCCGGCGGCCAGCTGACCGGCCACCAGGGCCAGGTCGTGGGACAGACCCGGGGGACCGACGGCGCTGTGGGGGAAGGCCTGGCGGAACTCGGTGTAGGCGGGCTGGGGCACGACGACCCGGGGCCCGAGGGGACCCGCGGCCAGCCGCCAGATCAGCTCGCTGACCCCCCGGCCCGCCACCAGCTCGTCGGGGGCCACGTCCAGGTCGAGACCGGCGGCCAGGTAGTGGGCATAGCCTGCCACCAGCTCGGCGTCCGCCCCGTAGGGGTGTTCACGGAGCAGCTCGGGAGCGACGTCACGGGCCACGGCCAGAGCGCCGGGCGGCGGTCCGTAGCGGCACACGCACGTGGACAGGTCGATGCGCACGGCCGACGGCCGGGCCCGGGGATCGCCGCCCTGGGGCGCGTCGACGCCGCAGGCGGGGGGGGTGCCTACCGCGGGGCGCCGAGCCATGGCGGCGGACGATAGCGCCGACGCGGCCCTCAGCCCCCCAAACGACTGGCGCCGTTAGAGCACAGCGCTCGGTGTCGGACCGGGGACAGCACCGCTACGGTCGTTGCGGGGGCGCCTTCGGTCGCTCCTGTCCTGCCCACCGATCGTGGCGAGAGGTGCCGTCGCATGAAGCGCTTCGCCTGTGGCGACGTCGTACCCGGTTGCGATGCGGCCTGGGTTCGTTCCCGCGAGGACGAGATCCTCGTCGAGGTGGCCCGCCACGCCGCCCACGTGCACGGCATCGCCGAGCCGCCACCCGAGCTCGTGGCCGCGGTGCGAGCCCGGATCACCGAGGTGTGACCGGGTCCGGACGCCTGACGAGCCTGGAAGAGCGCGAACGGGTGTGGGACGACCGCATCGCCGAGGCCATCACCGGCCGGGGGGTGCGGGCCCACTTCCAGCCGCCGCCGTCCTGCGGGTCAGCCTGGGCCGACGCTGTGACCTGCCCACCAACTGCTTCATGGCCGTCAACGTCGAGCCCGACTCGTTGACCTGTCCCCTGGTCGACCGGGCCTTCCGTGACGCCGGAGACCTGGCCGCCGTGGTCATCGAGCTGACCGAGCACACCCTCGTCGAGGACTACACCCCCCTGCTCCCCGTCCTCGAACGCCACCGGGCCGCAGGCGCCTCCATCGCCATCGACGACGCCGGCGCCGGCTACGCCGGGCTGCAGCACCTGTTGCGGGTGCGGCCCGACTTCCTCAAGCTCGACGCCAGCATCGTCAGCGGTGTGGGCACGGACGAGGCCAAGGCCGCCCTGGTGGAACTGGTGGGCACCCTGGCCAGCCGCCTCGACACCTGGGTGGTGGCCGGCGTCGAGCAGGTGGACGACGCCCTGCGCCTGCGGGCTCTGGGCGTCCCCCTGGTCCAGGGCAACCTCTTCGCCCCCGCCCTGCCCCGCTGGGCCAGCCTCGACCCCCAGCTGCGCCGGGTGCTCGACGAGTTGCCCCCGCCCGAGCGCGGCGCCACCGTGCGGGCCATCCTCGAGCTGGCCCCCACGGCCCGCCGGGCACCGCTACCGGGCCTGGCCACCACCGGGTTCACCGTCCTCGTCGACGATGCCCTGCGCCCCACCGGTTGCGTGGCCGCCGCGGCCACCGCACCCCACGGGGTCCAGGCCTTCCGCACGTCGCTCGACACCCCCATCGCCGAGCTGGCCACCCGCCTGCTCACCCGGCCCGAGGCCGAGCGTTTCCAGCCCGTGGTGGTGTGCGACGGACTGGGCCGCTACGTGGGCGTGGTCCGCGTCGAGCGGGTGCTCAGCGCCCTGTCCCGCCTGGCCGTCTCCCACCCCTGACCCGACGGCTCGACAGCCCGGCCACCGCCGCCCCCGGCCCGACCGCAGCACGGGGACGCTTACCTGTCAGGTCATGGACGAGCCCACCTGGGGCCGTCAGGCTGGGCCCATGTCCGCTCCCCCACCGCCTACCCCCGCCGGGGACGCCCTCACCGGGCAAGTCGTCACCGAGGCAGCCGTCATCGAAGAAGCCGTCACCGAAGAAGCCGTCGATGCCTGCGTCGACCGCTTCACCACCTGGGGCGCGACACCGACCGTGGACGGCTACGTGGCCTTGTTCGCCCCTGGTGGGACCCTGCTCGACGCCGGGTGGACCACGCCGATCACCGGGGCGGCCATCCGCGCCGCCATGACCGGCACCCTGGCCCTCATGCCCGACTTCCAGCTGCGGGCCGAGCGCATCGTGCGCCAGGGGGATGCCGTGTTCGTGCACGCCACCAACGAGGCCACGGTGTCGGGCATCGCCCTGCGCTGGACCGCGGTGTACTGCTTCACCGTCGATCCGAGCGGGCACATCTCGGCCGGTCGCCGCTACTACGACCAGGCCGGACTGCAGCGGGCCCTCGACCCCACCCTGCCCTACGCCCTGCGCGCCCCGGACGGCGGCGCCGACGGCGCCGACGGCGCCGCGCGGGCCTGGAACGGTGGCGACGCTGCCGCCCTGGTCACCGGGTTGCCGGCCGACGTCGTCCTCACCGGGCCCGACATCGACGGCGCGGTGGTGGGCGGCGACGCCGCGCTGGCCCACCTGCAGCGGCTGACGGCGGCGCTGGGACCGGCATCCCTGGCACCGGGGGCATCGGCGCACCGCAACGGAGCCACCGCGTTCGAGCTGCGGGGCACCATCGGCGACGGTGACGAGCGGCGACCCTTCGGCCTCGTCGAGGTCCTCGGGCCGGGCCCGGCCTGGCACCTGGCCCACGACACCCTGACCCTGCTCGCCCCCGCTCTCCGCGGCGGCGGCGTGCAGGCCCACCTCCAGGGCGCCCACGACGCGACCCCATGACGTCAAGCCCATGACGTGAAGCCCATGACGTCAGAGGTCATGGCCACGCCTCCCGATCTCTGCCAGCCTCGGCCCATGGCCGACACCGATGCCTCCCCGACCGCCAGCGACGCCCCGACCGAGGTCGACGCCGCCACCGCCGTGCTGCACCAGCTCATGCCCCTGTGCGCCGCCCTGGGCATGCGCGAGGTCTCCGCCGCTCCCCACCAGGTGGTCCTGGCCCTCGACTTCCGACCCGACCTGTGCACGGTCAACGGCCTGCTCCACGGGGGCACGGTCATGGCCCTGGCCGACGCCGCCGGTGGCTACTGCGCGTCGCTGAACCTGCCCGAGGGGGCGGTGGGCACCAGCACCATCGAGTCCAAGAGCAACTTCATCGGCGGGGTGCGCCAGGGCACGCTCACGGCCACCTCCACCCCCCTGCACCGGGGCGGCAGCACCGTGGTCATCGAGACCGAGCTGCGTGACGACGCCGGCAAGCTCGTGGCCAAGACCACCCAGACCCAGACCGTGCTCCGCCCCCGTCCGAAGAGCTGACCGACGCGCCCTGGGGGGCCGCGGCGGCCGGTGGGCTGGAGGCCGGCCAGGTCGGGGGCATGGAGCGGGGGCGCCGGGGGTACGGTCGTCACCGACGCAGGGAGTGACGTTGAGCGCAGTGTGGTGGATCGTCCTGGTGCTGGCCGTGTTGGTGTTGCTGGCTGCCGTCGTCGTCGCGCTACGGCGGCGGCGGCGCTCGGGTGGCGTGGTCGCCGTGCCCCCCTCGGGCCGACGGTGAGCGTCCTCGTCCGAGGTTCCGAACTGGTCGGACTGCCCGTGGTCGACCTGGCCGGCGATGACCTGGCCGAGGTCCGTGACGTCCTCTTCGACCCCGGTGCCGGGCTCGTGCTGGGCTTCACGCTCAACAAGCGGGGCTTCCTGTCCGGTCGCCTCAAACAGGTCCTGGCCCGTGAGGCCGTCCTCGCCGTGGGCCCCGCCGCCATCATGGTGGCCGACCCTGCCGCCCTCGACCACGAGCTCGCTCCCAGCGGCAGCGGCGGTGACGTGCTCGGCGATCGGGTCCTGACCGATGCCGGCGTGGACATCGGGACCGTCACCGACGTCGTGGTCGACACCGCCGACGGGCGGGTCGTGGGCTACGAGATCGCCCCCGTGGGTGAGAGCACGGGACGCAAGGGCCGGCGCTCGTACATCCCCCTGCCCGACGCCGGCACGGCCTCGGGCGAGACCCTGATCGTGCCCGCAGCGGCCGTCGACTACATCTCGGCCGACCTGGCCGGCTTCGGTGAGGCCGTCGACCGCTTCCGAGACCTGCTGCGAGGGGATGGGACATGAGGCTGGCCGACATCCACAAGCACCCCGTCGTCGACCTGTCGAGCGCCACCACGGTGACCCATCTGGCCGACGTGGCCATCGACGCCACCACCCGCCAGGTGCTGGGCTTCACCCTGCGCAAGGCCGTCGACGGCCATGACTGGCTGGCCTGGGCCGACGTCCACGCCCTGGGGACCGACGCCGCCACCGTCAGCGACAGCCAGGCCTTCACCGCCATGCCCGACGGTGCCCTCCTGCTCAAGGGCAGCGGGGCCCTGGGCCGGCGGGTGCTGTCGGCCGAAGGCGTCGACGTGGGCAACCTGGCCGACGTCGATGTCGAGCCGGAGACGGGCGCGGTGATCACCCTGGTGCTGGCCGACGGCACGACCGTGCCCGCCGAGGACCTGTTGGGCGTGGGCAGCTACGCCACCGTCATCCGCACCCCCGTGGTCCCTCCGGCCTGAGCGCCGGTCAGAGGAGACGTGCGGGTCAGAGGAAGAGGAAGGCCAGTGGGGCCAGCACCAGGGCCACGAGGATGAGGCCGGCCACGATGCGCACCAGTGGTGAGCGGGGCCGGACCCGCTCGACGTCGGAGGTGCCTGGCGGGGTGTAGCGCGCGCCGCTGGGGTTCCGGTCTGACGTCACGGGCCGAGGCTAGACCGGCGGCAGGCCCGGGGGCCGGTAGACCGAGCCTCAGCGGCGGCGTCGGTAGCCGACGATGCCGCCGATGAGCACGCCGACCACGGCGAAGATCACCAGCACCAGCCACAGCGGCGCGTCGAAGGACAACCACAGGAACCGGGCCGACACCGTGCGGGTGTTCTGGGCCACGAACACGGCCAGGGCGGCCACGAGCACGACGGCGGGGCCGAAGCGACGCACCTGGGCGGCTCGGCTGGGGGACTTGGCATCTGCGGCGGTCACCACGTTCACAGGCCCCTCCCGGTGGCTCCGCCGTCGACCCGCAGGTCGTCGGCGTGTCGGACGTTATCGCCCGATCACCGGTCACTTGGTGACCCCGGTGGTCATATCACGCCGTGTGTCGTTAATGTCACTCAAAGAGACACTCGATGCGGTCTCAGCCGGCACCGGAGTGTGGTCCCCAAGCCGAGCGCCACCACCAGGAGAGCCCCGATGACCGTGGACCAACACCAGGACCGTCGAGCCCATCCCCGTGTCACCGCCTCGTTCTCGGTCCGCGTCCGCCGGCTGGGCACCGGCCGGCGCACCGATCCCTCCGACGTCGTCCAGGTGGTGGACCTGTCCCTGGGGGGCATGCGGGTCAAGGCACCCCGCTGGGTGGGCGTGGGCGATGTCGTGCAGATCGAGGTCGACGACCTCGGCGTGCGGGGCCTGGTCGTCAACGTCAGCCCCCGGCAAGGTCCCGCCCTGCACGCCCACATCGCCTTCACCAACATCTCGGGCCCCACCCTGGCCGCCATCTGTGAGATCGTCGACCTGCACACCCTGCCCCGCATCGGCCAAGCCGAGGTGACCACCGGAGACACATGACCGCAGCCCACGGCCCCCTGGACAGCACTCCGGCCGGGGCTCCCGACGAGACCCCGCCGGGCTCGCCCGACGAGCCGCTGCGCCTGGGGGTGCTGGGCTGTGCCCGCATCAACAAGCGGGCCGTCATCGATGCCAACCGCCACGTCCCCGGCCTGGTCCTGCACGGTGTGGCCGCCCGGGACCCCCGGCGGGCCGCCAGCTACGCGGCCGAGCACGGCTTCGACCGCGCTTACGCCAGCTACGACGACCTGCTGGCCGACCCCGACATCGAGGTCGTCTACAACCCCCTGCCCAACGGCCTGCACGCGGCGTGGTCCATCGCCGCCCTCGAGGCGGGCAAGGCCGTGCTGTGCGAGAAGCCCCTGGCCAACAACGCCGAAGAGGCCCAGGTCATGGTGGACGCCGCTGACCGCACCGGCCAACTGTTGATCGAGGCCTTCCACTACCGCTGCCACCCCGTCGCCCGCCACATCGTCGACGTCGTCGCCTCGGGGGTGCTGGGCCCCCTGCGCACCGTCGACGCCAGCTTCCTGCTGCCCGACGGCGCGCTGAACGCCGACGACATCCGCTTCGACCTGGCCCTGGGGGGCGGGGTGATGATGGACCTGGGCTGCTACTGCACCAACCTGGCCCGCCTGGTCACCGGCACCGAGCCCACGGTGCTCGGGGCCACCGCCACCCTGGTGCGACCCGGTGTCGACATCACCATGGACGCCAGGCTGGCCTTCCCCGGCAGCGACGGCGACGGTGACGACATCGAGGGTCACGTGCACGCCTCCTACGCCCACACCGGCATGCACACCCAGCTGGTGGTGACGGGAGACGACGGCGAGCTCGAGGTGACCAACCCCTTCACCCCCTACATGGGCAGCACGTCGCGGCTGCGGACCGGACACGGGCTGGCGGCGGAGACCAGGGAGGAGACCTTCGAGCGCACCTCCAGCTTCGTGTTCCAGGCCCGCGAGCTCATCGCCGCCGTGCGCCACGGCGGGCCCGTGCGCACCACGGCCGCCGACGGCGTGGCCAACATGGCCGTGATCGACGCCGTCTACCGCCACGCCGGCCTCGAGCCCCGGCCCGGTGGCGGGGTCTAGTGCGGGAGAGGGACGAGCACGCTGGGCAGCACGGCGTCGACGAGGGCGTCGAGGTAGTCGTCGGTCACGGGCTGACCGCTGACCAGCAGCCGGTAGTACACGGGGGCCAGCAGCAGGTCGAGGACGAGGTCCACGTCGAGGTCGGGCCGGGTGTCGCCCCGGGCCGCGGCCCGCTCCAGGATCTGCGCGGCGGCGGCCCGGCGCACGGTGACGAAGCCGTCGCGCAGCAGCTGGGCCAGCTCGGGCTCGCGCCCGGCCACGCCCAACAGCCCGAGCACGGCCCTCCCCCCCGGGGTGCCCACCAGCCGGTGGCGCACCTCGTGCAGGTGGGTGACCAGGTCCTGGCGCAGCTCGCCGCTGTCGGGCACGGCCGCCGCGGCCCGGGCCCGGGCCTCGAAGGCGTCGGCCACCAGGCGGTTCTTGGACGACCAGCGCCGGTACAGCGTGGTCTTGGCCACCCCGGCCCGGGCCGCCACCGCCTCCATGGTCAGCCCGTCGTAGCCCACCTCGGCCAACAGCTCGGCGGTGGCGTCGATGAGGGCGGCGTCGCAGCGGGCATCCCGTGGCCGACCCCGGCTGCCCGACGGCGGGGGATTTTCGCTACGCATGCGTCCACGATAACGTTCGTCGTTCTCCGAGGCGAACGGCCCGGAGCGCACGAGTGGGGGCAGTGGTGGACGTAGCCGGGCAAGGACCGTCATCGGACCCGGCCGAGGTGCCGGCCCTCGGCCCCCGCGAGAAGCGACTGATCCTGGGCTCGCTGTGCCTGGCGCTCTTCATGGTCATGCTCGACGGCACCGTCGTCAACACCGCCCTGCCCAAGATCCAGGGCGACCTCGGGGCCGGGGTGTCGGGCCTGCAGTGGATCGTGGACGGCTACGTGCTGGCCGTGGCCGCCCTCATGCTCACCGGCGGCACCCTGGGTGACCTGTTCGGCCGGCGGCGCCTGCTGCTCAGCGGCATCGTCATCTTCACCGTGGGCTCGGTGCTGTGCGGGCTGTCGCCCGACACCACCACCCTGATCATGGCCCGGTTCCTCCAGGGCGTGGGGGCCGCCGCCCTCATGCCCGGGACCCTGTCCATCCTCACCAACGTCTTCTCCGAGCCCTCCGAGCGGGCCCGGGCCATCGGGCTGTGGGCCGGGGTGTCGGGGGTGGCCCTGGCCTCGGGACCGGTCGTGGGCGGACTGCTGGCCGACACCCTGGGCTGGCAGAGCATCTTCTTCATCAACCTGCCCGTGGGCATCATCGCCTTCATCGTCATCCGCCGGGTGGCCCCCGAATCCTCGGACCACGGCGGCCGCAAGCTCGATGCCGGCGGCCAGGTCCTCACCGTGCTCACCCTGGCGCCGTTGACCTTCGCCCTCATCCAGGGCAACGAGTCGGGGTGGTCCTCCCCCCTCATCGTGGGTGCCTTCGTCGTGGCCGCCCTGTCGGCCGTGGGCCTGGTGGTGTGCGAGAGCCGCACGACCAGCCCCATGATCCCCCTCCAGTTCTTCCGCAACCCGACGTTCTCTGCGGCCACGGCGAGTGGGGCCCTGGTGGCCTTCTCGCTCTTCGGCATGAACGTCTACTTCTCCCTCTACTTCCAGCGGGTCCAGGGCCACACCGCCCTCGGTGCGGGCATGCGCATGCTGACCATCAGCGCGGTCATGGCGGTGATGATGCCCATCGCCGGCCGGGTGACCTCGACCCTCGGCTCCAAGCCCGTGATGATGACGGGCATGGCCCTGTCGGGCATCGGCATGATCAGCCTGGTCACGGTGTCGCCCACCTCGGCTTACCTGACCGTCGCTCCCCGCATGCTCTTCGTCGGGGTGGGCATGGCCCTGGCCATGCCCTCGACCACGGCCGCGGTCATGGCCAGCGTGCCCCTGACCCGGGCGGGCATGAGCTCGGCCACGCTCAACACCAGCCGCCAGGTGGGCAACGTCATGGGCGTGGCCATCCTCGGCGCCCTGGTCACCGCCAACATCGCCGCCACCCTGGGCGACCGCCTGGCCAGCCTGGGCCTCGAGCCCCAGGTGCGTGAGGACGTGGCCGATGCCATGGCCCACGGCGGCAGCCACCTGGCCGACATCCTGCCCGTGGGCACCGAGGAGGCCGCCGTGCGCCACGCCTACGGGCTGGCCTTCGTGGGCGGCCTGCACAACGCCCTGGCCCTGTCCGGGGTGCTCCTGCTCATCGCCTGCACCTTCGTGGGCCTCGTCGTCCGGCGTCACGCCGGACTGGCCGCCTCGACCCCCCAAGCGACAGCGGCGGCGGCCGCCGCGGCCGCCGCGCACTGACAGATCGGCCTCCATGGGCGTGATGACCCGTGCCTACCGGGACGGCAAGCTCTTCGACCAGGGCTACGACCTGGTCAAGGTCACCGAGTACACCGCATCGACCGACGTCGTGCAGTGGGTGGACGTCGACGTGGCCGACGGCGGCGGACACCTGCGGGAGGTTGCGAGCTGCCTGAACCTGCACGAACTGGCCGTCGAGGACGCCCTCGAGTCCCACACCCGGCCCAAGCTCGACCACTACGGCGACCACCTGTTCCTCATGTGCGTGGCCCTGGGTCTCGACGCCGACAAGGGTGAGCTGCAGATCACCGAGGTCGATGCCTTCGTGGCCCGCCCCTACCTGGTCACCGTGCGCAAGGGCACCGGCCTCGACATCGACGATGTCACCGGGCGCTGGGACCGCATCCACGACCTGGTGGGCCACGGCAGCGGCTACCTGCTCTACGGCCTGATCGACACCATCATCGACGGCTACTTCGACGTCATCAACGACTTCGACGACTTCTACGACAAGGTCAGCGACGCCATCTTCGGCGAGCGGGCCATCGAGCTGTCGGGCCAGCGCCACTGGTTCGAGATGCGCCGCTCGCTCGCCCAGTTCCATCGCCTGGCCGTGCAGATGGAGGCGGCCATCAGCTCGTTGATGCGTCGCGACCGCAACGCGGTGGAGGAGACGCTGATCCCCTACTACCAGGACGTCTACGACCACGCCGTGCACGTGGCCGAGTCGACCGACGCCCTGCGGGACCTGGTCAGCACCATCGTGGACACCAACCTCACGCTGCGTGACCTACGCCTCAACCAGATCATGAAGAAGGTGACGAGCTGGGCGGCCATCATCGCCGTGCCCACGCTCGTCACCGGGTTCTACGGCATGAACGTGCCCTTCCCCGGCTTCGGGCGGAGCTGGGGGGTGGTGATGGCGGTGTTCCTGCTCGTCGTCTGTTCCGGTGCGCTCTACGGCGCCTTCAAACGTCGCGATTGGTTGTGAGTCGAGGTCGTGACCCGCACGGGCGTGGTCAGACCCGCCCGTTCGTGTGAACCGGGACACGGTTGTTTCGAACCCCTCCCCGCATGGCTATCTCCGCGGGGTCGGGGCACGACACGAGGACCAACTCCCATGGCTCATGCCGAAGCGGCGGCGCGCCGGTCGTTCGACGACGCGACGCGGGCCCGGTTCGCCGAGTACCGCAAGACCGGAGACCGCCGTTTGCGCAACGCGCTCGTCGAAGACCACCGTTGGCTGGCCGAGGTCGCGTCGCGCCGGTTCAGCAACCGTGGCGAACCCCTCGATGACCTGCTGCAGGTGGCCCTGCTGGGGTTGGTCAAAGCCGTCGAGCGCTTCGACCCTGCGTTCGGCTCGGCCTTCGCCTCCTTCGCCCTGCCCACACTGTTCGGTGAGCTGCGCCGCCACTTCCGCGACACGAC
>JBBSLP010000099.1:0-13771 GCA_038255145.1 Acidimicrobiales bacterium
AAGGGCCCGCTGGGCGGCGGTGGCCGAGCCCCTGGTCGACCCCCTCACCGTGCTGGCCGCCTTCGTGACCAACGGGGGCAAGCGCCTGCGGCCCGCCTTCTGCTGGTGGGCCTTCCTCGGTGCCGGCGGGCACCCCGACGACCCCCAGGTCATCGAGGCCTGCGCGGCCCTGGAGCTGCTGCACGCCTTCGCCCTGGTCCACGACGACGTCATGGACGGCTCCCCCACCCGGCGGGGGGCGGACACCGTGCACGTGACCTTCGCCCAGCGCCACGACGAGCGGGGTTGGCACGGCGAGGGCCGCCGCTTCGGCGAGGGCATGGCCGTGCTCGTGGGCGACCTGGCCATCACCTACGCCGACGCCCTGTTGGCCACCGCTCCTCCTCAGGTGGTGGCCGTGTACGGCGAGCTGAAGCTGGAGATGGTCATGGGCCAGTGCCTGGACATGCTCGGCGCGGCCCGGCGTGACCTGGCCGTGGACGAGGCCCGCCAGGTCGCCCTGCTCAAGACGGCCAAGTACACCGTCGAGCGCCCCCTGCACCTGGGTGCGGCCCTGGCCGGTCGCCTCGACGACCTGGCCGGGCCCCTGTCCGCCTTCGGCATCCCCCTGGGCGAGGCCTTCCAGCTGCGCGACGACGTGCTCGGCGCCTTCGGTGACGAGGCCACCACGGGAAAGCCCGTGGGCGAGGACTTCCGCGAGGGCAAGCCCACCGTGCTGCTGGCCGTGACCCACGAGCGCCTGCGCCGGGCCGGTGACGCCCCCGGCCTGGCCGTGCTGCACGACGTGGGCCACCCCGACCTCGACGAGGACGGGGTGACCGCCATCCGTGACGTGGTCGAGTCGAGCGGGGCCCGGGCCGAGGTCGAGGACATGATCACCACCCTGGTCGACCAGGGGTGCACCGCCCTGGCCGCCG
The DNA here is from genome assembly GCA_038255145.1 of Acidimicrobiales bacterium. Taxonomy (GTDB): domain Bacteria; phylum Actinomycetota; class Acidimicrobiia; order Acidimicrobiales; family CAIXPF01; genus WHTX01. The sequence goes on from JBBSLP010000099.1 coordinate 918, forward strand.
CCCCCCTGGAGCCGTCGGCCCGCCACGCCCTCGACGAGCTGGCCCGCTTCGTCGCCGGCCGAGCGGCCTGAGGTCGGGTGCACGTCACCATCGTCGGGGCCGGGCTGTCCGGCCTGGCCACGGCCTGCCACCTGGTGGGTGCGGGGCACGAGGTCCTGGTGTTGGAAGCGGGGTCCACCCCCGGCGGCCGGGCCGGCCAGTTCACCGATGCCGGGTACACGTTCGACACCGGGCCCACCGTGTTGACCATGGTCGACCTGCTGGCCGAGCCCTTCGCCGCGGCCGGGGCCCGCCTCGAGGACCACGTCACCCTGCACCGCCTCGACCCCGCCTACCGGGCCACGTTCGCCGACGGCAGCGAGCTGCGGGTGCGGGCCGAGGCCGGGGCCATGATCGAGGAGATCGCCGCGGTGTGCGGCGGGGCCGAGGCGGCGGCGTTCGAGCGCTTCGTGACGTGGCTGGGCCAGCTCTACAAGGTCGAGCTCGACCACTTCATCGCCCGCAACTTCGACTCCCCCCTGGACTTCGCCCACGACCTCGGCCCCCTCGTCACCCTCGTCAGGCTGGGTGGGCTGCGGAAGCTGTCGAGCCAGGTGGGCCGGTTCTTCTCCGACGACCGGTTGCGACGGTTGTTCTCGTTCCAGGCCCTCTACGCCGGCCTGTCGCCCTTCGAGGCCCTGGCCATCTACGCGGTGATCGCCTACATGGACACCGTGGCCGGGGTGTGGTTCCCCCAGGGCGGCATGCACCAGGTGGCCGTGGGCCTGGCCGCCGCGGCCAACGCCGCCGGGGTCACGTTCCGCTACGACACCGAGGTCACCTCGGTGACCGCCGGGCACCCCGTCACCCTGCGCCTCGCGGGTGGGGGAGCCGAGGGCGAGGAACTGCGCACCGACGCCGTCGTCCTCAGCCCCGACCTGCCCGTCGCCTACACCGACCTGCTCGACGTCCAGGCCCCCCGGGCCGCCCGCAAGGGTCGCTTCTCGCCCTCGTGCCTGTTGTGGCTGGTGGGCATGCGTGGGGACGCACCGGAGGCGGCCGAGCACCACAACATCCACTTCGGGGGCCAGTGGAAGGGCGCGTTCGCCGACCTCGACGCCGGCCGGTCCATGCGTGACCCCTCCCTGCTGGTGTCCGTCCCCAGCCGCACCGACCCCGGCCTGGCCCCGCCCGGCGGTCACGTGCTCTACGTGCTCGAACCGGTGCCCAACCTCGACGGGACCGTGGACTGGTCCCTGGAGCGGCCCCGCAACGCCGAGCGCCTGGCCGGCCACCTCGACCACCTGGGCTACGGCGGCGAGATCGAGGTGTGCCACACCACCGACCCCCTGGACTGGCGGGACCGGGGCATGGCCCGGGGGACCCCGTTCGCCCTGGCCCACCTGTTCCGCCAGAGCGGCCCCTTCCGACCCAACAACGTCGATCGGCGCCTCCCCGGGGTGGTCTTCACCGGTTCGGGTACGGTCCCCGGCGTGGGGGTACCGATGGTGCTGATCTCGGGCCGGTTGGCGGCCGAACGTGTCGAGGAGCTGGCCCGTGACCAGCGGGGACGGGTGGGGTCGTGAGCTCACCCGAGCGGCGCATCACGCTGGAGGAGAGCTACGCCCGGTGCCGGGCGCTGAACCGCCAGGCGGGCACGACGTACTTCTGGGCCACCCAGGTGCTGCCCACGGTCAAGCGCCACCACGTGCACGCGCTGTACGCCTTCTGCCGCTACGCCGACGACATCGTCGACGGGCTGGGTCCGGTGCCCATGGCCGCCAGGGAGGTCGCCCTCATCGAGTTCGGCGACCGCTTCTTCGTCGACCTCGACAAGGGCCGGTCCGACGATCCCATCCTGCGGGCCGTGGTCCACACCGCCCTCGCCTTCGACCTCGAACCGTCGCTGTTCCACCGCTTCCTGCGGTCCATGCGCATGGACCTGACCGTGGAGCGCTACGAGACGTGGGCCGACCTGTGCGACTACATGGACGGTTCGGCCGCCGTCATCGGCGAGATGATGTTGCCCCTGCTCGAACCCACCTCCGACGAGGCCCTGCAGCCCGCCCGTGACCTGGGCCTGGCCTTCCAGCTGACCAACTTCCTGCGTGACGTGGGCGAGGACCTCGACCGGGGCCGCGTGTACCTGCCCCAGGAGGACGTCCGGCGCTTCGGGGCCGACCCCGCGCTGCGCCGGGTCACCCCCGAGTGGGAGGCCCTGATGCGCTTCGAGATCGAGCGCAACCGCGAGTTGTACGTGTCGGCCGACCGGGGCCTGGCCCTGCTGCCCGACTCGACCCGGCCGGCCATCGTGGCCGCCCGCCGGCTCTACGGCGGCATCCTCGACCAGGTCGAGGGCAACGGCTACGACGTCTTCTCGACCCGGGCCCGCATCTCCACCTGGCGCAAGGTGGCCGCCGCTGCGGTCTCGTCGGCCGCCCTGGCCCGGGCCCGGATCCGGGCCGGCACCACCGGGGCCAGCATCCCGTAGGGGGCACCGTCGAAGCGGTGGTGCAGGCCGTGGGCCTGGCGCAGGTGCTCGAGGCCCCGCACGTGGCGGGGCAGCACATCGACGCGCCGGTGGATGTACAGGTCGTGCACCGCCGCGTAGGCCGCCCCGTAGGCGGTGACGCCGACGCCCACCGGGACCAGGGCCACCAGGCCGTCGGCGAAGGTGCCCAGGGCCATGGCCAGGATGGTCACCGCGGCGAAGCCCACGGGGAACAGGTCGTTGGCCTCGAAGGCGGTACCCGTGGGCTGGTGGTGGCTGCGGTGCAGCAGCCAGCCGGGCCCGTGGAAGAGGGTGCGGTGGAGCACGGCGGTGATGGGCTCCATGAGCACGAAGGCGCCCGCGGCCAGGCCGACGTCGCCCCAGCTCACGGCTGGTCCTCGCCGCGCCGGCCGAGCTGCTCCCAGGTGACGATCGTCAGGGTGATCATGGCGAAACCGAACCCGAAGTCCTCGATGGGGGAGTCGAAGAAGATCCTGATCCCGGAGAAGGTGTCCGGGGCGTACAGCACGATCGGCGAGGACAGCTTGGTGAGCCACCCGTCGACGAAGATCTGGAAGAACCAGACGATGCCCATGCTCAGCCAGAAGCTGCTCCGACGCAAGACGCCGGTGCGGGCCACGACCAGCTCCCAGGCTACGACGGCCACGATGGCTGCCACGGTCATCACCGTGTACCAGGGCACCCCATCTGGCTCCACCGCTACCGGCCCCGCAGCTTGGTGACGGTGGCGAAGGTGAGCAGGCCGCACAGGGGGATGGCCACGAAGAAGGCCAGCTCCTCGATGGGCAGGTCACCGGGCAGCGTCCACCCGGTGACGTAGCGGGGGTCGAAGGTCCAATGGCCCAGGCGGATGGCCACCAGGTCCCACAGGGTGAAGACGACCACGGTGGGGACGAGGGCGGCCAACAGCCGGCGGGGGCGGCGGTAGACCCGGGCCCCGAGCACGAGCTCGAGGGGGAGGGTCACGGCCAGGCTCAGGGCGAGGACGATCAGGTACTGGAAGCGGTCGAGGTCCATGGCCGTGCTCACCCACCCGTCCGTCGGGGCCGCAGGACACGGCGCAGTCGGGCCCGGTTGTAGCGCTGCACGACGAGGCAGGGCACGTTGGCCACCACCCCGTAGGCCACCATGGCCGCGGCGAGCACGGGTGGGTTCCACAGGGTGAACAGCAGGCTGGCGCCCAGCAGGGTGCGGTGCACCCATTCGGCCCGGCGGGTCTCGACCACCAGGCGGCCCAGGGTGGCGGGGTCGTGGCTGGACAGGCCCCGCTTGGACACCCCGCCGCGGAACAGCGCTCCGGCCTCAGGCAGGTGGTCCTTCCAGCGGCGGATGCCGAGACGGGTGTAGAGACGGCCGTCGTCCTCGAAGCCCCGCAGCCGGCTGAAGGCGGTGTCGTGCCCGAGGCGGGTCACGGGGATGCGGTGCCCGGCGTAACCCACGGCCGTGGACAGCACCCCCCAGGCGGCGATGTCGAGCACCACGGTGGGGACGAGGCCCAGGTCGATCGGTGGCCAGCTCATGCCCGCTGTCCTTCGGGCCGTGGTGGTCCGGGGCGGCCCCGGCCCACAGCCAGGTCGCGCCCCCGCCAGCGCACCTGGCGGCGCACCACCAGCAACCACGCCGAGCGGGCCACCAGGGCCATGAAGACCAGACCGTGGAGGGGGTGGAGGAGGACGGGGGAGGGGCCGAAGCGACCGACCCGGCGCAGCAGCACGGTCAGCTGGGCGGCGAAGGCCAGGTAACCGATGACGGCCAGGCCGATGCGGGCTCGGTCGGCGTCGATCAGGCCCATCAAGGCGCCGGGCAGGGAGCTCACGAGGGCGCCCACCCACAGCACGGCCGCGGCCAGGGCCGCCGGTGGGGTGCCGCCGGCACCGGCGGCCAGGTTCTTCGTCCAGCCCTCGACCAGCTGTCGGGGCCCGTTCGGGTACATGCGGTAGCTGACCAGGCCGGCCCCGGCCACGGCGGTGACGGGCAGGCCCAGAGCCGCGACCCGGCGGGCCAGGGCCACGTCCTCGATGACCTCGCCGGCCACGGCGGCCATGCCGCCGACGCGGGCCAGGTCGGCGCGGCCGATGGCCAGACAGGGTCCGAAGGCCACGTCGGTGCGGCCGTGGCGGCCGGGCCACGCGGCACCCGTGCCCATGACGGCCACCAGGTTGGGCAGGGCCGAGAAGCGCTCCCACCAGCGCTCGGTGGCGTGCCAGGGGGCGACGGAGAGCAGGCCCTCCCCGCCGCGGCCGGCGTGAGCCGTGACCAGCCCGTCGAGGGCGCCGGGGGCCAACCGGACGTCGGCGTCGATGAAGACGAGCAGGTCGCCGGTGGCGGCGGCGACGCCCTGGTCGAGGGCCCAGGGCTTGCCCGCCCAGCCCGGGGGGAGGGGGAGGCCGGTGACGAGGGTGGCGCCGTGGTGGGCCCGGACGGCGGCGGCGGTGCCGTCGGTGGAGCCGTCGTCCACCACCACCAACTGGTCGGGTGGGCGGCGATGGCTGGCCAGGTCGGCCAGCAGGAGGGGGAGGGAGCGCTCCTCGTCGCGGGCGGGCACGATCACGGTGATCGACGTGCTCGTGTCCGACGGTGCGGCGGTGGCAGCCAGGGTGGGCAGGTGCCAGGCGAGGACCCAGCCTGCCAACCAGCCCACGACGAGCACGACCGCGCCGAACCAGGTCACCGGTGGCGCACCGCGCGGTCCCGCACCGCTCCAGCTTCGTCCACCACGGGCCCCTGGTCTCAACCGACGCCCGCCGGAGCCCTGGGGCCCAGCGGCGTCCGAGCCGGGCGCGGGGCCGACTTGGTGGGATCCACCACCGTGGCCGTGGGCGGGCGTGCCCTCAGCAGCGGTCGGCGGCGGGGGTGGTCTGGCCGGCGAGGCGGTCGATGAGGTCGATCTGGGTGGCGTCGGGGGCCCCGGCGAAGGTGGACCACGACGCCCGTCCCACCTGGGCCACGGCGAAGGTCTCGGCGAAGTCGCCGGCGCCGCTGGCGAAGTCGCTGTCACCGTCGCCCACGTACCAGCGGTCGGTGGCCGCACGACCCCGGGCCTCCATCCAGTCGTAGCGGTCGGCCCAGCACATGTAGGTGACGTCGACGGCGTGGCCCAGCTCGTGGGCCACCACCCCGGCCAGGTCGGCAGGGGTCTGGTCGGCCCGCACGAAGATCTCGATGCGACGGTCCCTGACCAGGGTCATGCCGTAGTAGTCCTCGTTGCGGCCCTCGAAGCTGATCTCCCAGCCCGGCAGGCGCTGGGCCCAGGGGAAGCTGATCAGGGCCATGGCCTGCGCCGCCTGGCCGTCGGCCCCGACATCACCGGTGGTGACGAAGCCCACGGGCAGGCTCAGGTCCACAGCCGTGTCCGCCGTGTCCGCCGTGTCCGCCGTGTCCGCCGTGGCCGCCGTGGCCACGCCCGCGGTCGCCGTCGAGGCCGAGGTGGAGCGCGACGCCGAGGGCGCGGCGGTGGCGGGCTGCGAGCTGGGCACGGTGCCGCCGGTGGGACGGGACACGATCAGGGAGAGGAGCAGGGCGCCGACGAGGAGGGCGAGCAGGGCCGGGGGCATGCGATGCCACGCCGACCGGTCGGCCGCATAGGCCATCCCCTGCGCCCGCTGGGTACCCATGTCGTCCGTGTCCACCGTCGTGCACTCCCCGCTGTCACCCGCTGATCCCGCCAGGGGGCTCGTCCGCCGCATGCCCAGTGATCGGGAAGGACGGCCGGCGAGCTGAGCCCGTCAGCGGGGGTTCGTGCGGTTTCGGGTGACGATCCCCGATCGTGGTGAAGACGGGGCGCGTCAGTGCAGGTGGAAGTACCTGTTCAGCTCCAGCCCAGGCGCTCCGATGCCGGACGCGACACCGCCCCGACACCGGGGTCGGGGCGGTCGTGACGTTCGGTGGCGGGCGGACCCGCCGGGTCGGGCGGTGGCGGCGGGGCGGCTACTTGCGGGGGCTGCGGGCCACGAGCACGGGCACCTTGGCGTGGTGCACGACCTGGTGGCTGACCGAGCCGATGAGCAGGCCCTCGAAGCCCCCTCGGCCCCGGCTGCCCACGACCAGCAGGTCGGCGTCCTCCGAGGCGTTCAGGAGGACCTCGGCCGGGTGGCCCTGGGCGATCCGGGTGGTGACGTCGACGCCGGCGGTGGCCTCGGGCCCGACCGCGGCGAGCGTCTCGTCGAGGTGGCGCTGGGCCTGGACCTCGAGGTCGGCCGGGGTGGGCACGTCCTCGGGCCCGGGCAGCATGTCGATGGCGGGGAAGTGCCAGGCGGTGACGACCTCGAGGCTGGCGCCCCGCTCACGGGCTGCGGCCAGCGCCTGGCGGAGCGCCTCGACCGAGGACTTCGATCCGTCAACGCCGCACACGACTCGTGCCATCGATGCCACCCTCGCTCGTCCAAACTCGTCCAACGCTGGCCTGGTTTCCTACCACGTCCGGGCAGGTGATGGCACGTCTGCGACCCCCCGTGGTCAGCCCAGGGGCGGGTAGATCTGGGCCAGCTGGGGGGCGAGCACGATGGCGGCCACCGTCCCCGCGGCCAGGAAGGGGGCGAAGGGCAGGGCGCTGCGCCGCCCGGCCCGGCCGGCCGCCAGCATGGCCACACCGACCACGGCCCCGAACAGGAAGCCGACGAACAGGCCGGCGAACACGAAGCGGAGTCCCCCCCAGCCCAGCAGCAGCCCGCACAGGGCGGCCAGCTTCACGTCACCCATGCCCATGCCCCGCGGTGAGGCCAGGTGGATGGCACCCAGCAGCACCAGTCCCAGCAGGGCACCGAGACCGGCCCGCCCCAGATCGGACCAGTTCCCGTCGACGGCCGCGGCCAGCACCAGCAGACCGGCGCTGAGGGCCAGGCCCACGCCCAGGACCTTGTTGGGCACCTTGCGGATGTCGAGGTCGATGACCGACAGGGCCAGCAGCGTGATGAAGCCGACGAGCAGGGCGGGCAGCTCCCAGGCCGTGGCCTGGGTGGCAGCCAGGGCGCCCAGGGCCCCGCCGGCCAGCTCCACCAGGGGGTAGCGGAACGAGATGGGTTGGTGGCAGTTGTGGCAGCGCCCCCGCAGGGCCACCCACGACACCACGGGCAGGTTCTCCCACCATGACAACTGGTGGTCGCAGTTCGGGCAGTGGGACGGGGGGTTGTTCACCGACTCACCCCGGGGCACCCGCCACACGACGACGTTGACGAACGAGCCAAGGCACAGGCCGAAGAGGGTGGCGATCACGACGAGCACGGGGACTCCTTCTCGGGTGGGTCGGTTGCCTGGTCGGGTCGGCCTGGCGGCGTGCGGTCCTTCGTCCTAGGGGAGGTGGTCACCCTGGTGGCCGCAGCCCGGACGCGGCGAGAGCCGCCGGCGACCCGAAGGTCACCAGCGGCTCCGAGCCGGGGCTGGGGGGAGATCAGGTCGGGCAGGCGGTGACGGTGGCGAACTGGCCGGTGGTGGAGTTGTAGGTGAACTCAGCGCCGTTGGTCTTGAGGGCCGTGGCAGTCGAGGTACCGGGGAGCGAGCGGACGTAGGTCGGCACGAGGGCGGTCAGCGTGGCGGGCCAGCCGTTGGTCTGGGCCCGGTAGGACTCGATGGCGGTGTCCACGGCGCTCTTGTCGGCGGCGCAGGCGGAGGACTTGCTCTTGTCGGTGATGCCGCTGATCGAGAAGACGACCACGGCGGCGAGGACGCCGAGGATGGTGATGACCACCAGGAGCTCCACGAGGGTGAAGCCTTCCTCGTTGTTGCGCTTGGCCTGGATGGTGCGGACCTTGTTCTGGAGGGCCTGGGTGTTCATGTCTTCCCTTTCTCGGAATTTGCGTGCTGTGTGCGGAGGGTGATCTGGAAGCTTGTAGAGCTTTGAGTTCTTGTTTCCGGCGCCCCGCCCTGCGGTGCTGATGTAGATATCGGCGCATCCCCTGATCGGGTTGAGGGGCAGTTCTGCCCACCCCCCATCCGGGGATGCTGCGCTAGGTCGTCTGGACCTGGTTGAAGATCCCGTACATGGCGCTGACCAGGGCCACGGCCACGAAGCCCACGATCAGGCCGACGCCCAGGACCATGGCCGGTTCGAACAGGTCGGTGAAGCGCTTGAGGCGATAGTCGAGCTCGCGCTCGTAGTACGACGCGGCCCCTCTGAGCTGGGTCTCGATGGTGCCGGTCGTCTCGCCGACCCGCAGCATCTGGTTCACGCCCGAGGGGAACACCCCCGTGGCCGCCATGGGCGCAGCCAGGCCCTCGCCCTGCAACATGCCCTCCTGGGCCTGGCGCAGGGCCTTGGCGTACACCCGGTTGCCGGTGCCCCGCGCGGCCACCCCCACCGCTTCGGGCAGGGACACGCCGGCCTCCACCATCGAGGCCAGGGTGCGGCAGAAGCGCTCGATGATGCCGAAGCGGATCATGGTGCCGATGCCGGGCAGCTTGAGCAGGAGCTTGTCCCGCCCCATCTTGCCCCGCTCGGTGCGCAGCGTGAAGAACAGGGCGAGCGCGCTGAGCACGAACCCCGCGGCGAGCAATGGCGCGAAGTCCACCAGGAACCCGACCCCAGCCAGCAGGATGCGGGTGGGAAGGGGCAACTTGGCGTTCATGGACGTGAAGAAGTCCTTGAACTTGGGCAGCACGAAGACGGTCAGCACGGTGATGGCCCCGATGGCCAGGAAGACCACCACCGACGGATAGGTCAGGGCCGACTTGATCTTCCGCCTGGTCTCCACGTCGCGTTCGATGTAGGTGGCCAGTTGGTCGAACACCGAGTCGAGCTCACCGGTGAGCTCGGCAGCCTGGATCATGGCCACGTAGAAGTTGGGGAAGTCCTTGTGGCGACCCACGGCGTCCGACAGGGTGGTGCCGGCCCGCAGGTCCCTGGCCACCTCGTCGAGCACGGTGGCCAGGCGCTTGCCCGCGTTCTCCTCCGAGATGATGCCCAGGGCATCGAGCACGGGCACCCCGGCCCGCAGGAACGACGCCGCCTGACGGGAGAAGTTCATCAGCTCGATGGGCTTGACCCGCTTGGGCTTGAGCTCGATGTTGAGGTTGCGCTTGGCCTTGGGTGTCACGGCCTCGACGTGGGCGGTCACCGCCCGCGCCATGTGGTCCGGCGGCTCGGCGCCGCTCGAGCGCTTCTTCAGGTCGAACACTGGTTTCCTTTCAACAGCGCGTCTTTCACAGCACATCCTTCACGGCACGGTCGATGGCGCGCAGGAGTGCGCGATTCATTCGTCACAACACGTAGATGGCCCGCATGACCTCGGCGATGGTGGTGACGCCGTCGGTGATGAGGCGGATGCCCTGCTCGCCCATGGGGGTCATGCCCCCCTTGGCCGCCGCGGCCCGCAGGGCCAGGGGTGAGGCCCCGTCGATGACCAGCTGGCGAATGTCGTCATCCATGACCAGCAGCTCGTAGACGCCGATGCGGTCGAGGTAGCCGGTGCCGCTGCAGAAGTTGCAGCCCTCGCCCTTGGTGAAGCCCTCGGTCCTGGTGCCGCCGGCGGCGGTGAAGAAGGCCATCTCGTCGGGGCCCGGGGTGTAGGGCACGGTGCACGAGCGACAGGTGCGCCGCAGCAGGCGCTGGCCCACCACGCCGGCCACCGAGGCGGCGATGAGGAAGGGCTCGACCCCCATGTCGATCAGGCGCACCAGGGCCGAGGCCGCATCGGTGGCGTGCAGGGACGACAGCACGAAGTGGCCGGTGAGTGCGCTCTGCACCGCGGTGCGGGCCGTCTCCACGTCGCGGATCTCGCCGACGAGGATCACGTCGGGGTCCTGGCGGAGGATGGCCCGCAGGCCGCTGGCGAAGGTCACCCCGGCCTGGGCGCTCACGTGGAGCTGGTTGACCGTGGGGACCACGTACTCGACGGGGTCCTCGATGGTCATGACGTTGATCTCGGACCGGTTGATGTCCGAGAGCGTGGCGTAGAGCGTGGTCGTCTTGCCGCTGCCCGTGGGGCCCGTGCACAGCACCATGCCGTAGGGCCGGTGGACGAGCTCGGTGTAGCGCTCGTGGGTGCCGGGGGCCATGCCCAGCTGGTCCATGTCCAGCAGGGCCTTGGACCGGTCGAGGAGCCGCAGCACCACCTTCTCCCCCCAGATGGTGGGGGCGGTGGCGACGCGGACGTCGAGCTCGCGGCTGTCGATGGTGATCTCGAACTGGCCGTCCTGGGGGCGGCGGGTCTCGACGATGTTCATGTCGGACATGACCTTGAGCCGGCTGGCCAGGGCCCCGGCCATGCCCACGGGCAGGGTCACCACCTCCTGCATGACGCCGTCGACGCGGAAGCGCACCGGCAGGCGGTCGTCGAGGGGTTCGATGTGCACGTCCGAGGCCCGGTCCCTCAGGGCCTGGGTGAGCACCAGGTTCACCACCTGGATGACGGGGGCGTTCTCGGGGACGGCCAGGGACTCGATCTCGGACTTGGGCCGCCGGCCGGCCTCGAAGGCGGCCACGTGACCGCCCACGCCGACGAGCGCCCGGTAGGCCCGGTTGATGCCCGACAGGATGTCCTGGCGCGAGGCCAGCACCATCGTCAGCGCGGGCTTGTCGGGCCAGGTGGCCAGCTCGTCGGCCAGGCGGGTGTCGAGGGGGTCGGACACGGCGACGGTGAGGGTGCCGTCGGCCAGGCTGATGGGCAGGACCTCGAGCTGGCGGGCGATGGCCGGGTCGAGGCGGCTCACGGCGTCGGGGCTGGGGGTCACCCGACGCAGGTCGACGATCTCGAGGTCGAACTGGCCGGCCAGGGCCTTGAGCAGCTCGGGTTCCTCGATCACCCCCTCTTCGACGAGGACGCGGCCCAGGCGACCGCCGTCCTGCTGCTGGCGGGCCAGGGCCAGGGCCAGCTGGTCCTGGTTGACCAGGCCCCAGCCGACGAGGAGGTCGCCCAGGCGTCGCCGCCGCTGGGGGGCCACCGCCACCGCCGTGGCCCGACCACCGACGTTGTTGGCGTTGGCCGTCGCATCGATGGCGGCGGCGCGGATGTCGGCCGACGTCGGGGCCGGCTTCGACTTGGAGGAGAAGCGCACATATGGGGGATCGGAAGCATTGGCCCCCAGGTTGAGGAGCATCTCTACCCGGGGTGGTCAATTGGTCACTGATCGGGAGATGTCCAGGTCGGGGCCTGGGTGAGACCACCTGCTCATCCGGGTGGGGGAAAGGGGTCAACCGGCTCTGCGGCCACGACGATCGTCTTGGTGTCCGAGCGGCCAACCGGCCCGGACACGACGAACGCAAACGGCGACAGGCGGTCGCCGGGACAGCGTGCGGAAGAGCCACCTGCTGCAGCCACGGGCTGGGGCCGGCCTGGACCGACGCGCCTTCCCGGCGGACACCTCAGGCGGATCCAGGAGGATCGACATGGCAACGATTCGTGCGACGTGCGGCGACTGCGGCGACGTGGTCCTGGGCAGTGACGACGTGAAGGTGCTGGTGTTCACCCACGACGGCAGCGCCTCCTACACCTTCCGCTGCCCCACCTGCTCCATGGTGGTCGTCAAGCCGGCCCGGGGTCGCACCGTCGACCTCCTCGTCGCCTCGGGCGTGGCCATGTCCAGCTGGGACTACCCGGCCGAGCTCGACGAGCCCCGGGGCTCGGGTGGTCCCATCAGCCACGACGAGCTGCTCGACTTCCACCGGCTGCTGCTCGACGACGACAGCTTCGCCCATGCCGTGCTCGCCCTCGGCGGCGACCGCCGCTGAGCTCGATCACCGTCCGTCACCGGCGTGGCCGTGGCCGCGCATCGACGGCGGTCGGGCTGGGTACTACAGGACATGACGGCGGAGAGGCCGGGCCCGACGCCCGGGAAGGGAGCGCGGAGATGATCGACGCAACGCAACTGGCGGCGGCCGGAGCGGTGTTCGTGGCCGGCGAGTTGGCGCTCGCCGTGCTCGTGGGACGGCTGCTGGCCCGAGCCGGGCAGATGGATGCCCCTGGGGACGCCACGCCTCTGGCCACGGTGTTCGACCTGTCCGAGCACCGGGCCCTGCGCTCGCGGGCCTAGCTGGCCGACCGCACGTGTGGCCCCGTCCCGGGCCACGACAGGAACAGGGGTAAAGGTCCCCGGGGTGTCACGCCGATGACACAGCGTGCCGCCGACCTCCGCCCCGCTGTCACCCGATGAGCAACCCCTCTTCCAGCGGCCGACAGCTCGAACCTCGTTGCGTTCGCTGCCGGCCATCGATGCCCCTCTGCGTGGGCACCGACCCCGGGCCACGAGTGACCCCGCCGGTGTGGTGGCGGCCCTGGTCGGTCACGGGACGACCTGGTCGTTGGCCGTGGCCGAGAGCTCGGGGCGGGTGTGCTGGCGCGGCGTCGTGGAACGAACCGATGGCGTGGAACGAACCGATGGCGTGGAACGAACCGATGGCGTGGAACGAACCGATGGCGTGGAACGAACCGAT
>JBBSLP010000100.1:0-13717 GCA_038255145.1 Acidimicrobiales bacterium
GGCCCGTGGTAGACGACCACGTTGATAGGCCGGAGGTGTACGCGGGGTAACCCGTTCAGCCGACCGGTACTAATCGGCCGAGGGCTTGATGTGAAGATGTTTGTTCGTGCTCGCTCATACAGCTCTCAACAGAGCGCCGCGACATGCCGCGTTTGAGATCGCCGGTGGTCATAGAGGTGGGGTCACACCCGTTACCATTCCGAACACGGAAGTTAAGCCCTCCAGCGCCGATGGTACTTGGGTGGATTCGCCCTGGGAGAGTAGGTCGCCGCCGGTTCCATCGCAGGTGGGGGATCCCTAACGGGATCCCCCACTTTGCGTTTGCCACCTGAGGTCCAGGTAGCGTGTGCGGCCCAGCCGAACCGATCAACCCCCAGGAGCACGTGTGACCGAGGACGAACGCAAGCCGCGACGGACGGGGAGCTCGTCTGCTCGTGCCGGCGGTGCGGGGAAGGCCTCCGGTCCCGGCGCACGCACGGCCCGCTCCACGAGTCGAGCCGGTGGTCCCGTACCCGGTCGCACCCCCCGTACCGGTTCAGCGCGTGCGGGGGCCTCTTCCGCGCGCCCCGGCCGCTCATCGGCGGACCCCGACGGTCTGCGGACCACACGGCGGACGGCCGGGGACGGCGCCGGTCGATCCGGCGGTGCCACCCGGCGGGGGACCAGCTCCACCGATGCCATCCGAGCGGGAGCCTCGTCGCTCCGGGCCGAAGCGGTGGCGGCACGCCGTCGGGCCGAGGGCTCGACCGGGGAAACCTCCGTTCGCCGTGGTCCCACGGGCTCGGCCGGCGGGGCTGGGCGTCGTCGCACGGAGGACGGCGACGGGGCACCCGTGCGCCGGTCCGCATCCGGCCCATCGACCGATCGACGGAGCTCACGGGCCGCCGGCCCGGTGGCTGCGTCCCGCCGCTCCATCCGCAGTGGCGACGACGACCGGCCGACATCGTCGCGGTCCTACGACGACAGCGAGCAACGTCCGCCACGCGACGACCGCAGCGCCGGCGGCCCGGGGCGCAGCGACCGTTCCACCGGCCGCGGGCGCGACAGCCGTACCGCCGCCGGGCGCAGCGACGGTTCCGCGGGCCCGGGTCGCAGCGACCGGCGAACGGGGGCGGGCAGCGACGACCGACGGTCGAGCGGCACCAGTTCCGGCGCTGGCGGCGGGTTCCGCACCGCGGCTTCGGCTCGCTATGCCGAAGCCCGCACGGGCCGGCCCGCGCGGGACACCCGCCGCGACGGTGACCAGGGCCGACGCTCCGGAGGTCCGCCTCGGCGGAGCGCTGGTTCGCGCCAGGACGACCGTCAGGGCGATCCCGCCTGGGGTGGTCTGGCCCGCCGTGCCGCCGAGCGCCTGGTGTCCGGTGCGCCCAGCACGCCGCCTCCGCCCAAGCCCGAGGGTGCCGATCCCCGGGCCGGGGAACCGGCTCGCCGGCCCACCCGGGCCGTTCCCGCCTCGGCGTCCCCCCGCAAGCCACCCGTGCGTCGGGACACCCCGCCGTCCCCGGTCTACGTGGACAAGGACGAGGTCCAGCGTTCGGTGGGCAAGGACCGCTCGGTCCGCGTCGAGCGCCGGTTGCGGGAAGCGGCCCGCATGTACGACGGCGAGCGCCTCGACGAGGCCGCTCCCGTCCTGCGTTCCATCACCAACCAGGTGCCCGACCTGGCCCCGGCCCGCGAACTGTACGGCCTGGTGCTCTACCAGCTGGGACGCTGGGAGGAGGCGGCCCGCGAGCTCGAGGCCTTCGCCGCCATCACCGGCTCCACCGAGCAGCACCCCGCGTTGGCCGACTGCTACCGGGCCCTGCGCCGCTGGGACGACGTGGACCGGATGTGGGACGAGCTGCGGGGCACCTCGCCCTCGGCCGAGCTCGTCACCGAGGGTCGCATCGTGGCCGCCGGTGCCCTGGCCGACCGGCGGCGGCTACCCGAGGCCATCAAGCTGCTCGAAGCGGGCTTCCGGCCCCCCGAGCGCCCTCGTGAGTTCCACCTGCGGCGGATGTACGCGCTGGCTGACCTCTACGAGCGCTCGGGCGACCTGCCCCGGGCACGGGCCCTGTTCCGGCGCATCTCGGCCGTGGACCCTGACTTCTTCGACGTGACCGACCGGGTGCGCGCTCTCGGTTGAGCACGGAGCCACCCCTCCCGTAGGGTCCGCCCCATGTTCCGAGCCCTGGTCCTCGAAGCCACCGACGGCGCTCCCCGCGCCGAGGTCCGCCAGCTCGACGAGGCGGAGCTCCCCGAGGGCGACGTCCTCGTCGATGTGGAGTTCTCCACCGTCAACTACAAGGACGGCCTCGCCGTCACCAACGGCAAGCCCGTGGTGCGAACCTTCCCCATGGTCCCCGGCATCGACTTCGCCGGCACCGTGGCCGAGAGCAGCAACGCCGACCTCTCACCCGGGGACCGGGTCGTGCTCAACGGCTTCGGCGTGGGCGAGACCCATTGGGGCGGCTTCGCCGAGAAGGCCAGGGTCAAGGGCGAGTGGCTGGTCAAGCTGCCCGACGCCATCGACACCGAGGCGGCCATGGCCGTGGGCACGGCCGGCTACACGGCCATGCTGTGCGTGCTCGCCCTCGAGCACGGTGGGCTGACCCCGGGGTCGGGTGAGATCGTGGTCACCGGCGCCGCCGGCGGTGTGGGCTCCGTCGCCATCGCCCTGTTGGCCGGCCTCGGCTACCAGGTCGCCGCGTCCACGGGTCGGCCCGAGGAGGCCGCCTACCTCGAGCAGCTCGGTGCCAGGTCCATCGTCGAGCGGGCCGAGCTGTCCACGCCGTCCAAGCGACCCATGCAGTCCGAGCGCTGGGCCGGCGCCATCGACGCCGTCGGTGGGGTCACCCTGGCCAACGTGGTGGCGTCGACCCGCTACGGCGGCACCGTGGCCGCCTGTGGCATGGCCGGGGGCGGGGACCTGCCCGGTTCCGTGTTCCCCTTCATCCTGCGCGGCGTCACCCTGGCCGGCGTGGACTCGGTCAACGCCCCCATCGCCATCCGCCGCCAGGCCTGGGACCGGCTGGCCACCGACCTCGACCTCCACAAGCTGTCGGCCATGAGCACCCGCATCGGGCTGGCCGACGTGCCCGCCACCGGCGCCGCCATCCTGCAGGGCCAGGTGCGGGGCCGCGTCGTCGTCGACGTCCGGGCCTGAGACCGTGCTCGTCGCCCTGGTGGCGGTGCAGTCCATCGACGGGTTCATCACCTTCCACCGGGGCTCGGGCACCGCGGCGTGGGCCTCAGCCGAGGACGGGGCCCACTTCCGGGCCGCCATGGACACCTACGACTGCTCCGTGTTCGGCTCCACCACCTACGACGTCGATCGAGCCTCCATCCAGGCCACCCTGGGCTCGCACCGGCTGCGGGTCGTCGTCACCCGCCGACCCGAGGACTACGAGGGTGACGGGGTCCCCGACCAGCTCGAGTTCAGCGATGCCACCCCCGCCACCATCGTGGCCGGACTGGCGTCGCGGGGCTTCGAGCGCTGCGCCCTGCTCGGCGGGGGGCGCATCAACACCCTCTTCCTGCAGGACGACGTGGTCGACGAGCTCGTCATCACCCTCGAGCCCCGCATCTTCGGCTCGGGCACCCGGCTGGTCGACGGGTCCACCGACCTGCTGTGGGAACTGGTGGACGACAGCGCCCTGAACCGGTCGACACGGCTGTTGCACTACCGCCGGTCCCGCTGAGCGTCCACCGTTCTGAGCTGCCGGTTCGGGGCACCGGGGCCACCTCGGGCTAGCCTTTCCGCCACGCGCCGACGAGGCGCGCCGTCAACCTACGGAGGAGCCGGCCAGTGGTGGACTACGCCAGCCTGCTGGGCGACGAGGCCGAGCAGCTGCTCGGTCACGTGTCCAAGAGCGTGCCCAAGGAAGACCTGACGCACCCCGGGCCCGACTACATCGACCGGGTCCTGGTCGAGAGCGACCGCTCACCCCAGGTGCTGCGCAACCTGGGCACCATGCTCGCCGCCGGCCGCCTGGCCGGAACGGGCTACGTGTCCATCCTTCCCGTCGACCAGGGCATAGAGCACTCGGCTGCGGCCAGCTTCGCTCCCAACCCCAAGTACTTCGACCCCAAGAACATCGTCGAGCTGGCCATCGACGGCGGCTGCAACGCCGTGGCCACCACCTTCGGTGTGCTCGGGTCGGTGTCACGGCGCTACGCCCACCGCATCCCCTTCATCGTCAAGCTCAACCACAACGAGCTGATGACCTACCCGAACAAGTTCGACCAGATCATGTTCGGCTCGGTGCAGACGGCCTACGACCTCGGCGCCGCCGGCGTCGGGGCCACGATCTACTTCGGTTCCGAAGAGTCGGCCCGCCAGATCCAGGAGGTGGCCAAGGCCTTCTCCGAGGCCCACCAGCTGGGCATGTTCACCGTCCTGTGGTGCTACCTGCGCAACAGCGCCTTCAAGGTGGACGGTGTGGACTACGGGTTGGCCGCAGACCTGACCGGTCAGGCCAACCACCTGGGCGTGACCATCGAGGCCGACATCATCAAGCAGAAGGCGCCCGAGAACAACGGCGGCTTCAACCAGTTCAAGGGCTACGGCCGCACCAACGCGCTGGTCTACGACCAGCTCACCACGGACAACCCCATCGACCTGGCCCGCTGGCAGGTCGTGAACTGCTACATGGGTCGCATCGGGCTCATCAACTCCGGTGGTGAGTCCACGGGCACGGGGGACCTCGGGGCGGCCGTGCGCACGGCCATCATCAACAAGCGGGCCGGGGGCATGGGCCTCATCTCGGGTCGCAAGGCCTTCCAGCGCCCCATGGCCGAGGGCGTCGAGCTGCTCAACGCCGTCCAGGACGTCTACCTGGACGGCGGCGTCACCATCGCCTGATCCGGCGGCGTCGGCAGGCTCGGGTGCGCCCGATCCTGACGATCATGTCAAGTTGTACCGGGGGGTGGCGTGCTGCCACCCCCCGGGCGCGTTAGGGTTCATGGTGTTCTCCCGGGGGGCTGGGAGGACACCAAAAGGGGGACACTCCGTGACCGACATCCAGGCACGGCCCGATGAGGCGCGCGCCATCGAACCGCTCGACCACGTGGTCATCCGGTTCGCCGGCGACTCCGGCGACGGCATGCAGCTCACGGGCGAACGCTTCACCAGCGCCAGCGCACTGATCGGCAACGATCTGGCCACCATGCCGGACTTCCCGGCCGAGATCCGTGCTCCAGCGGGCACCCTGGCCGGCGTCTCCGCCTTCCAGGTGCAGATCTCCGACCACGACGTGTCCACACCGGGCGACGCGCCCAGCGTGCTCGTGGTGATGAACCCGGCCGCCCTGCGCAACGAGCTGTCCAAGCTCGAGCGGGGAGGAACGGTCATCCTCAACTCGGATGCCTTCGAGGAGCGCGAGCTCACCAAGGCGGGCTACGCCAAGGATCCCCGCCACGACGGGTCCCTCGACACCTACCGGGTCGTCGAGGTGCCCATGTCCGAGCTGACCAAGGGGGCCGTGGCCCCCGCCGGGGTCAAGCCCCGTGACGCCGAGCGGTCGAAGAACTTCTTCGCCCTCGGCCTGATCAGCTGGATGTACACCCGCCCGGTGGAGTCGACGACGGATTGGATCCGTCAGCGCTTCGCCAAGAACGAGCAGGTGCTCAACGCCAACCTGTTGGCCTTCCAGGCCGGGCACGCCTTCGGCGAGACGGCCGAGCTGGCCGGGTTCCGCTACGAGATCCTCCCCGCCGAGCAGGCCCCGGGCGTCTACACGTCGATCAACGGCAACACCGCCCTGTCCTGGGGCCTGGTGGCGGCGGGGCAGCTGGCCAAGATGCCCATGTTCCTGGGCTCGTACCCCATCACCCCGGCTTCCGACATCCTCCACGAGCTGTCCAAGCACAAGAACTTCGGCATCCGCACCCTGCAGGCCGAGGACGAGATCGCCGGCGTGTGCGCGGCCATCGGGGCGGCCTTCGGTGGCGCCCTGGCCCTGACCACCACGTCAGGACCGGGGGTGGCGCTGAAGTCCGAGGCCATGGGCCTGGCCATCAGCCTCGAGCTGCCGCTGCTGATCATCGACATCCAGCGGGGCGGGCCGTCGACGGGGTTGCCGACCAAGACCGAGGCCGCCGACCTGATGATGGCCATGTACGGCCGTCACGGTGAGTCGCCGCTGCCCATCGTGGCTGCGTACTCGCCCAGCAACTGCTTCGACGCCGCCATCGAGGCCGCCCGCATCGCCATCAAGTACCGCACCCCGGTGATCCTGCTGTCCGACGGCTACCTGGCCAACGGGTCCGAGCCCTGGCTGCTGCCCGACCCCGCCACCCTGCCCGACATCTCCACCACCTTCGCCACCGGGCCCAACCACATCGAGCCCGACACCGGCGAGGCGGTGCACTGGCCCTATGTGCGGGACCCCGAGACCCTGGCCCGGGAGTGGGCCCTGCCCGGTACCCCCGGCCTCATGCACCGCATCGGGGGCATCGAGAAGGAGGACGGGTCGGGCAACATCTCCTACACGGCCGAGAACCACGGCCACATGGTGGCCACCCGGGCGGCCAAGGTCGCCGGCATCGCCAAGGACATCCCCCTGGCCCAGGTGGGGGGCGACGTGGATGACGCCGACCTGCTGGTGCTGGGCTGGGGGTCGACGTGGGGGGCCATCATCTCGGCCGTGGATCGGGTGCAGGCCAAGGGCCACAAGGTGGCCAACGTCCACCTGACCCACCTCAACCCCTTCCCCGCCAACCTGGGTGAGGTGCTGCGGCGCTACCCGAAGATCATCGTGCCCGAGATGAACTCGGGCCACCTGAGCCGGCTCGTTCGGGCCGAGTACCTGGTGGACGCCCAGGCGATCTCCAAGATCGAGGGTGTCCCGTTCACGGCTGCCGAAGTCGAGCACGAGGTGCTCGTCGCCCTGGGGGAGGACGTTCGATGACCGATGTGCAAGACGTGCCGGTGACGACACCGGCGGACTGGAAGACCGACCAGGAGGTGCGGTGGTGCCCGGGATGTGGGGATTACTCCATCCTCACCGCCGTGCGCCAGCTGATGCCCGAGCTGGGCGTCTCCCGTGAGAACACCGTGTTCGTCAGCGGCATCGGCTGCGCCGCCCGCTTCCCGTACTACATGAACACCTACGGGATGCACGGCATCCACGGTCGGGCCCCGGCCATCGCCACCGGGCTGGCCATGTCCCGACCCGACCTCGACATCTGGGTCGTCGGCGGTGACGGTGACCTGCTGTCCATCGGTGGGAACCACCTCATCCACGCCCTGCGCCGCAACGTGAACCTGACGATCCTCATGTTCAACAACATGATCTACGGGTTGACCAAGGGCCAGTACTCACCCACGTCCGAGCTGGGCAAGGTGACCAAGTCGACGCCGTACGGCTCCATCGACGCCCCCTTCAACCCCTTGGCCGTGGCCATCGGCGCGGGGGCGACGTTCGTGGCCCGCACCCACGACATGGACCGCCAGCACATGATCAAGACGCTGCGCCGAGCCCATGACCACAAGGGCGCGGCCTTCGTGGAGATCTTCCAGAACTGCAACGTCTTCAACGACGGCGCCTGGGAGACCCTCACGACCCGGGCCAACCGCGACGCCATGCTCATCGACCTCGAGCACGGCCAGCCCGTGCGCTTCGGCAAGGACCGTGAGCGGGGCGTGATCGTGGGGGCCGACGGGCAGGCCCGGGTGGTCGACGTGGCCGACGTGGGCGAGGCCGCCCTGCTGGTCCACGACGAGGCCCGTCCCGAGCCCGGCCTGGCCTTCCTGCTGGCCCAGCTGTCCGACGGCGTGGGCCAGCCCACCCCCGTGGGCGTGCTCCGGGCCGTCGAGTCCCCCGAGTACTCGACCTCGGCCGCCCGCCAGCTGGTGGCGGCCGAGGAGCGCTCGGGCCGCGGTGACCTGCACGCCCTGCTGCACTCCCTGCCCACCTGGGAGGTCTGAACCAACGACGTTGCGGCGCCGTCGGGCTCCGGCCCGGCGGCGCCGCTGTCGCGTCCGGTGCCGGAGCTGGCCGAGCGGCGTCGCGCGGGGTCGGCCGGGGTGGCGGGTGCGGGGTCTGGTGGCTGTATATCTACTGCTGCTGATGAGGGGGGGAGTTCGTGGTCTACGGCTCCCGTTGCCATGTGCGGGCGGGCCGATGATTGTCGTGACCTGGGCAAGGGTGAAGGATCCACCCCCGTGGCGGGGGCGGATCCTTCAGAGAGCAAGGGACGTCGGCGACACGCACCTCTCGCGAAAGGTGGTGAACCTCCCCGGTACACAGCCCTTCGCGAAACCTCGCTCGCCTGCCGACCGTCCGAGCCTTGGACAGCACCACCCAGATCGCACGGCCCCGCGCCCGACACCACCCCCCCGACGGGCGGCGGCCGGGGCCATCAGCCGCCAAGGGGTTCAGCTCTCGACGCCCAGGAGCCAGTCGGCCAGGGTGGCGACATCGGGGAAGCGGTCGTGGTCGTAATCGACGTGGAGGTCGTAGGGGTCGAGTTGCACCACCTGCAGGCCGCCGGCCCGGGCCCCGGCCACGTCGGCGTGCACGGTGTCGCCCACGTAGAGGGTGCGCTCTGGCGCCGTGCCCAGGGCCTCGAGGGCGGGGGCGAAGATGGCGGGATCGGGCTTGGTCACCCCCAGCACGGTCGAGTCGACGATGCACAGCACCGAGGGCAACGGGCCCGGGCCGACCTGGCACACGCCGTACTCCAGCATCTGGGCCTCGGCCGAGCCGTCGTTGTTGGACACCACCCCCACCTTGAGCGATGACGCGGCGATGCGGGCGAAGGCGGTCACGTTGGCCTCGATCACCCCCCGCCAAAGGTTCTCCGTCGACTCGGTGAACAACCGCCCGAAGTCACCGTGGGCCGCCTCGAGGGCCTCGGCGGGGATGCCGACGGCGGTCAGGTAGGCCCGGTCGTAGTGCCCCCAGAAGGCGGGGTCGGTCTCGCCGGCGGTCCCGGCGATGGCGGCCAGGGCCGCCACCCCCTCGTAGTGGGCCCGGTGGTACACGTCGTCGTCGACGGCCACCACGTGGCCGGCGGCGTCGAGCCACGCCCGTACCGAAGGGCCATGGGGGATGAGGAACACCCCGCCGATGTCGAACACCACTGCGTCGATGGTGGAGCGGTCGAGCATCCCCCCAGCTTGACCACCCGTTCGCCCCACATCCACCCGCGCCCATCCACCCGCGCGAGACTGCAGGTCGGATGTCCATCCCCCCTCCTCCCGCCAACGGTCCCCAGCCCGCCACCGACCCTGCGCCCCCCGGCCCCGTCGGCTGGGTGCTCGACCTCGACGGGGTGGTGTACCTGGGCGACCACGTGATCCCCGGCGCCCCCGAGGCCATCGCCCACCTGCGATCGGCCGGGCACCCGGTGCTGTTCGTGACCAACAACTCCTCTGCCCGCCTCGAAGACGTCGAGGGCAAGCTCGAGCGCATGGGCATCCCCGCCGCGGGCGCCGTGGTCACCTCGGCCATCGTGGCCGCCGAGCTCGTGTCCCCCGACGAGGTGGCCCTGGTGTGTGGCGGCCCCGGCGTCGAGCAGGCGCTGCTGGACCGGGGTGTGGCCGTGGTGCGCGAGGGCGACGCCGACGTGGTGGTGGTCGGCTACCACCGGGACTTCAACTACGAGCGCATGACCGTGGCCTCCACCGCCGTGCGGCGCGGCGCCCGCCTGCTGGCCACCAACGACGACGCCACCTACCCCACCCCTGATGGGCCCATCCCCGGCGGCGGCGCCATCCTCGCCTCCATCGCCGTGGCCAGCGGGGTCAAGCCCATCGTGGCCGGCAAGGGCCACATGCCCATCGTGGCCCACGTGCGCCGGCGCATCGGGGCCAACGGCATCATGGTGGGGGACCGGCCCGACACCGACGGCCGCTTCGCCCGTTCGCTCGGCTACCGCTTCGCCCTCGTGCTGTCGGGCGTGACCCGCTCGGGTGACCTGCCCGTCGAGCCCGCCCCCGATCTCATCGCCGGCGACCTGGCCGCCGCCGTCGAGGCCGAGCTGCGCTGAGCCATGGCCAACCGACGTCGTCTCGACGCCGAGCTCGTTCGCCGCGGGCTGGCCACGTCCACCGACCATGCCCGTGAGCTGGTGGCTGCGGGCGGGGTCCTGGTGGGTGGGGCCGCCGCGGCCAAGCCCGACCGCCTGGTGGACGCGGGTGAGCCCGTGGTGCTCCTCGGCCCCCCGGCCCGCTTCGTCAGCCGGGGGGGCGACAAGCTCGACGCCGCCCTCGACCACTTCGCCGTCGACGTCGTCGGCCGCCGCGCCCTCGACGCCGGCGCCTCCACCGGGGGCTTCACCGACTGCCTGTTGCAACGGGGGGCCGCGGCCGTGGTGGCCCTCGATGTGGGCCACGGCCAGCTCCACCCCCGCATCCGTGACGACGCCCGGGTCACCGTGCTCGAGCGTCGCAACCTCCGTGACGTGGCCCCTGGCGACCTGGGCCCTCCCTTCGAACTGGTGGTGGCCGACCTGTCCTTCATCTCCCTGACCGCGGTGGCCTCCCCCCTGGTGGCCCTGTCCGCCGAGGACGCCGACCTGGTCGTGCTGGTCAAGCCCCAGTTCGAGGCGACCAAGGCCGAGGTGTCCCGGGGCCGCGGCGTCATCCGTGACCCCGACATCCACCGCCGGGCCCTGCTCGACGTCGTCGCCGCCTTCGACACGGCTGGTGCCGGGGCCCAGGCCTGGTGTCCCTCCCCGCTGCGGGGGGGCAACGGCAACGTCGAGCTCCTCCTCCACCTGCGCCGGGGCGCTGCGGGCACGGCTCTCGATGTCTCCGCCCTCGATGTGTCCGCCCTCGATGTGTCCGCCCTCGGCGCGACTGATCGGGAGGGCTGACGTGGCCGCTGTGCTCATCGTCACCCACCAGCACCGCGACGAGGCCGCGGCCCTGGCCCTCGACACCATCGACTGGCTGACGGGCTGTGGCCACGACGTGGCCCTGCCCGCCGAGGACGCCGTGCTCGTGGGTCGGGCCGACCTGGCCGTCGACACCGTGGAGGGGGGCCGTTTCGACCTGGCCGTCAGCATCGGTGGTGACGGCACCATCCTGCGCACCGTGGACCTGGTGGCCGTCCACGACGTGCCCGTGCTCGGCGTCAACGTGGGCCAGCTCGGTTACCTGGTGGAGATCGAGCCCCCTGACCTGCGCCGCAGCATCGAACGCTTCCTGGCCGGGGAGCACACCGTCGAGGAGCGCATGATGCTCCAGGTGTCCGTGGAGGGGGGACCGTCGGGCACCGCCCTCAACGAGGCCGTGCTGGAGAAGACCCCCCTGGGCCACACCGTGCGCCTGCGGGTGTGCATCGACGGTGAGCCCTTCACCTACACCGCCGATGGGTTCATCATCGCCACCCCCACCGGGTCCACGGCCTACGCCCTGTCGGCCCGGGCCCCCATCGTGGCCCCCAGCCACCGGGCCCTGATCCTGACCCCCGTGGCCGCCCACATGCTCTTCGACCGCAGCCTGGTGCTGGAGCCGGAGACCGTGGTGCGCATCGAGGTGACCAGCTACCGCCCCGCCCGGTTGTTCCTGGACGGGCGCGACCTGGCCACCCTGACCGAGGGCATGGCGGTGACGTGCACGGCGTCGCCCCACCCGGCCCGACTGGTCACCTTCGGGCCCCGCAACTTCCTGGGCATCCTCAAGTCGAAGTTCGGGCTGCACGACCGATGACCGGCGCCCTCGAGGAGCTGCAGGTGGCCGACCTCGGCGTCATCGAACGGCTGTCCCTGCGCCTGGGCGGAGGACTGACCGCGGTGACAGGGGAGACGGGCGCGGGCAAGACCCTGGTGGTGGAGGCCATCGAGCTGCTGCTGGGGGGCAGGGCCGAGCCCATGCTCGTACGCCCCGGAGCGGATGAGGCCCGGGTCGACGGGCGCTTCGTGCTCGACGGCGACGAGGTCGTGCTCAGCCGGGTCGTGCCCCGCACCGGGCGCTCCCGGGGTTACGTCGACGGTCGGCCCGCGTCGGTGGCCGAGTTGGCCGAGCTCGGCCATCGCCTCGTCGACCTGCACGGCCAGCACGCCCACCAGTCCCTGCTGCAACCGGCCGCCCAACGTCTGGCCCTCGACCGCTTCGCCGCCATCGACCTGGCCCCGTTGCGGACCGCGGCGGCCACCGTCAGCGCCCTCGAGGCCGAGCTCGGCACCCTCGGCGGGGACGAGCGGGCCCGGGCCCGCGAGATCGACCTGCTGCGCTTCCAGATAGACGAGATCGAATCGGCCGGCCTGGGCGACCCCACCGAACCGGCGGCCCTCGATGCCGAAGAGGACGTGCTGGCCGACGCCCAGGCCCACCAGGAGGCGGCGGCGGGGGCCCACGAGGCCCTGACCGGGGAGGACGGGGCCGGAGAGCGGCTGGCTGCGGCCGTGGGCCTGCTGCGGGACCGGGCTCCCTTCGCCGACCTCGAGGTGCGCGCCCGGGGCCTGCAGGCCGAGCTCGACGAGCTGGCCACCGAGTTGCGGGACCGGGGCGAGACCATCGAGCCCGACGACAACCGCCTGGCCGAGGTGCGCGTCCGCCGCCAGCAGCTCAAGGACCTGTGCCGCAAGTACGGCGAGGACCTCGCCGCCGTACAGGCGTACTACGGCGAGCTGTCCGACCAGCTGGCCGAGCTCGAAGGGCGCGAGGCCCGGGCCGAGACCATGGGGGCCGAGCTGGCCGGGGCCCGGGCCACCCTCGGGGCCGAACAGCGTCGGGTGGGCGCGGCCCGCCGCGCCGCGGCGCCGGCCCTGGGCCAGGCCGTCGAGGTCCAGCTCAAGGCCCTGGCCATGCCCCGGGCCCGCGTCGACGTCGGTGTGGAGGGCACCGACCCCGGTGACGCTGTGACCTTCCTGCTGGCCGCCAACCCCGGCGCCCCCCTCCTGCCCCTGGCCAAGGTGGCCTCGGGCGGGGAGCTGGCCCGGGCCATGTTGGCGTTGCGCCTGGTGCTCAGTGGCCTCGACCCCACCGTGCTGGCGGCTGATGGTGCTGACGCGGGCGAGGGTGGGGGACCGGGGACCCTGGTCTTCGACGAGGTCGACGCCGGCATCGGCGGGTCGGCCGCCCTGGCCGTGGGCGAGGCCCTGGCCCGGTTGGCCCGGGGCCGTCAGGTGCTGGTCGTCACCCACCTGCCCCAGGTGGCGGCGTGGGCCCAGGCCCAGGTGAGCGTGGAGAAGGCCCAGGGCGAGTCGGTCACGGTGTCCGAGGCCCGCCTGCTCGACGACGAGGAGCGGGTGGTGGAGCTGGCCCGCATGCTGTCGGGATCCCCCGACTCGGCCTCGGCCCGACGCCATGCCGCCGAGCTGCTCCAGCAGGCTGCGGCGGCCACCTGACCCGGGGTGGTCGCCCGGGGTGGCGTTCGTCGCACCAGCGGGGTGATCGGCCTGTCGAGCGGTCCTGGTCACCAGTCGGGCACCGGTCCTGCGGTAGGTTTGTGCGGGCTGAGGGACAACGCGGCCGGGCCGCGTGGTCGGTGCGGTGCTCGGTCCATGGAGTCGGCGACGACGAGGAGGACCGGGTGTCCAAGCACATCTTCGTGACCGGCGGTGTGGTCAGCGGGCTCGGCAAGGGTCTCACCGCGTCCGCCCTGGGGACCCTGCTGCGGGCGCGGGGCCTACGGGTCACGATGCAGAAGCTCGACCCCTACATCAACGTCGACCCGGGCACGATGAACCCCTTCGAGCACGGCGAGGTGTTCGTCACCACCGACGGTGGCGAGACCGACCTCGACCTGGCCCACTCCCAGCGCTTCAACGACGTCGAGCTCAC
>JBBSLP010000101.1:0-12246 GCA_038255145.1 Acidimicrobiales bacterium
CCTGACTGGTTCTTGGAGAACCGGATGGTCACGGTGTGCTCGGCGGGGCAGGTGACGGTGCCGGCGTCGAGATCGATGGTGAAGTCGTCTTTGCTGTATCGGCCGTCGCGGCGGACCGCGGGGGGAACCCGGGCCCGTAGATCGAAGCCGGCGTCGTTCATGTCGGCTCGGGTCTGGCCTGACCCGTAGGCGCAGTCGCCGAACACGACCGGTTTGGGATCGGTGCCGGTGTGGCCGGCGAGCAGGTCAGCGAGGGCGTCCTGATCGTGGGCGTTGGCCGGGGTGACGGTGACGTCTTCGATGATCTCGCTGTCGGGGTCAGCGACGATGTGGCCCTTGTAACCGTCGAAGCGGCGGTTCCGGGACTTGTGCCCGTGGCGGGCCTCGGGGTCCACGGTGGAGATGACCCGGTCACGGGCCACACGGTGCACGATGCGGAACACGCCATCGTCGTTCTGGTCGACATCTTGACCGGCGACCACGGCGAGCACGTCGACGGCGTCTTGTTCGGTGACGGTCAACTCGACCCCGTCGAGCACCGCCAACACCGCCAAGGCGTCGCGGACCAACGCGTCGATCAGGTCGTCGCGGGCGGTGGGGTCATCCCAGTCGCAGGGCGGTTTACCCGCGGTGGCGTACTCGTCGTCGCGTCGGAGCACGGCCCGGGCGGCGGCGGCCAGGTCGGGGCGCAGCACCCGCAGGACCTTACGGATCGCGGAACGCAACTGGGTGACAGTGTCCTGGGTGGCCACGGCATCCCAGATCGGGGTCGAGTCGACCACCCGGACCCGGTCCCCGAGCACGACCGCGTCGCGGGCCACGGCCACCACGTCCTCCAGCAACCGTTTCGGGCGGGTCGACGCCCGCAGACGGTTCCGCATCCCGACGAGCACCGTCGAGTGGAACGGCTCATAGCCGATGTGCACCCCCGCAGCCGCCTGCCAGGCCAGATCGCGGCCCAACCGGTCCACGGCGTCGGTGTCGGACAAGCCCTCATGGGACTGCAACACCATCACCGTGGCCATCACCCGTGCCGGGATCGTCGGCCGGCCCTTCCGCGACCGTAGGAACAAGTCAGCGAAGTAGTCCTCCGGGAACAGGACCCCACCATGGTCCGCCAGCAACCGGTAGATGCCCCGCAACCGGACACCGAGCAACCCCACCGGATCCTCGAACCGCACCTGCCGTTTCGATCTCCCGATCGCCATGCCCCCAGTATTTTCGATCCCCACCGAAAACGCGAGCACCCCCGACTAGATCAGCGGCCACCTAGAGTCCGCCGACCATGGGGTCGATCTTCGAGGGAGTGCGCGTCGTCGAGCTGGCCGGGGGTGTGCCCGCCCGCTACGCCACCATGTTCCTGGCCGACCACGGGGCCGACGTCATCCGTGTGGAGGGCGCCGCCGACGGGCCGCCGACGCTCGACCCCGCCCTGCTCACCGTGGACCGGGCCAAGCGCTCGGTCGTCGTCGAGGCCGCCGGCCCCACAGCGGCCGACGGCGGCGATCCGCTCGCCGATGCGGGCATCGCCGCCCTGGTGGCCGGGGCCGACGTGCTCGTGTGCGACCAGCCCGGCCAGGCCGCCGTGCTGCGGGCCGCCAACCCCACAGCCGTCATCGTCACCCTGCCCCCGTGGGGGGAGCGGGGACCCCGGGTGCACGAGCCCGCCACCCCCGACCTGGTGGCTGCGGTGTCCGGCATCCTGTGGAACCAGCAGTCCTACCAGGATGCCCCCATCCACCTGGTCGTGCCCCTGGTGGCCTACGCCACCGGCACCCTCGGCGCCCTGACCATCGCCGCCGGTCTGCTCGCCCGCGAGCGCCACGGCGCCGCCCCCAGCTACGAGACGTCGTGGGTGGCCGGGGCCGCGGCCCTGCAGCTCGAGCAGTTCGCCATCGACGGCGTGGTCGAGGAGCGGGCCGGCTCCGCCCCCATGGGCTCCAAGGGTCGGGTGCCCGTGTATCGCCTGTTCGAAGCGGGCGACGGCCGCTGGTTCTTCCTGGCCTGTGGCACCCCACGCTTCTATGACCGCCTCCTCGACGTGGTCGGCCGCAGCGACCTCAAGGGCGATCCCCGCCTACCGTCCCCGCCCTGGGGCCTGATGGACATCGAGGCCCTGGGCTTCATCGCCCCCATCCTCGAGGACGCCTTCGCCACCAAGGGGCGCGACGAGTGGTTGGCGCTGCTGGCCGACGCCGACGTGCCCGCCCAGCCCGTGCAGACCCGCGACGAGTTCCTGACCAGCTCGGTGGCCGAGGCCAACGCCGTGGTCGTCACCGTCGATCACCCCCTGGCCGGGCCGGTGCGCATGATGGGGGTGCCCCTGGTGCTCGAGGCCGCACCCGGCCGGGTGCGCCGCGGTGCCCCCCTGGTGGGCGAGCACACCGCCGAGGTGCTGGCCGAGCCCCCCCGGCCGCCGCGGGCCGGGGCCGACAGGACCGCGGCGGCCGCCGACGGGGACCGCCCGCCGCTGGAGGGCATCGAGGTGCTCGACCTGTCGAGCTTCATCGCCGGGCCCGTGGTCAGCCGCCACCTGGCCATGCTCGGGGCCGACGTCATCAAGGTCGAGCCCCCCACCGGTGATCCCTTCCGGGCCTTCGGTGCCCCCTTCGCGTGCTGGAACCACGGCAAGCGCTCCATCGCCCTCGACCTGCACAGCCCCGAGGGTCGGGCCGTGCTGTTGCGCCTGGTGGCCCGGGCCGATGCCGTGGTCGAGAACGCCCGCCCCGGCGTGGCCGCCCGGCTGGGGTCGGACTACGAGACCCTGGCTGCGGTCAACCCCGACCTCGTCTACCTGTCGTCCTCGGGCTACGGCGACGACATGTCCATGGCCGCGGCGCCGGCCTTCGACCCCCTCATGCAGTGCCTGGGGGGCATCATGGCCGCCCAGGGGGGCATGGCCGCCACCGGGGACGGGGCCGAACCCGTCTTCCTCACCGTGGCCATCCACGACGTCGTCACCCCCATCATCAGCGCCTTCGGCATCGTCGCCGCCCTCTACCACCGTGAGCGCACCGGGGTCGGCCAGCGGGTGCGCACGTCGCTGGCCCGCACGACCACCGCCGTGCAGGCGGCCGAGTACGTGGACTACGCCGGCCGTCCCCCGGTGCAGCTGGGGGGATGGGACTTCCCCGGTCCCGGCCCCGGGCACGGCTGCGTCGAGGAGGACGGCACCTGGGTGTTCCTGGAGGGTCCCCACCGGGTGCCCATCGAGCTCAAGGGCGTCCTCGGGGCTGCGGTCGTCGTCGAGAACGACCTGCTGGTGACCCACGACCACCCCGAGTGGGGCCGCATCACCTCGCCGGGCCAGCTCGTGGTCGGCGCCGGACCCCCACCGGGCCGGGGCCCCGTGCTCGACGAGCACCGTGACGAGATCCTCGCCGAGCTCGAGCCCTGACAGCGGCCGTCGCCAGCCGGTGCGGCCCCGGGGGGCGCGACGGGGGGCCGGGGGTGTCACTGCTAGCTTGGTGCCCGTCCGGGTCCCCCGATGTCGGCGGTGGGTGCCCTAACCTCTGGCCGCGAGCGCCGCGGCCCTGCCGGATGCCTCCGGCGGCCCCCGCTACGGCGCCAGGCGTTGGATCATGATCAAGCTCGAAAACGTCACCAAGACCTACAAGGGCGACGTCCAGGCTCTCCGGGACGCGTCCGTCGACATCCAGAAGGGTGAGTTCGTCTTCCTGGTCGGCGCGTCAGGCTCCGGGAAATCCACGTTCATCCGCCTCCTGAACAAGGAGGAGGAGCCGAGCACGGGGCGCATCTACGTCGCCGGCAAGGACATCGGTCAGCTCAACCAGTGGAAGGTGCCCTACCTCCGCCGCAACATCGGCTGCATCTTCCAGGACTTCAAGCTGCTCCCCAACAAGACCGTCTTCGAGAACGTGGCCTTCGCCCTCGAGGTGATCGGTCGCCCCGGCGCCGTGGTCAAGACCCAGGTCCCGGCCATCCTCGAGCTCGTCGGGCTGTCCAAGAAGGTGCAGAACTTCCCCAACGAGCTGTCCGGCGGTGAGCAGCAACGTGTCTCCATCGCCCGGGCCTTCGTGAACCGACCCCTCATCCTCCTCGCCGACGAGCCGACCGGGAACCTCGACCCGGCGACCTCGGTGGGCATCATGCGGTTGCTCGACCGCATCAACCGGACCGGCACGACCGTCGTGATGGCCACCCACGATCGCGGCATCGTGGACACGATGCGCCGTCGAGTCATCGAGCTCGATCGCGGCAACATCGTGCGTGACCAGTCCCGCGGCGTGTACGAGTAGGAGAACCCGTGGCCGCCAAGCTCAACTACGTCGCCCGGGAGACCGGGTCGAACCTGTGGCGCAACGTGTCGCTCACCGTGGCGTCGGTGCTGACCGTCGCCGTGTCGCTGTCCCTCTTCGGGGGCGCCCAGATCATCTACCACGGCATCGGCAACGCCACCGCTCGGTGGAAGGGTGGCATCGAGTTCATCGTCTTCATGAACCCCGAGGCGTCGACGGACCAGCTCGATGCGGTGAAGGCCGCCCTCGAGGACAGTCCCGAGGTGCGTGACGTCCAGGTCGTCGACAAGGCCGCGGCCTACGAGGAGTTCCAGACCCTCTTCGCCCGTTCGCCCGAGATGATCGACGCCGTCGACGAGAGCGCCATGCCCCCGTCGTTCAAGGTGGCCCCGGCCACGTCGGACGCCGAGATCATCTCCCAGCTGGGCAAGCAGTTCGAGAACGACCCCGGCGTGCGGGAGGTGGTGTTCGCCTTCGAGACCGTGCGGACGATGCAGACGTTCTCCCGCTTCGTCCGCCTGGCCATCATCGGCGTCGCCTTCATACTCATGGGCGCAGCCCTGCTCCTCGTGCTCAACACCATCCGCATGGCCATGTTCGCCCGACGGCGCGAGATCGAGGTCATGAAGCTGGTGGGGGCCACGAACTGGTTCATCCGCGTCCCCTTCATGCTCGAGGGCCTGATACAGGGGGTGGTGGGCGCGTTGGTCGCCATGCTTGCCACCTGGGGCCTGAAACGGGGCTTCGACGTGTGGCTGTCGGACAACCAGGACCTGCGCATCTTCCAGGGTTTCCAGGTGTCCAACGGTCAGTTGGGCAGCACGTGGCTGATCCTCATCCTCTTCGGCTGCCTGGTGGGCGCCGTGGGGTCCGGGGTCGCCGTCAGCCGCTACCTCGACGTCTGACGTCGTCGACCCCCGAGTGGACGACATCCCCGACGACCTCGAACGCCTGGCGGCGGCAGCGGGCGTCATCCCCCGCTACGTGAACGACCGCGGCCAGCCCATGGCCAGCTCGGCGGCCGAGGTGGCCGCCACCCTCGAGCTGCTGGGCCTGGACCTGGCCGCGGGGCCCGACGCCGCCCTGCGGGCCCTGCGGGCCGAACGGGCCGCCCAGCCCCTGACCTCCGTGGTCGTGGCCTGGGACGGCGTGCTGCCCGAGGTGCCCGTGCGGGCCCCGGCGGGCCGGCCCGGCACCATGTGGCTGGAGACCGAGGACGGTGACCAGCTCGACCCGCCCACAGCGTGGGGATCACCCCTGCCCCTGGGCCAGCACCGACTGGTGGTCGAGGGGTCCGACTGGCGGGCGGAGGCCTCCGTGTTCGCCGCCCCCACCGTGGCCCACGGCGGCGGCCCCAAGCGGTGGGGGGTGTTCCTGCCCCTCCATGCCCTGCACACGGCCCGCACCCGGGGCATCGGTGATCTGGCCGACCTGGGCCGGATGTTCGACTGGGCCCAGGAGCGGGGGGCGTCGGCCGTCGTGACCCTGCCCCTGTTGGCGGCCTGGCTCGATGCCCCCGCCCAGACCAGCCCCTACACCCCGGTCAGCCGGCGGGCGTGGAACGAGCTCTACGCCGACCTCGACGACCTCGGGGTCACCGACGCCGAGCCCGCCCCCGAACCGATCGACGCAATGTTGGACCACGACGCCCTGTGGGCGTGGAAGCGGCCGCTTCTGGCCCGGGCGGCCGAGGCCGCCTTCGCCGCCGTGCACGAGCCCGAGGGCCTGCCCGCCCACCTGGCCGCCTGGCTGGCCGAGCACCCCACGGCCGCGGCCTACGCCCGCTTCCGGGGTGCGGCCGCCCGCCACGGCCGCAACTGGCGGCAGTGGCCCGAACGTCTGCGGGGCGGGGACCTGCGCCCGGGCGACTGGGACGTCGACGAGTTCCGCTTCCACGTCTTCGCCCAGTGGGTGACCGACACCCAGCTCGGCCACTTGGCCGATCGGGTCGAGGCCCGAGGTCAGCTCCTGGCCCTCGACCTGGCCGTGGGCAGCCATCCCGACGGCTTCGACGTGTGGGAGCAGCAGTCCAAGTTCGTGCTCGGCGCCTCGGTGGGGGCGCCACCCGACTTCCTCTTCTCCGGTGGCCAGAACTGGGGCTTCCCCCCGCTGCACCCCTGGCGCACCCGGGACGACGGCCACCGCTACCTGCGTGACTGCCTGCGCCACCACCTGGCCCACGCCCGCCTGCTGCGCCTCGACCACGTCATGGGCCTGCACCGCCTGTTCTGGGCCATGCCTGGTGGCGGCGGGTGCTACGTGCGCTACCCGACCGACGAGCTGTTCGCCCTTACCAGCCTGGAGGCGTGGCGCCGGGGTGCCGTGCTGGTGGGGGAGAACCTGGGCACGGTGCCGACGGAGGTCTACGAGGCCCTCGACCGCCACCGCATCCTCGGCATCTGGATCCAGCAGGCCTTCTGGTGGGGGCTCATGGAGGGTGGCTTCCAGCGGGCTCCGCAGACGAGCGTGGCCAGTTCGTCCACCCACGACATGCCCAGCTTCGCCGGCTTCTGGTCGGGCGCCGACATCGCTGATCGCCGCGACCTGGGCCTCATCGACGACGGCGACGTGGTCGATGAGCACCACCGCCGGGCCGACCTGCGCCGGGTCGTCCTCGCCCACCTGGGCGCCGATCCCGACGCCGACGCCGGAGCCGCCTTCGTGGCCTCGGTGGGCGAACTGGCCGACGGTCAGGCCCAGCTGGCCGTGGTCGACATCGAGGACCTGTGGCTCGAGCCCGAGCCCCAGAACGTGCCCGGCACCTCCCACGAGCGCCCCAACTGGCGCCGGGTCGCCTCCCAGCCCCTCGAAGCGTGGGACGCCGCCCCCCTCACCGCCGCGGTGGTGGAACGACTGCGCAACCGGGCCCCGCAGCCCCCCGCTGACGAAGGGGCCTGAGCCCCGCTCGCTTCAGCTCAGGGCCCGGAGGCCGGCGGTCACCGCTCCGGCCAGGATGATCACGGCCAGGAAGGGCGCCCGGCGCCACGCAGCCACGCCGCCGACGACGACGCCGGCCACCCGGGCGTCGAGGGAGATGCCGGCGCCGTCACCGATGGTCTGGACCACGATGAGCCCCGCCAGCAGCGCGGCAGGCAGCAGCGCCACCAGAGCGACCAGGCGCCCGTCGCCGGCGCCGCCGTCGGGGCCGGGTGACGTCGCCGCCGTCGTCCGGGGGAGGCGTTGGCCCAGCCACACCCCGACCGCCTTGCAGGCGTAGGCCCCGGCGGCCAGCACGAGGATGGGCCACCAGCTCATGGTCGACCCCCCTGGCGGGCCAGCACCCAGGCCCCCGCCCCCACGCCCAGGGCCGAGGCCAGCACCGCGGCCCCGTTGGGCAGCACGGGTAGCCCTCCGGCGGCGATGGCCGCCCCGGCCAGGGCCGCGGCCCGGCCCGGTGCCGTGCGCAGGTGGGGGAGCAAGAGGGCCAAGAAGCCGGCCGCGAAGGCGGCGTCGAGGCCGAAGGCGCTGGGGTCGGCCAACTGCGATCCGCCGGTGGCGCCGAGGAAGGTGCCCAGGTTCCAGCACAGGAACAACGAGATGCCGGTGGCGAAGAAGGCCTCCCGGGCCCGGTGCTCGTCGGGTTGGGCGGTGGCCATGGCCGTCGTCTCGTCGATGACGAGGTGGGACGCCGCCAGGCGGGCGGACCGGCGCCGGGGGAGCAGGGGGCCGACGGTGACGCCGTAGACCCCGTTGCGGGCGGCCAGCAGCAGGGCCGAGCCCAACCCGGCCACCACCGAGCCGCCCCCGGCCACGATGGATACGAGGGCGAACTGCGAGGCCCCGGTGAAGGTCAGCAGGGACAGCGCGCCGGCCTGGGGCACGCTCAGCCCGCTGGTCGAGGCGAGCACGCCGAAGGCCACGCCGAACACGCTCACGGCGGCACCGAGGACGATGCCGTCCCGTACGTGGCGGCGGTCCGGCGCAGTCCCCCGGCCGCCATCGGTGGCCGGGGGAGGGGGTTCGTCTGGCAGCGGTCGCCCTTCCTCGGGTAGCAAGTGCGGACGCTACCCAGGGGGAGCCGTGGGCACCACCAATTACGAGACCATCAAGTACGAGGTCGAGGACCGGATCCTCACCATCACCTTGAACCGTCCCGAGCGCCTCAACGCGTTCAACACCACGATGATGAACGAGATGATCGACGCCTTCGATCGCTCCGACGCCGACGATGACATCCGTGTCGTCATCATCACCGGGGCCGGTCGGGGCTTCTGCGCTGGCGCCGACCTCGAGAAGGGTGCCGACACCTTCAACTACGACAACAACGCCAAGGGCCGTGATGTCGGCGGCGTCGAGCGCGACGGCGGCGGTCTGCTCACGCTGCGCATCTTCGAGTCCCTCAAGCCCGTCATCGCCGCCGTCAACGGCCCCGCCGTGGGCATCGGCATGACCATGCAGCTGCCCATGGACATCCGCATCGCCGCGGAGAGCGCCCGCTTCGGCTTCGTGTTCAGCCGCCGGGGCATCGTGCCCGAGGCGGCGTCGAGCTTCTTCCTGCCCCGCGTCGTCGGCATCAGCCAGGCCCTGGAGTGGACCTACTCGGGTCGGGTGTTCCCCGCCTCCGAGGCCCTGGCCGGTCGGCTCGTGTCCCGGGTCGTGCCCGACGACCAGCTCATCGCCACCGCCCGTGAGCTGGCCAAGGAGATCGCCGAGAACACCTCGGCCATCTCCGTCACCATGATCCGCCACATGATGTGGCGGTTGCTGGGCGCCGAGCACCCCATGGAGGCCCACCAGCTCGACTCGCGGGGCATCCAGTCCCTGGGCCGGGGCGCCGATGCCGCCGAGGGTGTGACCTCGTTCCTCGAGAAGCGCAAGGCCAACTTCACCCTGGGTCCGGCCAACGACATGCCCGAGTGGTTCCCGTGGTGGGAGCAGCCCGAGTTCACCTGACCCCCCCCGGTCCCGAGGGGGTCGAGGACGTGAGTGGCCGGGCGCTGCGTGATCAGCCCCGGCCGTGGTCCTGCGGCAGTGATCCGCCGGACATCGTGAGCATAGGGCACGCCCGCGGGGAGGGTCCGCCGAGCCCCGCCCAACGGGGCCACGCCAGGTTGGTGACGACGCCACCAACTCGGTGACGAGCTGTCAGCTGGCTCCGACAGATGCCGAACACATCGGCGTGATGCCGAGAACCCGTCCCCAACCTCCACGCGCCCGCCCCCGCCGCTACGCCGGGGCCGCCAGCCTGCTGGCCATGGTCCTGGCCTCGCCGTTGCTGGCCATCCCCGCCGGTGCGACCGAGAGCCTGGCCGAGCCCCAGCAGCTGACCGCCGCCGGTGATCTGGCCCGGGCTGCGGCCGACGCGGAGGACTTCCAGGGTGGCGAACTGGTGCCCATGGCGCCGTCACGCCTCTTCGACAGCCGCATCGGCCTGGGCCGCCCGGGCACCGCCGCCCTGGCCGCGGGTTCGGTGACCACGGTGCAGGTGACCGGCGTGGGCGGCGTCCCCGTCGACGGCGTGGGGGCCGCGGTGGTCAACCTGACGGCCACGGGGGCCTCGGCACCGGGCTACGCCACCCTGTTCGACTGCGACGAGGGCGTGCCCACGGCCTCCAACGTCAACATCGCCCCCGGGGAGACGGTGGCCAACCAGGTGCTCGTTCCCCTGAACACCCCGGGCCAGGCCTGCCTGTTCGTGGCCTCGTCCCCGGCCCACGTCGTCATCGACGTCGCCGGCTGGTACACCGACGGCGACAGCACCGCCTACGGCGACCGCCTCCACCCCGTGGATCCGGTCCGGGTGCGTGACACCCGCACCCAGGACGGGGCCGTGGGCGCCGGGGCCAGCATCGTCGTCCCCCTGGGCGGGGTGGTCGTCCCCCCGACGGCCACCGCCGTCATCCTCAACGTCACCGCGGTGACCCCCACGGCGGAGACCTACGTCGTGGCCTACCCCTCGAACGGGGCCCGTCCCGGCGCCACCAGCCTCACCGTCATGGGTGGTCAGACCCGGGCCGCCCACGTCACCGCGGTGTTGTCGCCCGACGGCAAGGTGGCCCTGACCAACGCCGCGGGGTCGGTGCACCTGGTGGTCGACGTCCTCGGGTACTACGAGCCCTCCGCCGACCACACCACCCTCGCCGGCCGGGTCCTGGCCCTCAGCCCGGAGCGGATCCTCGACACCCGGGACGACGCCCACGGGCCGCTACGGGCGGGGTGGGCGGCGATCCTGGACTTCTCGAGGCTGGAAGCCGCCCTGGCGCCGGACCACGTCGCCGCCCTGATCGTCAACGTCACGGCCACGGACAGCACGGCGGAGACGTTCGTCGCCGCCTACCCCGGTGACCGCGCCTGGCCGGGCACGTCGAACCTCTACGTGGTGCCGGGCCAGACCGTGCCCAACCTGACGCTGCAGCGCCTGGGCGCCGACCACACCACCAAGCTGCTCAGCGGCGCGGGCACGGTTCACGCCATCGAGGACATCCAGGGCATCGTGTTCGGCTGACACCGCGGGCGCGCGTCCCGCCCCGTCGGGCTCAGGCCGCAGTGGCCTGGGGCTCGAGGGCCCAGCCCAACACGCCGAGCACGGCCGCGGTAGCGGGGCGGACCACCAGGGGCTCGAGGAGGGGAGGCACCGGCAACCACAGCTTGCGACGGATGTCGGACGGCAGCAGGCCGATGGCCGCTCCGGCCACCGCCGCGTAGGGCGGCACCGCGGCCAGGGGCACGGGCGGGGTGAGCAGGAAGCGCACGGCCTGGTGGGCCTCGGAGGTGGCCCGCAGTTCGGGGCGGATGGCCACCAGGTAGGCCTGCAGGTCGTCCCAGTTGCGGGGGGCGTCGACCACCCCCAGGCGTTCGCCCACCACGGCCATCTCGGCCACGTAGCCGTCGTGGTCCGCAGCGTCGAAGCGTCCCCGTCCGAAGCGGTCGTAGGCCCGGGCGAAGCTGTCGACCTCGGTGGCGTGCACCCAGGCCAGCAGGTGGGGGTCCGATGCCCGGTACGGCACCCCCGCCGGGCTCGTGCCCGTCACCCGCTCGTGCACCCGTCGGACCCGCTCGATGGCCACCTCGGCCTCGGCCTCGGTGCCGAAGGTGGTGATCCCCACGAAGGCCGCGGTGCGCCGCAACCGACCCCAGGGCTGTTGGCGGTAGTCGGAGTGCTGGGCCACCCCGGCCATGGCCAGCGGGTGCACGGTCTGGAAGAAGAGGGAACGCAGGCCGCCCACCAGCATGGACGTGTCAGCGTGGACCCGTCGGGTGACGCTGTCGGGGGCGAACAGCCCGGGCTCGGTGCTCAGCTGGACCCGACGGGGCTCGCGCTCGCCGCCCAGCAGGTGGCGCATGTGCCCGCCCAGCCACGATCGCAACTGCTCGAGAGGTTCAGGTCCGGGGGAGTCCACTGCCGGCCACCCTAGGCAGGCTCCCGACACTGGGCCCACGCACCCCGTCGGCGCCTGGGTCAGGGTCAGCCGAAGAACCAGAACCGACGCTTGCGCTTCTTGCCGGGGGCAACGGGCTCGGGTGCCGGGCTCGACCCGTTGCGAGACGGTGCCGCGCCGGTGGCCGGTCCGCTGGGCCGATCGGCCACCGCGGTCGTCGTGCCGTTGCGCTGGGCCACGTGGGCCTCGACGCCCCGGGCGGCCACGTCGCTGCGCAGCTGGTGGGCCCGCACGTCGTCGCCGAGCACGGCGTAGCTGTTGGCCAGGTTGTTGCGGGCGGTGAGGGTGTGGGGGTGGTCGGGACCGAGGATGCGCTCGCAGTCGGCCAGGGCCCGTTCCCGCAGGTCCAGCGCCTCGCGGTGACGACCCAGAGCCGCGTGGCTGTTGGCCAGGTTGTTGCGGGCGGTGAGGGTGTGGGGGTGGTCGGGACCGAGGATGCGCTCGCGTTCGAGCAGGACCTGGGTGCGCAGGTCGAGGGCTTCCTGGTGCTGGCCGAGGTCGGCGTGGCTGTTGGCCAGGTTGTTGCGGGCGCCGCGGGTCGGGGGGTGGTCGGCGCCGAGCACCCGCTCGCGTTCGACCAGGACCTGGGTGCGCAGGTCGAGGGCTTC
>JBBSLP010000102.1:0-11941 GCA_038255145.1 Acidimicrobiales bacterium
AGGTCATCGCCGAGTTCGGCCCCCGCCTCCCCGTGGGTCGCATCGGCCGGGCCGAAGAGGTGGCCGACGCCTTCGTCTTCCTCATGGGCAACGGCTACATGACCGGGGCCACCCTCAACGTGGACGGCGGCCACCATCTGATCTGAGCCTGGATCCACCGCCGGGTGACCGGTGGTGGTTGTTGTGGTGTGTTCGGACGTTGATTTTGGGTCGGGCCGGGTCGGTCGGGGTCTCGGGGTCGGGCCTGGGCGCGGACGGTCAGGGGTGGGTTCTGGGCTGTCGGTTGTGGCGGCCGCCGCGGGTGGGTGTCGGCTCGCCGGTTGAGCGGTCAGCAGCGCAGCGGGATGGCACGCAGGCGGGCGAGGGTGAGGAGGAACTCGGTGCGCCAGGGCCATCGGGCGGGGAAGTGAAGTTGGCGTCGTCGTCCGCCGCGGGTGAACCGGCCGGGGAGTGTGAGCAGCTTGCGGCGTGTCGTCTTCGCGACGAGGGGTCCGACGGTGCCGGTCCCGATGTGCTGGGTCCAGCGCAGCAGGTTGTGGGCGACGGTAGCGAGCACGGCCCAGGCGCCGTTGGCGTGGAATCGTCCTGAAGGGCAGTGCTCGAGGCCGGCGCCGTCTTTGAGGTCGCGTATGGCGAGTTCGATCACGGCGTGAGCGCGGTGCTCAGCGTCAGCGTCGATGGTGCTGGCGGTGCTGTCGGTGATGAACGCGTGGTGCCGCCAGTTGTCGAACAGTTCGGCCTGGGCGCCGATGATCCGGGTGCGGCGGACCACGAGCCGGTGCCCGTCGCCGTAGCGGCAGTCCGCGACTTGGGCGTCTCCGCCCAGCGTGTAGTCGATCGGGGTCCAGGCGTCGTCGTCGATCCCGGCGATCGCCGTCTTGACCGCCGTGACCTGGCGCACGGTGATCGAGTAGCTGACGCCGTGGTCGCGGCAGGCTTTGATCACCTTGTGGGACCAGAACCCTGAGTCGGCCCGTAAGGACAACGGGCCCGTCGCCCCGGCACGGCGGGCCCGGCCGATGACTTCGCGCACGAACCGCTGGGCGCCACGCCCGGTGTTCGCTGACCCTTTACGGAACCGGATGTGGAGGATCTCGCCCGTGTCGGCTCGGGTGGCCAGCAACGGGTGATAGCCACGACGCTTGGTGTAGCCGTAGGCGGCGCCCTGTTTGGCGTAGCCGTAGGTCTCACAGATCGTCGAGTCGATATCGATCGTCATCGGCGTCGAGCCGGGCCCCGCGCCTGCGGCCCACGCCGCGGTGAGCGCGAACTCCGACCATCGGTCGAGCTGGCGGACATGGCCGAAGGTGAACGAGCGCAGGAAGGTCCCACAGGTCGATGGGGCCATCACCTGATGCCCCAGCACGGCCTCGCTCACCCCGGACCGCAGCACATCGACGTCGTCGATGCAGTCACCGCCAGCGACCATCGAGTGCACCAACGTCATCGCCTTGCGACCAGGCCGGAACGAGCCCGGCCCCGACAGCGAGATCAGCTCATCCGCGGCGGCTTCGAGACCGAGACGCGCGGCCAACGTCGCCGGCAGGATGAGCCCGGCGTTCGCCACCGCCCGCTCGTCATCGAACATCACCTCGAGCCCATCCAGGCTCTGGCAAGCTGTCACCAAGAACGTGCCCACCCACTCGGTGGATCCAGGCTGAGGGCGCGCACCCATCTGATCAGCCGGTTCGGACCATCAGCGCGGCGCGCCCCGCAGCTGGACCTTGGCCCCCTGCACGGTGTCGAAGAAGTCGTTGCCCTTGTCGTCGACCACGATGAAGGCGGGGAAGTCCTCGACGTCGATGCGCCAGACCGCTTCCATGCCCAGCTCGGGGTACTCGAGCACCTCGACCTTGCGGATGCAGTCCTGGGCCAGGCGGGCGGCAGGTCCACCGATGGAGCCCAGGTAGAAGCCCCCGTGGGCCTTGCAGGCGTCGGTCACCTGCTTGGAGCGGTTGCCCTTGGCCAGCATGACGAAGCTGCCCCCCGCGGCCTGGAACTGCTCGACGTAGCTGTCCATGCGCCCCGCCGTGGTGGGCCCGAACGAGCCCGAGGCGTACCCCGTGGGCGTCTTGGCCGGCCCGGCGTAGTACACGCACTGGTTGCGCAGGTACTCGGGCATGCCCTCACCGCGGTCGAGGCGCTCCTTGATCTTGGCGTGGGCGATGTCGCGGGCCACCACGATGGACCCCGACAGCGACAGGCGGGTCTTGATGGGGTAGCGGCTGAGCGTGGAGCGGATCTCGTCCATGGGCCGGTTCAGGTCGATCTCGATGACCTCCCCGCCCAGCTCCTGGTCGCTGAGCTCGGGCAGGTGCCGGGCCGGATCGGTCTCCAGCTGCTCGAGGAACACGCCCTCGGCGGTGATCTTGGCGTTGGCCTGGCGGTCGGCCGAGCACGACACGGCGATGCCCACGGGGCAGCTGGCCCCGTG
Source organism: Acidimicrobiales bacterium (assembly GCA_038255145.1). Lineage (GTDB taxonomy): Bacteria > Actinomycetota > Acidimicrobiia > Acidimicrobiales > CAIXPF01 > WHTX01. The sequence goes on from JBBSLP010000102.1 coordinate 2,435, forward strand.
GCGGGGCAGGCGGATGATGCGCACGTCGTGGCAGAAGTACTTGCCGCCGAACTGGGCGCCGATGCCGTTGGCCTGCGAACGGGCCAGCACCTCGGCCTCGAGGGCCAGGTCGCGGAAGCCGTGGCCCAGGGGGGAACCCTCGGACGGCAGCATGTCGAGGTAGCGGGCCGAGGCCAGCTTGGCCACCTTGAGGGTGTACTCGGCCGACGTGCCCCCGATGGCGATGGCCAGGTGGTAGGGCGGGCACGCTGCCGTGCCCAGCGTCTTGATCTTCTCGTCGATCCAGTCCACCAGGCGCCCCGGCGACAGCAGCGCCTTGGTCTCCTGGTAGAGGAACGTCTTGTTGGCCGAGCCGCCGCCCTTGGCCATGAACAGGAACTTGTAGGCGTCGCCGTCGACCGCTTCGATCTCGATCTCGGCGGGCAGGTTCGAGCCCGTGTTCTTCTCGTCGTACATGTTGAGCGGCGCCATCTGCGAGTAGCGCAGGTTGTCGCTCTCGTAGACGTTGTGCACGCCCCGGGCCAGCGCCTTCTGGTCGCCGCCACCGGTGAGGACGTACTGGCCCTTCTTGCCCTTGATGAGGGCGGTGCCCGTGTCCTGGCACGACGGCAGCACCCGACCGGCCGAGATGCAGGCGTTCTTCAACAGCTCGAGGGCCACGAAGCGGTCGTTGTCCGAGGCCTCGGGATCATCGAAGATGCGCCGCAGCGAGGCCAGGTGCCCGGGGCGAAACAGGTAGGCGATGTCGCCCATCGCCGTGGACGCCAGGGTGGTCAGCACCTCGGGCTCGACCCGGAGGAAGGTGGACCCCGCGGCCTCGACCGTGGACACCCCACCCGTGCTGAGCTGGCGGTACGGCGTTGCGTCAGGCCCGAGGGGCAGGAGCTCCGTGTACGCGAACTCGGTCATCCGCGCACGTTACCGCCCGATGTGGCGGCGCCCCCAACCCCCCTCGCCGTGCGACCGGTGGGCCGACCCGCAGGTCAGGCGCTGAGGAACTTGGCGAAGCCCTTGATGCCGCCCCGGTACACGCCCTCGATGGTCTTGACCGCCTCCTCCTCGCTGACGCCCCGGGGCTCGAAGCTGCTGCTCCAGTCGACCAGGGTGCCGTCGCCGTCGGCCTCGAGGCGCACGGCGGCCACGTAGCGGTCCACGGGCAGGGGGCCGGCCTCCAGCACGGTGTAGCCGAGGTGGTGGGCGGCGTCGTCGAGCCAGGTGCAGCGCTCGACCACGGTCTGGTCGCCCATGGCCAGGGCCCGCTCGGCCCCGAGGCCCTCGCCCTGGCACTGCGCCGGGGCCATGCCCCGCATGTACTTGTGGATCCCGCCGAAGTCGGACACGACGGCCCAGACGGCGTCCACGGGGTGGTCGATGCGCTCTTTGACGGTGACGGATGCCATAGGGCGGACGTTAGCGGGCGGCGAGCAGGCCGGCGACGGCCATGAACCGCCCCGTGGGGGCCTGCGTGCGGTGGGAGAAGAAGGCGTCGCCGCGGCTGGCGGTGTCCAGGCCACAGACCTCGACGGCGCCCCGGGGGACGCCGGCGGCGACCAGCAGGGCCGCGTTGGCCGCCCACAGGTCGAGGTGGGCGTGGCCGTCGGCCCGCTCCCCCACCACGGCGGCGTCGAGGCCCCCGGCCCGGGCTGCGGCCACGACCTCGGGGCCGACCTCGTAGCTGGCGGGGCCGATGGAGGGGCCGAGGCCGGCCACCACGTCAGCGGGGTCGGTGCCGAAGCGCTCGACCATGGTGGCCACGGTGCGGGTGACCACCCCGGCCACCGTGCCCCGCCAGCCGGCGTGGGCCACGGCCACCACGCCCGTGGTGGCGTCGACGAGGACCACGGGCACGCAGTCGGCCGTGAGGACGCCGAGCACGACATCGTCGCGGTCGGTGACCAGGGCGTCGACGTCGGGGATGGCGCTGGCCGCGTCACCAGCGCCGCGGCCCCGCTCGGCATCCCCGATGACGGCCACCCGGTCGCCGTGGACCTGGGCCCCCACGGTCAGAGCGGCGAGGTCGACGCCCAGGGCGGCGACGAGGCGACGGCGGTTCTCGAGCACGGACCTGGGGTCATCGCCCACCCCGAAGCTGAGGTTGAGCGAGTGGCGGGGCGGGGCGCTGACGCCGCCCTCCCGGCCGGTGACGGAGGCCAGCACGCCCGGGGCCGGCCCGGTGGCGGCGAGGTCGAAGTGGTGGAGGACGAGGCCGTCACGTCGCTCGGTGCGCACAGCCGAGCACGTTAGGCGCAGGGCAGGACAGGCTCCGGCGGCAGGGGCCAGACTGCGCCCATGAGCCAGACCGACCCGCTTCCGTTGCTGCTGACGACGACGTCGGTCCTGCAGGACGTCACCATCACCCACTACCTGGGGCTCGTGACCGGCGAGGCCATCCTCGGCACCGAGGTGTTCCGCTCGGTGTTCGAAGGCATCCGCGACATCGTCGGTGGGCGGGCCGCGGCCTACCAGAACGAGCTGGCCAACGCCCGCAACCTGGCCTTCCAGGAGCTGACCGAGCAGGCCCGCCACCTGGGGGCCAACGCGGTCATCGCCATCGACATCGACTACGAGACCATCGGTACGTCCATGCTCCTGGTATCGGCCAGCGGCACGGCCATCTTCGCCACCGCCTGAGCGAGGCTCGGGGCAGGCCCGCTCAGCTGATGAAGGCGGCGACGCGGTCCTTGGGGCGGCCGATGATGGCCCGACCGTCGCGCACGAGGACGGGCCGCTGCAGCAGCTCGGGGTGGGCCACGAGCAGGGCGACGACGGCGTCGGGCTCGACGTGGTCGCCGGCATCGAGACCGAGCTCGGCGAAGCGGGCGTCCTTGCGCACCAGGTCGGCCGCAGGGTCCTCGAGCTGGTCGATGAGCCGAAGCAGGGTGTCGGCGTCGGGCGGTTCCCGCAGGTAGAGCACCACGGTGTGCTCGACAGCCGCGGCGTCGAGCGCCTCGAGGGCGTGGCGCGACGTGCTGCAGCGGGGGTTGTGGAAGATGGTCACGTGTCCGTCATGCACGTCGGGATCGCTCATCAGCACCTCTCACTTCACCTTGGGCAGGACCTCTTGGCCCAACAGGTCGATGACCTCGTAGAGCACCTTCTCGGGCAGGCCCCCGAGGTCGATGAAGAAGTAGTGCCGGTCCAGGCCCAGCACCTCGTCGATCTCCTGCACCCGCTCGACGACCTCGGCCGGGCTGCCGCAGATGGCGGGGCCGCCGATGAGGCCGTCGAAGTCCAGGGGTCGGCCGAAGGCGCCCCGGAAGTCGGCGGCGAAGCTCACGTAGCTGTCGAGGTCGGGGCGCCAGCGCCGCCGGGCCTCCTGGGAGGTGGCGGCCACGTGCACGTAGCTGGGGTACATGACGTGGGTGCGGTCGCTGAAGCCGTTGGCCTCCATGCGGCCGCGGTAGCGGTCCACGATGGACAGGTAGTCCTCGGGGTAACGGAACAGGCTGGGCAGGGCCAGGGGTAGGCCCAGGTCGGCGGCCAGGTCGGCCGAGATGGTGGACAGGCCGCCGCCGATGTACATGGGCGGGTGGGGCTGCTGGATGGGCCGGGGCTCGAGGCGCACGTGCTCGAGGTGGCTGCGGAAGTGGCCCTCCCACGTCACCGCGTCCTCGGTGAGCAGGCGCAGCACCAGGCGGAGGTTCTCCTCGAAGCGGGGGCGCAGCTCGTCGACGTCGTCGATGCCGAAGGCGGCCATGGTCGACTCCATCACCCCCCGGGCGAAGGTGATCTCGGCCCGGCCGTCGGAGATGACGTCGAGCATGGCCAGGTCCTCGGACACCCGCAGGGGGTCGAGGTTGGCCAGCAGGGTGACGCTGGTGCCCAGGCGGATGGTGGTGGTGCGCCCGGCCATGGTGGCCAGCAGCAGCATGGGGGCGGGGAGGATGTAGTGGCTGAAGTGGTGCTCGCCCAGGCCCATGTAGCCGAAACCGGCGGCCTCGCCCCGCACGGCCTCCTCGACGAGGATCCGGTAGCGGTCCCGCTGGGAGGTGCTCTGGCCGGTGACCGGGTCCGGGAGGTGGTCGGCCAGGCTCAGCAGTCCTACGGCGGTCATCGTGGGCCGACCATACTGCGGCCATGAGCGCCTCCGACCCGGCTGCTGCAGCCACCCCCATCGCCGGCACCGCCCGCCCCGACTTCGCCGCCGTGGCCGACGAGTTCGCCCGCAACTTCGCCGAGCGGGGCGAGGTGGGGGCCTCGGTGTCCATCACCGTGGACGGTGAGTCGGTCGTCGACCTGTGGGGCGGCCACGTGGGCACCGGCGAGGACGCCGAGCCCTGGCAGGAGGACACCCTGGTGGTGGTGTGGTCCTCGACCAAGGGCTTCACCGCCCTGTGCGCCCACCTGCTGATCGACCGGGGCCTGCTCGACCTCGAGGCCCCGGTGGCCGAGTACTGGCCCGACTTCGCCAAGGCGGGCAAGGCCGGGGTGACGGTGCGGATGGTGCTCGACCACAGCGCCGGCGTGCCCACGTGGCGGGAGAAGCTGCCCAAGGGGTCGGCCTACGACTGGGACTTCATGGTGTCCAGGCTCGAGGACGAGGAGCCCTTCTGGGAGCCGGGGACCCGCAACGGCTACCACATGCTCTCCTTCGGCTGGACCGTGGGTGAGCTGGTGCGACGGGTGTCGGGGCGGTCGTTGGGGACGTTCCTGCGCCAGGAGCTGGCCCAGCCCCTCGAGGCCGACGTGTGGCTGGGGCTGCCCGAGTCCGAGGAGCCCCGGGTGGCCCCAATCATTGGCTGGAACCCCCCGCCCGATGACCGCTCGGCCTTCACCGACGCCATCCGTTCCGACCGCCACGGGGTGTCGGCCCTGGCCCTGCTCAACAACGGGGGTTTCAGCGCCAACAGCCGCGAGGCCCACGCCGCGGAGATCGGCGGCGGTGGCGGCCTGGCCACCGGTCGGGGCATGGCCCGGCTGTACCGCCCCTTCGCCACCGGCGGTGGGGGCTTCGTGGGGCCCGACACCCTGGCCCGCATGAGCGAGGTGGCGGTGGCCACGGAGCGCGACGCCGTGCTCGTCATGCCCACACGGTTCGGCCTCGGGTTCATGAAGTCCATGGACAACCGCCGGCGCCGGGTGGGCGATCGCTACTCGGCCATCCTGGGCTCGACCGCCTTCGGCCACGTGGGGGCAGGCGGGTCCATCAGCTTCGCCGACCCCGAGGCCCGCATGAGCTTCGGTTACACCATGAACCGCCAGGGCGAGGGCATCCTGCTCAACGAGCGAGGCCAGTCCCTGGTCGACGCCGCCTACCGCAGCCTGGGCTACCGCACCAACGACAGCGGCGTCTGGGCCCGCTGATCCGCCGCGCCCGCCTGGACGCCGGCCGGACCGGCCCGAGGTCAGGGCTGGGCGGGGCTGTCGGGGTGGGCGGCCCACCACGCCCGCAGGGCGGCTTCGGCCTCTTCGGGGGTGGCGGCCTCACCGGCGCGCTTGAGCTCGAGCAGGTGGCGTACCGCCTGGCCCACGGCCGGGCCGGGGGGCAGGTCCAACAGCTCCATGACCCGGTTGCCGTCGATGGCTGGACGCTCGGCCCGGCGCCGCTCCTCGTGGGCCAGGTCGGTGATGCGCCGCTCCAGCGAGTCGACCTGTTCCTGCAGGCGCTCGGCCTTGGCCCGGTTGCGGGTGGTGCAGTCGCAGCGGACCAGCTCGTTGAGGTCGCCCAGCAGGTGCCCGGCGTCGCGGGCGTAGCGGCGCACGGCGGCGTCGCTCCACCCCTCGGCGTAGCCCTTGAAGCGGCCCGACAGGCGGACCAGCTCGGTCACGTCGCGTACGAGCTGGTCCTCGTAGCCCAGCGCCCGCAGGCGCTTGCGGGTCATCTTGGCCCCCACCGCCTCGTGGTGGTGGAAGGTCACGGTGCCGGCCTCGAAGGATCGGGTGGCGGGCTTGCCGATGTCGTGGAACAGCGCGGCCAACCGCACCCGCAGCCGGGGCTTGGTCTTGGCCACCACGGCGATGGTGTGGGCCAGCACGTCCTTGTGCTTGTGGATGGGGTCCTGCTCGAGGCGCAGGGCGGGGAGCTCGGGCACGATCTCGCCACAGCGGCCCGAATCCACCAGGCGCCAGAGCGCGTCACTGGGGTCGGGCTCGAGCAGGGCTGCGCCGAGGTCGTCTCGGGCGGCACCCCGATCATCGGGGGTGGGGTCCACGGCGGTCACGGGCCGTCGATCGTAGCCGCGTCGGGTCCAACCCATCGGCAGGGTTACGATTCGGCCCCGATGTCCACCCCCCGGCCCACCCTGCCGCCCCACCCGTCGACGAGGCCATGACCAGGTTGGCCCTGCGGGGCGGGACCGTCATCGACGAGCACGGGGCACGGCCGGCCGACGTGCTCGTGATCGACGGCCGCATCGCCGCCGTGAGCGACCCGTCCGCACCCGAGGGAGTGGACCCCGGCTTCGATGCCCCCGGCGTCCGCCACCTCGATGCCCGCGGCTGCTGGGTCACCCCCGGCCTCGTCGACCTGCACGTCCACCTGCGCCAGCCCGGCGGGGAGGAGGCCGAGACGGTGCAGAGCGGCTCCCGGGCCGCCGCCCTCGGTGGCTTCACCGCCGTGGTGGCCATGCCCAACACCCGTCCGGCCCAGGACGACGTCGACATCGTGCGCCAGGTGCGGGCGTGGGGCATCGAGGCCGCCCTGTGCGACGTGCACCCCGCCGCCGCCATCACCATGAGCCGGGCCGGTACCGAGCTCGTCGACTTCGAGGCCCTCCACGCCGAAGGTGTGCGCATCTTCACCGACGACGGCGACGAGGTGTCCGACGCCGCCGTCATGCGCCGGGCCTTCGAGATCACCGCCCGCCTCGACGGCGCCGTCCTCGGCCAGCACAGCGAGTGCGCCGCCCTGGTGGCCGGCGGCCACCTGCACGAGGGCCACGTGGCCGAGCACCTGGGCCTGCGGGGCCGCCCCGGTGAGGCCGAGGAGCTGACCGTGGCCCGTGACATCGTGCTGGCCCGTCTCACCGGGGGCCGCCTGCACGTGCTGCACGCGTCGACGGCCCGCACGGTGGACCTGGTGCGCCGGGCCCGGGCCGATGCGGTCCGCGTCACCATGGAGGTGACCCCCCAGCACCTGACCCTGACGCACGAGGCCTGCGCCGGCGGCGACCCCACCTTCAAGGTCAACCCCCCGCTGCGCCACGGCGACGACGTGGACGCCCTGCGGGCCGGGCTGGCCGACGGCACCGTGGATGCCGTGGCCACCGACCACGCTCCCCACGCTCCCCACACCAAGGACCGCCCCTTCGCCGACGCTCCTCCGGGCATGCTCGGCCTGGAGACGGCCCTGGCCGTGGTCCTCACCGACCTGGTGGGCCCGGGCCTGATCGACATCGGCACCGCCCTGGCCGCCCTGTCGTGGCGCCCGGCCCGCATCGCCGGGCTCGACGCCCACGGCCACGGACGGCCCGTCGCCCCCGGCGAGCCCGCCAACCTGTGCGTCATCGACCCGTCCGAGACGTGGCTGGTCGATCCGGCCCGGCTGGCCAGCCGGGCCCGCAACACCCCCTTCGCCGGGCGCACCCTGCAGGGCCGGGTCCGCCACACCGTCCTCGCCGGCCAACCTGTCGTCGTCGACGGCACGGCGCAACGATGACCGGCCCGACGATGACCGGCCCGACGATGACCGGCCCGACGACGTCCCGGCCGGCCAACGGGCGAAGGCCCACGGCGCCGTCTGCGCCCAGAGAGGACACGCCGTGAAGGCCCTGCTGTTCCGTCGCAACGAGGTGCGCTACGCCGCCGCCGTCGTCGCCGGCCGTCTCGGCCGCGGCGAGGGGGCCCGGGTCGGGCCCCTGAGCTTGAGCGACGTCGATGTCCCCGACCTGCCCGGACCGGGGTGGAAGCGGGTCACCCCCCTGCTGTCGGGCATCTGCGGCAGCGACCTGGCCACCATCGACGGCCATGCGTCGCGCTACTTCGACCCCCTGGTGTCGTTCCCCTTCGTGCCCGGCCACGAGGTCGTCGGCCGCCTCGAGGACGGGACGAGGGTGGTGCTGGAACCGGTGCTGGGCCATGCCGCCCGGGGCTTCGAGCCCCCCTTCCCCGATGCCGCGCCCGGTGACGGCAACGACTACGGCCACCTGATCACCGGGTCCATCGAGCCCGGCATCCAGATCGGCTACTGCGCGTCGACAGGTGGCGGCTGGTCGACCCAGTTCGTGGCCCACGAGTCCCAGCTCCACGTCGTACCCGAGGCCATGAGCAACGAGACCGCGGTCATGGTCGAGCCCGCGGCGGTGGGCGTGCACGCCGCGCTGCGCAGCGGGGCGACGGCCGGGGACACCGTGGCCATCATCGGCGCCGGCACCATGGGCCTGCTCACCCTGGCCGCCCTCAAGCACCTGGTGCCCGGCGTGCGGGTGCTGATCGGTGCCCGCCACCCCCACCAGCGCGACCTGGCCCGGGAGCTGGGCGCCGATCTCGTGGTCGGGGGGGAGTCCCTCAAGCGGGCCGTGCGCCGGGCCGTGGGCTGCCACATGATCGGCGGCGACCTGTCCGGCGGCGCCGACGTCACCGTGGACACCCTGGGCACCAGCGAGACCATCCGCGAAGCCATCGGCATCACCCGCCCCCGGGGCCGCGTCGTCCTCGTGGGCATGCCCGCCACCGTCCGCCTGGAACTGACGGCCCTGTGGCACCGCGAGACCGAGTTGATCGGCGCCTACACCTACTGCACCGAGACCCTCCCCAGCGGCGAGCGCACCAAGGCCTTCACCCTCGCCCTCGAGCTGGCCCAGTCCTGCGATCTGGGCAAGCTGGTCTCCGCCCACTACCGCCTCGACCGCTACGTCGACGCCATCCGCCACGCCGCCAACGCCGGCTCCCGCAACGCCACCAAGATCGTCTTCGACCTCACCGACGAGAAACACCGGAACTGACAGCCCGCGTCGAGCGCTTGCCTTCTTGCCCACGCCCGCCGTGGGACTCACCAGGCGCCCACTGCGCACGAGGCCTTGCCCCGGTCGATCGGTGACACCCCGCTCCAGCAGTTCGGCCCTGTTCAGGACGCCGTGGCGCCGCCCGGCAATGAGGAGAGTCGAACCGGACGCCTGCCCATATCGCTGGCGTACGCAGATGCGTTCAATTGCCGCACGCACCCGCCTGTCCGGCGAACCGGACGCATGGGCGTACCGCTGACGTAGGCGGGTGCGTCCAGAAGGGGACGGACCCGCTTGGCGACGACCCCAGCGCCACGCTCGGTGCAACAGCCCCCGAGCCGCAGCGCCGGCTCCCGCCAGCGCCACCGCCGCCTCCCGAGCCGCAGCGCCGGCTCCCGCAGCGCCACCGCTAGCGCAGCTAGCCGGCCCGCCGGGCGAGCGATGCGAGCCCTTGTCGGGCCGAACAGAAACCAGCTCGCCGCAGGCGCCCGAGGCCCTGCCGCAGTTTCGGGTCGTGACGCGAAACCGCCCGCCACCAGGTGGCGGGCGGTTGTCAGCCGAGCGCAGCTCCGCGTTTACCGTTCCTCGCGGAACATGACGTGCTTGCGGAGCACGGGGTCGTACT
>JBBSLP010000103.1:0-10891 GCA_038255145.1 Acidimicrobiales bacterium
CTCGACTTCCCCGGTGGCGACGGCGACGCCCGGGGCTGGGCCCAGGGGGCCATGAACTCGGGATACCGGGTGGACGGCCGCCCCGCGGTCGGCGCCGTGGCCTGGTTCGGGTCCATGCCCTACGACCCCGGCGACCGGGTGGGCCACGTGGCCATCGTCGGCGAGCTCTACGGCGACGGCTCCATCCTCATCCAGGAGTACAACACCGACGGGGCCGGCAACTACGGCGAACGGGTGCTGTCCCCGGGCGGGGGTGGCTGGCCGACGGCGTTCCTCCACATCGCCGACCTGTCCCCGGCGACGACCGCGGGCGGGGGTTACCAGACCGCCCTGCAGGCCAACACCGGTGAGCTGTGGATCGCCGGGCAGCGCACGGCCGCCCTGGGGCTGGGCATGGCCCCCGGCACTAGCCCCGCCATCACCCGGTTGGCCGACGGGACCTACCAGGGCGCCTTCCAGTCCAACACCGGTGAGCTGTGGACCGTCGGCCGCGACACCCGACCCCTGGGCCTGGGCATGGCCCCCGGCACCAGCCCCGCCATCACCGGCCTGGCCGACGGCACCTACCAGATCGCCTTCCAAGCCAACAACGGTGAGCTGTGGACCGTCGGCCGCGACACCCGACCCCTGGGCCTGGGCATGGCCCCCGGCACCAGCCCCGCCATCACCGGCCTGGCCGACGGCACCTACCAGATCGCCTTCCAGGCCAACACCACCGAGCTGTGGCTGGCCGGGCGGGACAACCGGGCGACCGGCCTGGGCATGGCCCCGGGGACGAGCCCGGCCCTGGCCGCCTTCCCCGACGGCAGCTACGACGTGGCCCTGCAGGCCAACACCAGCGAGCTGTGGACCACGGGACGCGACACGAGGCCCTGGGGCCTGGGCATGGCTGCAGGCACCAGTCCGGCCATCGCCGCCCTGGCCGACGGCTCGGTCCAGGTGGCGTTGCAGGCCAACACCAGGGAGTTGTGGACCACGGGCCGTGACACCAGGGCCATGGGCCTGGGCATGGCCCCAGGCACCAGCCCGGCCATCGCCGCCCTGGCCGACGGCGACTACGAGGTCGCCCTGCAGGCCAACACCGGCGAGCTGTGGGTCACCGGTCGGGAGACGAAGCCCATGGGCCTGGGCATGGCCCCGGGCACAAGTCCCGTCATCACCTCGATCTGATCAGAACGTCCAGCGGGTGGCGCCGTAGGGCTCGGCGGTGCCCAGGCCGAAGACGACCTCGGGATCGACCCGGTACAGGTACCAGGGCGGCGGCCCCGCGCTGGGGGCGCTGAACTCGGCGGTGAAGCCGGCGCCTTCCCCGGTCACGGCGGTGGCCGGCCAGCCCTGTGAGCTGTACACCGCGGCCATGCGCACGAGGTCGGCCTCGTCCGTCACCCGGGTGGCCCGGCCCTCGACGACCACGTCCATGCCCGGTACGGACACGCTGATCACGCAACGGGGATCGGCGGCCAGGTCCCGGGACTTCCGCGTCCCCGGACCCGAGGTGAACCACCAGGTCCCCTGGACCCACAGCGCGCCCACGGGTACGGCGTGGGGTCGGCCGTCGGGTGAGCTGGTGGACAGGAAGGTGGTGTCGTTCAAGGCATCGGCGTCGGCCAGGCGACGGTGGGCGTCGGCCCAGTCGCGGGCGGGCACGCCGTAGCCGTCGATGGAGGTGGTCTCGACCGGGCGGGGCCCGTCGGCCACGAGCTGCTCCAGCTCGGTGGCCCACGTCGAGGGGTCGGGCGCCTGGGAGGGGTCGGTGACGTAGTGCTCGATGCGCAGGCCCAGGTCCTCGTCGAGGGCGACACCCGCAGCGGACGCCCACTCGTCGATGGCGGCGTGGGCCCCGGTCAGCTCGTCGTAGGGGCCCAGGTGGCGGAGGTGGACGTAGCGTCCGGCCGGGAGCCGCTCGATGGTGACCTCGTCGCTGGTGGCACCCTCGCAAACGGGGGGCGGCTGGCCCTCGAAGGGGAAGCCCAGGTCGACGATGTAGGCCCCGTCCTCCTCCCCCCGGTAGCGGATCAGGGCCGGGCCGCTGGCCTCGAGGCCGTTGGCCGCCAGCCACGTCTGGATGGCCGGGAAGCCGGCGTCCACGGCCTCGGGGAAGCCGTCGGGCGCGACGGTGCGGTGCAGTGCGGCGTAGGTCCGGTAGGGGCGGTCGATCACCCGGGGTTCGTCAGCCATGTGAGCTATGACGAAAGCCGACGCCCGGGCTCATCGCTGTCGACCTGGCTCATCACGGTCGACCGGTCGCCACTGGGGCAACACCACCCCCTCGTCGAGGTCCTGGAACCACACCTCCATGGGCAGGCCCACGACCAGGTCGGGGGCGCCGGCCAGGGTGCCGACCATGCGCACGTGGGCCACGTCGTCGACGTCCACGACGACCACGGTGTAGGGCACCTCGAAGCTGGGGTGCAGTTGCTGGAAGACCGTCGTCCACGTGTGCAGCCGGCCCCGCCCCTCGACCTCGACCCAGTCGGTGTCCCAGCTCCCGCAGTGGGGGCAGTGCACGGTGGGCGGGAAGGTGCCCGCGGCGCAGTCCCGGCACCGACGCACCACGAGCTGGTGGCGACGGGCGGCGTCGAAGAAGGGGGCGGACTCGGGGTCCGCGGTATCGGGCAGCAGCGGAGGCACGGTCACGGTCAGGAGCTCACGATCAGGCGGTCACGATCAGGCGGTCACGATCAAGCTCGGCGCAGGACGGCGGCGCTGGCCAGGGGCATCGGCCCACTGGTGACGAGGGTGACCTCCAGGTCGGGAACCTGCACGTCGGCCGTGCCCCGCAGCTGGCGCACCGCCTCGAGCAGGTGGTTGACCCCGTGGATGTAGCCCTCGGACAGGTGGCCCCCGGCGGTGTTGGTGGGCAGTGCCCCGCCCATGGTCATGCCCCCGTCGGCCACGAAGGCGCCGGCTTCGCCCCGAGGGCAGAACCCGTAGGCCTCGAGCTGCAGCAGCACGGCGATGGAGAAGCAGTCGTAGATCTGCGCGGCACCCATGTCCTGCGGCCCCAGACCGGCCCGTTGCCACAGCCGCTCCGCTGCCCAGTGCCCGGGCAGGTCGCTCATGTCGTCGCGCCCCGTGGTCGAGTTCAGCATCCCCGGCCGGACGTCGGGCGGGGCCCCTCCGGCCAGGGCCCGGATGAGCACGGGGGGCTGGCGCAGGTCGGCGGCCCGGTCCGCGGCGGTGATGACCAGGGCGCAGGCCCCGTCCGTCTCCAGGCAGAAGTCGAACAGCCGCAGGGGGGTGGAGATCATGCGTGCCCCCAGGTAGTCGTCCATGGTCATGGACCGGTCGTGCATCTGGGCGTGCGGCGCGAGGTTGGCGTGGGCCCGTTGGGTGACGGCCACCGAGCCCAACTGCTCGGGGGTGAGCCCGTAGCGGTTGGTGTAGTCCTGGGCCACCAGGGCGAAGAGGTGGCCGGGGGCGAGGAGGCCGTAGGGCTGGTAGAGCTCGTCGGTGGTCTCGCTGCCCCCGACCCGACGGGACCGCCGTGGTGGAGCCGGCGGCGTGGTCGCGCCCGGCGCCGTGCTGCTCGTGGTGTCGACGGGTTGGGCCCGTCCACCGCCGAAGCGGTGCTGGGAGCGGCCGTTGAGGGCTCGGAAGACCACCACCGTGCTGGCCTGGCCCGACAGGATGGCGCCCACGGCCGAGCCCACCATCATGCACGGGGCGTTGCCGCCCGGTCCCACGTCTCCCCAGTAGCTGAGGTTGCGGGCACCGAGGGCCCCGGCCAGGGCGTAGGGGGCCACGTGGTCGAGGTCGCAGCGCACGATGCCGTCGACATCGTCGATGGTGAGCCCGGCGTCGGCCAGCGCGGCGGTGACCGCTTCGGTGGCCAGGGTCAGGGCACTGCGCCCCGAGCTCACCGAGAACTCGGTCGACCCGATCCCCACGATGGCGCACTTGTCCCGGTGCCCGAACTGATCCCCGCCGCCATGCTGGTCCACCGCGCTCAGCTCGCTTCGGCGGCGGCTTTGAGGGCCTCGAGGGTGGCCCGGATGCTGGTCTCGGCGTTGTGCTGGCGGAACTCGAACTCGGACTCCCCCTTCTCGACCATGGCCGGCGACAGCTCGCGCAGCGTCCACGACTCGGTGACGCGGGTGCCGGTGGCCGTGGGCTCCAGCTGGTAGCGCCACATCGCGATGTTGTACTCCAGGCCCCCGGTGACGAAGGCGAAGTCCTCGTTCTCCACCCGCTGGATGACCTCGACGAGCGCCTTCCACTCGACGCCGTCGAGCCGGTTGACGCCGACGAACTTGTCGCCGACCTGGCCGGTCCCCTCCTCGCCGTCCTCACCCTTGCGCCAACGGCCACCGGTGTTCTCGCTGCTCCACTCGCCGTGGCGCTCGAGCGCGGTCACCATGTCCCACACCCGGCTGGGCGGGGCGTCGATGTCGATGGAGTCCACGTGGACGTGCACGGGCGCCGGCACTGAGCCAGGCAGGTTGTCAACGGTGTCGATGGCCATGCCCCAGTCTCGCGCTCCCCGTCAGCCGGCGACGGCGAACGCGTCGACCCCCGTGCGCTCGGCCGACAGTGCCCATAGGCGGGCCGCTTCGGCGGGGTCGATGGCCCAGGGCCGCACCCCGGCGCCCTTGGCGTCCCCGGCCACGGCCTCGGCGATGTCGCAGTCCTCGCAGTACACACCCCCCATGCCGTCGAGCCGGGGAGACGTCGCCGTCCACACCGAGGTGGCCGCGCCCTGCTCGGGGGTCTTGAAGCCCGTGGCCACGAGGTTGCCGGCCTCGTCGATCCACCCCATGGCCACCATCTCCTCCTTGGGCAGGTGGCGCTGGAGGGGGGTGAGGATGCCTCCGGGGTGGAGGGCGAAGGCCCGCACGCCCGAGGCCTGGCCCACGGTGTCGAGGTGGAGGGCGAAGAGCACGTTGGCCGTCTTGGCCTGGCCGTACGCCGCCCACTTGTCGTAGCCGTGCTCGAAGTCGATGTCGTCCCAGCGCATGCCGGAACGGCGGTGCCCGGCCGAGGACACCGACACCACCCGGGCGCCACCGTCGGCGGCGATGGCAGGCCACAACCGGTTCACCAGGGCGAAGTGGCCCAGGTGGTTGGTGGCGAACTGAGCTTCCCAACCGGGCCCGACCCGGGTCTCGGGGCAGGCCATGATGCCGGCGTTGTCGATGACGAGGTCCACGGATCGCCCGCTCGACAGGAAGCCGTCGGCGAAGGCGGCCACGCTGTCGAGATCGCCCAGGTCGAGCTCGCCGACCTCGACGCCGTCCATGCCGGCCAGGGCTTCGGTGGCCGCGGCCGGGCGCCGGGCGGGGACGACGACGTGGGCACCGGCACCGACCAGGGCCCTGGTCGTCTCCAGGCCCAGGCCCGAGTACCCGCCGGTGACGATGGCGGTCCGGCCCGACAGGTCGCTGCCGTCGACCACCTCGGCGGCCGTCGAATGGGCGCCGAAGCCGGAACCGATCGGGTTCTGAGGAGAGGTCATGGCGCGCACGCTATGACCTGTCGGTGCCGTGCGGCTGCTTCGCCACCCTCCCGCAGGACCACCTTCTACCCTCCCGCAGGACCACCCTCTCGTCACCGCCCGAAGGCCGTGCCACACCGTCGTGAGGCACGGTGGACGCTCTAGGCCGATAGCCTCCCCGGCTGGGACGTCGCATCCGATGATGGGTTCGATGCCCGCGATGTGACTCGAGCTCGATGCGCTCCACGATGGATGCGCCCTTCCCGTCGCCACCGGTCTGCGATGTCAGCGATGTTCTGATGCGCAGGCTCGATCGAGAGGATCAGACAGATGCCCAAGCCCACAGGCGCGGCCACCGACGAGACCATGGCGGCGAGCGATGCTCCCGTCGTGACCAAGGTGGCAGGCCAGACCGCCACCACCCCGGCACGGAGCCCGCGGGCCAAGGCCGGCGCCACCGGGGAGCGTGGCGACAAGGGCAAGCCCGGTCTGGCCGGTGAGAAGGGGACCAAGGGCAAGCCCGGCGACAAGGGCGACAAGGGCGAGGCCGGCCTCCCCGGCGAGCAGGGCGAACGTGGCCCCGTCGGGGTCGCCGGCGAGGCCGGTGCCAAGGGTGCCCCCGGCAGGCAGGGTGGCCCCGGGGACCAGGGCGAGCGCGGCCCGGCCGGGATCCCCGGCGAGCAGGGACCCGTCGGTCGGCAGGGTGCGCCGGGCCTGCCCGGTGCCCCGGGTGAGCGCGGCGAGGTCGGGCCCATGACCTTCGCCGACCTGCCCAGCCCGGCCGAGTTGCTCCAGGAGCTCAACCGGACCATGTTCGACGTGAGCCCCCAGATGCTGATGGACCCGATGGCCCAGGCCCGCTACTTCTCCACCCTGTATTCGCAGATGGCCAAGTTCCAGGGTCGCGCCCTGCTGTGGGCACTCATGTCGCCCGACAGCCCCGTCGAGGCCATGGCGTCGCCCATGGCCCCGCTCCGCGCCATCGCCTGAGACTTCAGACGAGCGCTGCCCCGGTCACCACGCCTCGCCGCGAGGCGCCGGTGACCGGGTGGTGCTCGCCATGCCCGTCGACGCCGTAGTCACCGGACACACGGCCATCGACGACGCCGCGGATGGCGGCGAGGACGCGCTCGACGTCACCGTGGTCGTTGCCCAGGCCCAAGCTGATGCGGACCATGCCCGGGGCACCCCGCTTGTCGCCCTGGCGGACGGCCTCGACCCAGCTGGCCGCACCGGCCCGGTCCAGGCCCAGCAGATGGGCGATGTAGGGGTGGGCGCAGAAGCACCCGTTGCGGACCCCGATGCCGTGCTCGTAGCCGAGGATGGCGGCGACCCGGCCGTGGTCCACGCCCTCGACGGTGAAGGGCACGACACCCACCTTGGCAGCCACGGCACCCGGACCTGTGGGGCCCAGCACCCGCACCCGGGGGATCTCGGCTAGGCCGTCGAGCAGTTGGGTCAACAGGGCGGCCTCGTGGCCCATGATGCGGTCCCAGCCCAGGCGCTCCAGGGCTTCGGTGGCGGCGGCGAAGGCCACGGCACCGACCAGGTTGGGCGTGCCCGCCTCCTCGCGATCGGGCAGGTCGGCCCAGGCCACGTCGTCGAGGGTCACGGCGTTGACCGTCCCCCCGCCCCGGTGCTGCGGGACGGGACCGAAGCCGTCGCGCCGGCCCACCAGGGCACCGGCGCCGAAGGGGGCGTAGAGCTTGTGGGCCGAGAGGGCCACGAAGTCGAGGTGCCCGGGGTCGTCGTGGGACCCCAGGCGGATGGGCCGGTGGGGGGCGAGTTGGGCGGCATCGACGAGGATGGCACCGCCGACGGCGTGGACCCGACGGGCCAGTTCGTGGACCGGGGGCACGACCCCGGTGACGTTGGAGGCCCCGGTCACCGCCAGCAGGGCGACGTGGCCGGCATGGCGGGCCAACAGGTGGTCGAGGTGGTCGAGGTCGAGCGTGCCGTCGACGCACGCCCGGACGTGGACGGTGCGGGTGCGGGCCCGCCACGGCAGGTCGTTGGAGTGGTGCTCGAGGACGGTGCTGAGCACGACGTCGTCGTCGTCCATGGGCAGCGTCGCCGCCAGCTTGTTGATCGCCCCGGTGGTGTTGGCGGTGAAGAGCACGGTGTCGCGGTCGGGGTCGGCGCCCACGAAGGCCCCGACGGTGGCCCGGGCCGCCTCGTAGGCCGCCGTCGACCGCCGGGCCTTGTACCCGCTGCCCCGGTGCACGCTCCCGTACCAGGGCAGGGCCGAAGCCACGGCGTCGACCACGGCGCGCAGGGGCGGGGTGGTGGCGGCGTTGTCGACGTTGACGTAGCACACCGCGGCGCCCGACAGGGTGGGCACCAGTTCGTCGGCCCCCACCAGGTGGTGGCGCTGCGGTCCTCGGTGGCCGTCCATGGCTGCTCCATCCGGTCGGTCGGTCGGGGGCACTGGGCGGCAGGTCAGCTGACGGTGAGCCGCCGTTCCCCGCTGGGGTTGTTCTCGCCGTTGGGGAACAGGTCCTCCTCGGCGATGTCACCGTGGATGTGGGCGGTGATGGTGGCCTCGCCGACGCTGATCGAGCGGATCTTGAGGGCCCGGACCGAATCGGACTCCCCGACCAGGAGGGCGGTGTCGAGGGGGAAGAGGAACATCTCCTCGACCAGGGTCCCGGGCAGGAGGGTGAAGTCGTCGGGGTTGGTCCTGGCCCGGGCCGGAGGGGTCTCGGGCACGATGAATCGGGCCACGAAGGCGGGCGAGATGCGCAGGTGGTGCTTGACGTTGGTGATGCGCACACCGTCGGGGGCGGACGCGTTGGTGACGGTGATGGAGAACGTGCCCTCCTCCCCCGGCTGCAGCTCGTCGGTCACGTCGGGCCGCACCGGAGCCACGGTGGACGTGACCCTGGTGTTGAGGTAGTCCGCGACCGCGTTGGGGATGTCGGACAGGTTGATGGCCATGGTGGGTTCCTGTGCTCGTAGGGGCACCGCCCACGATGGAAGCCCCGCGCTAACCAGCCGCTAGCGGGGGCGCGTCAACACGCTGCTGTGTTGCACAGGCCTGCCGGGCGGCAGACGAGGGCTGGGTACGCTGTCGGACGTGACCCGCCTCGATCGGATCTCGTCTGACCCCTCCATCTGCCACGGTCAACCGACGATCCGCGGGCTGCGCTACCCGGTGGAGACCATGCTCGAGCTCCTCGCCTCGGGCATGACGATCGAGGAGATACTCGACGATTACGCCGATCTGGAGCGTGACGATCTACTCGCTGCGCTCGAGTTCGGCGCCGCCGCCTCCGGGACGGACACCTGCTCTGGTCCAGTCCTCGACGTCTGCTCATCGTGCTGACGGGCAACATCAGCAACAACGATCTGCTCGATCTCTTCGATCGGCACATCAGCGTCATCGTCGCCGAACTCGATCTGGCTCACTTCGTCGAGCTCGGGCCTGATCGCCTCATCGTCCACCGAGACCGCTGACGAGCGAAAACGAACTCGCCAACGTTCTCTTGCGGTCGAAGTGGGGTTGGAGACGTCAGAGCGGGGTTCGGGCGAGGCGGAGGCCGAGGTCGTCGATGGCGAAGGTGGGGTGGCTACGGCGGCGGGCGGTAGCGCCGACGCCTCGGGCTGCTTCGGCCCAACTGCCGCCGCGGAAGATGCGGTAGGAGCCGTAGACCTCCTCGTCGTAGAGGTCCCAGCACCACTCCCACACGTTGCCGAGCATGTCGTGCAGCCCCCAGGCGTTGGGCGCCTTGCCCCCGACGTCGTGCACCCGGCCGTCGGAGTTGGCCGCGTACCAGGCGATGTCGTCGAGCTCGCCGTAGCGGTAGCCGACGGTGCCGGCCTTGGCGGCGTGCTGCCACTCGGCCTCGGTCGGCAGGCGGTACCCGGTCGATGTCCGGTCCCAGGTCACATCACCATTGGCCGGGTCGCGCCCGTAGGCGGGCTCGAGACCGGCCCCGGCCGAGACCCGGTTGCACAGCTCGATGGCGTCGAGCCAGCTCACATCGGTCAGCGGAGCCACTGAGCTGGTATCGGGTTCGAGCTGGGCGCCGGTGGCGGCGTGGTGGAGGCCGACGGTGACGGCATGGCGGCCAAGCAGGAAGGGAGCGAGCTCGACCTGCCAGCGGGTGTCGCGGCGATCGTCCCGCAGGTCCACGACGCCCCCGGGCACGTCGACCATGGGGTTGGTGGCGGCCAGGTCGGTCCGGTCGTCGATCGGTGGTCGCAAGGCGGCGTGCCCCTCGGTGTCGGCCTGACCCCGGCGGTCGCCGCCGCTCATGGCGACGCGCACCGACGACGGCGGCCATTCCGAGGGAGGGGGTCCCACGGTGGTGATGCACGCCTCCTCGGCCGGGCGCGCCATCGGGCTGCCCCTCCCGCTGGCTGACGAGGTCGAGCGTCCCCGCCTCGTCGAGCGGCTGCAGGACCGCTGGCTGCACCCCGTCACCCTGGTGGTGGCCGGAGCCGGTTTCGGCAAGTCCACGCTCCTGGCCCAGGCCATCCGGGCCAACGCCCTCGAGCCCCGGGGCATCGACGTCTGGTACACGTGCTCGCCCGGTGACGAGGACGCCGACGTGCTCGGCCGGGCTCTGCTCGGGGCCCTGGGGGCCGAGGACCGCCAGCCCGACCTGGCCGGCCACGTGGTCCACGCCCTGGGCGCCCACTCCCCCCTCGACGTGTGCCTGGTCCTCGACGACGCCCACGAGGTCCGCCCGGGCTCGTCGGGGGCCGAGCTGATCAGCGCCGTCATCCGCCGGTTGCCCTTCAACGCCCACCTCGTGCTCGCCGCCCGCCACGACCCGCCGGGAGCGTTGAGCCGGTTGCGGGCGGCGGACGGGGTGGCCGAACTGACCGAGGCCGACCTGCTGCTCACCGATGACGAGGCCGCCCGGCTGGCCACCCGCCACGGTGCCGATGCCGCCGCGGCCCGGGCGTTGGGGGGTTGGCCGGCCCTGGTTCGTCTGGCCCTGGCCGTGGGACCCAACGTGGCCTTCACCTTCGCCCGCGAGGAGGTGCTCGACCGGCTGTCGGGCACCGAGCACCGCACCCTCTTCGCCCTGTCCAGCCTGGGTTTCGCCGATGCCGACCAGGTGGCGGCGGTGGTGGGGGCGCCCGTCGACCTGGCGGCGTTGGCGGCCAAGGTCCCCATGATCACCGTGACCCAGGACGGGCGCTTCCGGGCCCACGCCCTGTGGCGTGACGCCGCCGCCCGGGCGCTCGACCGAGAGCAGAGCACCGAGCTGCGGGGCCGGGCCATCGCCCAGCTCGTGGCCCAGCGCGACCTGGCCCGGGCCGGGGCCATCGCCCTGGTCCACAACGACGTCGATGCCCTGGCCGCGGTGGCGCTGGAGCTGGTGCACAGCTCGGTGAGCGTGCTGCCGGTGGACATCGTGGGACGGTGGAGCGAGGCGCTGCAGAGGGCGTGCCCGGAGACGGCCGAGGCGCAGCTGGTGGCGGGGGCGGTGGCCCAGGCTCGCA
>JBBSLP010000104.1:0-10807 GCA_038255145.1 Acidimicrobiales bacterium
GTGCGCTGCCCTTCTGGTCGGGCCCCACACCAAACTGATCTACGGCCTCAGGACCAAGAAGACGACGGCGTGACGGGCTCGCTCGCACCCATTTTCACGCACGCGTCACGGCTGCGCAGCAGCCACAGAAACTGATCTGATCTGATCTGGTCTGGTCTGGTCTGACTTGATCTGCTCTGGGCTCAGTCCAGCTCAGGGACCATCTGTTGAGGTGATCCGAGGCGGCGCCGCACTCCTGTGCAGCGCCGCCTCGGTCGTCTCGTCGGCGGCGAAGAACAGCTCGATGCTGAGCTCGTCGAGGGTGACATCGGCGGTGCCGAACGTGCTCATGGTGGTGAACAGCGACAGCTCCTCCCCCTGGGACTCGACCCGCCACGGCACCACCACGTCGGCCGCGGGTACCGCCGCCGGCCGTCCCCACACCTCCCGGGGCGGGATGTGGGGCCAGGCGGCCACCTCGTCGGCCAGGGCCACCAGCTCAGGAGCCCGGGTGCGGGCCACTGCGGTGTCGAGCTGACGCAGCAGGTAGGCCGACCACTCGGCGAAGTTGCGGGTGCGGCCGGCGAAGCCGTCGGGGTGCAGCGACACCCGGAAGATGTTGGTGGGCACGCCCCGCACGTCACCGGGGATGCCGTCGGCCAGACGGATGGCGGCCCGGTTGGTCAGCTGCACCGTCCAACCGCGATCGATGACCACAGCGGGGAAGGGCTCGTGGGCGTCGAGCAGGGCCTGCAACGAGCGGCGCACCTGGGCCAACGCAGGACCATCGAGCCGGGCCTCGCCGTAACGGGACGCATGGCCGGCAGCCAGGAGCCAGTCGTTGCGCTCCCGCAGGGGGACGTCGAGGTGTTGGGCGATGAGGACCACCAGCTCGGGGCTGGGCCGGGACTTGCCCAGCTCGACGAAGCTGAGGTGGCGGGGTGACACCCCCACGTCGAAGGCCAGGTCCATCTGGCTGCGCCGGGCCCGGTCACGACGTTCCCTGATCAGAGGCCCCACCGCACTGCGCATGGACGGAACCTACCGAGGGGGCCGACCGGGGACGAGTACCTCACAGGTACTCGCTGCGGCGCACCTCGAGGCCGATGCTGGCCCTCATGAGCGCCACCGACACCACCAACGTCCCCACCGACACCGAGGTCGACCAGCTGACCGAGCGCTACCTTCCGCTCGGCGGGGCGAACGGCCAGCCACCACGGCACCGTGCGCTTCACCTGGGACATGGTCGGCCCCGACGGCAGCACCGTGGTGACGGTGGGGACGAGCTTCATCACCGTGGCCCCCGACGGCCGCATCGCCTCGGACCTGCAGTACCCGGCCTGACCTCCGTCGACGGCCAGCGCGGCCCACGGCGATCAGGTGGCGGCGATTGGCGGGCGACGTCGTCGGCACAGCCCCAGGCCACGCTGACGCCGATCCCGCCGTGGCCGTAGTCGTGCAGGCAGCGGGCCGTGCCGACCTGCTCCTCCTCGAAGCGGATGGTGGACCGACCGGGCCGGAACCCCACCTCGTGGGCCAGCACCACGGCACCGGCCAGGCGGGGCTCGACCTCGGCGCAGCGGGCCACGATGGCCCGCAACTCGTCGGGGTCGGGCTCGGCGGCCGTGCCCTCGGTGCTGCCCCCCCAGCACCACGTGGTCGCCGTGGGGGTGGTAGCTGGCCCAGGTGCCCTGGGGCGGTCCCTCGACGAAGAACGTGTCCAGGGAACGGACCTCACGGATCTCGACCACCCCACCCAGCCCGCCGAACCGGTCGGCCAGGTGGCGCAGGTAGACGGGCATGTCCACCAGGGGGTTGTCGGCTCAGAAGCCTTCGGCGAAACCCGCCGGCAGCTTGCCAGGGGCCACTGGCGCACAGCCGGACAGCTGGTCGGCCGTGGGCGGGATCATGCCTGCGGTCCGGGTGGCGAAGCGGCCCCGGCACACGCGCACCCCCGGCTGGTCAGGCCCCCTCGTCAGCTCGGCCCACGTGGCCGCCTCCCAGGTGTCGACCTGGTCACCGAACAGGCCGAACGACGGTCCGATCATGGCCGTGGCCAGGGCCGACGTGGTCGACAACGGCGGTGCGGCGGCCACGACCCGCACCCGCACGCCCGCCTCGGCCAGGCGGATGGCACTGGTCAGGCCGATGATGCCGGCGCCCACCACCACCGCGTCGGCCTGCTCCCCCGCCGACCCTGGGTTCACTGTCACCACGGCACACCTCCGACTCGACGTCACCCTCCCCTGCGAAGCGACGAGGGGTTCCAGGAGGTTCCCGACGGCGGCAGATACCGAACCGGCGACGCCGTGTGGGCCGTCCGCTACGCCATCACCCTCGACGACCGCTGGCAGACGATGGCGGCCCACATCCACGGCCGGTCGGTCGGCGGCGAACGGACGCGGCACCTGGAACGGGCCGGCTCCGGGCGCTGGCTGGTCGACGGCGAGCTGCGGCCCGACCTCGACGGCTGCCTCGACGTCGACCTCGAGTCGTCGGCCTGCACCAACACCGCCGCCCTCCACCGCCTCGCCCTGGCCGTGGGGGCGGCCGCCGACGCGCCGGCGGTGTATGTGCGGGCCGAGGACCTGAGCGTCCGGCGCCTCGAGCAGCGCTACCAGCGCCTCGACGACGACGGTGTCCACCAGGTCCACGACTACCTGTCGCCCGCTTTCGACACCCACTGCCACCTGCGCTTCGACCGCTCTGGCCTGGCGGTCGACTACCCGGGCCTGGCCCGCCAGGCCGCCTGACCACGGCGACGGTCGCCCGGCGGCCACCGGTCGACCTCAACCATGGGCACGAGGCCCGAACCCTCGGCGGCGGGCCGCCAGGACAACCGGGGGGGCACCGGCCAGGAAGACCCTGACCTGGGCCACCCGCTGGTCGAGGGGGCCGCTGACCAACTGGTAGGGGATGTCACGCACGGCCAGGTCGTGCAGCACCATGCCCTGCATCCGGGCCCGCCAGGTGGCGTTGTCGCGCCAACCGTCCTGCTCGAAGGGGATGTCGTCGTCACACACGATCACGTGCTGGTAGCGGGTGCGGCACTCCTCGGCCATCACCCGTAGGGCCGGCAGGCTGTCGCGGTCGTAGTAGTGGCTGAAGAACATGGTGGTCACGGCGTTGGTGTCCACGAACACGTAGCGGTCGGCCTGCAACGAGGCCGCGTCCTCGAGCTCGCGGTGCCGGGTGGCGATGGTGACGTAGTCCTCGAGGTCGAGCTGGCCGTCGCGCTCGGCGTAGTGCTGGCGGCCGTACTCGTGGGCCACGGCGGTGCCCAGCTCGGCGGCCATGCGCACGGCCAGGGTCGTCTTGCCCGTCGACTCGGCCCCCAGGAACACGACCCGCTCGACGAAGTGCCGGTAGACGCGGGGGTCGAGGTGGCCGCGCCCGGCGTGGATGTCGGCCCGCACGGCGGTGCCCGAGACGGGCACGGCCAGGCGCCCGGGGTCGACGGCCACGTGGACCATGCCCAGGTGGGCGGCGAAGGGCGGACCATAGGCCTCGCTCGACAGCACCACATCGGGGCACAGACCGTGACGGGCCAACAGGTCGGCCACGTAGGCCCAGTGCACCGGCCCCGGGGCGTCGTCCGGCGGTCCGTCCGCGCCGACCACCACGGTGGCCTGCGGGTACAGCTGGCGCAGCCAACCGGCCCGCACCTCGTCGTCCATGTCGGAGAAGTCGGGGTTGGCCCACACCACCACCGTCAGCCGCCCGGCCACCTCGAGGGCCCGATCCAACACGAGCTGGTGGCCACGGTGCAGCGGGGCGAACTTGCCCACCACCAGGGCGTGCTCAGGCGAGGGCACGGGCGGGGTCCTCGCGCTGGTCATGGTCACGCTGGTCGTCGCGCCGCCACAGCACCCAGCCGCGGACGGACAGACCGAAGAGCACGAACTGCAGCAGGAACTGGCCCCTCAGGTCGAGGTGGCGGAAGTACACGGCTTGGAGCACGTTGACCACCAGCCACACCGGCCAGCTCCAGGTCCACTTGCGAGTGGTGGCCCAGTTGGCCAGGAGCGAGAGCGAGACGATGGTGAACTGGAACCACGCCCACCGGTCGACGAAGTCGCTGACGGCCACGGTGTAGCCGAAGATGGCCAGGCTGAGGATCCAGCCGGCGTGGTACCACCGGCGCTCGTCGAAGCGCACCCCCCCAGTGTCACGGCGGCGCTCGAGACGCCACAGCAACAGCCCGTGCACGCCGAACACCAGGTAGCTGGCCTGCAGACCGGCCAGCATGAACTGTCGTCCCGACAGGAAGAGGGCGAAGTACGGCACCAGCGAGGCGTTGGAGAAGTGCCAGTAGCCGATCCGCTTGCGCACCAGGAACAGCAGGGAGAGGGCCACCAGGACCGAGCCTGACCAGTCGAGCACCCAGGTGGGCACCGTGGTCCCGAACACGTTCATCGTGCGCCCCCGCCGTCCTGGTTCCGCGCCCGTAGCGGTCGCCGCACCGGAGCGCCCCGGGCCCAGGCCTCTCCGGCCTCGAAGAGCTCCGGGGGCTTGCCCCCCCCGGCCCCGGGTGCGGCCCTCCGACCGGTACCCACCACCCAGCCGGCCGCGGTGACGCTGCGCCGGAAGTTGGCGCCATCGAGGGGCACGTCCCACACCGCCTCGTACACGGCCCGCAGCTCGCTGAGGGTGAACGTCGGACCCACGAAGGCGGTGGCCAGGTTGGACCATTCGAGGTCGCGACGCACCCGCTCGACGGCGTCACCGACGATGCGTTCGTGGTCGAAAGCCAGCTCCGTCCCGCCGCCCAGCACGTCGGTCACCGCCATCAGGGCCGCGTGCTCGGCATCCGTGCCCGCCACCACCTCGCCGACCTGGCGGAGCACGGCCACGAAGGCCACGGTGACCACGTCCATGCGGGGGTCCCGGCCCGGGTCGCCGTAGGCGCCGAGCTGCACCAACCGGGCGATGTCGACGCCGGTCTCCTCCACCAGCTCCCGACGGGCGGCGTCGTCGAGGGTCTCATCGGGACGCTTGAAGCCCCCAGGCACCGCCCAGGCGCCAGCGAAGGGTTCCTCGCCGCGCCGGACCAACAGCACCTGGAGCACGCCGTCGACCACCGTCAGGACGACCACGTCCACGGTGACGGCAAAGGGGGGGTAGGCCGCAGCGTCGTAGATGGCACCGCGTTCCCCAACCGTTCTTGTCGACATGACCAATACACTACAGCCAGTTCTTGTCTGTCCGACCAAAACGGACGATCTTCTCGTAAGGACCCCCGGGTCCTCGATGCGCTCACCCGTCGCCAGTTCGTGGCCATGCTGGCGGCGGCCGACCTGATGACGGCGTGCGGTGACGACGGCGACAACCCGTCGCCGACGGCGGTGGGTTCCGACTGGCCCCGCACCGTGGGCCGGGGTTTCGCCGAGACCGAGGTGCCGACCAGGCCCGTGCGGGTGGCGGCCACGGCCGACCGGGACCAGCTCGACGTGCGGTTGGCGCTGGGCCTCACCCCGTGCTGTACGGGTTCAGCGGCGACTACGAGGTAGCGGCCCCATGGCTCGACGCACCGGGCCCGCTTCCTGCGGGTGTGGTCGACGATCAGCACCCCGCTGCTGTTCGTGGCCGCGGGGTGGCTGGCCGTCGACCCCAGCGGCGGCCTGGTGGCCAGCGTGATCCTCTACGCCGTGGTCTTCCTGGGCATCGAGGCCATCGCCCGTCGGCGCCTGCTGGCCTTCGTCGTCTCCGTGTTCGGCGTGGCCCTGGCCGTCTCGGCCATCACCTCCATCGCCCAGGGCGTCTACGGCCAGTGGCAGGTGGTGCTGGCCGCGCTGCTGGGCATCGCCGCCATCGCCGTGCTCGTGGCCAACCTGCGCGACCTGCGCCGGGGCTGAGGCCGCCACCACGCCCCGGCCGAGGCCGCCAGCGGCTCATAGGTCGGACGGCCCAACCCCCGTGAGGCCGCCAATGCCGCTCGGCATCCACTTCGCCAACTTCACCCTGCCCGGAGGCCCCGAGGCTCTGGCCGGCACCCTGGCCGACACGGCCCGGGTCGCCGATGAGGGTGGCGTGGCCCTGTTCACCCTCATGGACCACTGGTTCCAGATGGAGACCCTGGCCACGGCGCAGGACCCCATGCTCGAGGGCTACACCGCCCTGGGCATCGACCTGGTCGAGGTGGCCCCCATGACGCCCGACCCCGTGGGGTTGGTCAGCGACCTGGCCGAGAAGGTCGTCCCTCGGCTCGCTCAGCTCGGCCCGGCCTGAGGGAGCACCACCCTCGGGCGCTAGAGGCCCAGGTGCAACCGCAGCGCGTCATCGACCGAGGTCATGAGCGCGGGCGGAAGCACGGCGACCTGGCGGCCCACCCGCTCGACAGCCACCGAGCGGACCTGTTCGGCGTGGGCCTTCGAGTCGGCTGCCAGACCGGTGTCGGTCGCCGCCAGCAAGACCTGGAAGGGCAGGACCCGGCGCACGTTCGACGTCACCGGCACCACCGTCACCACGCCCCGGCCCAGGCGCGTCGCCGTGCGGTTGGCCTCGTCGTTGCTCACGATCACCGCGGGACGCCGCTTGTTCGCCTCGGCACCCCGGACGGGTTCGAGGTCGACCAGGCAGATCTGGCCCCGGCGCATCAGGCGATCCCGTCAGCTGCGGTCGGCTCCCACATGGCCGCGTCTCCCGACTCGTCCCACTCGGACCACGCCTCCTCGTAGGCAGCGTCGAGGCCGGCGTTGCGGAGCAGGCGCACCGCCTTCTGCACCGCCGCCGAACGGGATCCGCCACCCTGGGACCGGGCGTACTCGTCGAGGAAGGCCACGTCTTCCTCTGACAGGCTCACACTCACCTTCATACCACCATGCTACCGGTGGTAGGAGGTATAAAGCTACTGCGGTACGAAGCAACGGAAGGCCTGGAAAGGGCACGCCCGGGCGCCATAGGGTGCAGCGCCGGGGACCACGCGGCCCGGCCGGCTGGGGGATCTGGGCATGGCTTGTCACCCGCGGGCACCGTGATCGACGTCAGTAGGTCCTGATGCAGGCCTTCGTCTTCCCGGACCTGTTCGCCACCGCCGGCGTCAGCCGGCTCGAGGCCGACCCCGTGGCGGCCTCTGTCGTCGACCCCGCGGCGCTGGTGACGACCCTTTTCGTCGAGCAGGGCGAGAGCCTGGTGCGGTTGGTGCGCCTGTTCGTCGACGATCGCAACGCGGCCGAGGACCTGGTGCAGGAGGCCTTCATCCGCCTGGCCCGTTCGGCCCACCGGATCAGCGATCCCACCCGATCGGCCGCCTACCTGCGCTCCATCGCCCTCAACCTGGCCCGCGACCACAACCGCCGAGGTCTGGTGTCGTTGCGCCACCAGCTCCCCTTCGACGACGCCGTGGCGTCGCTGGAAGACGTGGTGCTGCTCCGGGCCGACCAACAGGCGGTCATCGATGCCCTGCGGGCCCTCCCCCACCGCCAGCGGGACTGCCTGATCCTGCGCTACTTCGACGAGTTCGGCGTCGACGCCATCGCCGACGCCCTGGGCATCTCCCGCAACTCGGTCAAGACCCACCTCACCCGAGGCATCCGGGCCCTCGAACGGACGCTGAGCGACCTCGGCGTCGCGGCCTCGGCCTCCTCGGGGACATCGGCGCGCTGACGCCCCGACACGCACATGGCCGACCGCACCGACACCGACACCGGCCTCCACCTGCGGCGCGTCCTCACCGAGGCCGCGCACCAGGTCGAGCCGTCGGCCGACCTGTTCGAGCGGGTCGTGCTCAGCATCGGCGAGGACGGGCGCCTGCGGTACCAGCGACGCCGGCGCCTGGGCATCGTCGGTTGCCTGGCCGGAGCCGCCGCGGCCATCGGCGCCGCCACCATCGATGACGACAAGGGAGCCCTGCTCATGGACTGGTGGATCCTCGAACTGCTGTGGTTCGCGTTGATGGTGGGGCTGGCCCTGTGGCTGGGACCGTTCATCCGACGGTTCGGCAAGAGCTATGCCGCGGACGTCTTCCGGGCCAACCCCCGCACGGGCAAGAGCTTCATCGTCCTCATGGACGTCGCCTACTACCTGATCTTCTTCGCCTACATCCTGTTCAACGTGCGCTACGAGCCCGACGTCGACTGGCGGGACGTCGTCACCGCGGCGCAGCTGCGCAGCACCACCATCCGCGTCGGCGGCATCCTGCTCGTCGTCGGGCTGCTCCATGGCCTGAACGTCCTGACACTGCCGGTCATGGGCCGGATCTTCACCCTCAACCGCCAGCTCGACAGCGACCTCCCCCCGGCCGTCCCGTCCACCTCCCCGCCGCCCACCTCCCCGCCACCGGTGATGTCCGAGGGGTGACGGTGCGCCCGACCGCCGCCTGCGTCCTCGCCCTCGTCCTCGTCCTGGCTGCCGCGGGTGTGCTCGGCGCGGGACCGGGCCGGGCGGGATCGGCAGTCGTCCAGGCGACGAGCGTCGCCGACCGGCCCACGGCCGAGCTGCCCACGGCGGAGGTGGACCCCTCGGACCGGGGCCGGCAGCTGGCCGTGCTCGACCACCTGGGTGCCGTCGAGGTGGTCCGCCTACGACCCACCGGCTTCGCCCCCAACCGGACCGGTGCCGTCCGCCAGTGCCGCGCCGATGTGGAGCTGCGCTGCGGCCCGCCCTTCCCCGTCCGCTTCGACAACGACGGGGCCGCCGACATCCAGTACCGGGTGACGGCATCCGTGGACGGCGACGGCGGACCCTGGGGCTGCGGGGGCGACGATCGCTGCGTCGTCGAGGTCGGCGACGGTGACGACGTCGGCTACGTCGACACCTCCTTCGGCGACCGGGCCCCGGTGGACGTCGGGGTCGAGGTCCTCGGCGGCCGACGGGTCCACGCCGGCGACGTCGTCCGCATCCGGGTCAGCGGCACCATGCCCGACGGCGGGACCGAGGTCGTGCTGTGCCAGCGGTTGGCCGCCATCCCCGCCGCGTGCCTGGCCCTGGCCCCACTGCCACCGGGCACGGCGAGCTCGGGCCCGGAGGCGGTGACCGTGGAGGTGTCGGGCGCGGCGGCGCGACGCTGTGATCCCGGGCCGTGCACGCTGACCATCGCCCGGAACGGGCAGCCCGTCCGCGCCGACGTGGTGACCCTGCGGGTGACCGCCGCCAACGTGGTCCACTACACGGGCAGGCGCCTGGCCGCCGGGCTGACCGTGGCCGTGGCCCTCCTCGCCGTGGCCCTGGGCCTGTGGCGCGGCCACGACTGGTCCCCACCCCGGGCGGCGGACGGGTCGGCCATCGATGACGCCGCCTTCGCCGACCTCGACGCCGAGGTGGCCGCGGCCGAGGTCGCGACCGGGCCCTGACCACCGCCGGTCACCCGCGGCGGGACGGCGATCGTCTGTAGCCGTGTGCACACCACAACGAGGCGAGTACCGGTCCCGACGACCCCGCCGCTGTCCCGAGCCGGACGGGCCCGCGGCCTGCTCCTGGGTCTGAGCGCCGGAGCGGCCGCCGGGGCCGTCCTCGGTTGCGGGTTGCGGGGGTTCATGCGCCTGGTGGCCTCGGATCCCGCTTTCACCTGGTCGGGCACCCTGTTCGTGGTCGGGCTCTTCGCTGCTTTCGGCGCCACCCAGGGCCTGGCCGCCGCCGGTCGGATCGTCCACCTGCGGCGGCCGGCGCTGACCATCCTGCGCGCCGTCGGCACCGCGGGCATGCTCCTGACCATGATGGGAGCGGGCATGCTCCTGGCCCCGACGGTGCTCGGGGGTGGCCTGGCTGCGCATCGGACCTCCTGGCCCCGATGGCTGCGCGCCGCGTGCGCCACCATCGCCGTCCTCACCGCAGCCGCCGTGGCCGTCGGCTTGGGGGCCGAGCTCGGCTTCGGGCTGCGGGCCCTGGCCGGCACCATGGCCATGGTGGTCGGCTACGGCGTGCTCGTGGCCATGACCGGGGCCACGCTCCGACCCCAGCCCGACGGCTGGGCGCCGGCCCGCCGACCGTCCGTCGTGGCCGCCACGGCGACGCTGGCCGTCGGCGCCACCCTCCTGGGACTGGCGGTGGTGGGTGCCGGGTGACGGGCGGCAGGGACGGGTCGGCCTTGGGTCGTGGCTGCTCCTAGGTTGCCGCCATGGACACGATCTGGGTGCTGGGTGACCAGCTGAACCGGTCGCTCGGTCCCCTCCGCCTGGCCCGCCCGGGGAGGGAACGGGTGCTCGTCGTGCACAGCACGGCCAAGGCGGCCTCCAGGCGCTGGCACCGCCAGCGGCTCCACCTGGTCACCTCGGCCATGCGCCACTTCGCCGCCGAGCTCGCCGAAGAGGGCTTCGACGTCGACGAACGCCACGCCCCCACCCTGGCTGCGGGCCTGGCCGCCCACCGGGCCGAGCACCGCCCGTCCCGGGTGCGGGCCATGGAACCGGCGTCCTTCGACGGGCTGGCCATGCTCGGGCGCAACGGCGTCGACGTCGAGCGGTCCGACCAGTTCCTGTGCCACTACGAGGACTTCGGGGCCTGGGTCGAGGGCCGCCGATCCACGAAGATGGAGGACTTCTACCGCTGGCAACGGGTTCGCCTCGACGTGCTGATGGACGGTGACGAGCCCGCCGGCGGTCGCTGGAACTACGACGCCGACAACCGCGAACGGCCGCCCCGGGACGGTCGCCGCTGGCCCGAGCCCCCGCGCACCCCCGTCGACGACATCGATGTCGCCGTCCTCGACGGCCTACCCCACAACTGCTGGGGCGCGGCACCCGACGGGGTGTGGGCCACCACCCGGACCGAGGCCCTGCGCCGGCTCGACCACGCCATCACCGAGGTGCTCCCCCGGTTCGGGCCCCACGAGGACGCCATGCTCACCACCAGCTGGCACCTGGCCCACACCCTGCTCAGCCCCTACCTCAAC
>JBBSLP010000105.1:0-10653 GCA_038255145.1 Acidimicrobiales bacterium
CGACGCCGTGCGCGACCTGCACGAGCTCGGGGTTCGCGTCGTGATGATCACCGGAGACGCCAAGCCCGTCGCCGACGCCGTCGCCGCCCGCATCGGCGTCGACGAGGTCTTCGCCGAGGTCCTCCCCCAGGACAAGGACAGGGTCGTGCAACGCCTCCAGGCCCAAGGACGCAAGGTGGCCATGGTCGGCGACGGGGTCAACGACGCCCCCGCTCTCGCCCGCGCCGATGTCGGCATCGCCATCGGGGCGGGCACCGACGTCGCCATCGAATCCGCCGGCGTCGTCCTCGCCTCCAGCGACCCCCGAGCCGTGATCGGCGTGATCCGCCTGTCGCGGGCCAGCTACCGCAAGATGATCCAGAACCTCGCATGGGGCGCCGGGTACAACGTGTTGGCCATCCCGCTCGCTGCGGGCGTGCTCGCTCGCTGGGGGATCGTGCTCGCCCCCTGGGCCGCAGCCGTCCTGATGAGCGTGAGTACGATCATCGTGGCGCTCAACGCTCAGTTGCTCCGTCGGGTCGACGTCCGCCCCACCTGAGCCCCGAGGTGCCACGGCGAGCCGCTCCGCAGGGGATCACCGGGCGCCGCGAGCGCCGCGTCGGTGAGGCCGTCGCGCGAGGCTGGCGGGCATGGAGTACGTGAAGCTCGGACCTACAGGGTTGGACGTGTCGAGGATCTGCCTCGGTTGCATGAGCTACGGCGTGCCCGGCCGTGGCAACCACGAGTGGACCCTCGACGAGGAGGAGTCCCGCCCCTTCATCAAGCGGGCCGTCGAGGCCGGCATCAACTTCTTCGACACGGCCAACGTGTACTCGGACGGCACCAGCGAGGAGATCGTCGGCCGGGCGCTGAAGGACTTCGCCCAGCGGGACGAGATCGTGCTGGCCACCAAGGTCAACGGCCGCATGCACCGGGGCCCCAACGGCGCCGGCCTGTCCCGCAAGGCCATCATGTCCCAGATCGACGCCAGCCTCCGCCGGCTGGGCACCGACTACGTCGACCTCTACCAGATCCACCGTTGGGACAAGACCGTCCCCATCGAGGAGACCCTCGAGGCCCTCCACGACGTGGTAAAGGCGGGCAAGGCCCTCCACATCGGCGCCTCGTCCATGTGGGCGTGGCAGTTCTCCAAGGCCCTGCACCTCCAGGCCCAGCACGGCTGGACCCGCTTCGTGACCATGCAGGACCACTACAACCTGCTCTACCGGGAAGAGGAGTGCGAGATGCTCCCCCTCTGCCGCGACCAGGGCATCGGCGTCATCCCCTGGAGCCCCCTGGCCCGGGGCAAGCTCACCCGGGACTGGGACGCCGGCAGCGCCCGCAGCGAGACCGACGAGTTCGGCCGGACCCTCTACCTCGAGGAGGACCGCCTCATCGTCGAGCGGGTCAGCGCCATCGCCGAGGACCGGGGCGTCCCCCGGGCCCAGATCGCCCTGGCGTGGATGTCGGCCCAGCCCGGCATCACCGCCCCCATCGTCGGCGCCACCAAGCCCCACCACCTCGAGGACGCCATCTCCTCGCTGTCGGTCAAGCTCAGCGCCGAGGAGATGGCCGACCTGGAGAAGCCCTACGTCCCCCACCCCGTGGCCGGCTTCGTCTAGCCCCTGGGTCGCCGCACCGACGCACTGCCGGGCCCGTCAGCGGATGGTGACGGGTCCGGCCAGGTGGCCCAACTTGTCCGGGTTGACCATGATGCGGACGGCCACCACGGCACCGGAGCGGGTCTCGAACACCAGGGCCGAGGTGGGCGATTCGACGGGCCCCAGCACCAGGGCCGGTTCGCCGTTCACCGTCATGATCCGCACCAGGCGGCCCTCGGGGACCCGGCGGTTCAGGTTGATCAGGAACCGGGCCACCCTGGGCGCGGTGACCACGGGGTTGCGGGCGGCGTGGTGGTTGGCCCCACCATCGCTGACCAGGACCACATCGGGGTGGAGCAGGCCGACGGCACGTTCGAGGTCACCGGCGGCCACGGCCTGGGCGAGCTGGGCCACCACGGCGACGTCGGGGCGGCGATCGGGGCGGGCCCGGCGCTCGTCGCGCACCCGGCGCCGGGCTCGGCTGGCCACCTGGCGGCAGGCGGCCTCGGACCGGCCCACCACCTCGGCGATGGCCGAATAGGGCTCGCCGAACACGTCGGCCAACAGGAACACCACCCGCTCGGTGGGCTCGAGCCGCTCCAACACGGCCAGGAAGCCCAGGGTGAGCGACTCGGCCAGCTCGACGGCGGCCTCGGGCCCGTCATCGAGTTGGATGGGCTCGGGCAGCCACGGTCCCACGTAGTCCTCCCGCCGCCGCTGGCTGGCCTTGAGCCGGTCGAGGGCGGCCCGGCTGGTGACCGTTGTCAGCCACGCCGCCGGCCTCTCGATGGTGGCCCGGTCGGCGTCCAGCCAGCGCAGCCACACCTCCTGGACCACGTCCTCGGCGTCGGCGAACGTGCCCACCACCCGGTAGGCCAGGCCCAACAGCCGGGGCCGTTCCGCTTCGAAGGGGTCCGTCGGGCCAGCCACGGACGCTGACGCTAGGCGCACGATGTCGTCCTCGATCCTGCTGCCGTTCAGCCCGCGACCACAGCCCGGGTGGCGTGGTCGACCGCGGCCCGGCCCGCCGCCGCCCCGCTGGCCAGGCTGGCGTCGGCCAGGTTGCCGTCGGGGCCGACCCAGTCACCGGCCAGGAACACCCCGGGCATGCCCGTGGCCGTGATGGCGGGCCGGCCTCCCATGCCCCCGCGGGTCGGTGTGGCCACGGCGCTGCACGTGACCATGTGGGCCAGGAAGCGCTGGGTGGCGATGTCGCCTGCGCCGATGCCGGCCCGGGCGGCCAGGGCCTCGAGGGCCGGGCGGTCCTGTGCGGCCGATCGAGCGCCGTAGCGCATGAGCTGGACCACGGCGCCACCTTCGGGGGCCAGGTCGGCCGGGGGGCAGTGGGTGGAGAGGTAGAGCTGGTCGTCGGCGTCGAGCATGAACCGCCGCTCCGGTGGGGTGCGCAGACCCAGGTCGAGGCACGCCGCGGTGGCCTGCGGGCCCAGCTCACCCCAGCCCGGGTCGGTGGCCAGCAGGGTGCGGCAGGCGGCCGGGTTGCCGGCGGCCACGACGACGGCCCCGGCGCGGAGGGCACCGCCATCGACCTCGATGAGCAGGTCGTCGCCGTCGTGGCTGATGGCGGTGGCCTTGGCCGTGCGCACGGTGGTGCGGGCCGACAGGGCGTTGGTGAGCTGCTGCCAGCCGCCGTCGAGGTAGAGGACCTTGCCCAGGCGCAGCTGGGTGACGGGAACGTCTGCGCTCATGGCGTCGAAGTCATGGCCGTAGGTCGTCAGCCGGACCAGGGCCTCGACCACGGCCAAGGCGTCGTCCCGCAGGCCGTGCTCGGCGATCCACCACGCCGTCGACCGGTGGGCCAGCTCGTCGAGGTCCCACGTGCCCAGCCGGGCCATCATCGCCGCGAACTGGGCCCGGGAGCGGACCGACATCCAGCCTGCGCCTACCAGGCGG
The DNA here is from genome assembly GCA_038255145.1 of Acidimicrobiales bacterium. GTDB lineage: Bacteria > Actinomycetota > Acidimicrobiia > Acidimicrobiales > CAIXPF01 > WHTX01. The sequence continues at coordinate 3,492 of JBBSLP010000105.1, forward strand.
GCCGCCCCGGTGGCGAAGGTGCGGGCCTGGCCGTCGACGACGATCCGGGCGTCACCGGTGGCCGGCGGACCACCGGTGGGTTCGTTGCCGAAGCCGTTGAGCACGGCCATGCCCGGCCCGCCCAGGTAGAGGGCGTGGGCGCCCTGGTTGAAGCGGTAGCCGTCCCGCACCGTGGTCGCGGCCCGGCCCCCCTCGGGCCCGTGGCCGAGGACGAGGACCCGGCGGCCCTGGGCCGATGCCGCTGCCCCGGCAGCCAGGCCGGCCAGGCCCCCGCCGACCACGACGACGTCGTAGTGGGCGCCGTCGAGGTCGGCTGCGTCGAGAGGTGCCGGCGTCATGTGCGTGCCGTGGGTGTCGCTCATGCCTGGTCGACGACGCCCGACCCCCCGTTGTGACAGGCCGAGCACAGGTTTGAGGGGAGACTGTCCGAGCGGACGGGTCGGCCCGTGCGACAACCACTGGCTGGACGGGCGGCGGTGCCAGATTTTCCGAACACGGGTTCGCCCATTCCTCGTATCGGTGCTAGGGTGTGGCCATGGCGGAAGGCGGTGGCGGTCTCGACATTGATGCGTTCATCGACGCGCTGTGCGTGATCGATGCGGCGGCGCTGGACCGCTCGCGCCTGGGTGAGCTGGCGTTGGAGGCCACCCGTCTGAGCAATGCCGTCCTTGCCTACGCGTCCATGGTCCACGATGCGTTCGACCGGGAGGGTGACTGGTCCGAGGCCACGTCCTCGGCCCGCTGGGTGGCCAACCGCACCGGGAGCGACCCTCGGGTCATAGCCGGACGCGTCCGGGATGGCGCCACCCTCCGCCTGCTGCCCCGAGCCGCCACCTTGGCCCGGACCGGGCACCTGTCGAGCGATCACGTGCGTTCGCTGACCGGGTGCGTCGCCGCCCACCCCGACGCCGCGGTCCGGGACGAGGACGTGCTGGTCACGCGAGCGCTGGCGGCGCCCGCGTCCGTGTTCCGCACCATTGTCCGACGATGGATCGATGAGACCGACGCCGATGCTGACCAGGTTGAACCTCGTCCCAAGCCGGTGTCCGAGCTGTCGCTCACCGACACCGCCGACGGTGGCCGCCGGCCTGGCGGCTACTTCACCGCCGAGGATGCCGCGCTGCTCGACGCGGCCCTGGATGCCGGGGTTGACCGGCTGCTGCGGGCCGCCCACGACGGCGACCCAGCCGTGGCCGGCAAGCCGGTGTCGGCGCTGCGGGCCCAGGCCCTGCTCGACCTGATCGCCCAATCGATGCGGCGCGAGCCGTCGGATCGCTCCGTCCCCGATCGCTACCGGGTGCCCGTCATCGTGCCAGCTGAGGCCCACTGCTCGCCTCCTGACGGTGCCCAGCCCACAGAACCGCCGGTGGCCTGGTGTGACTCGACCATGTTCCGCGCTGTGATCGATGCCAAAGGCACGGTACTCGACATCGGCCGCGACACCCCGAGATGGTCAACGCCGATTCGTCGTGCCATCACGTTGCGGGATGGTCATTGCGTGTTCCCCGGTTGTGACCGACCACCGTCGTGGTGTGATGTGCACCATTGCCAGCCATGGGAGCACGGTGGTCACACCAAGGTGGACAACGGCGCCTTGTTGTGCCGGAGCCACCACACCTTCCTCCACGCCAACCGCTGGACGATCACCTTCCACGAACGCAAACCCCAGGTGCGCCGACCCGACGGCAGCCTCTTCACCATCGCCCGATTGCAAACCGACGCGCTCGGGCTCACTCACGACTCTCCCGTGGCGGCGAGTCCAGCGGCGGACCCACCTGGCACACCCGATGGCCTGGCCCGAGACGACCGCTCGGCCGGCTTCAGTCGGGAGCAGCGACGCGCGCCAGCGCCTGGAGCAAGCCACGACGCGAGCGACCCGCGACGCCGACGCCGACGCCGACGAGCTCGGCGCCGAGCATCGGGGACCTCGGCCACAGCTCCGCTCTAAGGAACGTGGGAGGGATGGGACAGCGCGGCTCAGACGAACAGGCCGTCGCCGATGCCTTCGGCGACCTGGCCGTCGTCGAGGCCCAAAAGCTCGGCGGCCACCTCGAAGGTGTGCTCCCCCAGGTAGGGGGAATGGCGGTAGTCAATGACCAGTTCGGTGCCGTCGGCGTCGCGCAGGACGGCCGGGTAGCGGTCGGTCTGCTGGCGCTCCCAGATGGGGCTGTCCATGTCGATGATCAACCCGCAGTGCAGCAGTTGCGGGTCTTCTTCGACCAGGTGGCGGGCGTTCTGGACCAAGTAGGCGGGCACGCCGACGTCCTGCAGGGCCTCGGCGGCCTCGGCCGCTCCCCGGGTCGAGGCCCAGGTGGCCAGCGCGGCCTTCACCTCGTCGCGTCGCTTGCGCCGGTCGTCCACCCCGGCCAACGACGCGTCGGCCAGGCCCAGCACCGGGGCCAGGCGGGCCCAGTCGGCGTCGTCGCGGGCGGTGACGGCCAGCCACTCGCCGTCGGCGGCCCGCACCACCGCGTTGGGCACGGGGTCGGAGTACGCCTCCCGGTTGCCCGCCGCCGTCGCCTCGTTGCCGTTGGCCATCCAGTCCATCAGCGCGGGGCCCACCAGGTAGCTGCCCACCTCGAGCTGGGACACGTCGATGAACTGGCCCCGTCCGCTGTGGATGCGGGCCTCGAGCGCGGCGAGCACGGCCAGGGCCCCGGCCAGACCGCTGGTGTGGTCGTTGAACGCCACCCCCGAACCGCAGTCGAGGTGGCCCTCGGGCCCGGTCAACGCCGTCAGCCCGCACAGGGCGTGCACGGTGGGGGCGAAGGTCACGTAGTCCCGCCACGGTCCGTCCGACCCCGCCCCCTGCATGGCCACGTAGATCAGCCTCGGGTTCCACGCCCGCAGCTGCTCCCAGCCCACCCCCCAGCGCTCGAGCACCCCGGCGGAGAAGTTCTCGATGACCACGTCGGACTGCTCGACGAGCTTGCGCAGGGCGTCGGCGGCATCGGGGTGGCCCATCTCCAGGCAGAACGAACGCTTGGTCCGGTTCCACATGGGGAAGTAGGGGAAGTCGTTGGCGCTGGTCCCTGCGGCCCTTCCTTCGGTCTGCACCTTGATGACGTCGGCCCCCAGGTCGGCCAGGATGCGGGTGGCGAAGGGTCCGGCCAGCACGTGGGTGAAGTCGACCACCCGCAACCCCTCCAGTGGCAGGGTCGGGGCGTCACCCGTGACCGGCGCCGGCGAGTCGGCACGGGCTGCCCCCCAACGCGCCAGCACGGCATCAGCGCTGGTCACGACGGCGGGAGGGGGCAGGGGCGGCCCCACCGGGTCGTCGGCGAAGTGGGCCAGGGGGCCGGGCACGGCGATCGACGTGTCGGCCACGGGCCGGAACCAGCCCCGGAACCGGTGCTGGGGGCAGTCGACGACCTGGGGCACGGTCAGCACCTCGCCGAAGGGCACGTGCATGGCCTGGCCCCGCTCGTAGAGCTCCGTGGCGTCGAACTTCGGGGCGAACTCGTGCAGGGCCCGCATCAGCTTGGGCAGGACCACCAGGCTCTCGCTGGGCTGGGGCACGTCGGGCACGTCCCCGGCCACGCCGTGGGACTTCATCCAGGCGATGAGGTCGGGCACCCCGCCGGCGCTGGGCGAGACCATGCAGTAGCCCCGCTTGCACGGCACCACCTCGTAGGCCCGGATCCAGTGCAACGAGGCCTGGCGGTCGGCGATGGGGGCGCCGAGGCCGGCCAGCGCCTGGGGGAAGTACCAGAACATCAGCAGGTGCTCGGTGCACGAGGCCACGGCCTGCTGCAGGGAGAGGTCGGCATGGCTCCCCCGGCCCGTGGCCCGCACCCGGACCAGGCCGGCCAGGGCGGTGATGGCGGCGTAGAAGCCCCCGGCGTTGGCCATCTGGCGGCCCCACAGGTTCACGGGCTCGTCGGGGTAGCCGGTGACCGACAGGATGCCGCCGGACGCGGCGGCGACGAGGTCGCTGCCCTGCCAGTGGCGGCGGGGGCCATCGGCGCCGAAGGGGGTCAGGGACACGTGGACCAGGCGGGGGTTGGCCGCGGCCAACGCGACCGGCCCCAGGCCCAGCTCGTCGAGACGGCCGGGGGCCTCGGTGTCGACGAGGATGTCCGCCGCCGCCACCAGGGCGGCGAACCGGGCCCGGTCGGTCTCGACATCGAGGTCCAGGGGTGTCGACGTAGTGCCGCCGTCGAACCACCAGTCGAGCAGGCCGCCGTGGTCGGCCCCGGCCAGAGCCGGTCCCGACTCACCCGCCCGCAGGCGGACCACGTCGGCCCCCATCTCGGCCAGCAGCTTGCCGGCGTAGCGGCCCAGGTCGTCGGTCAGGTCGACCACCCGCACGCCCGCCAGCGGTCCCACCCCGTTGCCCATGCGCGCTGCTCCCCGGCTGTTCGCCCATCCGGTGGTGGACCACCGGGTCGATTGGCGCCCGACGCTAGACGCGGACCCTGCCGAGCTGTGCCGTCGGGCACGTCACGGGCCCCGAGTACGGCTCAGACCATGCGCTTCGACAACCGGGTGACCCGGATGCTCGGCGTGGACGTGCCCATCGTCCAGGCCCCCATGGGGTGGATCGCCCGGTCCACGCTCGCCGCCGCCGTCTCCGAGGCCGGAGGCCTGGGCGTCATCGAGACCTCGTCGGGCGCCCTCGACGAGATCAAGGACGAGATCCGCAAGATGCGCGAGCTCACCGACAAGCCCTTCGCCGTCAACATCGCCCAGGCCTTCGTGCGCGACCCGTCCATCGTCGACTTCGTCGTCGACCAGGGCGTCAAGGTCGTCACCACCTCGGCCGGCAACCCCCAGAAGTACACCGGGCTGCTCAAGGAGGCCGGCCTGGTCGTCTTCCACGTCGTGCCCACCCTGGCCGGGGCGCTCAAGGCGGTCGAGGCCGGGGTCGACGGCCTCGTGGTCGAGGGCGGCGAGGGCGGTGGCTTCAAGAACCCCCGCGACGTGGCCACCATGGTGTTGCTGCCCCTCATCCGCTCCAAGGTGTCGGTGCCCATCATCGCCGCCGGTGGCATCATCGACGGTCGATCCATGGCCGCGGCCTTCGCCCTCGGCGCCGAGGCCGTGCAGATGGGCACCCGCATGGTGTCCGCGGCCGAGTCCCCCGTGCACGACAACTGGAAGCAGGCCATCATCAACGCGGCCGAGACCGACACGGTCATGTTGAACCGCCACGCCTCACCCGCCCTGCGGGCCCTGCGCACCGAGCGCAGCGAGTCCCTCGAGTTCGCCACCGAGGGCAACGCCATGACCCTCTTCGGCAGCGCCCTCGACCTCTACTTCGGCGGCGACATGGAGGCCTCCCTGGCCCTGACCGGCCAGGTGGCGGGGCGCATCGACGAGGTCCTGCCCGTGGCCGAGATCATCCGCCGCACCGTGGCCGAGTTCGGCGACGTGCTCAGTGAGCTGGCCGACAGCTACCTGGCCGGAGCCGACACCCCCTAGGCGGTCGCCCTCAGACGGTGGCCAGGGTCTTGAGCTCGGTGATGACGTCGGGGGTGAGGGCGGGCCCGGCCCTGGCCACCAGCAGGGTCATCTCGTAGGCGATGAGGCCGATCTCGCCGTCCTTGTCGGCGAGGACGCCCACCGCAGCGGCATCACCGAGGGCGGTGACGAAGAGGAAGCCGTTGCCGAACTCGACGATCATCTGCTCGAGGCCCTCGCCGTCGAGGCATCGGTCGGCGCCCTCGGCCAGGCTGATCAGGCCGGACACGATGGCCCCCAGCTGTTCGGCGGCCGAGCGCTCGAGGCCTCCCGAGTTGGCCACCAGCAGGCCGTCCGAGGACACGGCGATGGTGAAGAGCACACCCGGGGTGTCTTCCACGAAGGCCCCCAACAGCCAGTTGAAGTTCTGCGCCTCGGCACTGGTCGACCCGCTCATGCCCGCTCCTCGTCTCCCTCGGCCGCCCCGGCGGAGGCGTCCTCGTCACTGTCCATGACGGCTTCGGCCGTGGCCCGCCCGGCACTGAAGCCGTCCAGCCGCTGGCGTCGGGCGGCAGCCGAGCGTTCGACCTCGACCTCGCCGGCCAGTTCCCCGTTGCCGTTGCCGTTGCCGTTGCTGACGTCTGCGCCTGCACCCCGGCCCCGCTTGCGTCGGAAGGCGCCGATGGGGGCGTCGCCGGCCTCCCCACCCCGGCTCGCTCCGGGCACCCGGCGTTGGAGGCCGGTGGTCGTGGTGGCGTCAGCCGTCGCCTCTCTCGCTGCAGCTCGGCCGGTGACCGGGGAACGTGACGGTGTGGCCGATGACCCTGATGATGCGGGCGAGGTCGGGCGCGATGACGCCGGCTGGGTCCAGCGCGCCGCCGTGCGGTCGCTGGTGCCGCCGTCCTCCGCGCCGACCGCCGTTGCCGCCGCCGCACGGGGGGTGGCACCACGACGGCGGGGGGTGCCCGTGGTCGATCCAGGTCGGGGGGCGACCTCGATGGCCGAGGCCGGTACCCGCAGGGTGGCCACCAGGCCGTGCCCGGCGCTGTCCATGGTGGCGACCAGGCCGGTGCGGGCCGCCAGGCGCCCGGCGAGGAGGTGGCCCAGGCCGACTGCGGTCACGCCGCCGCTGGGCTCGTCCCCGGCGAGCAGCAGGTTGGCCCGATCGAGCTCGTCCCGACCCAGGCCCATGCCCTGGTCAGACACGAGGATGACCAGATCCCGCCCGGGGTCGAAGCTGGCGCTGACCACGACGACGGCGTCGGGGGGGGAGGAGCGGGCGGCGTGGTCCAACAGCTCGGCCAGCACGTGGATGACCGCGCCCACCGTGGACGGGGAGATCCACGTCTCGGGGAAGACGTCGAAGCGCACCCGGTCCCCGACCTCGGAGTCCCCACCGGCGATATTGGCGGCGTCGAGGGCGGCCACCGGCCGTGACCAACGCTGTGGCGGTTCGGCGCCCGACGATATGAGCAGGCTCTCGGCGTTGCGGCGCAGGCGCAGCGCCAGGCGCACGAGCTCCTCGGGGTAGGGCTCGACGGTGGCCACCCCCAGCAGTTCGAGCTGACGGGCCACCAGGGACTGTCCCCGGCGACCGAGGAACGTGGCCACGTCGCGATCCCGCGAGCGCACCGGACCCGACGAGGTGGTGCCCGCAGCCGCAGGCGAAGGACGTCCGGCGACGACCGACGCCGACGCCGCCGACGGGGAGGCCAGCGACGGGGAGGCCACCGACGGGGAGGCCACCGACGGGGAGGCC
>JBBSLP010000106.1:0-10590 GCA_038255145.1 Acidimicrobiales bacterium
CTAGGCCGATCCGCGGTCGATCCGAGGGGTCGATCCGAGGTCGACGTGAGGGTCAGCCGCCGCCCTTGAGCAACTCGGGCGGACACGTGAGCACCTGGCGGCAGGCCAGCTCGATGGACGGCGCGTAGGGCATGGCCCCGGGGTCGAAGCCCAGCGGCTGGTAGGCCGTGGTGGCCACCCCCAGCACCTGCCCGGCGGCGTCCACGATGGGCCCACCTCGGAAGTCCATGCTCAGCACGATGTTGTGGCGCAGGCCCACGTCGCTGACGTCGTTGACGTTGCCGGGCGAGACCGTGGCGCCGGCGCCGCCGAGGGCGGAGATGGCGTACACCCGGGTGCCGCGGGCCGCGGCCCGTACGGCGTCGGGGGCGAACGTCAGCGCGGGCAAGCCCGGCTTGGCCACCTTGAGCAGGGCCAGGCCCCGGGTCGGGTCCCAGGCCCACACCTCGACCTGCAGGGTCTCGCCGCCCTTCTCGATGGTGACGACCGGGCCGGGCTGGGCCGTGGCCGCGGCCACGTCCTCGTAGGCGGTGAGGAGGTAGGACGAGGCCTGGTCGCCGTCCTTGACGGGCACGACGAAGGCCGAGCCCATGACCGGGCGCCCGCTGGTGTCCGCGGTGCGCACCAGCCACACGCCCGCGCCCACCTTGTCGGGCAGTTCAACCATGGCGTTGGCGTCGTTGATGGCCTCCTGGACCCGCTGGATGCCGGCGGCCATGGACTCCATCGACTGGTCGCGCTGGGTCTGGATCTGCGTGATGGCCGCGTTGTAGGTGCTCTCGAAGCCGCTCGAGAACTCGGCAACCCGGTTCTCGCTCTCGCTCAGCCGGTTGTCGTAGTAGGCGTAGAGCGAGGCACCGGCGAAGGCGGTGCCCACCCCGAAGGCGGCGATCAGGGCGCTGATGCCGATGACGGTGCGGGGCAGGATGCGGTGGCGGAGCTTGGCCTTGTCCTGCGTGAGCTCGACGAACCCGAGCTTGCGGTAGTCGCGCCGGCGCTGGCGATGGCTGCGTCGCGACGACGGCCGTACGAAGGGCGCCACCCCGAACCGGCGCTGGTAGCGCAGGTCGCGTAGTCGCCGGGCCTTGAGCGCCGGCGGCAGCTCGGTGTCGGCCACGGGGACGGCGACGTCATCGCCCTGGGCCGGCGCCGTGGGCAGGATCTCCAGCCCACCTGGTTCTGTGGCGTCGGCCCCGTCCGCGTCGGTTTCACGGCCAGCCGGCGGGGTGGTCCCACCGTGGTCGGTCGAGGCCCCAGCCGCAGCCAGCAGGTCGTCGGTGGTCACCTCGGCGGGATCGGCCGCCGCCAGTAGATCGGCCGTGGTCACACCCCGGTCGGTGTCGGTGTCGGCGTCGTTGACGCGGCTGAGCCAGTTCGGCAGGGACGCGCCGTTGCCCTTCCCCGGGTCCGGCCCGTCGTCCTGGTCTCCGTCCTGGTCACGGCCCTGGTCTCCGCCCTGGTCTCCGCCCTGGTCTCCGCCCTGGTCACGGCGGGGTCCATGACCGTTGCCGGCGCTGGGCGTCGGTGGCCCCACGACGGTTCCGCCTCCGTCATCGGCGGGGCCGACGCCCCCGTCAGCGGCGCCACCGCCGTCCGTGGGACCTTGGGGCAGCACCGGTCCCTGGACCTGGTCTCCCAGGCCTCGGCCGGTCATCTCCTGCAGGGTGAGCAGGCTGGGCGGGGGCCCGGTGACGCGGGGCGCGCCGTTCGCTCTGGGTTCGCTGCTCATGTTCCGTCGTCCGTGTTCGGGCTCGCGCCCGAGGCCGACTGGCCTCCGGGGGTCGCGGGCGGGACTGGGGTCGGGGCGGGCGCCGCCGTGGTCGGTGGTGGCGTCGCCGCGGGCGCCGGGATGGACGGCACGGGGATCAGGTTGCCGCCGTCGTAGGTCTGGCAGGGGCCGCCGCAATCGTCGGGGGTCACGATGGGGTTGCCCGCACCGGGGACGGCGGGGGTGGTGTCGGGCGGGCTGTTGGGATCAGTCACCACGGGGGCGTTGGCCTGGCCGGCGCCGGAGCCGGGCTTGAAGGCAGGATCAGCGGCCGCCTGCAGGGGAGCAGGGGCGGGGAAGTCCATCACGGGCATGCCCGCGGTGGCTGGTCGCATGAAGTCGGCCCACGTGCGGGCGGGCACGGAGCCTCCGGTGATGCTGCCGTAGAGGGAGTGGAAGCCGTTGGTGTGGCCCATCCACACCGCGGTGGACAGCTGGGGGGTGTAGCCCACGAACCAGGCCGCGGTGTAGGACTCCGCCGTTCCCGTCTTGCCGGCCACGGGCCGATCCAGGCGGGCCGCGGTGCCGGTACCGCCGGCGACCACGCCCTTGAGCACGTCGTCGAGGTTGGCGGCAACGTTGGTGGCCAGCACCCGCTGGCCGGGCCGGGCCGTGTTGTCCTCGATGATGTTCCCGCTGGCGTCGATGACCCGGGCCACCGGCGTCGGCACCTGGCGAACCCCCTGGTCGGCGATGGTGCCGTAGGCCGACGCCATGTCCAGGGGGGAGACCTCGGCCGATCCCAGGGCCAGGCTCACGCCGTACTCACCGTTGGGGTTGACGCTGGTGACGCCCAGGCGGTTGGCCATCTCGGCCGTCTTCTGCACGCCCACGTCCAGGATGAGCTGGGCGAAGACCGTGTTGGTCGAGCTGGCCGTGGCCCGGCGCAGGGTCATGCGCCCGCCACCACCACCCTCGTAGTTGTAGAGGAAGCAGCCCTCGCCGTCGCAGTTGGGCACCTGGAACCGGGTGGGGGCGTCGTAGACGGTCTCGGGGCTGATGCCGGCCTCGAAGGCGGCGGCGAGCACGAAGGTCTTGAACGACGAGCCGGGCTGGAAGCCGGTGATGCCGCCGGTGGCCAGGTTCACCTGGCTGACGGCGTAGTCGCGCCCGCCCACCATGGCCTTGACCAGCCCGGTGGTGGGATCGACCGAGGTCAGGGCGATGTCGACGGGGGGCTCGGTGCCGTACAGGTTGGACGCCACCGCCTCCTCGGCCAGGGCCTGGAGGTTGGGATCGATGCTGGTCTCGATGCGCAGGCCGCCCCGGTAGAGCTTCTCGGGCCCGTACCTGGCCAACAGCACCTCCTCGACCCAGTCGACGAAGTACGGGTAGCGGCTGGCCCCCCTGGTCGGGGTGGGCACGATGACGGTGGCCGGTCCTGGGGCAGGACCGTCCGAGGCGAACCAGATGGTCTGGGCGACGGCCTCGTCGTGCTGCTGTTGGCTGATGAGGTGCTGCTCGAGCATCAGCCGGAGCACGATCTTGCGCCGGTCCTCGGCCTGGGCCAGGTCGACCCGGGGGGAGTACACGGTGGGGGCGGGTATCGCGCCGGCCAACATGGCCGCCTCGGACAGGGTCAGGTTGTTGACCGGCTTGCCGAAGTACTGCACCGCGGCGGCGCCCACGCCGTAGCTACCCGAGCCGAAGTAGGTCGTGTTCAGGTAGTTGAACAAGATCTCCTGCTTGGTCATCTTCCGCTCGAGCTGGGTGGCGAGGATGGCCTCGCGCAGCTTACGGGACCAGGTCACGCTGTTGTTCAGGTAGGCGGCCCGCACGTACTGCTGGGTGATGGTGGACGCGCCCTGGACGATCTCACCCTCGTCGTAGATGGCCCGGGCGGCGCGGGCGATGCCCTCGATGTCCACGCCGCGGTGGCTGTAGAAGCGCTGGTCCTCCGAGGCGACCACGGCGTCCTTGAGCACCTGGGGTACGTCGGTGGGCTGGATGGGGACGGTCAGCTCGAACTGGCGGAACACCCCGATGACCTGACCGGTGTTGTCGTACACCGTCGTCGGGCGGGCCACGAAGGCCGGCTTCTGGGCCGGGAGCCGACCGGGCAGGTCCCCGAACAGCAGGGTGGCCACGGCCACCCCTGCGGCCATGGCGGGCACGAGGACGGCGCAGACGGCGACGATGACGACCGTCTTGACGACGAAGCTGCTCGAACGCAGGGTGCGGGACCGGCGTCGCCGGGGCGACAGGTCGCGGGTGCGGGCCCGGGCCACGTCAGCCTGCCGGGGCCGCGGTGGGAGGCGGCGCGGGAACCGTGGTCGGGGCGGGGGTGCCGGGAGCGCCCGGCACCGTGGTCGTCGGCGCCGTGGTGGTCGTGGTGGTGGTCGTCGGTACCGGGGAGCACACCGGCACCGTCAGGTCCCGGGTCCAGGTGCCGATGCGCAGGTTGGCCGTGGCCGGCCCGATGGCCGCACAGGTCACCTCGAAGGTCGCAGAACCGTCGGCGCCGGTGTTGGCGGCGGCGTTGCCCACCAGGGTCCCGCCCACGGTGAGGGTGACGGGCAGGCCCGACCTCCCCCCGAGCTCGACGCGACCGTCGGACGTGACGTAGGGCTGTTGCACGTTGACGCTGATGGTGGGCTTGGAGCCGATGATCCAGCCCCCTGACGACCAGTCGGGGTTGATGCGGGCTCCAGTGGGGGCGTCCATCTGCAGGGCGAAGGTCTGGCGCTCGCCATCGTTGACGAACGCGACCTGGGACCCGCCCTGGGCCAGGGTCGGCGCCTGCCAGGCGCGCACGCGGAAGCGTCCGCCCGGGGTGCCCGCCAGGGTGAACCCCCCTGATCCGTCGGTGACCAGGTCGGTGCTGGCGGCGACCTCACCTTCGAAGCGCTCGATGCGCACCGTGGCCCCGCCCACGGGGCCGTTGGGCCCACTGACCGTGCCCGCCAGGGTGGCGCCGCCGCCCTGGAGCTTGGGGTTGGGCGTGGTAGCGGGGACGGGTAGGCCAGCGACGGGCGTTCCCCGGGTGTCCGCCGCGTTCACCACGCGCAGTGCATCGATGACCGGTGTGGCCTTCTGCAGTTCGGCGGCACGGGCGGCGGGGTCGAAGCCGTGCACGACGATGGGAGCTTCGGCCTCGTCGGCGTCGAAGGCGCCGAAGACGTCGTCCCGCTTCGAGTACGCGAACGCGCCCACCAAGACCAGGCAAACCAGGAGCACGTACTTGAGCGCCAAGCTCAACACCTCGGTGGTGGCTGACAGCGGTAGGCGCGCCGCTGGACGTGAGCGTTTGACCCGACGGCGCGCGACTGCAGCCTAGATCGCCCCACCCTGCGATCTGGCGCATCCCCCGGGGAGCACTACGCGAACGTCCTGGTACCGAGCCCCTCCCTCGAACGGTGCCCCGCGGGGCTGCCAGCTCGCACTCGACGGGCGGCTGGGCCACCATGGCGCCATGACCACCGTCATCAACGGCTTGGACGAGCTCAAGGGCAAGGTCGGGGACCACCTCGGCTACAGCGAGTACGTCACCATCACCCAGGAACAGGTCCAGCTGTTCGCCGACGCCACCAACGACCACCAGTGGATCCACCTCGACGTGGAGCGGGCCAAGGCCGGTCCCTTCGGTGGCCCCATCGCCCACGGGTACCTGACGCTGTCCCTGGCGCCAGGGCTGATGGGCGAGGTGCTGCAGCTCAAGGGGACGTCCATGGGCGTCAACTACGGGTGCGGCAAGGTGCGCTTCCCCTCGCCCGTGCCCGTGGGCTCCAAGGTGCGGATGGGGGCCAAGCTGGTCTCCGTCGAGGACGTGGCCGGGGGCGTGCAGTACATGGTCGAGCTGACCTTCGAGGTCGAGGGGGCGTCCAAGCCGTCCTGCGTGGCCGAGTGCATCTACCGGGCCTACGCATAGGCCGGGGGTCTGCCCCCGGCCTATGCGTAGGCCCCCTGGTAGGACGGCGTGCGCCTGCGGCGCGCTGTCCCTTCTGTTCCGCCCGGCCAGGGCTCGCTTCGCTCGCCGGCCGGGCGGACTACACTCGCACCGTTCGGAAACCACCTCGTCGGCTGGGTGCGGGCCCTTCGGGGGGTCCGGCGCGGTCGATGTCTCTAGTGAGCGGTGCAGGAGTCTCATGGGCTTCAAACCCGGCGATCGCGTCGTGTACCCCCATCACGGGGCCGCGATCATCGAGCGGTGCGAGACCAAGGAAGCGTTCGGCGAAGCCAGGGAGTACCTGATCCTTCGCATGGCCCACGGAGATCTGACGCTCTCCGTGCCCTCGGACAAGGCTGAAGAGGTCGGCATGCGCCTGCCCATCAGCACCGAGGACGTCGAGGACCTCTTCGAGCTGTTGGGCAAGAAGGACGTGCGCGAGCCGGCCAACTGGAGCCGGCGCTTCAAGAACCACCAGGAGAAGCTGAAGTCGGGCGACGTCTACCAGGTCGCCGAGGTCGTGCGGAACCTGGCCCTGCGGGACCAGGCCAAGGGCCTCTCCGCCGGTGAGAAGTCGATGCTGCAGAAGGCGATGAGCGTGCTCGTCTCCGAGCTCAGCTTCGCCCTCGACGTCAGCGAAGAGGACGCCCTGGGCAAGGTCAAGGGCGTTCTCGCCTGATCTGACGGCTCGATCGGTGCTGTGGGGTCCGGCCGGCTGGGCCGACCCCACAGCACCGTCGCGTCCGGTCTTCGGGAACGTGCTCCGCTCAGGCGCCCAGGCTGCGGGCGCGCAGCTTGCGCATGCCCTTCAGCCAACGGTCGGGGTCGTCGGCCTTGCGCTTGATGTAGTCCCCCACCTCGGGGTGGGGGAGGATGAAGAAGCGCTCCTCCCGCATGGCGTCGAGCACGACGTCGGCCAGGTCGTCGGCCTCGATGATGCCGTCGGTGCCCCCGTCGCCCAGCTGGCGGGGGGCCATGGCCGTGTTCACGCCCTGGGGGCAGAGCACCGACACCCGGATGCCCTCGTCACCGTGGATGATGGACAGGCCTTCGGCCAGCTTGATGCAGGCGGCCTTGGTCACGCTGTAGGGCAGCGAGCCGACGGCTAGCAGCAGGCCGGCAGCGGACGCCGTGTGCACCAGGTAGCCCTCACCCCGGGCCACCATCGACGGCAGCACGGCTCGGGCCGCGTACACGTGGGACATGACGTGCAGGTCCCATTGGGCCTGCCACTGCGCGTTGGTGGCCTCCACCCCGCCGCCGGCGCCCCCGGCCCCGGCGTTGGAGAAGAACACGTCGATGGGGCCATGGCGCTGCTCGACCTGATCGACCAACGAGACGATGGCCGCTTCGTCGGTGACGTCGACGCCCAGGCCCCAACCCACGTCGCCCAGCTCGGCGGCGGCGGCCTCGGCGGCGGTGGCGTCGCGGTCGACGAGCACGACGGCCCGTGCTCCCTCGGCGGCGAACTTGCGTCCGACGGCGCTACCGATGCCGCCGCCGCCCCCGGTGATGATCGCTACCCGATCTGCGAGCTCCATGGCGGCGGACCGTAGCCCCGCCCGCGACCCCCTGTCAGACGGGCCACCAGACGAGCCCGTCGACGGCTGCGCTCCTCAGGCCAGGCCGACGAGGCGCAACATGGCGTCGGGCACCCGGTCGTCACCGTCGCGGAGCAGGGCGGCCCGCTCCACGTTGACCTCGTGGAACTCGGGGTGGGCCCAGCTGCGCCACGGCCCCGGGTCCAGGCGCTCGACCTCGCCCTCGGCGGCCAGGCACGCCTCGAGGTAGCTCTGCAGGGCCCGCACGTCGTCGATGCCGCCGACGGGTCCCTGTCCGGGCACGATGTGCGCCGCCGCCGTGGCCACGCCATCGAGGCTGGTGATCCACGCATCGAGGTCGGCCTCGAAGCCCAGGGGCACGATGCCGAACGTGCACAGGGCTCCGGCGAAGCACACGTCGGCCCCCGCCACCACGGCGTAGAGGTTCTGGGCCGTCTCGCCTGCGGCGGGCACGAGCTCGATGGCCGGGGTCAAGCGGGCCGCTTCGCTGACGGTGTGGGTGATGGGCCTGGTGGTGAGGTCGTCGGGGAACTCACGGGCGAAGGCGGGCATCAACAGCCGGTAACCGGCCACGTTGGCGGGAAGGTCGAGCTGGTCACTGGTGTGGTCCGAGCCGTAGAAGGCGGCTTGCCAGAAGCGGCTGCTGCCGCCCACGTAGGGGATGTGCGACGAGGTGAGCACGACCCGACGCAGGGGCATGCCGAAGGCCTCGACCGCCTGGGCGAACGGCTCGACCTGGGACGCGACCATCAACGTGTCGATGAGGGTCAGACCGTCGGTGTCGATCACCACCCCGGCGTTGGCCCGGCCGTGGCCCGGGAGCGCCTGCAGCCAGGCGTAGACCCCCTGGGCCAGGCCGGTGAGCCCGTCAGGCCCGGTGGAGGACGTCATCGGCCCGTGACCCTACCGCCCGTCGCCCAGCCAATCCGCAGCCCGAACCGCAGCTACTGTTCGTGGCGACGTCGGGCCCAAGTGGGGAGCGCGCACGTCGGCACCCGGGGGGAACGTCATGGGGGACCTGCACTGGAGCTCGGCCATCGAGCTGGCCGCCGCCATCCGCAGCGGCGAGGTGTCGAGCCGCGAGGCGCTCGACCACTTGCTCGACCGCCAGGCCGCCCTCGACGGGCCCATCAACAGCGTCGTCACCATCGACGCCGAACGGGCCCGGGCCGAGGCCCTGGCCGCCGATGAGGCCCAGGCCCGGGGAGAGGACCTGGGACCCCTGCACGGCGTGCCCATGACGGTGAAGGACTCCTTCTCCACCAAGGGCATGCGCACCACATCGGGTGCCCCCGAGCTGTCCGACCACGTGCCCACCGTCGACGCCCATCCCGTGGCCCGCCTGCGGGAGGCCGGGGCGGTGATCTACGGCAAGACCAACCTGCCCATCTACGCCGGTGACCTGCAGACCTACAACGAGGTGTTCGGCACCACCGCCAACCCCTACCACCTCGATCGCAGCCCCGGGGGCTCGTCGGGGGGGTCGGGGGCGGCCCTGGCCGCAGGGTTCACCCCGCTCGAGCTGGGCAGCGACATCGGCGGCTCCATCCGCTTCCCCTCCCACATGAGCGGGGTGGTGGGCCACAAGCCGTCCTACGCCGTCGTGCCCGCCCACGGGCAGATCCCCGGCCCTCCCGGGACCCTGACCCAGGCCGACCTGGCCGTGGCCGGACCCATGGCCCGCAGCGTCCCCGACCTGGTCCTGGGCCTGGACATCATGGCCGGTCCCGACCGGTGGAACGCCCCGGCCTGGCGGCTGGAGCTGCCCCCGCCCCGGCAGTCCTCGGTGGGCGACTACCGGGTGGCCACGTGGCTCGACGACCAGTTCTGCCCCGTGGACGACGAGGTCCGCACCCTGCTCGAGGGGGCAGCCACCGCCCTGGCCGGCGCCGGGGCCACCGTGGACGTGGCCCAGCCTGCGTTCACCCTGGAGAAGGCGGCCACCACCTTCGCCCAGCTGCTCAACGCGGCGTTGGCCGGGGGCTACAAGCTGAACCAGCTCGATCGCTTCGCCACCGACACCGGGGAAGGCCACGCCGCCGACATCCGGCGGTGGACGGCCATGCGCCACCGCGAGTGGCTGGGGGCCAACGAGCGTCGCCTGCAGATGCGCCTGCGCTGGGAGGAGTTCTTCGCCGGCGGGTGGGACGTGCTGCTGTGCCCGGTCATGCCCCGGGCCGCGGTCGAGCACGACCACAGCGATCCCATGGCCGAGCGGCGAACGTTCTTCGGTGGCCAGGAGCGCAACTACATGGAGTTGCTGCGATGGTCGGCGCCCGCCGGTGCCTGCCTGCTGCCCGCCACCACGGTGCCGGTCGGGCTGACCAGTGACGGGCTGCCCGTCGGGGTGCAGATCATCGGGCCCTACCTCGACGACCGCACCACGCTCGACGTGGCCGCCAAGCTCCACGAGATCCTCGGCCCCCTGCCCCACCCCGCCGGCTTCTGAGCGTCGGCCACTGCGGTCGGCCCGCTCGGGGGCGCCGGTGCGAGGTCGGTTCCGCATCACGGCGAATCGAGGACGGCTGGCCGACGACCGGTGCCGCCATCTCGACGGGCACACGTGACCTGCACGGACGCGTTCAGGCGAATCGACGTCGATTCGCCTGAACAGCGCCCGGGATCGGCGGCCGTCGGTACAGCCGGGGGCGCGGGCTGTCACCAGGCGCAATTCGCCGTGATGCGGAACCGGCCCGACGCCGTCGCCTCGGCCGGTGAGCCCAGTCAGGCCGGATCGAGGGCGACGGTCAGTCCCCGATGGCCGACCGTTCCCGGCGGATGGCTCGGACCTTGAGCACCACCAGGCCGATCACGGCCAGCCCGGCGACGGCCCAGCCGGCCTTGCCCATGGCTGCGGCCAGGTCGGTCCAGTTCTCGCCGAGCAGGTAGCCGCCGACCACGCACACCGTGGCCCACGAGATGCAGCCGGCCAGGTCCCAGGGCAGGAACGACCGGTACGACATGCCCGACATCCCCGCCGTGGCGGGCATGATGGCCCGCAGGAAGCCCACCCAGCGGCCGAAGAGCACGATGACGCCCTTGCGCTCGTGCACCAGGCGGGTGGCCCGGTCCCAGTTGTGTTGGCCGATCTTGCGACCCAGCCAGCTCGTCTGCACCTTGGGCCCGAAGCGGCGACCGATGTAGAAGCCGGTGGCGTCACCGGCGATGGCGGCCACGCAGGCCACCACGATGAGCACGGGCAAGCTCAGGTCGCCGGCACCAGCGGCGGCACCGGCCACGAACAGGCCGATCTCGCCGGGGATGACGAAGAACAGGGTCCCCGTCTCGGCGAAGGTGAGCAGGGCGGCGATCAGGTAGAGCCACGGACCCGAGATCGACTCGAGCGCGTCCTCGATCCACCCCGTGAACGACAC
>JBBSLP010000107.1:0-10498 GCA_038255145.1 Acidimicrobiales bacterium
CATGAACGTGCCCTTCCCCGGCTTCGGGCGGAGCTGGGGGGTGGTGATGGCGGTGTTCCTGCTCGTCGTCTGTTCCGGTGCGCTCTACGGCGCCTTCAAACGTCGCGATTGGTTGTGAGTCGAGGTTGTAACGCACATGGGCATGAACCTGGGCACGGTTGTTTCGGACCCTCCCCGCATGGCTATCCCCGCGGGGTCGGGGCACGACACGAGGACCACAACTTCCATGGCTCATGCCGAAGCGGCGGCGCGCCGGTCGTTCGACGACGCGACGCGGGCCCGGTTCGCCGAGTACCGAAAGACCGGAGATCGGCGACTGCGCAACGCGCTCGTGGAGGACCACCGCTGGTTGGCCGAGGTCGCGGCGCGCCGGTTCACCAACCGGGGCGAGCCCCTCGACGACCTGCTGCAGGTGGCCCTGCTGGGCCTGGTGAAGGCGGTCGAGCGCTTCGACCCCGGGTTCGGCTCCGCCTTTGCCTCCTTCGCCCTGCCCACCCTGTTCGGGGAGCTGCGCCGCCACTTCCGTGACACCACCTGGTCGGTGCACGTCACCCGGCGGGCCAAGGAGCTTCACCTGGAGATGGGCGGGGTGGTCGAACAGCTCACCGGTGACCTGGGGCGCTCACCCCTACCTGTCGAGGTGGCTGCGGCCATGAACGCCACGGTGGACGACGTCATCCAGGCCACCGAGGCCGGCAACGCCTACCGATCCTCCCCCCTCGATGCCCGCACCGGTGAGGACAGCGGCCCCGAGCACGCGGCGCTGGCCTTCGATGACCAGGGCCTGGCCGTGGCCGACGCCCGGGTGGCGCTGCAGCAGCTCATGGCCCGCCTCGCCCCCCGGGAGCGACGCATCCTCGAACTGCGCTTCTTCGCCGAACGGACCCAGAGCGAGATCGCCGAGGAGATCGGCATCAGCCAGGTCCACGTGTCGCGGCTGCTGCGGGCCAGCCTCGACCAGCTGCGGGCCACCATGAGCGTGACGGTCTACGCCTGATCGGGCGGCGGCGGCCGGCGGTCCCTCAGCTCAGGGGGACGTCGGCCCAGACGACCTTGCCGTTGCCGCGGGGGGTGACGCCCCAACAGATGGACAGGCGGTCGACCAGGACAAGTCCCCGACCGCCTTCGCCATCTCCGGCGCGGCGGGGCCGGGGGCGACCTTCACCGCCGTCTGCGACCTCGAGGTGGAGCCGGTCGTCGCCCCGCCACACGGAAAGACGGTACGGGGGACGGCCGTGGAGCACGGCGTTGCTGGCCAGCTCGCTGGCCACCAACTCGAGGTCGGCCAGCACGGCGACGGGGACACGGGCCCCGGCCACCCGGCGTACGACGGCCCGGGCAGCACGCCCGGCGATGGGGCCGGCGGGCAGCGCGGCGGGCAGCCCGGGCGGTGTCGCCACGGCCGCGAGGACGCCCTGCAGGTCACGACCGTCGTAGGCGTGCACCACCACGTACCCGACCTGGGGCGCCGCCGCCATGAGGGTGCCCAGGCCCTCGAGCGTGGCCACGGGATCGCCGTCGCGCCGGTGGCGCAGCACGGCCGTGCGGGCACCGGTGGCCTCGATGGCCCGGACCGCGCCGACGGTGTCGTTGGCGGCGACCACGAACGTCGTCGTCGCCCCGGGGATGGCGGCATCGGTGATCAGCAGGAAGGCGCCAGCCGGCCACGTCCCGCCGCCATCGTTCACACCGGGGCCGAAGTCGACGAGACCATCACCCGGCCAGCTACCCCGACGGGCCGGCGGCGAACCCCGACCCGATCCGAGGGGCCACCCGGGGACCAACGGGAACGGTGGGCGGTACCACCTCGAGGGGTACAGTCCCGCGGTGGCAAGCCCCGGTGCACCGCTCGTCGACGAGGCCCGACTGGCTCCCATCTCCCTCGTCGCCGTGGGGGCGTCTGCGGGGGGTGTGGAGACGCTACAGCGACTGGTTTCCGAGCTCGACGGCCAGCTGCGGGTGGCCGTGGCCATCGTGCTGCACCTACCGGCCGGCGCCCACAGCGTGCTGCCCGACATCCTCCGTCGCTGCAGCAGCGTGCCCTGCGCCCACGCCGTCGACCTCGAGCCCGTCGTGGCCGGCCGCATCTACGTGGCCCCGCCCGACGGCCACCTCGTCGTCGAGGGCAACCACTTCCGGCTGACCCGGGGAGCCCGGGAGAACGACCACCGACCGGCCATCGACCCCCTCCTGCGCTCCATGGCCCGTGACCTCGGTCATCGCGGCGCCGGGGTGGTCCTGTCGGGCACCCTCGACGACGGAGCCGCCGGGCTGGCCGCACTACGCCGCAGCGGTGGACTGGCCGTCGTGCAGGACCCTGACGACGCCCTGTTCTCGTCCATGCCCATGGCGGCGCTGGAGGCCGCGGGCGCCGACCTGGTCGCCGGCGTGACCGAGATCGGCCGCTTCATCCGGCGCCTGCCCGGCCCTCTCGGCTTCCGCCCGCCGGCGGCAACGCCACTGCGAGCGCCCGACCGACGAGGCCCCCTTCCCGAGGACCGGGGCACACCCGGCGAGAACGCCGTGGTCGGGATCGATCCCGGCGAGGTGGAAGGCCCCCCGTCCCGCTTCACCTGCCCCGACTGCCACGGTTCGCTGTGGCAGCTCGACGAAGGCGGTGAGCTGCGTCGCTACCGCTGCCGGGTGGGCCACAGCTGGACCGAGGACAACCTGGCCGACCGCCAGTCCATCGAGCTGGAGAACGCGCTGTGGACCGCACTACGCGTCCTCCACGAGCGCAGCGACCTGTTCCGGCGCATGCGCGCCGACGCCCTGCGGCGAGGTCATCCCCACGCGGCCACGCTGGCCAGCGACCGCCTGGCCCGCATCGAGCAGGACGAGGACGTGCTGCGACGGGTGCTGGCCGAATCGGCCGAATCGGCCGAATCGGCCGGAGGTGAGGGGATGGTCGCACCGTGAGCAAACCTTCCGACGGCGACGACCGCGACCGTGGCGACCTCGAGGGGCTGGGTGACCTGGCGCCGCTCATCGAGCACATCCGCACCACCCGGGGGTTCGACTTCAGCGGCTACAAGCCGGCGTCCATCGGTCGCCGGGTGGCCAAGCGCGTGGCCGAGGTGGGCTGCACCAACTACAGCCAGTACCAGGACTTCCTCGAGGTGCACCCCGAGGAGTTCGGCACCCTCTTCAACACCATCCTCATCAACGTCACCAGCTTCTTCCGCGACGGCGCCCCCTGGGACTTCCTGCGAGACGAGGTCGTGGGGCGGCTGCTCACCGACAAGGCGCCCAACGAGCCCATCCGGGTGTGGAGCGCGGGCTGTGCCAGCGGCGAGGAGGCCTACTCCCTGGCCATGGTGCTGGCCGATGCCCTGGGCGAGGACGAGTTCCGCGAACGGGTCAAGATCTACGGCACCGACGTCGACGAGGACGCCCTGTCCTCGGCCCGCCACGCCGGCTACGACACCGCGGCCATGGCCAACCTGCCCCCGGGCTACGCCGAGCGCTACTTCGACCGCACCAACGAGGGGTGGGTCTTCCGGTCCGACCTGCGTCGGGCCATCATCTTCGGTCGCCACGACCTGTTGCAGGATGCCCCCATCTCCCGGCTCGACCTGTTGGTGTGCCGCAACATCCTGATGTACTTCAACGCCGACACCCAGGCCCGGGTGGTGGGCAAGTTCCACTTCGCCCTACGTGAACGGGGCTTCCTGTTCCTGGGCAAGGCCGAGACGCTCTTGGCCCACTCGGCCCGCTTCTCCCCCGTCGACCTGCGCATGCGGGTCTTCGCCAAGCGGGGCGAGAGCCGTCCCAGCGCCTCGTTCCGCTCACCGGGCCCGCTGACCACGAGCACCGCCCCCGGTGAGCTCGAGCTGCGCGAGACGGCCATGGCCCAGCAACCGGTGGCCACGGTGCTGGTCGACGTGGACGGCGACGTCGTGCTCGTCAACGAGGCCGCCCGACGCCTGCTGGGCACCAGTCGCCGCGAGCCCCGGGGCCTGCTGGCGAACCTCGAGCTGTCCTATCGCCCCGTCGACCTGCGCCCCCTCGTCACCGAGGCCTACGAGCGCCGGGTGCCCGTCGAGCGCAGCGGGGTCGAGTGGCGCGACGCCTCGGGGGAACGGGCCTTCGTCGATGTCGTCGTCACCCCCCTCTACGCCCCCACCGGCGCCGCCCTCGGCGTGGCCGTCACCTTCCGCGACGGCGGCGAGCTGAGGGCCCTGCACGACGAGCTCGAGGCCGCGCATCGTGAGCTGACCTCGACCTACGAGGAGCTGCAGTCCACCAACGAGGAACTGGAGACGGCCAACGAGGAGCTCCAATCCACCATCGAGGAGCTCGAGACCACCAACGAGGAGCTCCAGTCGGCCAACGAGGAGCTCGAGACCACCAACGAGGAGCTCCAGTCGACGAACGACCAGCTCCACTCGTTGAACCTGGAGCTGCAGGTCCGTGGCGTCGAGCTCGACCGGGTGAACATGTACTTCGGGTCCATCCTCACCGGCCTGCTGTGGGCGGTGATCGTGGTCGACCGCGACCTGCTGGTGAACCTGTGGAACGGCTGGGCCGAGGAGCAGTGGGGTCTGCGGGCCGACGAGGTGCTGGGCCGGAGCCTGCTGACGCTCGACAGCGGCCTGCCCATCGACGAGCTCGCCCCCGCCATCCGGCTGTGCCTGGACGGGGACAGCCAGCGTCAGCAGCGGATCATCACCGGCCGCAACCGCCGCGGCCAGCTGCACACCTACCGGGTCGTGCTCACGCCGTTGCGCTCGCCGTCGGGCACGGACGGCGTGATCATGGTCCTCGAGGAGCTGGCCGGGTCGGACGGCGACGGTCCGGGCGTAAGCGATCGGGGCGTCAGCGGTCGGGGAGCCACCGGTCGGGGCGTCAGCTCGGCGTGAAGCGGTAGCCGATGGAGCGCACCGTCTGGATCCACGGCCCGTGGCCGGGGCCGAGACGACGTCGTAGGCGGTAGACGTGCTCGGTGACCGTCGTGGCCCCCTGCCAGGCGTCCGACGACTTCCACACCCGCTCCAGCACCTGCTGGCGGGTGAACACCTGGCCCGGCGAAGACGCCAGGAACACCAGCAGGTCGAACTCGCGCTGGGGCAGGTCCACCACGTCGCCGTCGACGGTGGCCAGCCGGCCCGCCATGTCGATCTCGAGCCCGGGGAACTCGAGCCGGGTCGCCGGACGGCGGGTACCGGTGCGGCGCAGCACGGCCCGCACCCGGGCGGCCAGTTCGCCGGGCGACAGCGGCTTGCGCAGGCAGTCGTCGGCGCCCCCGTCGAGCACGACCTGCTCACTGAGATCGAGGTCGGCGGCGAGCAGGGCGATGGTGGGCACGTCGCTGCGCTGACGAACCCGCAACAACGGCTCGAGGTCGCTGCCCTGCTCCAGGGCCACGATGAGCACATCGGGATCCCGCGCCGCCACGTCGAGGACCGGCGAGGTGGCGTCCGCGGCCAGCGCCACCTCGAAGCCCTCGCGCTCCAGACGACCGGTCAGGAAGCGGCGCACGGACCCGTCAGGCTCGCTCAGCAGGACCAGGGCCACGACGTCCTCCCCGTTGACCTCGCCGTTGACGCGTCGTTGAGCATCGCATGATTCTACGTTGATCCACGACCTCCACGATGGCCCGCTTCGACCGGGAGAGGGTGGCCGTCATGTCCTGCATCCCCGACTACGTCAGCCTTGTCTTGGACGGTGGCCGCCTGACGGTACGGGGCGAGCTCGACCATGCCGCCGTACCCGCGCTGCTCCGGCTGCTCGAGCGCCTCGACGCGACGCCGCCCGCCACCCTCACCGTGGTGGTGGACGAGCTGCACTTCGTCGACTGCGCCGGGCTGCGGGCCCTGCGCCAGCTGTGGTCACGTCTCGACGCCCGTTGTGTGGTGCTGTCGGTCTCGGGGCGCAGCCCCATCCTCGAGCGCGTGTCCCAGCTCAGCGGCCTCGACCTGCCCTGGGTGGTGTCCGACCTGGCCCACTGACGGCCGGTCGGGGACGGACGAGCGTCAGCCGGCGCCGGGCAGGAACTCGGGCACCCCCACGAAGCGCAGGGTGGTCTCGATCTGGGGCGATGCCCGCACCACCCGGACGGCACCGCCCCGCTCACGCAGGCGGAGGTGCACGGCCAGCAGCACGCTGATGCCCAACGAGTCGAGGAACGTCACCTTGCTGGCGTCGACGTCGATGCGCCGCACCCCGGTGTCCACGATGCGCAACAGGGCCTCGCGCACCGACGGGGCCGCGGCCAGATCGATCTCGCCGCTCAGCTCGACGACGACAGGGGGGGCATCCACGCCGGCTTCGTCCTCGTCGGCCGGGCCGCCCAGCTCCTCGATGAGGCCGTCGTGCCAGGGCTCTGGCGCCTCGCCGGCGGCTTGGGCGGTGAACTGGCCGAAGCCCCAGCGCCGCAGGGCCCGCACGTCGCGGGGGGCTCGCACGGTGAGCAGGGAGTGACCGGCCCGGCAGAAGGCGTCGGTCTCGTCGAAGAGGTCTCTGAGGCGGATCACGGCCTCGGCCGCGCCCTGCTGCACCTGGTAATCGAGGTCGATGGTGTCGTCGCCCCGCTCGACGGCCGCGGCCATCTGCTCCTGGCGGGCTGCGCTGGCCCCGTCGTCGTCGGCCTGCAGCTCCTCGAGCAGGACCAGGAGACGGTCGGGCAACAGCCGGGCCGACTCCGAGTCGGCGCGCAACACGGCCAGCTCGCGCAGCAGGGCCTGGGTCTGGGCCGCAGCCTTGCGCTGCAACTCCAGGGGGACGCCCACCAGGCGGATGGTCAGGTTGGTCGTCATCCCGCCGCTGCTCCGGCGGCCACGCCCCGCCACCCGTCGAGCTCGAACCACACCGTCTTGCCGTCCCCCGGTCGTTCATCGATGCCCCACCGCGACGACTGACCGTCGACCAGTTGCATGCCCCGTCCCGTGACCGCATCACGCCCGTAGCGGCGCATGACGGGCAGGCGGGGATCGCCATCGGCCACGCCCACGCGCAGGCAGTCCTCGCCCACGAGCACGGTCACGGTGAAGTCCGAACGGGCGTGCACCACCGAGTTGGTGGCCAGCTCGGACAACAGCAGCAACGCGACCTGGGCCGACTCGGGATCGGCCCCGTGGATGAGCTCGGACAGCAGGCGACGGGCGAGCCGTATGGAGCCCGCCTCGCACGGCAGGTCGACCAGCGCTCGCGTCACCCGGTGCTGCGGCTCAGCCATCTCACGTCTTTGCCTGCCTCCTGGCGCCGGACCGGGCCGCTCGGACCGGCTCAGAATAGCTCCGCACCTACCGGGTTGGACCATTCCGCTGCCACCTGCCCCTGTGCTACCCGCTCACGGGTAGGGCTAGCCCCACCCGGGGATGCCGGGCAGCAGGATGGCCGCGGCCGCGGGCGGTGCTTACGGTGGGTCCCGTGGTCACCACCCTGCTGCACCCGTGGACAACGAGCCGCACGTGGCGGGCGTTGGGCCATGCCCTGCTCGACCTGCCCTTCGCCGTCACCTTCGGTCCCGTCGTCCTCGTGTTCCTGGCCCTGTCGGTCGGGTTGTTCATCACCTTCCCGTTGGCGCTGCCCTTTGCCTGGCTGGCCTTCGTGGTGGCCCGGGGCTACGGCCGCCTCGAGCGCTCCCGGGTGGCCTCCCTGCTCGACGTGCACCTCGGCGACCCCCACCCACCCCTGGCCCCGGGCTCGTGGTGGGCCCACCTCAAGGAGCGGGTGCGCACCCCCAGCCGCTGGCGCGAGATCGCCTACCCCCTGCTGCACCTGCCCGTCGCCGGCATCAACTTCGCCGTGGTGGTGGCGGTGTGGGCCGGCTCCCTGACCCTGCTCCTGCTCCCCCTCTACGCCGGGGCCCTGCCCCGGGACCGGGCCGAGATGGGCCTGTTCGAGGTGCACCCCGGCGTCGGGGCGTGGACCGCCGGCGCCCTGGGCCTGGTGGGTGTGGTCCTGCTGGCCCCGTGGACCACCCTGGCCGTCGGCGCCGCCCTGGCCCGCTGGCTGCTGGGCCCCAGCCAGGCCACCCTGCACGCCCAGGTGGCCCGCCTCCAGGCCGACCGGGTTGCGGCCGAGGTCAGCCGCAGTGCCGCCGAGGCCGACCGGGCCGTGGCCGAGGCGGGACGGACCGCAGCCGAGGCCCACCGGTCCGCGGCGGTGGGCAGCGCCCAGTCCGAGCGCAACCGCATCGAACGGGACCTGCACGACGGGGCCCAGCAGCGCCTGGTGGCCCTGGCCATGGACCTGGGCATGGCCCGGGAGCGCTTCGACGAGCACCCCGAGGCAGCCAGGGCCCTGGTGGTGGAGGCCCACGAGGAGGCCAAGGCCGCCCTGGCCGAACTGCGGGACCTGGTGCGGGGCTTCCAGCCCTCCATCCTCGAGGCCCGGGGCCTCGACGCCGCCCTCTCCCCCCTGGTGGCCCGCTCGCCGGTGCCCGTGCGCCTGCAGATCGACGTGGCCCAACGGCCATCCATGGCCTGCGAGAACGCCGCCTACTACGTGGTGGCCGAGGCGCTGACCAACGTGGCCAAGCACGCCCGGGCCACCCTGGTCACCGTGGCCATCGCCCGCCGTGGCGACCGGTTGGCCATCGACATCACCGACGACGGCGGAGGAGGTGCCGAACCCTCGGCCGGCACCGGGCTGCGGGGCCTCGACGAACGGGTCCGGGCCCTGGGCGGGTGGACGAGGATCATGAGCCCGGTGGGTGGCCCCACCACGGTCATGGCGGAGCTCCCGTGCGCATCGTGATCGCCGAGGACTCGGTCCTGCTGCGGGCCGGGCTGACCCGCCTGCTCGACGAGGCCGGCGAGGACGTCGTCGCCGCCGTGGACGACGCCGAGCTCCTGCTCGACGCCGTGGGTCGCCACCGCCCCGACCTGGCCGTCGTGGACGTCCGCATGCCCCCGAGCTTCACACGAGGGGGTCCGCGCCGCCCTGGCCATCCAGCAGCGCTTCAGCGAGGTGGGCATCCTCGTGCTGTCCCAGTACGTCGAGGAGCGCTACGCCAGCGACCTGCTGGCCAACGACACCGCCGGGGTGGGCTACCTGCTCAAGGACCGGGTGGCCGACGTGGCCGACTTCATCGAGGCCGCCCGGCGCGTCGGGTCCGGCGGTACCGCCCTCGACCCCGAGGTGGTGGGCCAGCTCCTGGCCCGCAGCCGGCGCAAGGACCCCCTCGAGCGCCTGTCGGCCCGCGAGCGCGAGGTGCTGGGCCTCATGGCCGAGGGCCGCACCAACGTGGCCATCGCCCGGGCCCTGGTCGTCAGCGACGGCGCCGTCGAGAAGCACGTGCGCAGCATCTTCACCAAGTTGGACCTACCCCCCGCCGAGGCCGACCACCGTCGGGTGCTGGCCGTGTTGCGCTGGATCGGGAGCTGATCGCCATGAGCACCACCGATGTGATCGAACCGTCTTCTCCCCAACCGACCACCATGGCCGGCGGTCCCCCGCCCCCGCCGCGGCCCGGGGTGCGCCGGGCGTGGATCGTGGCCGGCAGCATCATGGCCGTGGCCGCCCTGGGCTGGGGCACGCTCAACGTGATCAGCCTGCTGGCCTACGAACGCATCGACCGCCAGGTCGTGTTCGACGGGCCCATCCGGGTCATCGAGGTGCGGGGATCGGGCGGTTCGGTGCAACTGTCCCCGTCGGCCGACGACCGGGTCGTGGTCGACGTCCGGGAGTGGCGGGGGCTGTCGTCGCCCGACACCAGCGAGGCCGTCGAAGGTGACCGCCTGGTCCTGAGCGCCGACTGCTCCTCCTTCATCAACGCCTACTGCCGGGTGCGCTACGCCGTCACCGTGCCCGCCGGGGTCGATGTGCAGGTGCGCTCGTCGGGCGGGGGCATCTCGGCCCGGGGCCTCGACGGCGACCTCGACCTGTCCTCCTCCGGCGGCGGGGTGCGGGTGGAGGGGGCATCGGGCCGGCTGCGCCTGGATTCGAGCGGTGGTGGCGTCACCGCCGTGGCCCTGACCTCGGCCCAGGTCGACGCGTCCTCCAGCGGGGGCGCGGTGCGGGTGTCCTTCGCCCAGCCACCCCTATCCGTGGCCGTCGACTCCAGCGGGGGCGGGGTCACCGTGGAGGTACCCGACACCCCCGACGCCTACAGGGTCGACGCCTCGTCCAGCGGGGGGTCGACCCACAACGGCCTGCGGGTCGACCCCACCAGCGACAGGACCATCCGGGCCCGCTCCTCGGGTGGGTCGGTCACCCTGCGCTACCCCGGTCCCTGATCGCCGCCTGTCCGGGTCGCCAGCCCGAAACCCCGGCGACGGTCCGAGGTCATGCTCGACGCCTACGGCATCACCGAGGAGACGTGGCTGGAGGCGACGAAGGTCCAACCCCACTTCGCCATCTCCGAGACGCCGCACTACGTCCGCCGACACCACCGGCTACCGCTGAGGCTGCGTTCGCCGCGAGCGGGGTGACGACCCCGGCCTAGGGTGGCCCATGGCCGACACCGCCGCCCGGGTCACGACCGCCACCACCCACCCCCTCGACCCGCTCTCGGCCGACGAGGTGCGCCGGACCGTGGAGGTGACCCTGG
>JBBSLP010000108.1:0-10367 GCA_038255145.1 Acidimicrobiales bacterium
CGAGCTGGGACGGCGACCGATCGTCGATGAGGACCGCGAACCGGACGAGTCGAACCCCAAGCGCACCGCTGAGCGCGGCCAGGGGTACTCGATGGCCAAGGTGCACGCCCAGCACGCGTTCGCCGAAGCGGCGGCCCGCAGCGGTCGGTGGGACGCCATCACGATCTGCCCCGCGGACAACGTCGGACCCATCCTGGCCCCTCATCAGCGGACCGGCGGCCCGTGGCAGCACCTCATCGGCGAGATGCTGCAGAAGCGATCCAGCATCTTCCACGGCACCGGGCCCTACCGACCGTGGATGCCCGTCGACGTGCGCGACGACGCGGCCAGCCACGTCGGTCTGCTCGAGAGCGAGACGGTGACCAACGGGGAGCGCTACCTGGCGTGCTCGACGGAGACGTGGCCCTACGAGGACATCGCGGCTGAGATCGGCAAGGTGCTCCCCGAGCTCGATCACGACCCCGGCCCGATCGCCGATCCCGCCCCCGACCGCTGGAAGGGGCGCGAGGCCGAGTTCCGCTCCATCTGGACGAGGTCAGCTTGCGCAACGAGCGCATCCGCGCCGCCGTGCCCATCGAGTTCCGCCCCTTCCAGGACTCCTTGCGCGACTGCGTCGAGTCGTTGATCGCCATCGGCGGCGTGCCGGTGAACCGCCGCCACACGAACTAGGCCAAGCTCGTCAGAGGCGGTGGACCCGAAGGCCTTCGAGGGCGGGGAAGCCGTCGTCCTGGGTGAGCACGGGGACGTCGAGAGCCATGGCGGTCGCGGCGATCCAGGAGTCGGCGGGGGTCGTCACAACGGCAGGTCGTCAGTGGTGTCGGGCGCGAGTTCAGCGAGGTCATCGGCGAGGCCAGGGTCGGTGCGGTGGCCGAGGACGTTGCGCACGAAGGCGTCGCGTGCCATCCACCGGGTGCACAGGGGGAGGGGGCCGAGGAGGGCCACCGGACGCCCGTCCACCGTGATGGTGATCTCCTCGCCGGCGGCGACCCGGTCGAGCAGCGAGCGGGTCTTGTTCCGCAGGTCACGGGACGCAACGACACGCACGCTAAGAGCGTAGCGTTCGTGCTGCAGAGGCAGCGCAGGGCCGCCTGGGGGCCGGCGTCAGAAGCCGGGGGCGCCTCGGGAGGGGTCGCCCAGGCTGGTGCCGTAGATGGAGATGGCGGCACCGACGGGCATCAGCGGGTAGACGAAGTCCTGGTCTTCGTCGGACACCCGCACGCAGCCGTGGCTGGCCGGGTAGCCGGGCACGCTGGGGGAGCCGTGCATGGCCCAGCCCGCCTTGAAGTACAACGGGCTGTACAGCGTGCCCAGGGGGGCCACGACGTTGCCGGGGTCCTTCTCGTAGACGGTGAAATCGCCGGTGGGGGTGTAGGCGACATCGGCGGTGCCGTCGGCGTCGGTGTAGTCGTCGCCCGACCCCGTGGACACGTTGATGGTGGTGACGGTCCCGCTGCCGTCGATGACGAAGGCGATCTGGCGATCGAGGTCGACCTCGACGCGGGGCCCGACGGCCGACGACTTGGGACCGGCGCCGGTGGGGGCGGACAGGTGGCTCATCACGTCGGGCCCGGCGATGCCGTCGCGGCTCAGGCCCTCGTGCTTCTGAAAGGCCATCACCGCCGACGCCGTGGCCGCCCCGTAGGCGCCGTCGACCCCGCCGGTGCGGTAGCCCAGGGTGGTCAGGCTCTGCTGCAGGGCCTGCACCGCAGCACCGTCCATGCCCGGCTTGAGGATGTTGGGGTCGTTGGACGGCGCCGTGGTCGTCGTCGATGAGCCCGGTCCCGTCGACGAACCCTTGGTCACCTCGTCGAAGTAGCGCTGCTGCAGGGCGCCGAAGGTGGCCCCGTCCAGGGTGCCGGTCTGGGGCAACCCGGCCTCGGACTGCAGGGCCTCGATGGCGTCCACGGTCTCCGGTCCCATGACCCCGTCGATGGTGTCCTTGTACAACCCCAGCTCGACGAGCTCGGTCTGCAGGGCGCGCACGGCGTACTTCTGCGCCGCCGGTGACGCCTTGGCCAGGGCGGCGACGGTGGCCGCGTCGAGCTGGCTGGTCACGGGCAGGCCGACCGAGCGCTGGAACGCCGCCAGACCGGCCTCGGTCTGGGGGCCGTAGACCCCGTCGATGGTGCCGGGGAAGAAGCCCAGGGTGTCGAGGGTCTCCTGCAGGTACTTGATGACCGGGCTCTCGCCCAGGGCGGCGAAGTCGACCGCCTTGCCCGTCGTCGTGGTCGTCCCCGCCGTCGTGGCCGTGGTGCTGGAACTGCCCCCGGCCTCGGTGCCGCTGTCGTCACCCCCGCAACCCACCACCGCGGCGACGAGGATGCCGGACAGGAACAGGGGGCGGAGGGAAGCCGGGGCACGCACGGCTGCAGATCTAAGCACGCCTCGGCCGGGGCCGTTTCGCGCCACCGGAGGGCGTCGCCCCGGGGCTCAGCGGCCTCGGGCCTGGACCTCGTCGACCAGGCCCGCGGCCCGGGCCCCCGCCGCGTCGTAGGTCCCGCCCGATCGCAGCTCGGCGGCGGCGGTGGCGACATCGAGGGCGGTGGCGTCGGCCAGGCGGCGGGCCACGTCGGCCAGGCGGGCCTCGTGCAGATCGGCCAGTCGGGTCAAGCCGTCGGCATCGCCGGTCACGGGCCCGCCGGGGGCCAGGCGCAACGACAGTCGGGCGCTGGGGGTGGCCCGGCGGTGTCCGGGAGCGCACGCCACCAGCACCCCGGCCGTGCCCAGGGCCTGGCCCAGGCAGGTCACGTCGACGCGGGCGCCGATCACCTGGGCCACGTCGAGCACCGTGAAGAGGTCGTCGAGAGGGCCGCCGGGGCTGTTGACCACCACCGTCACCGGGTCGCCGGACACGGCGTCGAGGGCCATCAGCTGAGCCACGAGCTCGTTGGCTGCGCCGACGTCGAGCGGTCCTCGTAGGAAGAGCGTGCGCCGGGCGGCCAGCTGGGCGACGGCGTCGAGACCCTCGCCGGAGGGGCCCTCGGGGATCACGGGTGGTCGGTCCCGGCATCGACGGGGGGTGCGGCACTGGCCACCCAGCCCAGGCGGTGGCCGAGGGCGGCGGCGTAGCGGTCGAGCGTCGACAGGCGCACGTCGACGCCGCCGGCCTCGAGCCGGGCCACGGCCGACTGCGACGTGCCCATGCGGGCCGCCACCTCGGTCTGGGACAGACCCAGGGCGTGCCGCCGTGTCGTCAGAGCGCTGACCAGGTCTGCAGGGTCGAAGGCCACGCCCTCGAACCCAGGGAAGGGCGATCGTCGTACCGGGTCCACGACGACGCATCCTAGCTCGGTGATAGCGAAAGAGGTATCTCAAGTTCGATATGCGCCGGCCCGGCCCCCGACCCGGGCCTGCTTCTGTTCTGTCACGAGATCGCAACGTTGTCGCCTGACAGGCGGGGTACAGCTTCGATGAGGTCAGCCGTAGGCGACGACGCCGGAGCAAGCAACCCGGCCCCGAGCACGCGGTGCCACCGAGGGGAGCGAGCCGGGTGGCGGTGACGAGAGGTGCCCAGGCACCGATGCGAACCGCCGCCTGGTCTCGCCGCACCTCTCCCGCCTCGGCTCCGGCCTCGGCCTCGCCTCGGTCCCGGTGTCGTCCGGCTAGCGTCCTGCGGCCAGACAGCTAGGGAGAACCGCATGGGTCAGCCGACGTTGGACGAGTTCCGGGCCGGGGCCAGGGCGTGGCTCCACGAGCACGCCGAGCCCAAACCGCCGCCCGAGGACTTCGCCTGGGGCAAGGGCTCGGACACGGTCAGCGTCTTCCACAACGTCGGCCAGGACGAGATGCGGGCCATCGTCGACGAGGGCCGGGCCTGGGTGCAGCTCAAGGCCACCGCCGGTTACCACGCCATCACCACCGACCCCCGCTACGGCGGCCTGGGGCTGGCCAACGCCTACGAGCGGGCCTACCGCGAGATCGAGACCAAGTACCGCACCCCGGCCCTGCACGAGGCCCTGGGCATCACCACCTCGCTCATCGCCCCCACCATCGCCGCCCACGGGACCGACGAGCAGAAGGACCGCTACCTGGCCAAGATGCTGGCCACCGAGGAGATGTGGTGCCAGCTCTACTCCGAGCCTGGCGCCGGCTCCGACCTGGCCGGATTGGCCTGCCGGGCCGAGCTCGACGGGGACCAGTGGGTGCTCGACGGCCAGAAGGTGTGGACCTCGGGGGCGCAGTTCGCCGCCTTCGGCTACATCCTGTGCCGCACCGACCCCGACGTGCCCAAGCACCGGGGCCTCACCGCCTTCCTCCTGCCCATGGACGCGCCGGGGGTGACCGTGCGCCCGTTGCGCCAGATGAGCGGTGGGGCCAGCTTCAACGAGGTCTTCCTCGACGACGTGCGCATCCCCGACACCATGCGCCTCGACGCGGTGGGTTCGGGCTGGCGGGTGGCCATGACCACCCTGGGCTTCGAGCGCTCGGCGGGCTCGGGGGAGACCGGCGGCAAGGTGCCGGGCAAGGTGAACCGGGTGCTGGAACTGGCCCGCCACCTGGGCCGCACCGACGAGCCCGTGGTCCGTGACGAGCTGGCCCGTCTCTACACCCACTACCGCATCCACGGCCTGAACCTGCAGCGCAGCAAGGCCAAGCGCCAGGCCGGCCAGACGCCGGGCCCCGAAGGCTCCATCGGCAAGCTCATGAACGACCTGGGCAGCGAGCGCATCACCGAGGTGGTGTCGCTCCTGCTCGGCCCCAAGCTGGTGGCCGACGTGGGCGAGTGGGGGACCTACGCCTGGTCCGAGCACGTGACGGGGTCGCCCGGGGCCCGGGTGGCCGGGGGCACGGCCGAGATCCAGCGCAACATCATCGCCGAGCGTTCTCTGGGCCTACCCGGCGAGCCGAGGCTCGACCGCGACGTCGCCTGGTCGGCCATCCCCCGCTGAGAGGTCGAGAGCAGCGAGGTCGGCTCGGGCCCGGCTGCCCAGGCGCAGGGACCGGGCGCCGATGCCCGCGGCCAGGAAGCAGGCGGCCGAGGCCAGGCCCACGGCGTACCTGGTCCCCAGGTGCTGGGCGATCCACCCGGTGATGGGCCCACCGATGGGGGTGGAGCCCATGATCATGAGGAAGTAGAGGGCGATGACCCGACCCCGCATGTCGGGGCGGGCCGTCAGCTGCAGGGTGGTGTTCGACGCGGCGATGAACGTCATGTTGGTGAGCCCGACGAAGAACCAGCACACCAGGGCGGTCTCGAAGCCGGGGGCCACGGTGGCCGCGGCCAGGCTGACGGCCATGGCCGTGCACGCCCCCACGACCAGGCCCATGGACGAGCGGCCCCGGCTGGCGGCGACCAGGGAGCCGACGAGGGAACCCGCCCCCATGGCCACGAGCAGGGCCCCCAGGGTGCCGGCCGTGCCCCCCAGGGCCTTGTCGGCCACGAGGGGCAGCAGCACCTGGTAGTTGAGGGCGAAGACGCCGACGATGCCGGTGATGATCAGGATGATGCGCAGGGTGGGTTCGGCCATGGCGTAGCGGAAGCCGTCACGGATCTGGCCCTTGCCCCGGGCCACCAGGGCCGAGGGCAGCAGCTCGCG
Source organism: Acidimicrobiales bacterium (assembly GCA_038255145.1). GTDB lineage: Bacteria > Actinomycetota > Acidimicrobiia > Acidimicrobiales > CAIXPF01 > WHTX01. Next base: position 5,538 of record JBBSLP010000108.1, read on the forward strand.
CCGGCGCATGAGGGCCAGGCTGGTGATCACCGCGGCGAAGGACACCGCGTTGACCAGGAAGCACAGGCCCACGCCCAACGTGACCCGGTCCTCGTAGCGGCTCAGCAGCAGCCCGGCGATGGCGGGGCCGACGATGCGGGCCGAGTTGAACAGCGCGCTGTTGAGGCCCACGGCGTTGGGCAGGGCCTCTCGTCCCACGAGCTCGGTCACGAAGGACTGACGGGCGGGGGCGTCGAGGGCGGTGAAGGCGCCCAGCACCACGGCCAGGGCTACGAGCAGGGGCAGGGTGATGGTGTCGGTCAGGGTCAGCGCGGCCAGGGCCGCGGCGGTGAAGGCCAGCCCGGACTGGGCCACGATGAGGGTGGTGCGCTTGTCGAAGCGGTCGGCCAGCACCCCGGCGAACGGGCCCCCGACCAGGGTGGGCACGAACTGGGCCGCGGTCACCAGGCCGAGGACGGTGCCGCTGTCACTCAGCCGCAGGACCAGCCAGGCCAGGGCCGTGGTCTGCATCCACGTGCCGCACAGGGACACGAGCTGGCCGGCGAAGTAGAGCCGGTAGTTGTGCATGCGTAGGGGGCGGAACATGGCCACCCCCCGCAGCCGCTGCCGCGTGCTCCCCCCGCCAGGCCGTCGCCCCACCCGTTCCCCTACCGCCATGCGTCGGCCCCTGCATTCCCTCGTGAGCAACGGTTAGCCAGACTAATTAGTCTGGCTAACCGTTGCCACTGGAAGCACCACCCACCCGACGTGGCGTTCGTCTCACTGCCCCTTGGGGGCGGTGGCCGGCGGTCCCAGGACCACGACCGAGCCCGGGGCCAGCTCGATCGCCTCGTCGTTGGCCTCGTCGTCGGCCTCGGTGTGGGCCAGCCAGCTGGCCAACACGACGCGGTCGGCCCCGCCCACGTCGACACCGGCCGCCTCGGTGCCCAGGTTGGCGGCCACCACCAGGCGACCGCGGTGGACCACGATCGTGGCCGCGGCCTCGTCGACCGTGGTGGCCGTGGCCCAAGGGCCCGCCATGACCAGGTCAGGCCAGTGGCGCCGCAGGTCGAGCAGGGTGCGGTACCAGTCCAGCAACTTGGCGTGGTCGCCCTCGGCCAGCTCGTCCCAGTCGAGCCGGGACCGCTCGAACGTCTCGGGGGCCTGGGGGTCGGGCACGTCCTCGGGGGCCCAGCCGAAGGCGGCGAACTCGGACCGTCGGCCCTGGCGCACGGCCTCGGCCAGCTCGGGCTCCTCGTGATCGGTGAAGTAGAGGAATGGCGCCGAGGCCCCCCACTCCTCACCCTGGAACAACATGGGGGTGGTGGGGGACAGCAAGGACAACGCCGCGCCGACGGCGACGCGATCGGTGCTGGTCAGGGCGGTGATGCGCTCACCGCGGGCCCGGTTGCCGATCTGATCGTGGTTCTGCAGGAAGGTGACGAAGCGGTCTCTCGGCAGGTCCTCGACCGGTCGTCCGTGGACCCGACCCCGGTTCGGTGCGTGCCTCCCGGCGTAGACGAAGACCTCGTCGATGGCGGCAGCCACGTCGCCCAGCGAACCAAAATCTCCGTAGTAGCCATCTGACTCCCCTGTGAGCACGCAGTGGAGGGCGTGGTGCAGGTCGTCAGACCACTGTGCGTCGAGACCGAACCCCCCGCCTTCGCGCGCCCGTACGAGCCTGGGGTCGCCCAGATCGCTTTCGGCGATGAGCCACAGCTGGCGGCCGACGGCCCGGGACAGGTCGTGGACCTCGGTGGCCAACTGCTCGAGCAGGTGGGTGGCCGACTGGTCGACGAGGGCGTGCACGGCGTCGAGGCGCAGGCCGTCGACGTGGTAGTCGCGCAGCCACTGGGCGGCGTTGTCGCAGAAGAAGCGGCGGACCTCGTCGCTGCCGGGCCCGTCGAGGTTGACGGCCCCACCCCAGGGCGTGTGGTGGCGGTCGGTGAAGTAGGGCCCGAACGTGCCCAGGTGGTTCCCCGACGGGCCCAGGTGGTTGTAGACGACGTCGAGGACCACGGCCAGGCCCCGGCTGTGGCAGGCGTCGACCAGGCGCTTGAAGCCGTCGGGCCCGCCGTAGGCGTGGTGGGGGGCGAACAGGAGCACACCGTCGTAGCCCCAGCCCCGCCGACCGGGGAACTCGTTGACGGGCATGACCTCGAGGGCGGTCACGCCCAGGTCGACCAGGTGGTCGAGGCGCCCGATGGCGGCGTCGAAGGTGCCCTCGGGGGTGAAGGTGCCGATGTGGGCCTCGTAGAGCACGGCGGCCCCCAACGGGGCTCCCGGCCAGGCCTGGTCGGTCCAGGCGAAGCCGTCGTGGTCCACGGTGCGGGACGGGCCCGAGATGCCCTCGGGCTGCCACGGCGAGCGGGGATCGGGCACGGCCCGGCCGTCGACCACGTAGCGGTAGGCCCCCAGGTAGGGCCGGCCCAGGTGCCACCAGCCGCCGTCCCCGGCCACCAGGGGATGGCGGACGCCGTCCTCGTCCTCGAGCTCGACGCCAGGGGCGTCGGGGGCCCACACGTCGCCGGGGACCCGGTGGGGGGGTGGGGTGCTCGTGGCCGTCATGGTCCTCGTTCTTCCCGGCGGGGGGGCGCCGTCGTGTGCAGGTGCGGACCGGGCCATACCCATCCCCGGCCCCGATCGATCCCCGAAGGCGCGGTCAACGGTCCGCAGTGGTGCAGAGGACGTTAGATGGAGTGGCCTGCTTGATCCTCAGAACGAATTCCACCGCGAGCTCCAGAGCGGTTCAGCAGTGGTTGTTGGTGTGCGTCGCAACCCGGCGTCCAACACGGTCATCGATGGTCGACGAGGGGGGACAGCGATGAGGCGGGGACCTTCACTGGTCATGTCCGAGGATCAGCGTCGGGTGCTGATCGACCTGAGCGACGTGCACGGCTTGTCGTCACGCGCCGCCCGGCAGGCCACCGCGCTGCTCATGGCGGCCGACGGCCAGCCCACGGCCGAGATCGCCCGGACGTGCCGCACGACGCCCGAGACGGTGCGCCGATGGCGGCGGTCCTTCGAGGCGTCGGGCGTGAGCGTGGTGGGGCGGATAGCCCCGGGGCGGGGTCGGAAGCCCAAGCTGGCGCCCGAACTGATCGAGCAGATCGTGCACGACACCATGCACACCCAGCCCGAGCGGGGCATGGCGTGGTCGACACGGACCATGGCCGAGCGCCACGGGGTGAGCAAGGACACGGTGGCCCGCATCTGGCGCCAGCGTGACCTGGCCCCCAGGGAGAACGGTCGCCGTCCCTAGTGGTGGTGGGCCCCGGTGCCGTCGCGCAGCGGGGACAGCAGGACGTGGGCGGTCAGCACCTGCAGGTCACGCCAGGCCCGGCCCAGGGGTGACGACAGGGGCAGCACGCTCATGCCCGCCACCTCGACCAGGCCGGCCAGCGACGCCCGCGCCGTGCGGGCGCCGTGGCGGGCGGCCGCGCCCAGGCGCTGGGCCTGCGCGGCGCTGACCTCGCCGCCGTCCACGACGTCCGCCCAGGCCGGGCCCACGGTGTCTTCGAGCAGGGCCTCGGCCGCGGCGAGCTCGACCTCGGCCCGGGCCACCCGGCGGGCCGCCTCGGGCAGCTGCGCCAAGGGGCGGTCGAACCCGTGGGGCGTCTTGGTCGCCGCCAGCTCGGCGAACAGCTCTACGCCCCGACGGGCCAGACCGTGAGCAGCGGCGGCGAAGGACGCCTCGGCGATGGACAGGAACGGGAAGCGGTAGAGGGGGCCGGTCTCGTAGGGCGGTTCGTCGAGCGAGAACGTGTCGTCGGGGCTGATGGTGGCGCCGGCCACGACGATGTCGTGGCTGTCGGTGGCCCGCAGACCGACGGGGTCCCAGGTGTCGAGGACCTCGACATCGTCGGGTCGCACGGCCACGGCCCGCACCTGGGGGCGGCCGTCCGGCCCGGTCACGGGCTGGCCGTGGCGGTGGAGGACGCAGGTGGCGGTGAACGTGGTGGCATGGTGGGCGCCGCTGGCGTAGGACCATCTGCCCGCCACCCGGATGGCCTCGCCGGCGTTGTCGGTGTCGGCCACGCCGCTGGGGGCGCCCGACCCGGCGACGAGGGCGTCGGGGGGCGAGAAGAGTCGTCGGGCTGTCGCCGGGGGCAGGAAGGCACCGAACAGGCCACCGCCGACGCCGATGGTGACGGTCCAGCCCACCGATCCGTCGAGGTGGGCCGCGGCCCGGAACACCTCCAGCGAGGTGGGCAGGTCGAGCTCGACGCCCCCCATGCTGGCCGGGACCCACAGGCGCAACAGCTGGTGTTCGACCAGGGCGTCCATCACATCGGGATGGGGGCGACGCTGCCGGTCAGCGGCCTCGGCATGGGCGTCGACCATGGGGCCGAGGTCGTCGACGACGGCTACCCAGTCCAACGGAGGTGCGGTCACCCCCGTTGTCTAGTGCGTCCGCCCGCGACCCCCTCCAGCTGCTGACGGACGGGAGCGTCGGCCACCCAATGTGGTCATTGGAAGCAGGGGTCGCCAACCGTCGCCATCACCGACGAGCACGCTACGGCGACATCTTCACAGCTCAGAGGCATACCTTCCCGGTACCTACCCTTCCACGGCGCCCCGTTCAGGCGATTCGACGTCGATTCGACGGACGGATGATGGACGCCAACAGTGGTCGACGGGTGGGCGGGTCGGCAGCCGCAACGCGGCCGGTCGGTAGGGCGGCCGGTCGGCGGGCCGTGATGTCCACGCGGCGGGAATGGCTGGTGAGGGAGTTGCGGTGGGCGGTCCGGGTGCAGCAGCGCCCGTCAGTGGGTACCAGCGCGCCCGGACTGCTCGGCGGGGGACCAGTCGAGCCGCCACACGCCATCCGGCCCCGTCCATGCCCTGGCC
>JBBSLP010000109.1:0-9473 GCA_038255145.1 Acidimicrobiales bacterium
CGACGCGCCCACCTATCCAAGGTCTTGCGCTCATCACCGCTCAAGACGATATCCACGGTCGGCCGACCACGACGCGCCATGCCAGGCTCCTCCCGTCAGGGGTTCTACCAGGCACAACGAGACCACGCCGCGAAAATTCCCAATCATCAAGATTTCTTCGGCGCTTCAGCCTTCCGGGACACTAGGCACCGGGGGGGGCTGGCAGGATGTGACCGACGTCCACCTGCCCGAGGAGCAACGAAGACATGGGTCACATCCAGCTGGTGGAGGAGTTCGTCGAGGCGTGGCACGAGCGTGACCTCGACCGCATCGTCGGCTTCCGGGCCGACGATGTCGAATACCACAACGTCCCCGGCGAGCCCATCTTCGGCCTCGAGGGTACGCGGGCCTCCCTGGCCCACCTGTTGGGCATGATCACCGGGCTGCGGTGGGAGGTGCTCAACATGGCCGAGACGGCCGACGGCACCGTGCTCTACGAGAAGATCGAGAACTACGAGATCAACGGCGTGTGGGTGGCGCTGCGCTGCATGATCACCCTCGAGTTCGACGACGACGACAAGATCGACAAGTGGCGGGCCTACTTCGACCTCGGCCGCTGGAAGACCGAGATGGTGCGGGCCAAGGCCGGTCCCGTCGCCTAGGTCACGTCGTACAGCTCACAGCGGCAGCTTGCCCGTGGCCGAGCGGGTGGTGCCGTGGTCCTTGTAGGCGGCGATGGCGATCTGGGCGATGCGCATCTTGTGCACCTCGTCCGAACCGTCGACCAGGCGGGCCGAGCGGATGGAGGTCATCTGCTTGGCCAGGGGGGTGTCGGTCGAGTACCCCAGCGCCCCGTGGACCTGGATGGCCCGGTCCACGATGCGCCACAGCGTGTTGGCCACGTGGAACTTGGCCATGGACGACTCGTTGCGGAACTCCATGCCCTGGTCGATCAGGTACGCGCAGTGCAGCACCATGAGCTTGGCCTGGTAGAGCTCGAGCACCGAGTCGGCGATCAGCCACTGGATGCCCTGCTTCTCGGCCAGCAGGCTGCCATGGGCGTAGCGCTCGATGGCCCGCCCGATCATGAGCTCGAGGGCACCCTCGGCCTGGCCGATCCAGCGCATGCAGTGGGCCAGGCGGGCCGGACCCAGGCGGTACTGGCCCAGCAGGTGGCCCTGGCCCCGCCCCCCCAGCATCTGGCGGTCGTGGACCCGCACGTCGTTGAGGCGGATCTCGCAGTGGTTGTGGCTGCCCGACATGGTGGCGATGTCCCGCACCACCTCCCACCCCTGGTCAGGTAGGTCGACGAGGAAGGCGGTGTTGGCCGCCTGGGGCAGGTCGGGGTCGTCCTCCGTGCGGGCGATGACGATGGCGAAGCGGGCGCCCCGGGCCCCGGAGATGAACCACTTGTGCCCGTTGATGACCCATTCGTCGCCGTCCTGGTAGGCCCGGGTCTGGATGAGGGTGGGGTCCGAACCGGCCACCTCGGGCTCGGTCATGGCGAAGCACGACCGGGTGCGGGCCTCGCAGAGGGGGCGCAGGTAGCGCTCCTTCTGGTCGTCGGTGCCCCAGTGCAGCAGTGTGTGCATGTTGCCCTCGTCAGGGGCCTGGGCGTTGAGCACCAGGGGGCCGATGCGGGTGCGGCCGGCTTCGGCGGACACCGCGGCCATGGCCACGTGGCCCAGGCCCATGCCTCCCCACTCCGCCGGCATGTGCGGCAGCCACAGACCCTGCTCACGGGCCTGGGCCCGCAGGTCGACGATGGCCGCCTTCCACTCGTTGCGGCCCCACTCCTCGGCGTCGGCCTTGGCCTCGGCGGGGCGCACGACGGCGTCCATGAACTCGCGCACCTCGGACCGGATGGCCTCGACGTCGGCGGGGAAGCTGAAATCGACGGCCATCTGCCGCCTCCGTTCTGTGTCACGTCAGGAGATGGAGGGCACGTTCCTGCAGGCTGCCGGCCGACTGGCCGATGCGTTCCCACAGTGGGTCGTGGCGCTTGCCCCGGCGGTGCAGGCTGAGGTTGAAGCCGGTGATGATGGCGAACTTGTAGGCGGCCAGGGCCCGGAACCAGCTCAGGGCGGGTAGTGGTGCCCCCCAGGCCCCCTCGTACATGGCCACGAGCTCGGCCGCCCGGGGCATGCCCTCGGGCACGGCCCCCTCGTGGTTCCAGGCTGGGGGGTCGTTGAAGGTGGCCATCCACCCCACGTCGTTGAGGGTGGCGCCGATGCCGCACAGCTCCCAGTCGAGGACGGCCTGCAGCTCACCGCTGGCGCTGAAGTACAGGTTGCCGAACTGGTAGTCGCCGTGGAACAGGCCCACGGGGGCGTCGGCCGGCAGCTGGTCCAACAGCAGCTGGCGCAACCGGGGTACGTGGAGCAGCACCTCGGGATCAGCGGCCTTGTCCACGAAGCGGTCCCAGCGGGTGACGTCCTCGTCGAGGGCCACCGGCGCACCCAGGTAGGCGCAGCTGTCCTGCCAACGGACCCGGTGGATGTGGGCCAGGGCGGCCATGGCCTGCTCGGCCATCAGTCGACGCCTGGTGTCGGCCAGCTCGAGCACCCAGCCCGAACCCCCCATGCCCACCACGTTGCCCCCCTGGAGCTGGTCGACGACGAAGTACGGGCGCCCGAACCAGCGCAGGTCGTCCTCACTACCCCCGTCCTCGCCCTCGCCCCCGGCCCAGCGCACCCGGCAGTGGGGGACGGCGCTGCCCTCCAGCGTCCGCAGGGCGGTGACCTGACGGGCCATGTCGGCCGTGCCCTTCCAACGCACCCCGGGCGCGGGCAGGCGCAGGAACCACCGCTCCGTCCTCGTCGTGCCCGGAGCCGTGCCCCGGCTGGTGACGGCGAAGCCGTAGGCGAACCCGGCGTGGCCGGGCATCTTGGTCACCTCGGACACCACGGCGGCAGGGTCGTCGTAGCGGTCCCGGACGAAGGGGTCGAGGCGGGTGGTCAGCTCGTCGAGGTCCACGCGCCGGGCCTCAGCTGTCGGCAGCGGGCTTCTTGGCCGCGGCCCGGATCCGCCCAGCCCCCTCGGGGTCGACCATCATGCCGAAGCGCTGGCTGTTGTGGGAGTGGCCCAGGTGGTGCAGGCCGAAGGCGGCCTGGACGGTGTTCCACATGCCCATGTTGTCGAGGGCCTGGTTGACGCTCATCTTGGCCAGCTTGAGGCCCATGAGGGGCTGGCGGGCGATCTTGGACGCCATGTCCAGGGTGTAGGCCTCGAGCTCGTCACGGGGGACGACCTCGTTGACCATGCCCAGGCGGTGGGCCTCGGCCGCGCCGATGGCGTCGCCGGTGAACAGCATCTGCTTGGCCTTGCGGGCCCCGACCTCGTAGGGGTGCACGAAGTACTCGTGGCCGTTGACCCCGAAGGCGACGACGGGGTCGGAGAAGCTGGCGTCGTCGGCCGCGATGACCAGGTCGAAGGGCCACACCAGCATGAGCCCGCCGGCGATGACCTTGCCCTGCACCGACACGATGGTGGGCTTGGGCAGGTTGCGCCAGCGCCAGCAGAAGCCCAGGTAGAACTCCTGCTCGGCCGCCATCCACCCCTCCTGGCCCGGGGCGGACCACGAGTCGTAGGGGCCCACGGGGTCGAAGTCACCCTGGGTGGAGGTGTCGCGCAGGTCGTGGCCGGAGGAGAAGTGCTTGCCGTCCGCGGCGATGACGATGACCTTGATGGCGTCGTCGCGCGACGCCCGGTCGAAGGCGGCGTTGAGCTCGTAGAGGGTGCGGCGGTCCTGGGCGTTGGCCATCTCGGGCCGGGCCAGCACGACCCGGGCCACGCCCTCGGCCGGTTCCTCGTAGCGGATCCGGGAGAACTCGCCCGCGGTCTGGTCGCCCTCGATGTCTGACACGTGCGTCCCCCTGGTCGTCCTACGAGCTGCCCGGCTGGCGACCGGCCGAGCGGCGGCCGACCCCGGCTAGCGGCTGGGCTGCGGGTCCCCGACCCGCACGGCCCCGGACCTTAGCGAGCCCGCCGCCGACGGCGCCCCTTCCACCTCCCGTTGCACGTCAACCGCCCCGCCCACCGCCCCGCCCACCGCCCCGCCCATCGCCACGGCGGGCTCCCCGGCCACGACCTGCTCCGTAGACCGGCTGGGCAGGTCGACCACCTCGGCGACCAGGGCCAGACGGCCGCGGCGCCCGGGCACCCAGTGGGCGGCGAGGTGCGGTCCCGCTCCTCCATGGTGGCCGTCGCCGGCGGAGGGACCAGGCCCCGGGTGCAGCACCAGCCAGCCGTCCACCTCGGCCCGGCCGTGGGCCCACACCGTGGCCACCCAGTCGGCGGGGACCTGGAGGCGGGCCCAACCGCCCCGCTCCCCCACCTCGCCCGTGGCCCCGGGGCGCTCGTCCGCCGTCGCCGCCGTCCAGCGCACGTCGAGGTGGGAGGCGGCCAACTCGTCACCACCGGCGGCAGCCAGGCTGCGACGCAGGGCGGGGACCAACAGGCTGGCCACCACTGAGGCAAGCGACGGGTCGGGTCGGGCCCGGCCGTCGACCGGGGCGGGCCGGCGGCGGGCGGCGGCCACCAGGGCAGCCAGGGCCAGGCGGCGGCGGAACGGGGTGGGCAGCGCCCGCAGGGCGTCGAGGCGGCGTTCGGCCACCAGGGACGAGCCCCCGGGCGCGGTGAGGACGTCGCCCTCGGCCGACCACAGCACCAGGGGCCCGGCGTCGGCCAGCTGGCGGCGGCAGGCGTCGATGACGTCGAGGCACGCCGGGGCCCGCCCGCCCATGGCCACCAGCGCGTGTTCGGCCCCGAGGTCGTGGTCGACCAGTCGCAGGCGGCCCCGGTCCCAGGTGATGTGGTGGGTGCGGCCCTGGCAGTGCACCGCGGCCACGGCGGCGTCGAGCCCCTGGTACCAGGCCCGGGCCCTTCGGTTGGTGGTCGCCGGCCTCCCGACGTGGGCGGCTCCGGGGGTCGACCCGGTGGTCGACCCGCTCATCGGCTGGTGCGGACGCGCCACCACAGGGCCGACCGGGGCACCGACGGCGCGTCGGCGGCCCTGTCGAGGACCGTCCACCCCCGGGCGGGGTCGCGCCGCAGCACCAGGGTCTCGACCGTGGGGCTGGCCTCCAGGCCCTGGTCCGCGGGCCAGTGCAGCACGGTGGCGGTGACGCACCCACCGGCCCGGTCGGCGCCGGCCACCTCGACCACCAGGCCGGCATCGAGTCGGGCCAGGCCCCGGGCGGCCACCTCCAGGAGCCAGGTGGGGCCCGTCGACAGCTCGACGCGCACCCGGCCCGGGCGCACCTCGACCTCCAAGGCGCTGTCCTCCCCCGGTTCCAGGGGGTGCAGGGTCAGCTCGACCCGGGAGCCGGCCACGGGGCGACGGTGGGGGGCCACCGCCGCGGCCAGGGCCAGACGGACCTCTTCGAGCAGTTGGCGGTGCAGGCGCGGCAGCTCACGGCGGTCGAGCGCGCCCGTGCGCCAGGCCCGCAGCCGTCGGGCCAACCGGGCTTGATCGATGGCCGGCTGCAGGGCCGCGGGCAGGGCGGGGTCACGGCGACGGAAGCCGACCCGCTCGCGGTCCTCGGCCACCGCCTTGCGCCACGCCGTGAGCACGGCCAGGCACGGCGCGGGCTCGCCGCCCAGGGCCTCGAGCACGGCCTCCGCCCCCAGGTGGTGGTCGTCGAGGACCAGGTGCCCCCAGCGCCACGACACGGTGTGGCGGCCGCCGTGGCAGTCCAGCTCGGCCACCTGGGGCGTGACCCCCCAGGCCCAGGTCGGCTGGGCGGACACGACGCTCAGCCCTCCTCGTCGACCCGCACGGCGTGGGCCCAGGCCGGGGCCCGCCCCATGCGCCGATCGAGCAGGGCCACCACCACCCTGGTCCCCGGCGGTGGGGCCGCGGGCCATGGCGTCTCCCCATCGGTCAGGACCACGATCACCCCGGGTCGGGGCCGCAGGTCGGCCGCCGCGGCCAGGGCCACCCCCATGTCGGTGCCACCGCCACCGACGAGCTCGACGTCGCGGGCGCTGGTCACCCGACGGGCCGTGTGCACGGCGGTGTCACAGGCCAGGACGCGCATGCCCCGGGGGCCGACGCCGGCCGAGCGCAGCAACCCGTCCACCTCGGCCAGGGCCCGACCCAGCAGCTTCTCGTCCATGGACGCCGAGGTGTCACAGACCACGGCCACCTCGGGTACGGGCCGACGCAGGGAGGGCAGCACGACGTCGCCCGAGGCCCCGGCCCGGCGGGAAGGCCGCTGGTAGGAGTAGTCGACCCTGCCGGCCACGTCGCTGAGGCCCCGGCGCAGCTCGGCGGCCAGGGCCCGGCGCCAGTCGACCTTGGGCCCGATGACCTCGGCGGCCCAACGCTTGAGGCCTCCGGGCACATCACCGGCCTTGCGCCCCTGGGCCAGCACCTCGTTGGCGACCTGGCGACGCAGCAGCCGTCGGGCCTCGGGCTCGAGACCGTCGTTGCGGTCCTGGCCGTCGCCCTCCTCGTCGGGCTTTCCCTGCTGCTTGTCGCCCGGCTGCTCGTGGGGCTCGCCGCCACCGTGGGCCGCGCTGCCGCAGCCCCAGCACTCCGCCGTGCGGCGCTCGCCCTGGCGGTAGTAGTGCTCGGCCAGCTGCCCGGGTTTGCAGCCCAGGTCGGAGGGCTGCACCGGGGTGCCGGGGAAGGGCAGGCCGACCAGGTCGTCGTTGATCTCGGCGTCCGCCGCGTCGATCCAGCGGTCGCGGTCCTCGCCGTCGTTCGTGTCGACGCCGGCGTTGCGGGCCCGCTCGCCGTGGTCGCGCAGCAGGTGGCCGACGAGGTGGACCATGACCGTGCCCAGCTGCTCGACGGGCCAGGCCACCACGATCTCGGGATCGGCGTACAACCGCCACGACTCATCGGCCGACACCGTGCCCAGCCCGGGCACGGCGATGACGGGTGAGGCGAACACCGCCGAGGCCAGGTAGGGGAACTTGGTGGCCGCCCACAACCGGGCCGCAGCCACCCGGTGCCGGTCGAGGCCGGGCGCCCCCGGCGCGTTCACCGGTGGCCTTCGACGGTGCTCATCGGTGGCCTTCGACGGTGCTCATCGGTGGCCTTCGACCAGGCCGGCGTCACGCAGCAGGGGCAGGAAGGCGCGGACCTCGGGAGGGGGGGTGGCGCCGGGCGGGCGGCACTTGGCCAACACCCGGGCCGCGGTGGCGGCCACGTCGGGGGCGTGCTCCCCGGCCCGGGCCAGGACCTTCCAGCCGGCGTCCCAGCGTTCGGGGGTGGGGTTGGCAGCCACGGCCCCGGCCACCGAGGCGAGCACGGCGTAGGCCCGATCGCCCCGCTCGGGCAGGGTGAAGGCGCTGGGGTCGGCGAGGACGGCCTCGGGGTCGGGCAGGTCCATCTCGGCCGCCCAGGCCAGGAACTCGACCCCGGCCCCATCACCCACGGCTCCCCTGACCAGGGCGGAGACGACCTCGGCATCGGCGTCGGCCGCCTGGGCCGCGCTCCACAGCTGGGTGGCCATCTCCCACGTGCGGGGGCTGGGCCAGCCCCGCCCGGCGCCGGCGCGGTCGGTGGGCACGGCGCACACCAGGCCGGGGCGCACGGTGATGAAGGCGGCCACCAGGCTGCGGGCCACGGTCAGGCGGTGCTGCCAGCCGGTGGGCAGCTGGGGAGCGGCGGGCGGGGGGAAGCCGGCGGTCAGGCCCTCGGCGAAGCCCCGGGCGTCGACCTCCCAGTCGAGGTGGCAGAAGCGGTTGGCCAGGGGCGGGGACAGGTCCCAACCGTCGGCGGCCTGCTCGGGCGGGTTGGCCGCGGCGACCACGGAGACCGCGTCGGGCAGGGCGAGGTCGCCGACCACCCGTTCGAGCACCACCCGCAGCAGGGCGGCCTGCACGGCCGGTGGTGCCGTGGACAGCTCGTCGAGGAAGAGGAGCCCCTCACCGACCTCGGCCAGGCGGCGGGCCCAGGCGGGCGGGGCGAACCGGACGTCACCGTTGACGACGATGGGCAGGCCGGCGAAGTCGCTGGGCTCGCGGATGGAGGCGATGACCACCTCGCAGTGCAGGCCGGCGGCGTCGGCCATGGCCCGCAGCGCCGACGTCTTGCCCGTTCCCGGGGCACCCCACAGCAGGACGGGCACCCCCGCCGCCACCGCGATGCCCAATGCGTCGACCGTCGTGCCCTGGTTCCCCACCGCGCCAGTCTGCCCCCGGGGTGAGCGGTGGGCCACGTCGGCCGAGCCGGCCCGTGGCCGAGCCAGCTTCCGGGCGGTCGTCGACGACAGGGCAGAATGGTGCCGAGGCCTATCCGATGGGTGCAGCGCAGATGACCTGGCACGAGCACGCCCCCGACGTCGTCGTCGACGTCGCCTGCGGCGGTGGGCGCCACCGCGTGCGGTGGACGGCGGGGGACCTGGTGCTCGAGGACCACGACGTCGATGCCGAAGAGGTGCTGGCCGCCCTGGGTGGCGAGCTGCCGGCCTGCCTGGGCGTGCTCGCCCTGTGGCGTGACGCGGTGGCCGATGGCGGCTTCGTCGAGGAGTGGGCCACCGACCGGGGTGATGGCGTCCGGCGGGCGTGGCTGCGCACCGCGCTGCGCCGCCTGCGGGCCGAGGGTGTCCAGGACCTGCTGCCCGGCCTGCCGCCCCGGCGGGCCGAACGCATGGGAGCGGTACTGACCACCCTGGCGCCCGGCCTGCAGGACCGGGCCGCGGTGGCCGCGGCCGAACGGGCCCTGGCCGCCGGTGAACCCTTCGTACCCCTCGTTCGCCACACGGCCCGGGCCGTGCAGGTTCGGGTGCGCCAGGCCTTCGTGGCCAGCCTGGCGATGTGGCGGCAGCTGGCCCCCACCGCACCGCTCGTTCCTCTGCGCTGCCAGACCCGCTTCGGCACCGAACCGCTGGTCGAGGGCCGCCTGGCCGGCCGGGACAGCTATTGCGACCTCGTCCTGGACGTGTCCTGGCTGGTCGACGTGTGGGGCCGGGGCCTGGCCGTGGCCGGTGGCCACCTGGTCGTGGCCGTGGACGGCGTCGGCGCCTCGGGCGGCGGTGGCGGTGGCGGTGGCGGTGGCGGTGGCGGTGGCGGTGGCGGTGGTGCTTCGGACGGGCCCGACGTGCTCGAGGTACGGGCCGTGCAGTGGGTAAACGGGTCATCACGCCCAGGCCGCATGGCCCGCATCGCTGCGGCCAGGGCATGGACGGGGCCGGATGGCGTGTGGCGGCTCGACTGGTCCCCCGCCGAGCAGTCCGGGCGCGCTGGTACCCACTGACGGGCGCTGCTGCACCCGGACCGCCCACCGCAACCCCCTCACCAGCCAGTCCCGCCGCGTGGACATCACGGCCAGCCGACCGGCCGCCCTACCGACCGGCCGCGTTGCGGCTGCCGACCCGCCCACCCGACCACCCGCCAACCCGCCCACCCGCCAACCCGCCCACCCGTCGACCACTGTTGGCGTCCATCATCCGTCCGTCGAATCGACGTCGAATCGCCTGAACGGGGCGCCGTGGAAGGGTAGGTACCGGGAAGGTATGCCTCTGAGCTGTGAAGATGTC
>JBBSLP010000110.1:0-9412 GCA_038255145.1 Acidimicrobiales bacterium
AGACCGACTTCCCCCACCCCACCTGCCTCTACCCCAAGAGCGACGAGCGGGTGCGCAAGTCGATCATCGGGCTGACGCCCGAGGTCCGCAAGCGCATCCTGCAGGACAACGCCGCCGAGCTCTACAAGATCCCGGTCTGACGCGGTCGTCGTCGGGCGGGCAGGGGCGACTGGGGTCGGCCGCGGTCGACCCCTAGTCTTCCGATGTGTCACGCCCGGGAGACGTCACCGCCGCCCCCGCCGCCCGCCCGTCGGCGCCGTGACCCTGCTCGATCGTCAGGGTCGTGATGTCGCGCCCCCGCCCGCCTCGGGACGGCGGCTCGACCTGCGGGTGCCGCTGTTCGCCACCGCGGCGTTCCTGGGGGCGGGCCTGGTCTTCCTGATCCAGCCCATGGTCGTGCGCCTGGTGCTGCCCTCGCTCGGGGGCAGCCCGGCGGTGTGGACCACGGCCTCGGTCTTCTTCCAGGCCGTGCTCCTGGCCGGGTACGGCTACGCCCACCTCTCCACCCGGGCCCTGGGCCTGCGACGCCAGCCCGTCGTGCACCTGGCCGTGCTGGCCGTGCCCCTGGTGGTGCTGCCCCTGGCCCTGCCCAGCGGTTGGCGTCCGCCGACGTCGGGATCCCCGGTGTTGTGGCTGGTGGCCACCCTGGCCGTGTCGGTGGGGCTGCCCTACTTCGCCATCTCGTCGGCCAGTCCGCTGCTGCAGCGCTGGTTCTCGGCCACCGACCACCCCCGGGCCGCGGACCCCTACTTCCTGTACGCCGCCGGCAACGCCGGCAGCATGGTCGGGCTGCTGGCCTACCCGGTGCTGGTCGAGCCCACGCTCAGCCTCCGCCAGCAGGCGTGGTTGTGGAGCGGCCTGTACGCGGTGTTCCTGGTCCTGGCCGTGCTGGCGGTGGTCGTCGTGCGTCGGTCGGGCCCGCCGCTGGTGGCGGCCGCGGCGGCACCCGCCCGGCCGGAGGCGGCGCCGTCGTGGGTGCAGCGGGGGCGTTGGGTGTTCCTGGCCGCGGTGCCGGCCAGCCTGCTGCTGGGGGTGACCACCAGCCTGACCACCGACGTCGCCTCCGTGCCCTTCTTGTGGGTGCTGCCCCTGGCCGTCTACCTGGCCACCTTCGTCATCGCCTTCGGCCGGCGGCGCCTGCCCCTGGCCCTGCCCTCGACCCTGGTGCCGGTGGCCGTGGCCCTGGTGGCGGCCACCCAACTCCTGGGTGGGTCCCGCCTGGCCGGTGCGGTGGTGCTGCTCCACCTGACCACCCTGTTCCTGGTCGGACTGCTGTGCCACGGACGCCTGGCTGCCGACCGACCCGACCCCAGCCGCCTCACCGGCTACTTCTTCCTCATCTCCCTGGGGGGCGTGGTGGGTGGGGCGTTCAACGCCCTGGTGGCGCCCCTGGTCTTCGACGGCGTGCACGAGCTGCCCCTGGCGCTGGGCCTGGCCCTGTTGGCCCGCCCGGTGGCGGTGTCGGCCGGTCGCCGGTCGCTGCTCTGGGGCCTGGTCGGTCTGGCCGGGGTGCCTGCGGCCTACGTGGCCGTGGACGAGCTGCGCCACGACACCAGCTCGCCGTGGCTGGTGGCCCTGGCCTGCGTGGTCGTGGCTGTGCTCTACCTGCGTACCCGGGTCACGGGCGCCCTGGCCCTGGCCGGCCTGCTGGTCATGGCCGCCACCCCGCCGGTGGGGACGGTGCTCAGCGAGCGGACGTTCTTCGGCGTGCTGCGGGTGCAGCAGGCCGGCGGGTTCACCACCCTGCGCCACGGCACGACCGTGCACGGCCGCCAACCGCTCGACCCCATCGACCGGGCCAACCCGTCGAGCTACTACCACCCCAGCGGGCCCATCGGTCAGCTGTTCTCGTCCTACGCCCTCGATCCCCGCCTGGCCCGCATCGCCGTGGTCGGTCTGGGCACGGGCACCTTCACCGCCTACGCCCGGCCCAACCGGGAGGTGACCTTTTACGAGATCGACCCCGCCGTGGTCGACATCGCCTCGAACCCGCGGTGGTTCACCTACCTGTCAGGGGCGCAAGGGCCGGTGGACATCGTGCTGGGCGACGCCCGGCTGTCGCTGCAGCGGGAGCCGGCGGCCAGCTACGGGATGCTGGTGCTCGACGCGTTCACCTCGGACGCCGTGCCCTCGCACCTGCTGACCACCGAGGCCATCCGCCTCTACTTCGACAAGCTCGAGGCGCACGGCCTGGTGGTGCTGAACATCTCCAACCGCTACCTGGACCTCACCCCGGTGCTGGCCGGCGCTGTCGAGGATCTGGGTCTGAGTGGCGTGGTCCTGGCCGACGCCGAGCTGACCCGGCCCCAGATCGAGCAGGGCAAGACGGCCTCGACCTGGGTCGTGCTCGCCCGAGATGCGGCCGACCTGGTGCCGCTGGAGCACAGCGGGGTCGAGCCCATCCCCCTGGCCCGCCGCGACGGCATCGACGCCTGGACCGACGACCACTCCAACCTGCTGGAGATCCTCGACCTGCGCTGGTGGTAGGCCCGCCCCGATGAGCGGCGTCACGCGCACCCCGCCAAGACCGCCCCGACCGTCGCCGCCAGCTCGACCCCCCGGTCGTCCTCGTCCTGGCTGGTAGCCACCAGCACCCTCCAGCCTTGTGCCTCCAGACGGTTTCGTCGTCGGGCGGTGTCACGGTGGGCCCGCCGGGCGCCGTGCCAACGGAACGAGTCGAGCTCGATGGCGACCTGCACCTCGGCCCACGCCAGGTCGATTCGGGCCAGCACCCGGCCATCGCCGCCGAGGACCGGGTGCTGCAGCACGGGGAGAGCAGCGCGGCCGGGCCGGCGGAGCGGACGGCGGCGAATGCCTGCTGACGCCACGTCGCCGTCGAGCCCTGCCAGCGGTGCACGCCCGGCGCCAATCGCACCAGCAGCCCGCGGGCGGTCAGGCCCTGGGTCATGCGGTCGGTGACGCCGCAGACGTGCAGATCGTGTCGGGTCAGGACGCCGTGCTGGCGGCTGGCCAGGACTGCCGCCCGGGCCGGAGGGTTGCTGGGTTCCACCTGACTGACGTCAGGCAGCAGGCGTGACAGCGAAGGTCACCCCGCCCGCCGTGAACCGTCGACACCTGTTGGGCTGCTGTTCTCCCGAGTTGGCGATGAGCGCAGCCCTGGCCGCCGCCAGTCGGGCAACCGGGGAAGCTCCTCAACCGTGGCGGTTGACGATCGTCCCGAGAACCGGCAGACCGGCGGGCCGGCCCGGCGGCAGGCGAGCGGTCAGGTCCAGGGCTTGATGACGGGGAGGACCTCGGCGGCGAACAGGCGCAAGGAGGCTTCGGCTTCGTCGATGGGGATGCCACCGAAGCGGAAGCAGGTGGCGAGCTCGAAGGGGCCGACGATGTCGCGGCGCTCCTCGAACTTGGCGATGATCTGCTCGGGGGTGCCGTAGGCGTTGGCCCGCAGCAGGCCGGCCAGGAAGCCCTCGAAGCCGATCTTCTGGAGCGCTTCGGCCTGCTTGCCGTAGGCGTCGTAGCCCTTGGTCTGGGCGAAGTGGTCGCCCATCATCTCGTAGTGCTCGAGCAGGGAGAGCAGGTAGGCGGCCTGATAGCGCTCGCCGGCCTCCTTGGCGTAGTCGGCGTCGGGGTGGCAGAAGCAGAAGTCGGCCGTCATCGGCGGGGGCGGGGCTTGGCCCGTCTCCTCCTGGTAGCGCAGCCGCCACTTCTCGATGGCCGGCACCCGCTTCTCCCAGCGGGCCTCGGAGAACATGATCATGCGGGCGCCGATGCGGGCTGCGGCCTCGATGGAGTCGGGCGAGTTGGCCACCGCGTAGGTCCGGTCCTTGAACGACCGGGTCGGTCGGGGGCGGATCTCGGTTCGGGGCTGGGGGTAGAAGGGCCCGTCACCCTCGATGAACCCGCTCTCCAGCGCCTCGGTGATCATCACCGACGCCTCGTCGAAGCGCTCCCGGGTCTCGTCCATCTCCACGCCCCGGAACGGTGCGTACTCCCGTCGGGACAGGCCCCGGCCCATGCCCAGCCGCACCCGACCCCCGGACAGCTGGTCGAGCACGGCCACCTTCTCGGCCACCCGCAACGGCTCGTTCCAGGGGAGGATGATGGCGGCGGTGCCCAGGCCGATGCGCTCGGTGCGCCCGGCCAGGTAGGTCAGGAACTGCACGTTGTCGGGGCACAGGGCGTAGTCGAAGAAGTGGTGCTCGACGGGCCACACGGCGTCGAAGCCGAGGTCCTCGGCCAGGAGCGCCAGCTTCACCTCTTCGTCGAAGACCTGGCCATCGGTCATCGACTCCCAGCCGGCCGATGCGAAGATGTGCTGCGTCCCGACGTCCACGTGATCCCCCTGCCCCACGAAACCAGCGTTGGCTCGATGCCTCGGGACCCTAGCGCTGCGCGGTGACGGCCGGCTCAGCCGCCGCTGCCACGAGATCGGCCCCATCGGCCCGTGCGGGAGCACCGCCGAACAGGTCGTGGTCGTGCTGGCCCAGACAGGGCGCCGCCGCCCACCGCCACGTGCCCGGCTCGGTGCGCAATGGGGTACCGGGACCGGACACCTCACCGATGGCGGGGTGGAGCTGGCGCTGCCAGAAGCCGCTGGCGGCCAGGTGGGGATCAGCCCGCAGGTCGGCGATGGTGTTGACCGGGGTGATGGGGATGCCCCGGCGCTGGCCCTCGCGGAACAGTTCCAGCTTGGGGTGCTGCAGCGTGAGCTCCTCGGTCCACAGGCCCACGGCGTCCATGGCCTCGTAGCGGACCCGCAGATCGCCGAAGATGGGTTCGAGCACGGCCTCGTTGCCGGTCCCGTCGTGGATCCACTGGGCCATGGCCGCCCAGTGCGCGGGCTGCAGGACCAGGAACGACACGAAGCCGTCGGCGCAGGGGTACAGGCCGAAGGGGCTGGTCAGCGGGCGTCGGTTGCCAGCCCGGGCCCGGTGGACCTGGTCGTCGAGGAAGACCGGCGCCCCCGTCTCCGCCGCCAACCACTGGCAGCCCTCGGCCACGGCGATGTCGACGACCTGGCCCTTGCCGTAGAGGCTGGTCCGGGCCCGCACGGCCAGTAGGGCACCGATGGCGGCGTTCATGGAGGCCACGTGGTAGGCGAGCTGGATGGCCGGCGCCGGTCCCACCGGGGCCCGGTCGGGGAAGCCCAGCGTGTAGAGGACGCCCGAGGCCGCCCACGCCACCAGGTCCGATCCCTGCCACCCCCGCTTCGGTCCCGTCAGCCCGAAGGGGGTCACGGCCACCCACACCAGGCCGGGGGCATCGTCGGCCAGGGACCGCGGGCCGAGGGCGAGCTCGTCCCAACGCCCGGGCCCGTCGGCCTCGATGACCACGTCGGCCGAGGCCAGCAGCGCCCGCAGTCGATCGCGGTCGGCGCCGCCGGCAGCACCACCGGTCCCGAGGTCGACCACGACGCTGCGCTTGGCGGCCCCGAAGGTGGCGAACCACAGCCCGGCTTCGGGCCCGTCCAGGTCGGGGGCCCGGGGCGACAGGTGGCGCAAGGGGTGTCCGGTGGGCGGCTCGACCACGACGACCTCGGCCCCGAGGCCGGCCAACAGCATGGTGCCGTAGGCGCTGGACAGCGCCGCACCCTGGGTCGGCGAGAGCCCGGTCAGGTCGACGACGCGCAGCCCGGCCAGCGGCTGGCCCGTCGTTCCGTCGTCACCAGGCAGGCGGGCATGGCCGTTGGTCGGTTCCGGCGACGCGTCGTCGGATGTCGTGTCGACGGCGGCGGCGCGGGAGCTGCGGGTGCCAGCGGGACTGCTGCGATCGCCGCCGTCGAGGCCGGGGACGAGGGTGGGCAGGAAGGCGTCGTAGGGGCGGTGCAGGCGGCGTCCGGGCTCGATGGGCCGGAAGGCGGCGCGGGCCGCGACCATGTCGTCGACCTCGGCGGGGTCGTAGCCCAGCTCGGCCAGGAGCTCGTCGGTGTCCTCGCCCATGATCGGCCCCGCCCGCAGGGTGTCGCCGGGGGTGGCCCCGAGCTTGATGGGCACGTCCATGAACAGGTCGCGGCCGAAACGGGTCGAGGGGCGCACGGGGAACCATCCCCGGTCCCGGACCTGGGGGTCGGTGACGACGCCCTCGATGTCGTGCACCGGGTGGGCGGCGACGCCGGCGCCCTGCAGCTCGGCGGCGGCGTCGACCGGGCTGCGGGTGGCCGTCCACGCGGCGATGTGCCCGTCGATCTCGTCGTGGCGGGCCCGACGCGTGGCCAGGTCCAGGGCGGCGAGCTCGGCTCCCAGGTCCAGGACCTGGCACGTGGCCTGCCACGCCGCCTCCGACGTCACCGACAGGGCCAGCCAGCGATCGTCGCCGTGGCCGGGGTACACGCCTTCGGGTGCGCTCCAGGCCAGGCGGTTGCCGTCACGCGATGGCGCCCCGCCGCCCAGCTGCTGTTGCAGGAGGTAGGGGGCCAGCAGGCACACGGTGGCCTCGAACTGGTTGACCTCGATGTGTTCGCCCCGCCCGGTGTGGTCCCGGCGGGCCAGGGCGGCAAGCACCCCCAAGGTGGCGTGCAGTCCCGACAGGTAGTCGGGCGGCGAGATGGTGGCCACGCCGGCGGGTTCCTGGTCGGCGTAGCCGGTGAGGTCGTCGAGGCCCACGAGCGGGGCCTGGTTGGGGCCCCAGGCCAGGAAGTCGTAGTAGGGCGTGGTGGGATCCGAGCCGAAGCCGGGCAGCACGGCGTAGATCAGCTGGGGACGAAGGGCCCGCAGGCTGGCCTCGTCGAGGCCGAGGGCGGTGATGGCCGGTGCCGAGTAGTTGCTGATGAACACGTCGGCCGTGGCCAGGAGTCGACGCATTGCCTCGGCCCCGGCGGGGGACTTGAGGTCCAGGCCCAGGCTGCGCTTGCCCGCCATCATCTCGTTCACGTAGGGCCCGGTGTCGCAGGCGAAGCGGGACAGGTCCTCGGGGCCACCGGCCAACCAGGCCGAGCCGAACAGGCGCACGACGTCGGGGTTGCCCGCCGACTCGATCTTGATCACCTCGGCCCCGAAGTGGTGCAGCATGCGGCCGCAGGTCGGTGCGGCGATGGCGATGGACAGCTCCACCACCCGCAGGCCGGCCAACGGCAGCGCCGTCCGGTCCGTCCGCTCCGTCATGGTCCCCCCTCGGCCCGTGCCATCCGTCACAGGTGAGGCTACCCATTGCGTCGGGGTGTCCGCCGTGCTCCGTCGCGGGGCAGGAACTATCCCCCTTCGACCGGCTTCTTCGCCGTACCCACTTGCGGTGTCATGCAAACGATGTGAATGTAACTCCATCGCAATGTTGGTGGGCGAGGAGATTGCATGCGGCGGAACGCACAGGTTCGACGGAAGACACGGCCGGGCTTCGGCCACGTCGGTCGGGCAGGGGTGGTCACGGGTCTGGCTGTCGGGACGGCCCTGGGTGCCTACGCACTGACCGGTGGCGGCAGCGCCGTCCTCCAGGCGGAGACGGCCAGCGCCGCCCGCCCCGTCGAAGGTGCGGTGTCGGTGCCGTGGGAGCTCAACCTGCAGTCCCTGCTCGAGCGCCCGGTGGTGCACCTGCGGGATCTGCCCCCGGCCCCGGCGTTCCAGCAGCTGGCCGCCAGCATCAACCCCGTCGCCGAGCAGGCCGCGGACCAGTGGGCCCGCTTCACCGAGAGGCGCCGCACCGAGGTCGAGGCCTTCATGGCCCAGGCCGCCGCCCAGCAGGCTGCCGCCGCTGAGGCCGCCCGCGTCGCCGCGGCCGAGGCCGCCCGCGTCGCCGCCGAGCAGGCCACCGCCGCCGAAGCCGCCCGGGCCGCTGGGGAGCAGGCCACCGCCGCCGAAGCCGCCCGGGCCGCTGGGGAGCAGGCCGCGGCGGAGGCCGCCCGCGTCGCTGCCGCCCAGGCCGCTCCGGCTGCCCAGGACACCGTCGTCGCCGACCGCTACGTGGCCCAGCCCGCCCCCCAGCCCGAGCCCGAGGTGGCCCCCGCCGCCGCCCCCGAGCCCGCCGCCCCCGTCTTCGCCCCGGTCAGCATCGCCGTCAGCGGTGCCGAGGCCCGGGTCGTGCAGCAGCTCAACGCCGTGCGGGCCAGCGTCGGCCTGCCCGCCTTCGGCGTGGAGAGCGGCCTCACCGCCGCCGCCCAGGCCCAGGTGGCCCGCATCGCCGCCTCGGGCTCGCTGTTCCACCAGGACCTGCACCCCCTGCTGGCCCAGTGGAACACCGCCGGCGAGAACGTGGGCTACGGCCCCGACATCGAGGTCGTCCACAGCGCCCTGGTGGCCAGCCCCGGCCACTCCGCCAACATGGTCAACGGCTCGTTCACCAACGTCGGCGTGGCCGTGACCACCGGTGCCGATGGTCGCATCTACGTGGCCCAGGTCTTCGGCGGCTGATCAGCCGGGTCGGTCCGATCGGCGATCGCCGGTAGCCTGGCCCGGTGCCGTGGTCGGGACGGTGGTGGACACCCCGACGTCTGAAGCTCCTGTTGGTGGTGACGGCCGTGCTCCTGGCCATCGAGGCGTGGTTCCCCTTCCGCCCCGAGGCGCCGTTGTGGCACCGCTCCGCCCCCGAGGCCACGGCCGACGGCGCCCTGCGCTTCGATGGCCACGCCTTGCTCGTCAGCCGGGGTGCGCCCGAATGGCTGACCGCGGTCCGGACCACGGGCACGATCGGGGTCACCCTCGAGGCCCGCACCGCCTCGCCGGACCAGGACGGGCCCGCCCGGCTGCTCACCATCAGCGGCGGCTTCGACCACAGCGACCTCACCGTGGGCCAGGAGGACGCCGACCTGGTGGTACGGGTGCGGCGGCCGGGCAGCGACCCCAAGGGGGCGCCGCCCTACCTCGTCCCCGGGGTCTTCGCCGACAGCACCTGGCGCACCATCGACGTGGCCGTGGACGGCTCGAACGTCACCGTGGCCGTCGATGGCCAGATGGCGGTGGACGACGACGTGGGTGGGCCCGTGACCGCAGCATGGGACGGCTCGTACCCCGTGGCCCTGGGCGACGAGCCCCGGGGCGATCGCGGCTGGCGGGGTGAGCTGCGTCAGGCCGAGGTGACGGCGGGCGTCGCCCCGGGGCCCGGGGGCGCCACCGTCGACCTGCTGGCCCCCGGGGTGCTCGACGGCGGCCACGGGTTCCTCATCCACAGCCGGCTGGGTGGGCTGAGCCGGTTGTCGAGCCCTGATCCCCTGGCCGTCATGGCCCTGCGGGCCCTCGTCTTCGTCCCCGTGGGCATGGCGGCCCAGGCCCTGTGGCGACGTCGGGGTCGCTCCGTCGCCGTGGTGGTGGGGCTGGCGACGCTGTTGCTGGTGGGCAAGGTGTTCGTCTCCGACCGCCACCCGGTCCTGTCCGACTCCCTGCTCTACGCCGTCGGCGGCCTGGTTGGCACCGCGGCCGTGGCCGTGCTGGCCCACCGGGCGCCGTCGTCGGGTACCGACGGGCGACGACCGGGGGGCCAGCGGGCCTGACGCTCAGTTGCTGGCAGTTCCCTCAGTTGCTGGCAG
>JBBSLP010000111.1:0-9138 GCA_038255145.1 Acidimicrobiales bacterium
ACCGAAGTCCGGCGGCATCGAGTTCGCCTACGAGCCACGTGATGACGGCGATGCCGACCCCGGCGAGGTCGTGTGGTCCTGGGTCGAGTTCGAGGAGGACCCGACGAAGGGCAAGGACCGCCCGGTCGTCATCGTCGGCTATTGGGGTGACGACCTGTGCGGCGTGCCCCTGACGTCCAAGGCCCGGCCCGGCGACCCCGACCGCGTGTTGGTCGGCACCGGCGCCTGGGACAGCCAGCGGCGCCCGAGCTACGCCAGCCTCGACCGGGTGCTGCGGGTACGCCGTTCCGCCGTGCGCCGGGAGGGTGCCGCCCTCGAACGCGACCGCTTCAGCACGCTGGTCGACGCCCTGCGGGCCCGGACCTGACTCACGACCCACGGCACCACAGGTTTTGGCGGTTGAACGACCGTTCGGCAATCGTGTGGCCATGGACACCGTGACCTTCCGTGGCAGCTCGGGCCTCGAGATCGTGGGCGACGTCGGCGGCCCCGAGCGAGGCCCCGTGGTGATGCTCCTGCACGGCGGCGGCCAGAACCGCCACGCCTGGAAGGGCAGCGGGGCCGCTCTGGCCGCCCACGGTTACCGGGTGGTGGCCCTCGACGCCCGGGGCCACGGCGACTCGGCCTGGGATCCGGCCGCTGACTACGACATGGAGACCCTGGCTCGGGACCTGCTGGCCGTCATCGACCAGCTCGGCGCCGACCGTCCCGCCGTCGTGGGGGCGTCGCTGGGAGGCATCACCGCTCTCGAGGCCCACGCCGTGACCGGCCACGAGGACATCTTCTCCGCCATGGTGCTGGTGGACATCGCTCCCAAGGTCGAGAACGAGGGCTCCCGTCGCGTCGTGACCTTCATGATGGCCAACCCCGACGGGTTCGCCGACCTCGACGAGGCGTCGGCGGCCATCGCCCTGTACAACCCCCACCGCCCCCCACCGTCGAGCACGGCCGGTCTGGCCAAGGTGCTGCGCCAGGGCGAGGACGGCCGGTGGCGCTGGCACTGGGATCCCAACTTCATCGCCACCCGGGGCGCCCTGATGCTGTCGGACCCCGAAGCCTGGGCAACGCAGCGTGAGCAGCGGGCCGAGCGGCTGCACGTCTCGGCCGGGGCCCTGCAATCGCCGCTCCTGCTCATCCGGGGACTGCTGTCCGACCTGGTCAGCGACGAGACCGTGGCCGCCCTACGCGTCGCCGCTCCGCGGGCCGAGTACGTCGACGTGCGCGGCGCCGGCCACATGGTGGCCGGTGACGACAACGACGCCTTCACCACCGCAGTCACCGACTTCCTCGACCGCAACCTGGCCGACTCCCGCTGACACACATGACCGGGGACGTCGACCGCCAGGATCTCGAGGAGCGCGAGAAGCGCGAAGCGCTGGATGAATGGCTCGCCGACGTCGAGGCCGAGGAAGGGCCCTTCTCCCCGCCGACGAACAGCGGGCACGGGCCTGGGTGCGCGAGCGGTTCCCCGAGCTCTTCGACGCATCCCCATGGACACCGAGCGCTGAAGGCGGCGATCCTGCGGGATCGTAAGCGATCAGCGAGAGCCGTCTCAGCTCGGTGCTGACACACGGTCGTGAGAGACGGACCATCTCGTCACGACGCCTGGCCGGGAAGCACCAGGCCGGCATCGAAGGCGAGGACGATGGCTGCGGCGCGGTCACGGGCGCCGAGCTTGGTGAAGATGCTGCCCACGTGGCCCTTCACCGTGCGCTCGCTGACGTGCAGGGCGGCGGAGATCTCCATGTTGGACGCCCCCCGGGCGATCAGGGTGAGCACTTCGAGCTCGCGCTCGGACAGGGCATCGAGCGCTCCGGGGCTGGCCGGGGCCGGCCGGGCCGAGCGCAGGGCGGTGAGCAGGCGGGGTGTCACCCGGGGATCGAGCCAGGACCCGCCGTCGGCCACGGTGCGGATGGCCCGGATGAGGTCGTCGGCCGGCGTGTCCTTGAGCAGGAACCCCGCCGCCCCGGCCTCGACCGCCCCCCACAGCACGTCGTCGTCGTCGAACGTGGTCAGCACCAGCACCGGCGGTCCCCCGGCGGCCCGGATCCTGCGGGTGGCCGTCAGCCCGTCCATCACCGGCATGCGCACGTCCATGAGCACCACGTCGGGCTGGTGGTCGGCCACGGCCACCAGGCCCAGCTCGCCGTTGCCGGCCTCCGACGCCACCTCGATGCCCGGCTCGGTGGACAGGATGAACGAGATGCCCGCCCGCACCAGGGGCTGGTCGTCCACCAGCACCACGGTCAGCGCTCGCTCGGTCGACAGCGGCTCGGTGGTCACCGGGTCGGTCATCGCGTCGTGGGCCCGGCCAGCGTCGCCCCGTCGGCGGCACCGATCAGGGGGAGCCGGGCCTGGACCCGCCAACCGCTGGAGGGGGTGGGCCCGGACTCGAACGTGCCGCCCACGGCCCGGGTCCGCTCGGCCATGCCCAGCGTGCCCAAGCCCCGACGGGCGCGGGGATCTGACGCCGGCGGCACGGGCACGGGTGCGTTCTCGATGCGGATGACCAGGTCAGCTCCCTCGGCCGCGACATCCAAGGAGGCCGTCGCCCCGGGGGCGTGCTGCAGGACGTTGGCCAGCGCCTCCTGGACCACCCGGTAGGCCACCAGCTCGACCGTGGCGTCGACGGGCACGCCCGACAGCCCCGGCAGGTCGAGCGACGCCTCGAGGTCCAGCCCCGCTCCCCTGGCTCCCTCCACCAGGCCGGCGATGCCCGCCAAGGCAGGTGCGGGAAGGGTGGCACCGTCGCCGGGCGCCCGTAGCACCCCCATGACCTGGCGGATCGAGTCCAGGCTGTCGCGGCCTACGGCCTCGGCCCGGGCCAGGGCCTCGTCGGCCCGCTCGGGCTGGGTGGCCAGGGCCCGGCGGGCCCCGGTCAGGTTGAGCAGCACCACGGTGAGGGAGTGGGCCACCACGTCGTGGACCTCACGGGCGATGCGGGCCCGCTCGGTGGCCGCCGTCTCCGCCACCTGGACGTCGCGCATGGCCTGGACCTGGGCGGTCAGGGTCTCCTGGCGGCGGAGCATGGCGCCGGTCATCCAGGCGATGCCCATCCCCGCGGTGAAGAAGATGATGCCCGACTCGTCGGGTCCCGTCTGGATGCACAACGAGGTGATGGCGGCCAGCATGGCGGCCGCCGTGACCAGGGTGGAGATGGAGGCCCGGGGGCTGTGGGCCAGCCAGACCAGCACCATCATCAACGGGAACATGCCGCCCGAGTTGTGGGCCACGGCCACGGCCACGACGCCCGGTGGCAGGCCCAGCAGGGCGAACACGGCCGGCCGCAACCGCACACCGCCGGCCACCAGGGCCCAGGGCAGCAGGCCGGCCAGGGCACAGGCCACCGTGATGGCGGTGAACCCCTGCTTCTCGCCGAAGATGGCCACCAGAGCGGCACCGACGGCAGCCAAGGACAGCAGCAGTGTCGTCGACAACCCCGAGGGGACCTCGGACGTCGACGGCACCGACATGGCCCCACCCTAGGCACCCACCTCTCCCCCGGCACCGGACCACGGTCCCGCCCCGCACCGTCCCCGGGGACGGGTCCCCCACCAGCAGCGGGACCCTGGTCCCTGAGCGCGTCGCTCCCCCGGGTCGATGTGGTGGCCCGGGCCGCAGGCGGACGATGGCCCAGGGGTCGTGCCGAGCGGTGCACCCTCACCTGGGAGGTCCACGTGCTCACCCGTCTCGGTCACCTCACCGTGCGTCGACGCCGGCTGATCCTGTCGTTGACCGGCCTGTTCATGGTCGTCGCCGGCGTGCTCGGCACCCGGGCCTTGACCGTCCTCGCCGACGGCGGTTTCGAGGACCCCGGCTCGCAGAGCGCCCGGGCCGAGGCCCTCCTCGACCAGCACTTCGACGCCCAGGAACCCAACCTGGTGCTGGTGGTCACCGCCGCCGACGGCGACATCGACAGCCCGGCGGCTGCCGCCGCGGCCCAGGCCTTCACCACCGCCGTGCGCAGCGTGGAGCACGTGGTGGACGTGTCGTCCTACTGGGAGATGGGCTCGCCACCGTCGTTGCGCAGCACCGATGGCGGGCGGGCCCTCGTCCTGGCCGTGGCCGACGGCGAGGACGACGAGGTGGAGGCGGCCATCGAGGACGTCCGGGCGCTGGCCGAGGACGTGGCCGACCAGGCCGCCGGGCCGTCGGTGGCGCCGGCCACCAGCGTGGCCGTGGGCGGCGCCGACGCCGCCGGCATCGACATCGGCACCACCATCGAGGGCGACCTGGCCCGGGCCGAGCTCATCGCCATCCCCATCACCCTGTTGCTCCTGCTGCTGGTGTTCGGGGGCATCGTGGCCGCGGCCCTGCCCCTTTTCGTGGGCGTGATCGCCGTGCTGGGCACGTTCCTGTCGCTGTTCGTGATCGGCTCGCTCACCGACGTGTCCATCTTCTCCATCAACCTGACCACGGCGGTGGGGTTGGGCCTGGCCATCGACTACAGCCTGTTCATCGTGTCCCGCTACCGGGAGGAGCTGCGGGCCGGGCGCAGCGTGGAAGGGGCGGTGGTGCGGGCGGTGGAGACCGCCGGGCGCACGGTGACCATCAGCGCCCTGACCGTGGCCGTGTCCCTGTCCGCCCTGCTCGTCTTCCCCCAGTACTTCCTGCGTTCGTTCGCCTACGCCGGCATCGCCGTGGTGCTGTTGGCCATGGTCGGCGCGGTGGTGGCCCTGCCTGCGCTGTTGGCCGTGGTCGGCACCCGCATCGACGCCCTGCGGGTGTTCCCCCGGCGGGCGCCGCGACCCGAGCACTCCGGGTTCTGGTACCGCTCCTCCCGGCGGGTCATGCGTCGCCCCCTGCCCGTGGCCCTGGCCGTGATCGCTCTGCTCCTGTTCCTGGGTTCGCCCTTCCTGGGGGCCCGTTTCGGCACCCCCGACGACCGGGTGCTGCCCACCTCGGCCCCGGCCCGCATCGCCAACGAGCAGTTGCGAGCCGACTTCGCCGGCAACGCCGGCGAGGCCTTCCCCGTGGTCCTCGAAGGTGGCGACGGTGCCGCCCCGGCCACCGCCGACGTCGATGCCCTGGCCACGGCCATCTCCGGTCTCGAGGGCGTGGCCCGCGTCGACGGTCCCGGCGGCTCGTTCGTGGGCGGCGACGTCGTCACCGCCGCCGGGACAGCTGGGGCCGAAGCCGACGCGGCCTCGTTCAGCACCGGGGCGGTTGCCCGCCTGGTGGTGACGCCGTCCATCGAGATCGTCTCCCCCGAGGGCGAAGCCCTGGTGCAGGAGATCCGGGCCCTCGACACGCCGCTCGAGGCCTCCGTCGGCGGCCAGACGGCCCAGCTGGTGGACACCAAGTCGTCGATCACGTCCCGCCTGCCGCTGGCCCTGGCCCTCATCGTGGTAGCCACCGCGGTGCTGCTGTTCCTGCTGTCGGGCAGCGTCCTGGTGCCGGTCAAGGCCCTCGTCCTCAACGCGCTCAGCCTCACGGCCACGTTCGGGGCCATGGTGTGGATCTTCCAGGAGGGCAACCTGGCGGGCTTCTTCGACGTCACCGCCACCGGCACCATCGACACCACCGTGCCCATCCTGATGTTCTGCATCGCCTTCGGGCTGTCGATGGACTACGAGGTGTTCATGCTCTCCCGCATCAAGGAGGAGCACGACCGCACCGGCGACAACGCCGAGGCCGTCGCCCTGGGCCTCGAGCGCACCGGGCGCATCGTCACCGCCGCCGCCCTGCTGCTGTCGGTCACCTTCTTCGCCTTCGCCACCTCGGGGGTCAGCTTCATCGTGATGTTCGGCTTCGGGCTCGGCTTGGCCGTGCTCATGGACGCCTTCGTCATCCGCGGCACCCTGGTGCCCGCATTCATGGCCCTGGCCGGTGAGGCCAACTGGTGGGCGCCGGCGCCGCTACGCCGGCTGCACGACCGCTTCGGCATCCGCGAGGGCGACGGACCCGAGGGTGGCGGTGACGGTGGCGGTGGCGGTGACGACGACGAGCCCAGCGTCGAGGGCCAGGAGCCCGAAGGAGGAGCCGGCCCGCGGCATCCCGAGCTCGTCTCCGGCTGAACCCTCTCCCGGCGGCGATGGTCGGGCGGGCCTGCCAGACTGCCCGACGCCCGCCGTGCTGACACCGCGCCGACAACGACACCCGCGGCGGCCACACCACGACACCGGGGGGACCGGATGGCCATCAAGGACTTCTTCCACGTCAACGTGAACTGCACCGACCTCGACCGGTCACGGGCCTTCTACGAGCTCGTGGGCTTCAAGGTCGCCGTCGAGCTCGGCGTCGGCGGCACGAAGGACATGCTGCGGGGTCTGGGCATGCCCGAGGGCAGCAAGGCCAAGGCCCTGCTCATGATGCTCGAGCCTGACAAGCCCCGCAGCACCCGCCTCGACCTCATCCAGTGGATCGACCCGCCCACCAAGGGCGCCGACGTGGACGACCTGGCCCACGTCGGTGCCGTCCGCCTCGCCCTGTGGACCATCGGCATCGACGCCGAGTACGAGCGCCTCAAGGACGCCGGCGTCGAGTTCATGTCCGAGCCCGTGGCCATGGGCCCCGGCGTGAAGTTCTGCTGCTTCCGCGACCCCGACGGCATGGTGCTCGAGCTCATCGACTTCTCCGGCTCCAAGGCCTGACCACTCCCCCGGCGGCGGGCCCTGTGCCCGGGTCCACCGCCGAGGGGTCAGCGGCGCTCAGCGCAGGTCGCGGAAGAAGGCCCGCAGCTCGTCGACCACGGCGTCGGGACGCTCGGGCGGGGCGAAGTGGCCACCGCGGTCGAACACCGTCCAGCGGCGGAGGTCGGTGTGGCGCTCGGCCACGGAACGGGGCAGCAGCAGGAGCTCCTTGGGGAACACGCCGTAACCCGTGGGCGCCTCGATGATGCGCTCCCGGTCGTGGACCAGGGCCTGGGGCTTGGTGAACTGCTCGGCGTAGAGCCGGATCGACGAGGCGAACGAGGCGTTGAACCAGTACAGCGAGGACAAGGTGCACAGGTCGTCGCGGCCGAAGACCTCGAGGGCATCTCCGTCGCACCAGAGCTGGCGGCGGTGCCACAGCCACGCTCCCAGCCCCGCCGGCGAGTCGGCCATGGCGTAGGCCAGGGTCTGGGGGTCACGGCGATGCACGGCCACGTGGGCCTCGGTGACGCGGCGGGCCTCGTCCATGCGGGCCAGCATCCACTGCTCGTCCTCGGTGAACTCCTCGCGCTTCGGCGTGCGCTTGCCCAACAGGCCGGGGATGACGGGCATGGTCAGGTACACGCCGATCAGGTGCTCGGCGTGGGCGTGGCCGAGCTGACCGGTGACGAACGCGCCCCAATCGCCCCCCTGGGCGCCGAAGCGGTCGTAGCCGAGCACGTCGCGCATCAGCGCCACCCACAGCTCGGCCATGCGGGCGATGTCGACGCCCAGGGTGGTCAGGGGCACCGAGAAGCCGTAGCCGGGCAGCGATGGCACGATCACGTCGAAGCTGTCGGCGGGATCCCCGCCGTACGCCGCCGGGTCGGCCAGGGGGTCGATGACCTTGCGCAGGTCCCAGAACGTCCACGGCCAACCGTGGGTGAGCACCAGGGGCATGGGGTCCGGCCCCTTGCCCCGCACCCGGAGGAAGTGGATGGGGATGCCGTCGATGTCCACCTTGAACTGCTCGTAGGCGTTCATCTGGGCCTCGACGGCCCGCCAGTCGTACTCCTCGGCCCAGTAGCCGACCAGGTCGGCCATCCACTCCCGCGACGCGCCGTAGCGACCGCGGGGGTTGCCGACCTCCGCCGGCCAGCGGGTGTTGCGCAGGCGGTGGCGCAGGTCGTCGAGCTCCCTCTGGGGGATGTCGACCGTGAACGGTTCCGGGCTACCGACCTGTGCTGCCACCCTGCATCCCCCAAGCTGTTGCCGATCGCCCGGCAACGTAGACCGTTCCCGCTCTCGCAGGCACGGGCGGCTGCGAGGCCGCATCTTGTCCGGCATCACACCGCTGGATTCTCCTCGCCGTCACACAGGGCGCGGGCAAAGCGCTCGACCATCTGCGCCCTCGCCTCCATGAACTGCCAGTACGCAGCGGCAATGGCGGCGGCGCGTCCCTCGCCCTCGAGGTGCGCAAACCCTGCGCTCGCAAGCTCGTCGTAGGGGATGAGGTGGGTCATCAAGCGTTGCCGGATCGCTGCCTCGCCGAGGGAGGAGCGTTGCGTTCGTTCACGTAGGTACAGCAGGGGCTCCTTGGCGCTGATGTCCCGGTTTGTGTTCCACGTCACCAAGGCACAGTTCAGCGCCCGGTAGGTCTCGGGCTGATCGAGCTTGGCGACGTTCTGGAGCAGACTGTCGGGGAACAGGTGGTGGTACTCGCGCTTTCCCACGTTGTCCACTGAAGCTGCGGTGCCATCAGCGATGTCGAGCGCCCCGGCCCGCAGCGACAATGCCAGCACACCGCGAGCCAGGATCTGCTTGGTCTTGGGCCACCGCGCCGTGACCAGCGCATCGGAGGTAGGGAGTGGGTATTCGCCTTCGTTGAAGATCGGGATGTCAGCGGCCTTGCCTGCGATCCGGTCTCGCAGGCCGCGAAAGTCCTGGAGCGCCCGGGTGGCGGCCGACGCCTCGTAGCGACTGGTCAAGAAGGCTCGCCACATGTACGTGCGCAGTAGCGCCCGCGCGTTGCCAAGCTCGTCCAAGGCGGGTGGCAAGTCCGATCCCAGCGTGGCGATGACGGGCAACACGCTGACTGAAGGCAGGCGCTTCTCGTCCCAGATGCGCTCCTCTTCGAGGAAGTGTACGAGGAACCCGATGCCGGCGATGATCTGGTCCCACGACTTGGCGACCTCCTTCAGATCCAAGCGCTGGTAGCTCGTCTGTCCTGGCGCCCAGTCGGCGCGGAGCGATGCGATGTCGAGCACAAGGTCTTCGGCGGTGCAGTAGCGAGCCAGCGAGCTGACCGACGAGTGCACCTCGTCGACCAGCTCATGCAGCGACTCTCCATTGGCTTCCTCGAACTGGGCGACGATGATGTCGTAGGCGGTGAGCCGGACGGAACTCGTGTTCAGCTTTATGAAGACGTCCAGGGCGACGTCCTTGCGAGTCGACGGCGGCAGGCTCAGGAACGGCACGTTGTATGAGGTGACGCGCGCTCGCAACTCGTTGATGCGGTCGTGAACGCGCCAGACGTCATCGGAGTCGCCAGCGATCGCCCGCTGAA
>JBBSLP010000112.1:0-8880 GCA_038255145.1 Acidimicrobiales bacterium
GAAGGCCCGCACCGCGGTGACGAAGTTGGTGCGGGTCAGGCCCCCGTCGAGGTCACCGGCGATCTGCAGGGCCTGGACGTAGAGCCAGTAGTAGAACATCCCGCTGCCGAACGAGCCCGAGGTGGTGACGTCGTAGCCGGCATCTTTGACGACCTGGCGGCCCCACTGCACGAAGGGGTCGTTGTCGTAGCCGGCGGCGTTGATGTCCTTCTGGCCTCCGCCCATGATCCACCAGCCGTTGGACGCATCCCCTACCTTGTCCTTGCCCACGAAGCTCGACGCCTTGCAGACCGACGAGATGAACCGGTACTTCACCGCTTCGTTCATGCCGTTCTCGGCCGCCTCGGTCATGGCCTGCGAGCACGGCGCCCCCACCAGCATGCCGATGAAGACGTCGGGGCTCTGGGCGGCGATGGTCGTCATCGGGTCCTTGAGCGTGACCACCGAGGGCTCGACGCGCTCGGTGATGTACTCGATGTCGCCCTTGTGGGGCGACTGGGCGATGTAGGCCTTGAACGCCGAGTCGTAGGAGGCGCCGAAGTCGTTCGTGGTCACCAGGGCGGCCACCTTGACCTTGCCCCCGAACTCCTCGATGCGCTCCTCGATGAAGGAGCCCCACAGGACGGCTTCCGTGTTGTACGCCATCTGGCTGCCAGTGGTCCACGGGTGGTTCACCGGGTCACCCAGGCCGGGGTGGCCGGTCTGGGAGAACACCTGGGGGATGCAGCGCTGGTTGAGCTTGTCGTACGTCTTGAGCGAACCGGCCGACTGCTGGGTGTTCATGGCGAACACCTTCTCCGAGTCGATCAGTTCGTCCACGAGGGGGATGGTGCGGGCGGGATCGTAGGCGTCGTCGCGCATGACCAGGGTTGCCCGGCGATCCTTGCCCTCGGAGTCCACGAAGACGCCCTTGTCGCTGTAGTACTTGAAGACGGCCTCGCCACCGCGGAGGATGTTGCCGTAGTCACCCTGGGCACCCGACAGGGCACCGGTGACGCCGATCTTGATGTCGGTGTCGGTCAGGCCCTCGGTGTCATTCCAACCGGCCGGGCACTTGGACAGGTCGATGGTGAAGCCCTCGGGGCCCGTGACCGTCTTGCCGTCGGCCGACTTGCCCCACCCGTTCTCCTTGATGCGGGCCACCTCGGCATCCCGCTCCTTGGCCCACAGCACCTCCCAGGCGTCCATGGAGGTGGGCTGGGCCACCGGCGCCGTGGTCGTCGCCCCGGCCACCGTGGTGGCGGTGCCACCCAGGGCAGCCTGGATGCCCGACTTCACGCCGGCGTCGATGGTGGCGTTGGTGGCCGTGTCGTTGTCGCCGTCGCCGCCACCGCCGCAGCCGGCTGCCACCAGGCAGACCGCCAGCGCGCCGAGCGCGAACTTCCCTCGTGTCCTCATGTTCCCCCTCTTGTGGCCTGCGGTCGGCACCCCCGTCCCGCGATTGGGGGGCAACGTAGCGCAATTGTTGAGCCACGGTTCAGCACGCAGGTGGCAAAAGTCTGGTAGCGGTCGGCGTGCCACCATGAGGGGGGAAAAGGGCTCGTCAGCGGCCACCGTGGCCGCCCGCGGACGGGCACAGGGAGCGACACCGTGGCTGACCACGCCCACATCACCGAGCACGTCGTACGCACGGGCGACCACACCACCACCTACCTGGCCGCCGGACCCGAGGACGGCCCCCTGGTCATCCTGGTGCACGGCTGGCCCGAGCTCTCGCGCAGCTGGCGCCACCAACTGCCCGTCCTCGGGGGACTGGGCTTCCGGGCCGTGGCCCCCGACATGCGGGGCTACGGCGGCTCCACCGTGTACTCCGGGCACGCCGCGTACGCCCAGGAACTGGTGGTGGGGGACATGCTGGGGCTGCTGGCCGCCCTGGGACGCGACCGGGCCCTGTGGGTGGGCCACGACTGGGGCAGCCCCACGGTGTGGAACCTGGCCAGCCACCACCCCGAGCGCTGCGTGGCCGTGGCCAACCTGTGCGTGCCCTACTGGTCCCTCGACCGGGGCCTGGACGTGGCCGTGTCCCTGGTCGACCGCTCGGTGTACCCACTCGACGAGTACCCCGCCGGTCAGTGGGACTACCAGCTCCACTACCTGGAGGACTTCGACGGGGCCACGGCCATGATGGACGCGGCGCCCTACCTCATGGTCAAGGCCATCTTCCGCAAGGGCAACCCCACCGGGCTGGGCAAGCCGTCGATCACCGCCCGCACCCGGCGCGACGGAGGCTGGTTCAGCGGTGCCTCGCAGGCGCCGGACATCCGGGCCGACCACGACGTCGTCACCCTCGACGACCTCGACGCCTACGCCGCGGCGCTGACGCGCAACGGGTTCGCCGCACCCAACGCCTACTACATGAACCACGAGGCCAACGCCGACTACGCCGGGCGGGGGGTGCGGGCCGACGGGGTGCTCGACCTGCCCGTGCTGTTCCTGGGCGCCCGCTACGACTACACGTGCGAGACGGTGTCCTCCGGCCTGGCCGAGCCCATGCGGGAGCGCTGCCCCGACCTGGTGGAGCACGTCTTCGATTGCGGCCACTGGATGGCCCAGGAGAAGCCCGTCGAGGTCAACGCCGCCCTGGTCCGCTGGATCGTCGAACGGGTGCCCGGGATGTGGCCGGCCCGGGCCACCCGATCGGCACCGGCCGACGCCTAGCGTGGCCGGGTGCACGACGACGGCCCGCTGCAGGTGCCCTTCGACGAGGGCCTGTCGCGTTGGGGAGCCGCCGCCCAGGCCCTGGCCGAGCAGGTCGGTGGTCGCTGGCCCCGTGACGCCGCCGCCCAGCTCGCCCTGTGCCAGCTCGTCCACCTGCGCTCGGTGGAGGGGCGCAACCGCTGGGTGGTCGACGACGTGACCCGCTTCGCCGCGGCGGCGGGGGCCAAGGTGGCCGGCGGCTTCGTGCAACCGACCCTGGGCCTCGACGTGCCCGTCGCTCCCCGCTGATCCCGGGGCCGGCGCTGCGGGGGAGTGGCTAGCCTCCGCGCCAGGCCGGGGGACCACGGGGATGGGGGTATGCCATGAGCTCAGGAACTGCTCCAGCGGCGGGTTCGACGGGCGTCCGCACGACGCCCCCGTTCCGGGCCGACCACGTGGGCAGCCTGTTGCGGCCCCGGCCCCTGTTGGCCGCCCGACGGGCCCATGCCGAGGGGGAGCTGTCGGCCGAGGGCCTGGCCGCGGCGGAGGACGAGGCCATCGCCGCCGCCGTGCGCATGCAGGAGGACGTCGGGCTGCAGTCGGCCACCGACGGTGAGTTCCGTCGGGGCTCGTGGCACATGGACTTCATCTACCAACTCGGTGGGGTGACCACGTCGGACCAGCGCCTCACGGTGAAGTTCCACAACGCGGCCGGCGACCTCGAGTTCACCCCGGCCGCCCACCAGGTGGTGGACCGGGTCCACCTCGACCACACCATCTTCGGCGATGCCTTCACGACGTTGCAGTCGTTGGTCACCACGGCCACGCCCAAGCTGACCATCCCCTCGCCGAGCATGGTCCACTACCGGGGCGGCAGGGCCGCCATCGACGACGGCGTGTACCCCGACCTCGACGGCTTCTGGGACGACCTGGGCGCGGCCTACGCCGAGGAGGTGGCCCGCCTCGGCGCCCTGGGCTGCACCTACCTGCAGTTCGACGACACCAGCCTGGCCTACCTCAACGACCCCGCCCAGCGGGCCGAGATCGAGGCCCGGGGGGACGACGCCGACCACCTGCACCTGCGCTACATCAGCACCATCAACGCCGCGGTGTCGAGCCGGCCCGAGGGCATGGCCGTGACCACCCACCTGTGCCGGGGCAACTTCCGCTCGTCGTGGGTGGCCGACGGCAGCTACGAGTTCGTGGCCGAGACGCTGTTCAGCCAGCTCGACGTGGACGGCTTCTTCCTCGAGTTCGACGACGACCGCTCGGGTGGCTTCGAGCCCCTGCGCTTCGTGCCCCCGGGCAAGCAGGTGGTGTTGGGCCTGGTGACGACGAAGCGGGGCCAGCTCGAGGACCGCGACGAGCTGGCCCGCCGCATCGACGCCGCCAGCCGCTTCGTGCCCCTCGACCAGCTGTGCCTGTCGCCCCAGTGCGGGTTCTCCTCCACCGTCGACGGCAACTCGCTCACCTACGACGAGCAGGTGGCCAAGCTGGCCCTGATCGTGGACACCGCCCGCCTGGTCTGGGGCTGAAGCCGGGCCGCGGCCCTCAGGCCTTGGCGTTGTGCTCGTCGCGCCAGGCCACCCACGTCTTGACCAGGTCGAGGTCGTAGTCGGGGCCGCCGGTGTCGAGGGTGAAGAGTGAGAAGCCCGCAGCGACGAGGGCGTCGATGTCGGACTCCTCGGGGGTGGTCCGCAGCGCCGTGGAGCGCTCGATCTCGCCCGGGTCCCGACCGAGCCGGGCGCACCAGTCGTCGAGCACCTCGTTCTTGTGGATCACGGTGTCGAGGTCGCCGAAGCCGTGCCAGATCTGGGCGTGCTCGGCCGTGTAGCGCAGGGTCTTGCGCTCGCCGCCGCCGCCGATGAGCACGGGGATGTCCCGGGTGGGGGCGGGGTTGAGGACGGCCCAGCGGGCCTTGATGCGGGGCAGGGCCACCGACAGGGCGTCGAGGCGGCCACCGGCGGTGCCGAACTCGTAGCCGTAGGCGTCGTAGTCCTTCTCGAACCAGCCCGAGCCGATGCCCAGGATCAGCCGCCCGCCGCTGATGTGGTCGACGGTGCGGGCCATGTCGGCCAGCAGGTCGGGGTTGCGGTACGAGTTGCAGGTGACCAGGGCACCGATCTCGATGGTGGTGGTGGCCTCGGCCCACGCCGCAAGCATCGTCCAGCACTCGAAGTGGGCACCGCAGGGATCGCCGTAGAGGGGGAAGAAGTGGTCCCAGTTGAAGGCGATGTCCACGCCCAGGGCCTCGACCTCGGCCACGACGGTGCGGATGGCGTCGTAGGGGGCGTGCTGGGGCTGGATCTGCACGCCGATGCGCAGGGGACGGGTCATGGGGAGCTCCTCGCTGCGGCACCCCCGGGGGGTGGGGTGCCTGTGGCGCGGACGGTACCCGAGGGGTGGCGGCTCGGTCGTGCCGGAACCCCTCAGGTACCGTCCGCGCCGACTGGCTAGGGTCCGCCGGGGAGCTGCCCGAGCCCGCGTTGCGGGGGCCGGTGGCTGACCGACCGACCGAGGGGGAGTGGCGTGGACATCGGCCTGTGCGTGGCGTCGAAGGTCGACGACATCGACTACGTGGTGCGGGCCGAGGAGCTCGGCTACAGCCATGCGTGGTTCGCCGACAGCCAGATGATCTGGTCCGATCCCTACGCCTGCCTGGCCCTGGCCGCCGTGCGCACGTCACGCATGTGGCTGGGCACCGGGGTGTCCGTGGTCGGCACCCGCATCGCCCCCGTCACCGCCGCCTCCATCGCCACCATCAACCGGCTGGCCCCGGGGCGCACGTTCCTGGCCCTGGGCAACGGCAACACGGCCTGGCGGCTGATGGGCCACAAGCCCGTCACCATGGCCCAGTTCGGTGAGTACACCCGGGTGGTACGGGCCCTGCTCGACGGTGAGGAGGTCGAATACACCCAGCGCGGCCGTACGGCACCCATCCAGTTCCAGATGCCCGAGCTGGGCTTCATCGACCTCGAGCCCCGCGTCCCCATCTACCTGTCGGCCTTCGGTCCCAAGTCGATGGAGCTGGCCGGGCGCTACGCTCGCTGACCACCATGTACGTGCTCAAGGCCGGCCAGGACCTGACCTCGCCCGAGGTGATCCGATCGGTCGGGCCCACCACCATCTCGGGCTACCACTACGCCTACGACACCGTGCAGCAGCTCGGCGGCGACCCGCCCAAACACCTGCAGAACCGGTGGGAGGAGTTCTGCGCCCTGGTCGAGCGGGAGCCCGAGCGCACCCGGCACAACCGGACCCACGCCGGGCACTGCACCTACGTGCTGCCCGAGGAGGAGACGTTCGTGACGCCCGACCTCATCCGCATGATGTGCTTCGTGGGTTCGGGGCCCGAGATCATCAGCCAGCTCGAGGCCCTGGACAGCGCCGGCTTGGACCAGGTCATGATCCTGCCCTCCCTGGAGAGCCGCTACGAGGTGCTCGAGGACGTCGGTCGAGAGGTGCTGGCCAAGCTGTGAGCGTCCTGACGCCGGCCTCTCCGAGGATGGTCGCCCGATGAAGGTCCGCTTCGCCGTCTCGCCGGGCGGGGCCCGCTACGCCCCCGTCGAGCTGGCTGCCTTCGCCCGTACGGCCGAGTCGTTGGGCTTCGACACCATCTGGTTGTCCGACGTGCCCCTGGCCGGTATCGGCGACCCCCTCGTCAGCCTGGCCCACATCGCCGCGGTGACGACCAAGCTGAAGCTGGGGCTGAACCTGGTGCCCATCGGGCGCAACCCCATGCTGATGGCCCGGCAGCTGGCCCAGCTCGACCAGTTGTCGGCCGGGCGGCTGCTGGTGACCCTGGTGCCGGGGTTGGGTT
Source organism: Acidimicrobiales bacterium (assembly GCA_038255145.1). Lineage (GTDB taxonomy): Bacteria > Actinomycetota > Acidimicrobiia > Acidimicrobiales > CAIXPF01 > WHTX01. Next base: position 6,458 of record JBBSLP010000112.1, read on the forward strand.
CGCCCGACGAGCGCCGGGCCCTGGGCATGGCCACCGGTGACCGGGGCCTGCGCATCGAGGAGATGACCGGGCTGTTGCGGCGGTTCTGGGCGGGGGAGCGGGTCGACCACCACAGCCCGGCCTTCGACTTCCCCGGCGTGGTGGTCGAACCGCGCCCGCTCCAGGATCCCCTGGAGATCTGGATGGGGGGCACGGGGCCCAAGGCGTTGGCCCGGGTGGCCCACTTCGCCGATGGCTGGCTGACGGCCAACGTGACGCCCGCCGAGGCCACCGCCGGTCGGGACACCATCCTGGCCGCGGCGGCGAAGGCCGGGCGCGACGTCGACGTCGAGCACTTCGGCATCAGCGTGCCCTATGCCCGCACCGAGCTGTCGGGCCCCTCCCTGGCCGCGGCCGTGGCCCGCCGACCCGACGGCGACGTCACCGACATCGTGCCCGTGGGCGCCGACGCCCTCGAGGGCCTGATCCGTCGCCACATCGATGGTGGCCTGTCCAAGTTCGTGCTCCGCCCCATCGACGCCGGCGCCGGCCGCTCGGCCGACGACCTGGCCTGGTTGGCCGACGTGGTCCTCCCGCTGCAGACCTGATCTCTGCCGCCGGCACCCTGTGAGGGGACGTGGCAACGGCCGTGGTGGCATCGGTGGTCGGGATCGTGTTCATCGCCCTGCTGGTGGCGGTGCCCTGGCTGGGACGCCGGGCCACCGCCGGCGAGCCCAAGCGACGGCGCGCGGTGATCCTGGTGGTGGTCGCGGCCGTGGTCGTGATCGGCGGTGGCCTGGTGAACCGGGGGGCGGCCCGCGAGGCGACGCTGCACCGTGCCGACGTGAGCCCGTGGCACCATCGCCGGCCGTGGCCCGGTCGGGTCGCCGAAGTCCACCAGCCACAGGTCATCGACCGCCGTCATGGACCGACGCCATCACCAACGGCGAGGTCGGCGTCGGCCAGGTAGCTCTGCCAGGCCTCACCGTCGTCGCGCAGGTCGGCCAGTTCGGCGGTGACCCGGTGGGCGAATCGCTGGCGGCGCAGGGCCTCGGCCGCATCCCGCACCGTGTCGATCAGTGCGGCGCCGTCGGCCCGACTCAGCTCCAGCAGGAGGGCGTGGGTCCGTTGGTCCACCCGGCCTCGGTCGAGGGGTGTCTGCTCGCTGAGGCCAGCCTGCCGTGGTACGCGACGTGGTACGTTCGACATCATGGATCGCCGGCTCCAACAACTGCTCGACCTCCTGGACGGCGTGAGCGAGGAGACGGTGAACACGTCGGTCCGCCTGCCGTCCCAGCTGCGGGATGCCGCAGCTCTGGCCGCGCGGATGGGACTGGCGTCCACGACGACCGAGCTGGCCGTTCGGGGGCTGAGGGACACCCTCGACGCCTTCGCCCAGCGCGCCGTGCTCGATGCCCACTATGCCGCCAACCCCGAAGATCGGCCGTCGTTGGCCGAGGTCGCCCTCGCGGCCGCCGAGATCGATGGCAACCCGCTGGCGGACCACCCGGAGCTGGTTCGTCAGGCCGCCGCGGCGGTGCGGGAACTGAAGGACGACGCCGGGCCCGATGACGTGCTGCTGTTCGCCGCCGGGCTCGCTGCGGCGAGCGCCGCGGCATGAGGTCGGCGCAGACCGTCCTCCTCGACAACGAGGCCGTCCAGGCGCTCGCTGATCTCGGCCACGCCAAGCACCGCCGGGTCCTCGCCGTCGTCGAGGCCACCGCATCCCGCAACGTCCGCCGCGCCGGCAGCGTGACCCTGGTCGTCCCTGCGGCCGTGCAGGTCGAAGCGGGTTGGGATCGGATGACGCAGGGTGCGGCAACGCTGAACCGCATCCGAGCGGCAGGTGCCAGCCTCGACCGTCCGGCGGCCGACCAGGCGGCCAGCCTGGTGGCTGCCCTGCGCGTGTCGGTGGCCGACGCCCACATCGGCGCCGTGTTGTCCGCCAGCACCGGCCCCCACGCCGTCCTCACCAGCGACCCGGGGGACATCCGTCGGATGGCTGACCACCTGGGCATCGTCGTGAACGTCGTCACGGTCTGAGCCGGCCAACTGCCGGGGTCACCCTCGGCGTTATCATCTTGCATAATCTCAGTTATGCAAGATCAGCCGGTCGCGGCGGGCGGACGTCGCCGTGGGACACTTCGGCGCATGGCCATGCTGTCGAAGCTGCTCGACCTGGTGACCAACCTCACCCGCCGGAGCCCGGCGGCACCGACGCCGCCCAGGTCAGCGCCGACGCCGAGGTCACCGAAGGCTCGGGCGTCACTCAAGCCCCGATCGGGGTCCGGTCCGAAGCCCGTACCGAAGTCCGGCGGCATCGAGTTCGCCTACGAGCCACGTGATGACGGCGATGCCGACCCCGGCGAGGTCGTGTGGTCCTGGGTCGAGTTCGAGGAGGACCCGACGAAGGGCAAGGACCGCCCGGTCGTCATCGTCGGCTA
>JBBSLP010000113.1:0-8202 GCA_038255145.1 Acidimicrobiales bacterium
CCGGCCGCTTCGAGCAGGTAGAAGAACGGCCGCCAGTAGTCCGACGTGGACTCCAGCACCACCCGTTCGACCCCGAGAGCGACTAGGTCCCTGCTCAGGGCCAGGATCGAGTTGGTGGTCGACTCGACCTGCCACACCCGCGACAGGCGACGCCCCTCGATCGATGGATGCGGGCGACGGACACAAACCATCCCCGTGGCCTTCGCCACGTCGATCGCCGCCGCGCAGTTCAGGATCCGTTCGGTCTCGTCGCTGTCGATCTCCTCGACAAGGTTGCTGTCGGGCTTCAAGGGCACCTCCGGGGCCTCGTAGCCGATGGGGCGAGCGAGCCCGGGGGCCCAGGAGGGATACGAAAGTCTGATCGTCGTGCTCGTAGCACAGTGCGTTGCCCTTCCGGTCGGGCCCCACACCAAACTGATCTACGGCCTCAGGACCAAGAAGACGACGGCATGACGGGCTCGCTCGCACCCATTTTCACGCACGCGTCACGGCTGCGCAGCCACAGAAACTGATCTGCACCGGAACCGTGTTTCGCCGTCGTGTGACCGTGGCTCCACCTACGCTGCGCGCAACGACCCTTGGGGGGCACATGCAACAGCTCACAGCCGCCGATACCAGCTTCTTGTCCATGGAGACGGCGAGCCAGTTCGGTCACGTCGGTTCTCTCTACATCTTCGACGACGGCGCCGGCTACGAGCAGACCCGGAACCAGATCGAACAACGGCTCCACCTGCTGCCCCCGTACCGGCGCCAGCTCGTCGAGGTCCCCTTCGGGCTCGACCAGCCCTACTGGATCGAGTCGCCCAACTTCGAACTCGACTTCCACGTCCGCCACCTGGCCGTGCCCCCGCCCGGGGACCGCCTCAAGCTGTCGGACATGGTGGCCCGGCTGGCGGCCCGACCCCTCGACCGGTCCCGTCCCCTGTGGGAGTGGTACGTGATCGAGGGCGTCGAATCGGGTGGGGTGGCCCACTACGTCAAGACCCACCACGCGGCGGTCGACGGGGCCTCGGGCACCGAGCTGATGACCATCCTGCTCGACGACAGCCCCAACCCCCCGCCGGTCGAACCGCCGGTCACCCCGTGGCGCCCCGACGAGGTCCCCAACGAGGCCGCCCTGTGGGGTCGCACCATGTTGAACCTGGCCACCCAGCCCGCCCGCCTGGCCCAGGCCCAGTTCAAGCTGTGGCGGGAGATGGCCGACCGGACCCGGGAGTCCGCCGCGGCCAACGGTGGCCAGTCGTGGGGGGCGTGGATGCGCCCCGGTGACGCCGCCCCCCAGGGCGACCGCCTGGTGGCCGGCCCCGCGGCCCAGGCCCCGCGCACGCCGTTCAACGCCACCATCACCCCCCACCGGCGTTGGACCTACCTCAGCCTGCCCCTCGACGAGGTCAAGCGGGTCAAGAACCACTTCAAGGTCACCCTCAACGACGTCGTGCTGGAGATGTGCGCCTCGGCCCTGCGCAAGTGGCTGGCCGACCGCGACGCCCTGCCGTCGGACCCGTTGACGGCCATGTGCCCCATCTCCATCCGCACCGGCAACGAGACCGAGAAGTACTCCAACCGGGTCTCGGGCATGATCACCAGCCTGGCCACCAACGTGGCCGACCCCGTCGAGCGCCTGATGATCATCCACGAGGCCACCAAGTCGGCCAAGGAGCAGTTCGGCGCCATGCCGGCCGAGGCCCTACAGGACTTCTCCCAGTTCTCCCCACCCGCAGTGGCCGCCCAGGCGTCGCGGATGCTGGCCCAGAGCCGCATCTCGGACGTGATCAACCCGCCCTTCAACGTCACCATCTCCAACGTGCCCGGCCCCCGCCACCCGTTGTACCTGGCCGGCGCCCAACTGCGGCAGATGTACCCGGTGTCCATCGTGACCGACGGCTTGGGCCTCAACATCACCTGCTGCAGCTACATGGACTCGCTCGACTTCGGGCTCATCTCGTGCCGCGAGCTCATCCCTGACCTGTGGCAGCTGAACGACAGCCTGCGCGACGCCCTCGACGAGCTGTCCCGGGCCGCTTCCTGATCATCGTCTCGGGGTACGCGCTCGATTACCATCCGCAACGAGTCCCTGCGCAGGTGCAGGGCAGGGGGGTTCAGCCCGATGACCACGCCGACCGGTGATTTCTTCAAGGATCTCCAGCAGCGTCAGAGTGACGCCATGGAGGCCTTCCAGTCCGCCGTCTCCGATTCCATGAAGGCGTGGCAGGACGCGGTGAGCACGGCGACGACGCCGCCTGCCGGCGACAGTGGCACGGGCCCGGCGACGCCGTTCGGCCCCCTGCCCAGTCCCACGCAGATCGCCGACGCCTACTTCTCCTTCGCCGAGCAGATGCTGGCCCGCCAGCACGAGTTCGCCCTCAAGCTCATCGACGTCTCGACACCCAAGACGAGCTGAGCTGTCTGCGGTACCCACCGCACGCGACGACGGGCCCGCCACCTCTGCGGTGGCGGGCCCGTCGTCTTCGTCCCGGCGCAGGCCCGATCGGGTCTAGGCCAGGGCTTCGGTGATGCCCGAGGCGCTCATGACGGCCTCGTTGTCGGCCACGGCGTGGGCCAGCACGACCAGGTCGCGCAGGTTGCCGCCGCGATCGCGGACGTGGTCGGTGAGCAGCGCCTCGCCGTGGAAGCCCAGGCCCTGGAACATGGCGATGGGGGCCGCCTGCTCGGCCACGACCTCGACGACGATCTTGCCCAGGCCGAGGTCGATGGCCTCGGCCAGGGCTCGGCGGGCCAGGCTGCGGCCGATGCCCTGGCGCCGTTGCTCGGGATCGATGACGAGGCGGAGCTCGCCCACGTGGCTGGACCAGCCCAGCCCGGGGATGATGGCCACGTAGCCCACCACGGTCCCCTGGTCATCGAGCGCCAGGTAGCGGCGGGAACGCTCGTCGCGCGTCCAGGCCGAGACCACCTCGCGGTTGTGGACGTCCTCCTTGATGAAGGTGAGGTCCCCGTCGGGGATGCGCCCGAAGAAGGCCATGGCCCCGTCGAGCTCGTCGGGGCCGAAGCGGTGGATCTCCATCAGGCTCCTCCACCCGTGCCGTTGGCGCCGGCGCGGGCTCCTGCACGTAGGTCGATGGGGTCGGCACCGGCAGCTCCCGAGCTGTCGGCGGCGTTCCCGGTGCTGTGTTCGACGATCCAGTCGGCCATGGCTGGCATGGTCCGCTTGGACGCGGCCCGGCCCACGATGAGGCCTACATGGCCCGCCGGCAGCCGCATCTCCTGCTTCTGGGCCGATCCCACCAGGGCGAGGATGGGGCCCACCGATTCCGGCGGCGCGATGTGGTCCTTCTCACCGAGCACGTTGAGGAACGGGCAGCTGATGTCGGACAGGGTCACACGCCGGCCGCCGAGGCGGACGGTGTCGTTGACGATGGCGTTCTCCCGGTTGAACATCTGCACGGTCTGACGCATGGTGGCCCCGGGGAAGGGGATCTGGTCGTTCCCCCACTGCGTCATGGTCTGGTAGGCCTCGACGTACTCGTCGTTCCACAGGTTCTGCCACAGGTTGGCGTAGCCGACGATGTCCTGGGTCGGCTTGAGCATCTTGAAGGACTGGAGCATCGCCTCGGCGGGGACGTTGCCGGTGTGGTCGATCATGTCCTCGGGGTCGAGGCGACCCTCCTGCACCAACGCAGCCATGGGGCCGGTCTTGGTGTAGTCGACCGGGGTGGCCATCACCGCCAGGTTGCGGATGGGCACCTCGGGGTGGGCGGCGGCGAAGAGCAGCGACAGCACGCCGCCGAAGCAGTAGCCGAACACGGTGAGGTCGTCGCTGCCGGCCTCGGTGCACACGGCCCGGGCCGCGTTGGGCAGGTAGTCGTCGCAGTAGGTCTCGAGCGTGTTGCCCGACTCGAGCTCGTCGGGGATGCCCCAGTCGAGCAGGAACACGTCGAGGCCCCGGTCGAGGAGCACCTCGACGAAGCTGCTACCCGGGCGCAGGTCGAAGATGTACGACTTGCTGACCAGGCTCATCACCAGCAGCACCGGGGTGCGGTGGACGCGCTTGTCGCTGCGGTAGCGGTACAGCGTGACCTTGTCCCGCTGCCAGACCTGCTCCTTGGGCGTCAGGCCGACGGGGGCCTTCTCGCCCGTCATGATGCGCATGCCGTTGCGGGCTCGCAACATCGAGCGTTCGATGTCGCGTTGGATCCGCGCCATGAAATCGACAGGGCTAGGCGCCTCGTTGGCCATCTGCTGGTCCCCCCGAACTGCTCTCGAGTTGCTTGCTCAGCTCTCGTACCCGTCGCTCCAGAGACGCCACCTGCTCGGAGAGCCGTTGGACGTCGCTGGCGGCGGGGATGTTCCACGCGTGCCATGCCTGACCCATGGCCTCGGCGGTGCGTCGTTGCACCTCGGCCTGGAACCGGGACATGGAGGCGGCCGCGTCGGCGAACTGCTCGGTGCGGACGTACTGCTCGAGCTGGGGTCCGGCTGCCTGCTCGAAGGCATCGAACATCCGCTTCCACAGGGGAACGTCGTCATCGTCTGGCACATCGGGAGCATAGATCACCCATCCACCGCGAAGATCACCGGGAGCCCATCGGGGAGACGATGTAGGGCGGTGTCCACGGACGGTTCACCTACGCTCCGTCCGGTGACCCCCCGCGCTCTGGCCATCGACCTCGACGGCACCCTCCTGTCACCCGGCGACGACGTCAGCCCCGGCAACGCCGCCGCCGTGCGCGCCGCGCTCGATGCCGGGCTCGAGGTCATCATCGCCACCGCCCGGTGGTACCAGATGGCCCTCAAGGTGGCGGCGCCCTTCGGCATCGATGGTCCCGTGATCGCCTGCTCGGGGGCCCAGGTGCGCCGCATCTCCGACGAGGTGGACCTCATGGACGTGCGCCTGCCCCCCGAGTTCGCCGCCCAGCTCTACGAGGTGTGCGACGCCAACCGCTGCATCGCCTTCGTGGCCCTCGACGAGGAGGTGCTGGTCAAGGCGGAGGGCATCTTCGGCACCGCCGCGGCGTGGGACCTGCGCTTCGTCGACGGGCTGGCGGCAGCCACGGCCGAGGGTGGGGGGGTGCCGCCCCGCATCGCCCTGGTGCAGGGCACCGAGGTCAACGACCTGATCGAGACGACCATGGCCCCGGACTGGATGGACCGCGTGCGCTTCGTGGAGTCCCTGTCCGGTGGGGGCCGCCGCATCCTCACCCTGACGGCGACGGGGGCGGACAAGGGGGCGGCGCTGGCCGTGGCCTGCGCCGATCTCGGCCTGGTGCCCGCCGACGTCGTGGCCATCGGCGACGCCCACAACGACATCGAGATGTTCCGGGTCGCCGGGGCCAGCTTCGCCATGGGTCAGGCCGCGGACGAGGTCAAGGCCGCGGCCACCGCGGTCACGGCCGACAACGCCAGCGATGGCGTGGCCCTGGCCATCGAGCGGGTGCTCGCCGGCGCCCTCCCGTGAGCTGGCGCTAGGACTTGCCCCCGGCCACCAGCATCTCGGTGAAGGCCTTCACCGACATGGCCGGGTAGGTGGTGAGCACGAGCGTCCCCCGGGATCCGAGCTCGACCGAGATGCGGGCGATGACCTCGTTGCTGGGGGCCTCGATGACGTTGACGAAGTCGTACCCCCCGAGCACCGCGTACTGCGCGGTGACCCGACCCCCCATGGTCTCGATCTCCTTGTTGACCTCTCCCAGCCGCTCGGGCCGGGCCTTGAGGGTCTTGCGGCCCTCGTCGGTCAACGTGCTCAGCATGATGTAGGTCGCCACGTCTGCCCCCCTTGTGGAACCGGACGGGGCTTCCCCGCCTCGGGTTCGCATCGACTCGTCTCGACCGTCCTGATCCGTCGGGCGTGCCCGGCGGGACGGTGGGGCGAAACCTAGGCGACGCAGGAGCGTCGTGGCGGCGTCAGCGATCTTCCCAGCTGACGGGGCGGGGGTACCACCCCTGCAACAGGCACGGGGGCCGGAACGGTGTCCACGCGCCGTCGGGACGGGAAAGGCGGTCGGCCACCACCACGGCGACGGAGGGGTTGACGGTCAGGCCCACGTGGCTCCCGTAGACCTCGACGTTCTCGTGGCCCTCGGACACGATGTCGATGCAGCGGTGCCAGCGCACCACACCGTCGGTGCGGCTGTACACCGCGGTCGAGGGCACGGGCAGGGCGGGCCGGTCGTCCTCGTGCTGGGCCATGCGCAGGGCGTCGGGGCGCCAGGCGGGGGACAGGGCATCGACGAAGGGGGTGGCCGCGGAGCGGTCGTCGGGGTGCATGCGGAAGGGGCTGCCCAGCGTGACGACCTGGCGCACGCTGTCGGGCAGGTCACGGGCCAGCTCACGGGCGAACATGCCGCCCAGGCTCCAGCCCACCAGGCTCACGGGCCGGCGGTGGCGGGCCACGATGGCGGCCAGGCGGGCCTCCATGCCGTCGAGGATGTGGTCGGTGGGGCCGACGTTGCGACCCAGCGCCCAGCCGTAGGTGGGGTAGCCCAGGCCCCGCAACACCCGGCGCAGGGGGGCGGTGGCCACGTCGTCGGCGATGAAGCCGGGCAGCACGAGGACGGGGTGCCCGTCTCCCCGGGGCAGCAGCGGGAACCACGGCAACGAGGCGCCGAAGGAGAGGTACTCGAGCACGGCCCGCCACTCGGCCACCTGGTAGAGGGCACGGGGGGCCTGCACGGGCCGCTTCGGAGGAGACGCCGCGTCGTTGCGCACGGGTCGGACGGTACCCGCCATCGTTGCCGGGGCAACGAGGCGTCGGCCCTGGCCGTCGGGGACAGGGATCGGCCGGGGAGCACGTGCTGTCCACGGGGCACCCACCGGGGCCGTAGGTGCCCGCCGGGGAGGGGGGAGCGGCGGGCACCTACAGCACTCCGGGGGGGGTGTTCGCACCGATAGTAACTCTTCAACCACCGAAGGTGGCATTACTTGTGACCGTCTCGTCAGAGGATCAGATGCCGCCGGCGCTCAGCGTCGCCGCCGCCTGGCGCAGGATGCTGGCCAGGCTGGGGTGTTCGTTCTCGAAGCCGATGGCCTCTTCCTCGAGGCGATCGGCGAGGCCGTCGTGGTCGTCGTTGGCCAGGGCCGTCTCGACCTGGCCGTGCAGGTCCTTGGCCCGGTCCTCGTTGCTGCCCTTGTGCAGGTGGAGGCGCTCGGCGACCGACTCCAGCTCGTGGCGGTGATCCTGGTCCATGGCCGCGATGCTACGTGGGTCCGGCGTCGGCCACGGCGGGAATGCCGGGCGCGCCACCAGCGGTTCCAACCGGGGTACATCGAGCCCGGAGGAAGCCAGTGGCCCAGCAGTTCGCGGTGACGTTCGACTACCTGTGCCCCTTCGCCCGCAACGCGCACGAGGCCCTGGTCACGGCACTCCAGGACGGGGCCGACTGGGACGTGACCTTCCAGGCCTTCTCGCTCAACCAGTCCCACGTCGAAGAGGGCGAGGCCCCCGTGTGGGAGCGCGACCCCGACACCTGGGGCCAGGGCGTGACCGGGCTGCTCTACGGCATCGCCGTGCGTGACGCCTTCCCCGAGCACTTCCTCGACTTCCACATCGCCGCCTTCGCCCTGCGCCACGACCGTGACGGCCAGCTCAGCGAGGCCAACCTCGACGAGGTGGCGGTGTCGGTGGGCATCGACGTGGCCGCCCTCAAGGCCGAGGTGTGGAGCGGTCGTCCCCTGGCCGCCCTGCAGCGCGAGCACACCGAGGCTGTCGACGACTACGACGTGTTCGGCGTGCCCACCTTCATCCAGGGCGGTCAGGCCACCTTCATCCGCTTCATGGAGCGGGGCAACGCCGAGGACCTGACCAAGGCCGTCGGCCTGCTCGACTGGAGCAACGTCAACGAGTTCAAGCGCACCCGCCTCCCCCGCTGAGGACGGTCCGCGGCCGGTCGGCTCCCTAGTCTCGGGGGCCGTGACCTGCACCCACCTCGACCAGATCCACGACGTGGTCCCCAACTCGCGCCGGTGTGAGGCGTGTGCGGCCCGGGGTGACACCTGGGTGCACCTGCGCATGTGCCTGACCTGCGGGTCGGTGGGCTGCTGCGACTCGTCACCCAACCGCCACGCCGCCGCCCACGTGGTGTCGGCCAGCCATCCCATCGCCCGATCCGTCGAGCCCGGTGAGAGCTGGCGCTGGTGCTACATCGACGAGGAGTTCGTGTGAGCTTTGCCCCTGTGACAGCGGAGCTCGTGTGACCGTGGAGCTCGTGTGACCGTGGAGCTCGTGTGACCGTGGAGCTCGTGTGA
>JBBSLP010000114.1:0-8182 GCA_038255145.1 Acidimicrobiales bacterium
CCCAGCTCGGCGGCCACCCGGGCATGATCGCCCGCCGCCTCCTGGGCGTACCGGCCCCGTACCTTGCTGACCGGGACACCCTCGGTCACCGCCTCGCCATAGACGGCGTACTCCCGGACGTAAGTGCCGCAGGTCGGGATCCCAGCGGCTACCAGGCTGTTCTGGGCCCGCAAAGCGGTCGAGGCCGACCGCGGATCCACCCGGACCAGGAGCATCCTGTACAGCACCTCCCGAGGCCCGACAACCGTACGGACTGTCTCCATGGCCGACGCCAGGTCCATGGGGGAGGGGCCCGACGGGCACACCACCAGGTCGGCGACATCGACGACCTGGGCAAAACCGGCCGAGTCCAGCCGCGGCGGACAGTCGATCACCACCAGATCGAAGTCGGCGACCTCAACCACCCGGGCCAGCATCGCCGGCCGCAGCTCCTTGGCCACCGTGAAGCCCAGCCCGTCCTCGGACCGCTCCGCCCACCACGCAGCGCTACCCGCCGCCTGTGGGTCGGTATCCACTAGCAGCACCCGCAGGCCGAGCTCCGTCCACGCCGCCGCCAGACCAACCGAGGTCGTCGTCTTCCCGACGCCCCCCTTGCCCGCAGCCACCGTCACGACCTTGCCCACTCGCGCCCTCCTTCGTCGACCCAGAGTCCAAGGCTACCAGAGTTCCGGACTACCGGACCCCCGGACACCGGAGTAACAGAGTCCGTGATGCGCCATCGCGCGCGGTCGCGCGCTGTCATGACCGGCCACGATGAGCATCCACCCTCTGCGGCCTGGAGTTCGCGACTATTGCCGCCCATGGCAGAGAACCCCTTCGAGAACCTGCTGACCGCCAAGGACATCGCTCAGGAACTCGGGCTCAGCAGCCCCTACGTCAGCACGCTCCTGGCGGGAGGCGCCATGCCGGTTCTCCGCCACAACGGCCGGGTGTTCGTCCGCCGCGATGACTTTGAGACGTTCGTTCGCAGCAGGAGGCCTCGGGCCAAGTTCATCCGCGGTCTCAGCCCGGCCACCGTCGAGGCCCTGCGAGTCCTGGTCGAGTGGCGTGAGGCTCGCGTGATCGAGCTGGCCATCGGCCTCGACCGCGCACCCGGCAACGTTCGCAAGCACGTCACCCTCCTGAACCACGCCGGCTACATCGAACGGGGGAGCGAGCCCGGCGTCTGGACCCCAACGATCGAAGGCGACGCCTTCGCCGCAGACCCCGCCACTAACGCCGCTCTTGCCGGGCGTCCCACCCCGCCCGCCCTCACCGAGAAGGACTTCGCCGTCTCCGCCTGACCCTGAAAAGCCGAAGGGCGCCCCTGGAACGGGCGCCCCTCGCAGTCCCTGAAAGGAACTCAACTTGGTCCCCCAACGGTACACCGCTTCGGCGGCGCGCGGGTGGCACTCCGTCGCGCACGGACGATCAACCGCGCCGAGGGGTGCCGAACAGCGGTGACCCGCAAGCCCCGGGCCGTCGGCCCCATTCCTCCTGCGCCTAGGCCCGTCTGGGACCGTCTGGCGCGGGCGGTTGCTGGTCGTACCAGCGATTGTCGGGTGGGGGAGGGGGGCAACTGTTACCGGGCGGCCAGTTGGCCGTCGGGGGCGCCTGAGGGCCCGTGGGCGGTGCATTTGGCCGATGGGGGAGTGTTCCGGACGTTGGCGCTCGACCTTGATGTCGGCTTGGGCGATGTGGAGGTGTCGCTGGCGGCGGTGCGGTTTTTGTTCGACCAGGTGGGGGTGGCGCATGTGGTGTGCCGGTCGGGGCCGGCTGGGGGGGCGCATGTGTTGGCCACGTTCGAGGAGGGTCTGCGGTTGCCGGCGGCCCGGGGGTTGTGCGCGGCGTTGCGGGGGATCGCGCCGGCGTTGGATGCCAGTTGCATGGCGAATGTGGAGACGGGGGCGATCCGGCCTCCGTTGGCCCCGCACCGGGGCGGGGGCCGTTCGGAGCTGGTCGATGTTGATGAGGCCGGGGCGGTGCAGGTCTTGGAGGTGGGGAACGGACCGGAGGTTCTGGTTCGTCTGGGGGAGGTGCTGGGGGTCCCGGAGCGGGTGATGAGCCCGGCTCGTAAGCCGTTGAGCAGGCGGGTGTACGGGTTGCTGCGCAGTGGTGAGGGGCGGGTCGGCTACCCGCGGCCCAACGGCACGGGCCCGGATGTGTCGGCCATGGTGATGGCTGTGTTCCTGTCGGCTTTGGACGCCGGGTGGGACACGGCGTGGGCCCGCCGGCAGCTTGATGACCGCCGGAACTGGCTGGCCGGACAGTTGGATGCCCGCCGGGTCGCCAAGGGGCCGCGGGCGTTCGAGGGGTGGCTGGCGCATCTGGAGGCGGCGGCCCGGGCTAAGCACCGGGCGGATCCGCCGGTGTCGGGGGCGGTGGAGGGCCGGGCCTTGGTCGAGGGGGCGGCGGCGGCTGTGGCGGCGGCGGCGTGGACGGGTCGGACGGGCCTGACCGACATGTGTGTGCTGGCCGCCCATTTGGTCCGGGCGCGGGCGTGTTCGAGCGTGATCCACACGGCGTCGCAGCGGGAGGTGGCGGAGCTGGCCGGGGTCACTCGCCACACTGCGGCGGTGGCCCATCGACGTTTGCAGGCCGCCGGATGGCTTCGGGTTGAGGCGGCACCCTCGGCGGTGGACGCCACGTTGTGGCGCCTGGCCGTGCCGTTGCAGCCGTTCTGTGAGTCGGGGCCGTTGGGTCCGGGCCCGGTGGGTCATGACCTGTTCGGCTGGCGGGGCGTGGGCAAGGCGGCGGCCCGCCTGTACGAGGCTTTGGGTTCGGGTTCGGTGACGGTGGTGGAGTTGGCGGCCCGTACCGGGCTGCACCCGGGGACGTGCCGTCGGTCGCTGCGCCGCCTGGCTGATGTCGGTGTGGCCGCCCTGGACCCGGTGAGCGGCCGCTGGTGCCTGGTGGAGGGTCATGTCCTTGATGAGGCGGTGGAGGGCTCTGCGTGTGCGGGGGCCCTGGTCCGCCGGCGGATCCGTCACGACTTGGACCGGCGGGCGTGGACGATCTGGCGGACCGTGCACCCCCGGTCCCAGCCCGGCGGGCCGGCCCCGCCCTTCCAAGCCGCCGCCTGAACCCCCTCTAAGCGCCACCCCGGGCATCGGCGCGCCTTTGGGCTCCCGCCCTTGCCTGTTCGGGTGTCCTGCGGCCCCGGGAGGCCCCTGGCACGACCCGTCGCCCCTTCCGGGAGGGGCCGGTCGGGGCCGGTCGGGGCGACCGGCCAGGGTGGTCGAGGCTTCGACGGCTACCGACGCGCCGTAACCGCCCCTGTGCGTCCTCGGAGGTTTCGCGCCGCAACCCCCCTTCTGCCTTACACCCCCCGTAGGGAGGTCTAGGTGGTCATGTTCAGCGCGGAGAGTGACAGCGGACCGGGGAAGGTCCTCGGGTGGTGGTTCACCGGCAGTTGCGTGCTCGCCGGTGTCCGGGATGGGTTGCGTAGAGGGACGGATCACGCCAGGCCGTGTGGTGGGGCGGCTCAGAGCCCCGTGGGCGGCCTGGATGGGGTGGGGGAGGGGTAGAGGGCGCGGGGCGATTCGTGATCCCCAGAAGGCCCCCGTGGTGACGTTTACGCCGACGTGGTGGGTGATATCGAGGAGGTCCTGGTTCTGTGGCGACACTCCGAGCCGGGGAGGTGGCGGGGGAGTGGCCGTTGTGCGCCGGCGTCGCTAGAAGCAGATGGGGGGTGTGGGGGAGTCTGCTGGTCGGGGTTTTCCCGCCGCCTCGACCTCCTTCCCGGCCTGTGGGTGGGACTCCGGCTGGGTCCTGCCGGTCATCTTCAGGATCCGCGTCGGGGCCGGCGACCTACGGTTGTGAGCCGATTAGAATCGGCGGTAACGACCCCTGTGGAAGGTGATGAGATTGTCGCAGCGCACCGAGGTGCTCATGACGTGTGATGTTCATGACGGAGACGCCGACGCGGTCGAGACGGTGGCTTTCACGGTGGAGGGAAAGTCCTACGAGTTTGAGCTTTGCGACGCCCACCTGGCCGAGTTCCGTGAGGCAACCGAGATCTGGTCGTCGCACTCCCGGCCAGTCGGCCGGCGGCCGGGAGTGCGACGACCAGGAGCTCGTCGAGGTGGGCAAGGCCGCACCGGGAACGGCCCGTCCACGGCTGAAGTCCGCGAGTGGGCTCGAGCCCAGGGGATTCCGATCGGCGGACGCGGCCGCATTCCTGCTGAGCTGCGGGCCTCGTTCGACGCTGCACACTGAATCGGCCCCTCGGCCGGCGACGCGTCCCGGGGTGCCACGACACGCAGCGGTAACAGCGGGCGAAACCGATAGGGGCCTGGTACTTGGTAAGAGGAACGGTTCGCGGTCATCAGACGCATTCGTTTGCGACTTCTTGATGCTGCCTTCGCCGCTTTATGCCATTCGTCCTGAGGGCTGCGCCCCGACCTGTGGGTTAGGACTGTTGGGGCGGCGGCCGTTTGCGCCCCTTGGCTGCCGCTGGGGGAGTGGCGGGGGAGGGGCGCTGGTCCGCGGGCTGGGGGAGTAGCCAGCGTTGGTGGTCGAGCGTTCCGGGCGGTGATCGCCGAACTCCGTGCGTTACGGGGAGAGATGGATGAACAGCGGGCGGCCGAAGAAGGGGCGCAGGTCGTAGGGCCGACCAGGCCTGAACGCGTCAAGGCGCTTCCCATTGGGGGGGAGTTGGTGGCTGGGTCGTCGGGCGTGCCTGGCGCGGGGAGTTTCTGGCGGGGACAGGAACCAATCGCGAAGGCGACCACCCCATCGGGTTGAACGGCGTCCCAGCGCCGGGTGCGGGACTGGGGGTCGTAGCCTTCAGCGTCCATGGCAAACGACCGGCCTTTGGTGCTCGACGTCGCCCATCTGGAGGCGCTCCTGGCCAAGACGTTCAACATCGGCTTGGACGTCGGCCGGGGCACTGAGAAGGTCGACCTGGTCCGGTTGCGGCTGTCGAAGGCGTTGCTGGGCGCCGCCGAGGCCCAGGCCCTGGCCGCCGAGTCGATGGCCATCGAAGGCGGCGTACCAACCGCGAGGATCGCCGAAGCCGAGGGCCTGGCCCTGCACGCCGCAGCCTTCAACGGCATCCCCGATCCGATCTTCCACCTCACCGCCCGCGCCATGGGCATCGTCACCGGCCTGGCCGGGATCGAGCCCGACCCGGCTGCCCCCGAACGTGACCTCATCCTCGACGCCGCGCTCGACGCGGCCACGGCACTGGCCAAGCTCCTGGCCTTCCGCCGCGACTGCTACACAGCCACGACCGCCGGCGCTCAGGCCCAAGCCTCGGCGAAGCTGGCCGAGTCCGCAGCCGGCCTCGCCAAGGCTGCCGACGCAGTCACCGACCTTCTGGACCTGGCCCGCAACGTGGCGGCGCCGGCCCGCAAAGGAGAACCGGACCTCAACTGACCCCGGGTGGTCAGGTTGGGCGCATGGCTCGGGCCACGGCTTCGGCCACGACGGCGAGTTCCTGGCGGAGGCGGGCGTTCTCCGCCTCGAGGCGGCCGATCCGTGTGTCCCGGTCAGCGAGGGCCCGTTCGAGTTGCTCGCGCAGCTGGCCTTGCACCATCTGGAGGAGCACACCGTCAGAACTCAACGTGGCCGCCGCGGCCTCGCCGCCGTCTTCACCCGGGGTGGTCGGCGGCGGTGTCGCCGGCGGTGTCGGCGCCGGCGGGGTGGGCGGGGTGTGTCGGGTGGGGACAGGCAGAGCCGGACGGGCCGTTGCTGGTGTGGTCTCCCGGGCCTCGCTCAGTGCCCGCCGGGCGGCGGCGAGACCTTGCAGGCCGGATTGGACCGTGTCAGGGCTCAGAGGGTCGTTGAGGGCGTCATCGGCCACCTTCCCAGTCTGGACCGCCCCATGCTGGTGGGCGCGGCCGGGTTCAAGACTCGCTCTCGCCCCTTCCCCCGCGCTCAGAGGCCCGTACAGCCCTTGGATCGACCGGGGGAGGGGTAGGGGTGCCGGCGAATCGGCCCAGTGCTCGGGTCGGTGTCAGCAGGGGCAAAGTAGCGACCGGAGCATCGGCCACTCTCTGGTCGGCGTGGGCGAGTGCCCGTCGTCGAGAGCCTCGACCCGTTGCGCCTCGGCGGCCGCCGCCAGGGCGGCGACGGTCCGGTCGTGCTCGGCCCGGGCGGCGGCCAGCTCCGCGGTGACCTCGGCGGTCCGGTCGACGGCGGCGGCCACCTCGCCCCGGGCTTCGACCAACTCGGCCTCCAAGGCCTCCGCCCGCTCCCAGGCGACATCGGCGGCCCGGCTCGCCTCCTGGGCCTCCTCCTGGGCGGCACGGGCGGCAGTCTCGGCCCGGGCCCGACGCTGGTCGGCGCTGCGGGCCTTGTCCTCGGCATCGGCGACCTGGAGGGCCACCTCGGCCCGGGTGGCAGCCAGCTCGGTGCTCAAAGCCTCAGGGTCGACCACCGCGGCGATGGCGTCCTCGCACCGGGCCACCAGCTGGCCCATGTCGGCCTGGTGGCGGCCCATCGCCTCGGCCATCCGCTCCAACACACTGCCGAATGCCGCCTCGGCCAGCGCCGGGCGCACCACCTCCGGCTCGGTGCCACCCCGGGCCTCCCTCCGCCGGTCCCGCCACGCCCTGGGCCCTGGGCCGCGTCGCTCTCATGCTCCTTCGTCCGCCCGCCGCCGACCGGGCGCTCTCCCACCGGGGGTGTCCGTCATCCATGTGAAGTTGATTGCTATGTAGCGGTCTTCGGATCGCTGACGGTTAAGGTGCTGGTTGAGCAGGAGGCGGTAGACGTGGTGGAGCCGGTGTCGTCGACGTTGGGGATGGTTGTCGCCTTGCTGGTGGCCAAGGCAATGGCGCGAGCGACAGATGAAGCTGTTGAGGGCGGGGCGGCGGTGTTGCACCGTTTGGTCGGGTGGTTGAAAGAGCGCGTCGGTGGGGGAGATGACCCCGGGGGGGTGGCGTTAGCTCGGGTTGAGGACGCGCCGGACAGCCCGAGCCGGTTGCAAGAGCTGGCTGAGGTCGTCGACGAGCGGGCTGCTGCGGACGGCGAGTTCAAGACGGCGTTGGAAGCGTTGGTGGCCGAGGCCCGGTCGAAGGGTGTGACGGAGGGCTTCACCCAGACGGCGTCGGGAAACCAAAACGTGCAGAGCGCCAAGCTGACCAAGTCGCCGGTCACGGTCACCTACGCTCAGCCGCCCTCGGGGCCCTGAAGTCCTGACGGTCATCGCAGGGCCAGCGGCGGTGGACGGCCAGTGGGCGGTGGGGAACCAGAACGTTCAGATCCACGATGTGGCCGGCTCGACGATCCAGGTCAGCTTCGGCGGTACGCGGCGGGAGGTGCCGTTGGAGCGGGCGGTGGCCGGTGTGGGCCGGTCGGCATCACCGTCCCGGTTGATCCGGGCCCGGTCGGGGGTGGTGCCGTTCGCGGCCCGAGTCGGCGTGATCGAGGAGTTGGAGGGTTGGGCGAGGTCTGATCTGGGGTTCGCCGGGTGTGTGATCGGCGGGCGGGGCGGGACAGGGAAGACCCGGCTGGGGGTGGAGCTGTGTGTGCGGGCCCGGAAGGCCGGTTGGCTGGCCGGGCTGCTGTCACGGCGCGCTGACCCCGGAGGCTTGGAGGCCCTGGTACAGACCCCGACGGCCCGGTTGGTCGTGATCGATTACGCCGAGTCGCGGGCTGAGCAGCTGGAGGTGGTGCTGCCGCTGTTGGCGGCGCAGGCGACCCAGCAGCACCCTGTTCGGGTGCTGATGCTGGTGCGGGCCGCGCCACGCCGCACCCAGGACTGGACTGAGGCGCTCCGCCACCACAGCGACCCCCTCGACGCGGTCCTCGACGACGTCGATGTTCGCCTCCTGGAGAACGACCCGCTGGACCTAGCCGCCTGTCAGCGCCGAAGTAATTCCCTAGCTGGAGTGGTTCGACGCTGACGTAATTCCCTACCTGGCCGCCGCCGTTATTCCCTGGTCCTGCGTCGGGACGAGGGATCCACCCTCCGGGCTCCTTGTACCTGTAGATGCCCTCGCTCCCCTGAGGAGCGAGGTCCCTGATGGCAAGGAGGCAGTTCGAAGTGATCGATGTTGTTGAGGTGTTGCAGCACTGGCATGCTGGCCGGCCGAAGACGGTGGTGGCGTCGAGTCTGGGCGTCGACCCGAAGACGGTCCGCAAGTACGTGGCCAAGGCCGTGGACGCGGGGATGGCCCCGGGAGGGCCGGTTCTGGGTCGGGCGGAGTGGGCCGAGCTGGTGCGGGGCTGGTTCCCTGAGCTGGTCGACGCCAAG
>JBBSLP010000115.1:0-7994 GCA_038255145.1 Acidimicrobiales bacterium
CCGGACGCGGCCAGACTGGAGGCGTGGACGACTTCGTCGTGGCCCGCAACCCCGAGGAGGGGTCGACGCTGCCGTTCCTGGTCCGCCTGCCCCTGGGGACGGACGGGATCGTGCTCAAGGTCCGGGACACCTGGCCCCGCACGGCCAAGGTGTACTGCCACGCCGCACTGGGCTGGCCGGCCGAGCCCGAGGTGCTCGAACGGGTGCCGGTTCGATCCTGCGTGCGCCGCGGCGCGGCCATCGACCTGGTGCTCGATCGCGACCGGGAGAACCGCTCCCAGCTGGTCTTCACCACCATCCGGGGCGGGCGGGACGCCATCTTCTGGCAGTCGGCCCGCACCGCCAGCCAGGCCCGACCCAACGTGTCGGTGCCCACCCAGCGGGCGTCGGGCCGCATCCTCGACCTCCTCGTCGACAGCCACGAGCGCTACCCGTGGCGCTTCAGCGCCCAGCAGGCCACCACGCCGCGCCGCGCCCTGGCTGCGGGGGACTACGCCGTGGAAGCCGACGGGACCATCGTGGCCGCCGTCGAGCGCAAGAGCCTGGCTGACCTCGTCGCCACCCTGACCAGCGGCAAGCTGCGCTACCTGCTCGCCGCCCTGGCCGACGTGCCCCGGGCTGCCCTGGTGGTCGAGGACCGCTACTCGGCGGTGTTCAAGCTCGAGCGCGTCCGGCCCGCCGTGGTCGCCGAGGGGCTGGCCGAAGCCCAGGTCCGCTTCCCCGACGTGCCCATCGTCTTCTGTGAGACCCGGCCGCTGGCCCAGGAGTGGACCTATCGCTTCCTCGGCGCCGCCCTCGACCACCACATGGCCGAGCGACCGGCGCTCGATCGAGCCGCTGCCCTCCCCACCGCAGGCACCCTGGAACCCCGCCAGGCGAGCACGGCGGAGATGCGGGCCTGGGCCATGGGCGAAGGGCTCGAGGTGTCCGCCAAGGGACGCCTGCGGCCCGAGATCCGCGCCGCCTACGACGCCGCCCACCCCCCGCGGTGAACGGGGAGGCGGGCCGCCTCGGTCGACCGGTCAGACAGGGGGGCCCGACATGGGGGCGACGGCCAGGCGGCTGGCGCCCCGGGTGGTGCGCCGCACCTGGCGGATGGCGACGTCGAGCGACATGACCAGGGTGTCCGGCAGCCGCTCGGCCAGCAGGTCCCCCAGGCCCACCCCAGGCGGGAGCATGACGAAGCGATAGCCCAGGCGGGCCCGTTCGGCCTGGGCCGAGGCGGCCACCCGTCGACCGAAGGCCTCGGCCCCGGCGCGGGCGGCCACCAGGGCCAGGACCTCCAGCGCATCGACGACCAGCAGGGGGAAGCCCCCGGCCACGGCGGCGTCGAGCATGGCCCGAGCCTCGGAGGCGGCCTCATCCAGCGACCCCTCGACGAGCGCGATCTGGGCCCAGCTGTGGTGCAGCACCGGGTGCAGGATCGGCACCTCCCCCATGGTGGCCACGATCGAGGCCGCCCCGGAGGCCAGGGACCGGGCCTCGTCGACACGGCCGCAACCCAACAGCGCCCGGGTGAGCAGGGCGACGCGGTTCACCCGGCTCAGGGGACTGACGGCCGCCTCGGCCCAGAATCGCGTCGCTGCGTCGGCGGCCAGGTCGACCTCACCGTCGGCCAGCGCCCGGGCCAGGGTCACCGAGGTGACCAGGTTGCCGAGGACGGCGAAGGGCTCCTGGCTCGACCAGGCGACGGCACGGCCCATGAGGGGGGCCGCGCCGTGCAGCAGGGCGGTCTGGGCCAGCGCCGACGCCGCCGTCACCGAGAAGGACGGGTCCCGGGGAGTTGCTGCCGATCCGAAGCTGGCGGCCTCGGCCAGGCGACCGCGGTACAGCGCGACGTGGAGCGCAGCGGCATAGCCGTTGCCCACCGTGTCCACGGTGAAGTCGACGCCCCGGCGGCGGGCCACGGCGGCCAGCACGTCGAGCCATCGCTGGGCTTCGTCGACGCGACCGGCCACGGACAGCATGTAGGCGGTGAAGCCCACGTAGACCGAGGTCTCGACGTCATCGCCGCCCTCGGCGATGGCGGCGGCGTAGGCCAGGATGGGATCGAGGTCACCCCGGTAGGCGGGGATCATGGCCCGACCCCGGTGCAGCCAGCCCCGGGCCCGACGGTGCCCGGGGCCCAGGTGGCGCTCGACGTCGGCGGAGACGCTGGCCACGTCGAGGCCGGCGCCCGTGGCCGCAGCCATCGACGCGGCCACAGCCACGGCCCAGTCCCCGGCCAGCTCGCCGTGACGATCGAAGGCCATGAGCCACGCCCACGTGTCGGCGAAGTCCCGGTCGTGACCGAGCGAGGAGCGCAGGCTGGCCAACCCCGCGCACATCTGCAGCGCGTGGACCGGCGAGCGGTCACGGGCCCAGGCCAGGGCGGTGACGACATCGGGCATGGCCTGCTGCACCGGGCCCCGGTCCAGCCCGAAGCGTCCCTCTCCCACCTCGGTGCACCACCGCGCCCAGTAGCGGGCGTGCCCGGCCCGGGCCTCAACGAGCTCGTCGGACCCCCGCCAGCGAGCGGCGCAGAACTGGCGGATGGTCTCGAGCAACCGATGGCGCTCGCGGCGGACCGGGCCCTCGTCGTGCTGCACGAGGCTCTTGGCCACCAGCCGGCGCAGGAGGGCCGACGTCCGCCGCTGTAGTTCGCCACCCTCGCCGCCTCCATCCCCGCCGTCCCTAGCCCCGCCGCCCCCTGCCCCGCCGTCCCCCGGTCCGATGACGGCCGCCGCGGCTTCCAGCGTGAACGGTGCCGCGAACACGGTCAGGCGAGCCAGGGCGGTGGCGTCAGCCGGCGTGAGCTGGTCGACGCTCCACGCGATCGATGCCGCCAGGGTGGCGTGGCGGGCCAACGTCGTCCCCGTGCGCTGGTCGAGCACGGCGAAGGCATCGTCGAGGTCGTGGGCCAGCCGGTCCACGGGGAGGGCCCGGGCCCGGGCCGCCGCCAGCTCGACAGCCAGCGGCATCCCGTCGAGGCGGGCGCAGATGGCCCGGATGGCGGGCACGTCGCCATCGACGGGAACCCACCGGGGGTGGGCATCGCCGGCGCGCTCGAGGAACAACCGGGGAGCGTCGAAGGTGGCCAACTCGTCGAGCGTCATGGCACCGAGCCCGGACGGGGGCCGGGCCAGGGACGGGACCCGCCACACCACCTCGCCAGCCAACCCCAGCGCCTCGCGGCTGGTCACCAGGGCCCGGACCTGACCGCACCGGTGCAGGACGGCGTCGAGCACGGTGGCCACGGCATCGAGGACGTGCTCGGCGTTGTCGACCACGACGAGGACGGGCCCGGCGTCGGCCAGCCGACCCACCAGCTGCTCGACGGGGTCCCGGCCCGGGACCGGGTGGAGCCCAGCGGCCAGGGCCACCCGGGCCGCGACCTGCGTGGGGTCCACCTCGGACGCCAGCTCCACCCACCAGGTGCCCCCGGTGTGCCCGTCGACGAGACCGCGGGCCACCGCCAGGGCCAGGCGGGTCTTGCCGCACCCCCCCGCCCCGGTCAGCGTGACCAGCCGATGCCGCCCCACGAGGGTGGTCACCTCGGGCACCTCGACGTCGCGGCCGACGAAGGTGCTGATGGGGGTGGGCAGGTCCGGTGCCCGCGGCCCGCGCTGGGCGCCCGGCGACCGCGCCGAGGTCGGGGTTCCGACGAGCCTGGTACGGGGTCCGGCGAGCTCGGCCCGGTCGGGGATCGGCCCTCCCAGGCTGCGAGGCAGGGGGAGGCCGACGGCGATGGCCCGTTCGAGGGCGACGATGGCGGCCGAGGGCTCGGTGCCCACCTCGTCGAGCAGGAAGGACCGGTAGGCCTGGAAGGCCCGCAAGGCGTCGGTGCGTCGGCCGGACTCGGCCAGGGCCCGCAACAGCAGTGCCCGGGGCTCGTCGCGGAAGGGCTGCTCGGCCATGAGCGGCTCGACCCTGGCGATGGCTTCGGACCAGGCCCCGGCGTCGAGCAGCCGCCGGGCCAGGTCCTCGATGGCTCCGGCCCGCCGTTCACCGAGGCGGCGCGACTCGGCCATGGCCCACCCCTCGTGGGCGAACTCCTCGTAGGCGGGCCCACGCCACAGGGACAGGGCGTCGGCCAGCGCACGGCGGACCCGGGCCGGGTCGGGGGTCGAGCGGGCCCCGTCCACGAGCTGCTCGAAGCGCCGGGCGTCGACGTCCGTGGCCCGGACGCCGTACCCCGGGGGTTCGGTCACGAGGGCATCGGCGCCCAGCAGGCGGCGGAGTCGGCTGATCGACGTGCGCAGCGCGCCCGGCGACAGCCCCAGGTGGTGGGCCAGGCTGTCGGCGGGGACGACGGTGCCGGCGCGCAGGACCAGCAGGGCGGCCAGGCGCCGCTGGGGCGCACTGCCCAGACCGATCCGGGTCCCGTTCGCGTCGAGCACCTGGAGCGGTCCGAGGACCGCGAAGTCCATCCGTCCCCCCTGGCCCTCCGTCCACACCGGATGTGGCGGCTGTCACAACGACAGGCAGGCGGCGCCACCCTAGATCGCCCCCGCCAGTGGGGACGGGACGAAGGATCAGGCCGGTTGATCAGGTGATGGCGACCTGGTCGACGAAGCCGGCGTCAGCGCCCACGGACACGGACTCGTCCTTCGTGTAGCTCCAGCGAACGACATGGGCACCGGCACCCACCGTGACCGTTCGCTGCTGCCAGTCGACGGGACCGGAGATGCCGGCGAAGGGAGCCACCCCGTCGACCTCGACGGTGAGGAAATCGAATGTGGCTTCCGACTCGACCTTCCACCAGAAGCTGACCGTGGCCGGCCCGGTCACCGTGGTCTCCAGGCGGCTGACCCCGTTGTCGACGACGGCACCGCTGCGGGCGGCGTCGACACCGTCGTGGGTCACCGCGGTCTGGCTGGCCCACGGGGCGCCGCCCGAGGTGGTCAGGGCCCGACCGGTGACGTCGACGGCCTGGGCCAGGGCATCAGCGGCGACCGGGGGCGCCGTCGGCGGTCCGGCCGGTGGGGCGGCGACTGCGGTGAGGGTCACCTGGTCGACCCAGCCCGCGTCCTGGCCGACCGCGACCGAACCGTCCTTGCTGTAGTGGAACTGCAGCCTGTGGGCGCCGGCGGGCACGTCGATGGTCCGCTGCTGCCAGTCGACGCTGCCCGAGATGCCGGCGAAGGGCTCGGTGCCGTCGAGCTCGACGGTGAGGAAGTCGAACGTCGGCTCCGAGTCGACCTTCCACCAGAACGACACGATGGCGGGGCCGGTCACGTTGGCTCCGACCAGGGTGCTGCGCTGGCTGTCGGTGATGGTGCCGCTGCGGGCAGCGTCGACCCCATCGTGGGTGGTGGCCGCCTGCCCCGTCCACGGCTGGTCACCAGCGGTGGACCAGTTGATGCCGAAGTTCTCCAAGGCCGTGGCCAGGAGGATGGGCCCTACGGGCGGCGGTGCCGTGACCGGCGGGGCCGTGACCGGGGGAGCGGTCACCGGGGGCGCGGTCACCGGGGGTGCCGTGGTCGGCGGGGCCACCGGCGCTGGAGGGGTCACCCGCTTGGTCGCGCTCCAGTCGCCGAACACCGGGCCGAAGGACTGGGCCCGCACGGCGATGTCGAGCGTGGCGCCGTCAGCAGGGGTCACCGTCAGGGTGGGGTCGGGGCGGATGTCGGCCACCGTGGCCACACCCTCGAAGGTGTTGGTGAACCCGATGTCGTCGAGGTACCAGCCCTCGCTGCCGCAACAGCCCCAGTTGCCGGTGCCCGCGGGCACGACGCGGAAGCGCAGCTGGACGAGCCGGCCGGCGAACCGTCCCAGAGGGACGCTCCGGTCGCCGAAGGCGGCGTCATCGGTCGAGCGCTCGGTGAAGATGGTGGTCCACTCGCCGCCGTCCACCGAAGCCTGGACGGTGGCCGTCACGTTGGCCAGGCGCTGGGCCCGGGCCTTGAAGGTCAGCTGGCCGTCGGCCGTGGGGACCACGAAGCGCTTCATGGTCAGGGTCTCGGTGCCCGACGCCGGTGCCCGCTGGTCCTGGCCGATGGTGAGGCGGAAGCTCTTCGTGCCCGAGGCGGACAGGTTCGTGGCCACCGGGTCATAGGCGTCGACCACGGCGTCGAAGCCGGCCAACCCCGCCTCGGCACCGTCGGCGGCCGGTGCCGGGGTCAGCCTGGTCGTGCGCCACTGGTAGCCCGTGGCGTTGGGGACGGCGTTGGCGGTGTACGTGGCGGGGGCGCCGATGGCCGGGGCATCGGGACCGCTCACGACCAGCGGCGTGCGGGCCGGATCGGCCACGGCGGGGTCGAACACGGTGACGTCGTAGGTGAACATCTGCGGGGCCCCGTCCACCACCACGTTGGCCACGGTCACGGTGATGCGGTCGTCGTTGGCGGGCCGGGGCCACGACGCGTCACGGGTCAGTCCGTCGGCCAGCCACACCAGGCCCGGGCCTGCCCAATCGATCCGGCTGATGATGCTGCTGGCGACGGGGGTGCCACCCCGGCTCATGGTCACGGTGGCGTTGGCGAAGTCGGCACCGGGCCGCACGAAGGACCACTTGGCCCAGGTGGTCTGGTAGGGAGCGAAGCCCGGCGCGGGCCAGGCCACGAAGCCGTCCCGCATCGGCTCCCGCACCGGCGACGGATTGCCCTCCATGTACTGGGCCTCGCTGGCCGACCAGGTGGGGCCGGAGGGGATGCTGCCCGAGCCCATGCGCAGGTTCTGGGGGTTCATCATGTTGCGCCGGTGGCCGACCTCGGGGGCGGCGGCACCGCCGTCCCGCATCAGCTGATCGATGGACGGGGGGCCGGTGTTGCCCAGGGTCAGGTTGGCGCTCGAGCCGTCGGCCCCGAGCTGGGTCCAGCACCGTGACGTGCGCGGCGGGTCGTGGCTGAGCGCACCGGCGGCGCTCTGGATGAGGGCTGCGGCCTGGGCCTTGGCGTTGTTCTCGGCCGTGAAGACCACGTCGGAGCGGACACCGGACATGGCCCGGAACCAGTTGATGCGGGTCAGGGTGGCCTCGAGGTAGTCGGCGGAGACGGTGCCGGCCTGGCACTGGGCCACGTTGCCCGTCCAGCCGGGCTCGACCCCGTTCGAGGCCTCGTGCACCTCGAGGTAGAAGCGACGGACCGCCTCGCGGTTGGTGACATCGACGACGAAAGGCCCCACGGGCGTCGTCGCGCCGGCCGGCGCGGCGACGGTGGCCACGGCGATGGTGCCGACGACGAGAGCGAAGGCGACGAGCACCGCCGATCGCCTGGTCCTGGAGCGGATGCGCGCCATGAAGGTCCCCCGGTCTCGCCGCGTCAGAGCTGTTGCGCTGCGCAAGGGTGCACAGGGGCCTGTTACAGCCGCGCATCACCCCCACCTGGCTGTATGCAACCTTGCGCGCAGCGTGGCCCTATCTCGACACCGTTCGAGGGGCGGCCACCTCACGTGTCGAGGGGTGGCCACCTCACGTGTCGAG
The DNA here is from genome assembly GCA_038255145.1 of Acidimicrobiales bacterium. Classification (GTDB taxonomy): domain Bacteria; phylum Actinomycetota; class Acidimicrobiia; order Acidimicrobiales; family CAIXPF01; genus WHTX01. The sequence goes on from JBBSLP010000115.1 coordinate 7,403, forward strand.
GGGTGGCCAGCGTCCACGTGACGGGCACGCACCGCGGTCCGGGCTCTGATGTGGGCCGACTGGCCGCTCTGCCCGACCACCCCGACGGTCGCTCCTGGGCGGCACTCGGAGGCGCCGCCTCCCTGCCGCTGGCCGCGCCGGCGATCGTGCTCGGCTCCGGCCGGGACCTGGTCGAGTGGGGCCACCTCGTGGCTGCCGGCGGTCCGCGCGTGCCGGCCTGTGGTCACACCCACCTGGCCGACGTGCTCACCGGCGCCGAGCGCCTCGGGGCCCCGCCCACGGGCGATCTGGCTGGCCCGCGCCCTGGTCGATGACCTGGACCGGGCCGGGAGCCGGCCTGTCCCTCGTCGTCGTCCGGATCCACCTGTCACAGACCTCACGCCAGGGGACGCCTACGGCGTCTACCTGATGAGCAACCGAACGACAGCGGGCCACTCCGGCGCACTGGTCATCAGCGAGAGGCAGCACATGTCAGTAGAGGACAACAAGGCCATCGTCGGCCGTTGGTTCACCGAGTTCTGGGGCAAGGACGCCGATCTCGCCGTCATCGACGAGTTGGCGGCTCCCGACATCCGCTTCGAGTACTCGTTGC
>JBBSLP010000116.1:0-6770 GCA_038255145.1 Acidimicrobiales bacterium
CATCCGACCGAGCCCCCCGCACCCCCAGATCGAACGAACCCACCCCACCCGACACCGCCGGCGTCAACGCCCCGAAGTCCGGCACCACCTCCCAGAACCCATCGAACACCCCGAAGGACACCGCCCCGGCGTCGGCCTGGGCCGGGGGGCGCTGGACGACGAAGGGCAGGGCCGCAGCCAGCACGGCGAGCACCGCCAGCGCCGTGGCACGCCGCCACCACGCCGGGCCCCGCACCCGTCGCGCCGCTCGCGCGCCATCTGTCCCACCGTGCCCTGTCGCCATCTGCCGCCACCCGCTGTCCCGGGGGGCCCGCCGGCCCCTCCGTCCGTGGTCGTCCCCCGCCAGGCGACCTGTCCGAACGCTAGTACACCTGGGAAGTCCCGGCTACGGGGAGGTGACGGGCGGGCGACGGCGCCACCCTGCGGTCGATGCCCGGCCGGAGGCACCCCGCGAGGGACGGGCCGGCCGGGCGGCCGCCTCGTAGGCCCGGGCCCAGCCGGCCACGTAGCTGGCCACGTCGTAGCTGCGCACGGCGTCGCGGGCCCGGGCCCCCAGGTCGCGGCGGCCATCGGGGCCCAGGGCCGCCACCCGGCGCAGGGCGGCCTCGACACTGACCGCCGTGCGTTCGACGAGCACGCCGGTGTGGCCGTCGACCAGGAACCCCTCCACCCCGTGGAGGCGGGACACGATCACCGGCAGTCCCGCCGCCGCCGCCTCGAACGTCACGTAGGAGAAGGTCTCGTAGGCCGAGGGGAAGACGAAGGCGTCGGCGGCCCACAGGAGGGGTCGGGGGTCGCGCTGCATGCCCACGAAGGTGACCCGGTCGGCCAGGCCGGCCTGGGTCACACCGTGGGCGTAGCCGGCCACCAGGTCGGCCGTGCCCCCCACCACCACCAGGTCGAGGTCGAGGTCGGGGCAGCGGGCCAGGGCGTCGAGGACCAGGGGCAGGCCCTTGCGCTCGAAGTGGCCCAGGGCCACGAAGGCCACCAGGACCCGGTCGGGGTGCAGGCCGTGGCGACGACGGACCTCGGCGGCGGCCGCCGCGCCCGCCTCGCCCGCGGCCGACTGGGCGCCGGCCCAGTCGATGGCGTTGGGGACGACCACGATGCGGTCCCCGAGCGACGGGTACTGGGCGGTGAGCTCGCCGGCCAGGCCCTCCGACGGCACGACGACGACCCGGGCCCGGCCCAGCACCGCGGGTTCGAAGGCGGCCGCGGCCCACTCGTAGAGCCAGCGCACCGGGCGGCGCACCCCCCGGGGGCGGCTGTCGGCCCAGTGGTGGCGCAGGTAGGCCCGATGGCAGAACTGCACCCCGACCACCCGGGCGCCGAAGGAGGCCGACTCCAAGCCCTGGACCAGGTCGAAGCGGCGTCGGCGCACGATGCGGTCGAAGGTCAGGGCCCACCACGCCCCCAGGTGGAAGGTGGCGAAGAGGACCAGCAGGGGCCGGGGCAGGGCCCGCACCCGGCGCCAGGTGATGCGGTCGGGTCGGGGGTTCTCGAAGGACGGCGAGTACACGGTGAACTCGTGCTCGTCGCACAGGCCCTCGAGCACCCGCAGGACCCCCTTGCCGTAGGGGTTGGTGGGCACGGTGTCGTAGTCGAACACGGCGATGCGCACGTGGCCGGCCCTGCCCTTCCGCTCAGCCGCCCGGCGCGAAGGCGCCGGCCGGGTCGTGGCCGAAGCCCTGCCACTCGGTCCACGAGCGCTCGGCGTCGAGCCAGCTCCAGGTGGCCGACCCGTGGTACCCGTTGCCGTCGAAGTGGTGGCCGCGGTCGTACACCGTGGTGTCGCCGTGGTCCTGGGCGATGCCGGTCTGCCCGCTGCTGCGCACGACGTTGCCCTCCACCACCAGGCCCGACAGCCGCCACTCCCCCCGGCTGCCCGCGCCGCGGACCTGGTCGATCCCGATGATGGCGTGGTGGTTGCCCTCCACGGTGTTGCCCTCGACCCGCACGTCGGCCGAGTTGACCACGGCGATGCCCGCGCCCCAGACCCACCCCGGCGAGCGGCTGCCGTTGCCGGTGACCACGTTGCCGGTGATCACCGCGTCCCAGGAGATCTCGTGCTGGATGCCGGCGGCGGTGTTGTCCCGCACGACGTTGCCCTCGTAGCGGGTGTCCACGCAGTCCACGTCGGTCCACAGGCCGGGGCCGTCGTTGCCGCTCACCTCGTTGCCGAGCACCCGCAGCCCGGTGGTGACGGCGAACTTGGCCCCGCCGGCCGACCACCCCGGGTCGAAGCCGGCGCGGTTGTTGCCCACGATGGTGTTGCCGTCGACGACCACGTCCCGACCGGTGGCCCCCAGGCCCTGCTGGCCGTTGCCCTCCAGCCGGCACCCGGTGATGGAGGCCCCGTCGCGCAGCACCACCCCCACACCGTGGGCGTCACGCACGGTGCAGTCACGCACCTGCCAGCGCTCGGCCCCCTCGCCCATGTGCAGGACCCCGATGTTGGCCGGGTTGGCGTAGTGCTCGAAGCGGACGCCGTCGACGACCACGTCATCGGCCGCGCCGCTGATGGCCACCGGGGACACGCTGAGCTCGGCCACGGCGGTGCCGGGGTCCTCCCCCACCACCACCCGGCGACCGGTGGGGTCGAGGGCCCAGCGGCCCGGGCCCACCGCCGCCACCTCGACCACGCGGACCAGGGGGCGCCCGTCCACGAACAGCTCCTCGGGCCAGCCGCAGGCGCCGTCGGCCGTCTGGCACGGGCCCGAGGGCGGCTGGGGGATCACCGAGGGCGGCAACGGCGCCGCCCACGCCGCCGTCCCACCGTCGGTGGCCAGCGCCCCGAAGGCCCCGAGCACGACGGCGCCGGACAGCACCGCGCCCGCCTCGGCCGCGAACCGGTCACCGTCGCGGGCCGTCACCTCGACCTGGCGGTGCGTGCCCGCGCTGAACACGAAGGTCGACCCGGGCGGGGCCGCGGCCACCACGGCGGCGGCGTCGGCCCCGGTGCCGATGCGGATGGCGCCCCCACTCCCATCCGAGCCGCTGGGGGGCCAACCGGCGCACCCCACGGGCAGCCCGACGACCACGGCCGTCGCCGCCCACGTGTGGACCCAGGCCCGTACACCCCGCCGATCCGCCACGCCCGTCCCCCGCCCTGCCGTCACCTGACCGCGCACCGTCGCCGACCGCTGACCACCACCGACGGCCCGTCGCGCCGATCGCCGCCCGATCGCCGTTCGACCTGATGCTATCGCCGCCCACGTGCCCCTTGCCGCCGCCCTTGCGCCCCGTTAGCCTCACCCCACCGAGCCCGGACGGCGAGCGGCGTCCCTCCGTGATGGCGGGGCGGTGCCGACGGGGTCGGCGTGGGGCGGCGCCTTGGCGGGCGGGAGCGGCGGGAGCGGTGGTGGTGACAGAGCCGGGGTCTGCCCGTGGCAGGCCGCTGAAGGTGCTCGTGAGCGCGGTGGTGTGCGGGCCCGACGAGGGGTCCGAGCCCGGCGCGGGCTGGTGGTGGGCGGTGGCCGCGGCCGAGCGGCACGAGGTGTGGCTCCTGGCCCTCGACACCAGTCGCACCCGCATCGACGCCGCGGTGGCGGCCCGGCCCGACCTGGCCCTGCACCCCGTCTACCTGCGCCAAGCGAGCTGGCTGCCGGGCCCGTCCGACGACCTGCGGGCCCTGCGCCTGCGCTACCTGGTCTGGCAGTGGCAGGCCGTGGCCGTCCTGCGCCGCTTGCACCAGCAGGTCGGCTTCGACGTGGCCCACCACGTCACCCTGGCCTCGGACTGGCTGCCCAGCGCCGTGGCCACCCTCTCCGTGCCCTTCGTGTGGGGCCCCGTCGGCGGCCACACCCCGCCGGCCTGGCCCCTGGCCCGCTGGCTGGGCGCCCGCTGGCTGGTGAGCGAGGCCACCCGCCGGGCGGTGACCGGTGCCATCGGGGCCGTCGCCGGTCGCCGGCTGGCCCGCGGGGCCGCCGTGGTCGTGGCCCAGAACGACGATGCCGCCCGGCACCTGGCCCGACACCGCCCCCACCGCGCCGCAGGGCTCGTCGTCGAGCCCAACGTCGTGGTCGACCCGGCCACCCGGGCCGCCGTCGCCCTGGCCACCGCCGCGGCCGCCGCCACCGCCACCGACATCGACATCGCCCCGGCGCCGTCGGCCGCCGGTGAACCCCATGGCCCCACCCTGGTCTTCGCCGGGCGCCTGGTGACGTGGAAGGGGGCCCGGCTGGCCGTCGAGGCGCTGGCCCGGCCCGCCCTCGACCGGTACCGGCTCGACGTCTACGGCGACGGGCCCGACCGGGCCACGGTGGCCGCCCTGGCCGCCCGGCTCGGCGTGGCCCACCGGGTGCACCTGCACGGCACCCGACCGAGGGCCGAGGTCCTGGCTGCCCTGGCCCGGGCCCACGCCCTCGTGCTGCCCAGCCTCAACGACAGCGCCGGCTGGGTGGTGGCCGAGGCCGCCGCCCTCGGCTGCCCGGTGGTGTGCCTGGACCGGGGCGGGCCGGCGTGGCTGGTGGCCCAGGGTGCGCCGATCGGCGGGCGCCCCGGCACGGTCGTGCCCGCCCGCGGGGACGTGCCCGGCGCCCTGGCCGCAGCGGTGGCCGGGCTGGGCCCGCGACCCGACCCCTCGTCCCGCTGGGACCTGGACCGGCTCGCCGACCTGGTCGACGGCTGGTACCACCAGGCTCTCGACGCGCCGAACGCGCCGGCGGTGCGGTCGGCCGCTGCGCCCCTGTCCCCCACGCCGTTGGCCGGGTCGGTGCGATGAACCCGCCGTCGCCCCGGCGGGCCTGGCACCGCCGCCTCTACTACGCCGCCCCCTTCCAGTGGGCCACCGCTGGGCTGGCCGACGCCCTGGCCGCGGTCCTGGTCCACCGGGCCGTCGACGTCACCGACGAGCTGGCCCGGCGCTCGTGCCTGGTGGTGGCCCCCCACCCCGACGACGAGACCCTGGGTTGTGGGGGGACGATCCGCCACAAGCGCGACGCCGGGGTGGACGTGACCGTGGTGGTGGTGACCGACGGGCGCCACTCGCACCGCTCGGCTCGCATCAGCCCGGCCGAGCTGGCGGCCCGGCGCCAGGCCGAGACCCGGGCCGCCTGCGCCGTGCTGGGGGTGGCCGGCGCCGCGGGGGCCGGGGTGCGCTTCCTCGACCTCGAGGAGGGGACGCTGCTGGCCCGACGGGCCGAGCTGCAGGCGGCGCTGTCCGCCCTCCTCGACGAGCTCACCCCCGATGAGCTGCTCATCCCCTCGGCCATCGACCGCCTCGAGGACCACCGCGAGGTGAACCGGGCCGCCCTGGCCGCGGCGGACGGCGGTGCCACCCCGGTCGTGGTCTTCGAGTACCCCATCTGGATGTGGGACCCCCAGGCCTGGGTCGACCGGGGCGCCGGCACCGTGGCCACCGTGGGCCAGCTCGTGGTGCGCCCACTGGTGGCGCTGGTCGGCCTGCGCGTGGGGCGGGTCCGCATCGGCGACGTGGTGGCCACCAAACGCCGGGCGGTGTCCGCCTTCCACAGCCAGCTCACCAACCTGACCGGTGAGCCCACCTGGGCCACCATGGACCCCCGCTTCGTCGAGCGCTTCCTCGGCGCCGACGAGCTCGTGTTCCGGGTGGGGAGCCGAGGCGGCACCCGGGGAGCGGACGGCGATGTTGAGCCGGTGGCCGTGCTGCACGTGCTGCCCGACCTGGCCATGGGCGGCGGGCAGGTCGAGGTGCGCAACCGGGTGGCGGCCCCGGTGCCCGGCGTGGTCCACCACGTGGCCGCCCTGGGTGGTGGCCCCATGGCCGCCGCCTTCGCCGCCGCCGGTGTGGTGCCCCACGTGCTCGACGGGGGCTCGGTGACCGGGCTGCCGGCGGCCGTGGCCCGCCTGGTCGGCCTGGTCCGCCACCACGGCATCGACGTGATCCACACCAGCAACACCCCCCGTGACCGCCTGGTGGGCGCGGCGGTGGCCGCGCTGACGGGCCGGCCCACCGTCAACACCCTGATGGCGGTGGCCAGCTCGCACCTGCCCCGCCACCAGGGCGAGCCCTGGTGGGCCTTCGGGCGCCGTCGGGCGGGCAACGTGGCCAACCGGGTCCTGGCCCGTACGTCCACCGACCGGCTGGTGGCCGTGTCCGACACCGTGCGCCGGGCCCACGCCGCTGCCCTGCACCTGCCGGTGGCCGACATCGACGTCAACCACCCGGGCTCACCGGCGGCCACCGCGCCCGATGGGGCCGTCGTCGCCCAGCTGCGCCGGGACCTCCACCTCGAGGGGTGCTACCCGGTGCTGGTCTCGGTGGGCCGCCTCGACACCAACAAGGGCCAGCTCGACCTGGTGCCCGTGCTCGGGGCGGTCCTGGCCCAGCTCCCCCTGGCCCACCTGGTCGTGGTGGGCGAAGGGCCCGAGCGGACCGCCCTCGAAGCGGCGCTGGCTGCGGCCGGCCTGGCCGGGCGGGCGTCGGTCCTGGGCCACCGCGACGACGTCGCCACCGTGCTGGCCTGCAGCGATGTGCTGGTGAGCACGGCCCACCACGAGGGCTTCGGCCTGGCCGCCCTCGAGGCCCTGGCCGCGGGGTGCCCGGTGGTCGCCTACGCCAACGAGCACGTCGCCATCGCCGAGTTCGTGATCGACGGGTGCACCGGCCGCCTGGTGGCCGAAGACCCCGCCCTGCTGGCCCAGGCCATCGTCGAGGTGGCCGGGGACCGGGAGCGGCGGGCGGCCATGGGCCGGGCGGCGGCCACCGCGGCGGCCGAGCTGACCCCGACCCGCAGCGCCGACCGCTACGCCGCGCTGTACCGCCAGCTCACGCTCCACCGCCAGCTCAC
>JBBSLP010000117.1:0-5585 GCA_038255145.1 Acidimicrobiales bacterium
CAATACCGTTCAATTAGAGATGAGGACGGCTTGGTCGGGTGGTCGGTCGGGTTGGGGCCAGTGTCGGTGTCGTGATCGTTTGACGTGCCATTTGGTGTACTTGCGTTTGACGACTCGTGGGTTGGCTCGGGGTCGCCGGTGCGGGAGGAGCCTGGCGATGAGCTCGCTGATGGCGTGGCGCCAGAGCCGGTCGGGGGTGTCGGTGGCTTCAGGGGGGAAAGGCGCCCGTTTGGGCGATGGAGCGGCGCGAGATCCGCAGGGCGGCGACGAAGGACACCCGGTCCGGGTCGCGTCCGGCGTGGGCGGCGGCATCGAACATGAGGGCCCGGATGGCGTAGTGGCAGCACAGGTGGCCCCAGATCTCCTGGGTGACCAGATCCGGTGACTTGGATCGCAGCACGGCCCGGGCCCCGCGTTGGTGGGTCTTGAGCTCGTCGAACGCGGTCTCGATCTCCCAGCGCTGCGCGTAGGCGGCGGCGAGGTCGACGGCGGAGGCCTTGCGGTGATCGAGGATCGTGGTGATCAGCCGGAACGGCCCGGCCGGTTCCCGGCCGTCCTCGATGGTGTACTCGATCACCCTGACGGTGACGGGGTGGCGGCGTTTGGTGTCTTTGGTGGAGTGGAACACCTCCGCCAGCCACGACCCGTCCGGGAGGTCTTTCACCGCTTCCAAGCGGATGTTGTCCTTCATCCGCCACAGCAGATCCGCCCCGGTTCCGCTGGCGGTCTGCCATGCCTCGAAGCTGTAGAACCCGCGGTCAGCCAGGCACAGCATCCCCTTGACGAGTCGGCCGAGCAGCTTCCGGGACAGGGCGTTCTCCGAGGTGTTGTAGGGCCCGATCACCGCGTCGAACATGGCGTGGGTCCCGCACTCGGCCAGCGCCACCACCCGGGCCTGGGGGAACGCCGAGCGTTCCCCCTTCATCACCCCCGGCCGACCGAAGTGCTCGTCGTTGGCCGGGGTGTCAGCCAGGTCCAAGCAGGTCCCGTCGATGGCCACCAGACGCCGACCGGCCAGCCAACAGCCCGGTGTCGTCTTCGATGCCAACGGTTGGGCGACCCGTTCGAACAGCAACGCCATCGGCTCGGACCCGAGACGTTCCCGGGCATGGAAGATCGCCGGCTTGCTCGCCAACCGCGCCGGCTCATCCCGGCGATCCGCCCACGCCAGCCCATCAGAGATCAGGGCCAGCACATCCTCATAGGAACCCTCCGAATGCAACGCCATTCCCATCGCGAAGTACGCCATCGACCTCGCCGGCAACGACCGACGCCGCTGCTCGGTCCGGCCACACTCGGAGATCACCCCGTCGACCACCTCCGGCGGGAACACCCTCATCAGCACGCCGACGGACACCAGATCCGCCAACCGGCGATCCGACACGGGCTTCTTCCAACCAGAACGAGGCATACCCCAAACTACACTCGTGTAAGCCTAAGATAACGGTATTGCGGCTAATGCCGCCGGGTGCAGGCAACCACGCCCCTAATCCAACAGGCCGCCCAACTCGGTTGCGGGCACCACGGCGGCTCTGGGTGAGCTGCTCGGCCCCCACTGCGGTGATAGCACGGTCCGACAAGCCAATGACAGTACCTGTCCCGCAGCCGCGGGGGCCACGAGGGGGCCGAGGCGAGCGAGGGTGTCCGTTCGCCGCGGCGTGCCGGTCGAAGCTGGCGGGATAGAGCACGACCCGGTGCACGCCGTGCCTCCAGCCGCGCCGCTGGTGGGGTGCCGTAGGCGAAGATGCTGATGAGCACGCGGTCAGGGTCCCGCCCGGCGTCGGCCACGAGGTGGCGGAAGTGATCTACGGTGCCGCGCACGTCGCTCTGGCCGCTGGAGGTGCGCAGGCTGCCGTCGATCGGGCACCACTCGTCGGTGTAGGTGGCGGCGTGGGCCATGCCCAGGGGCACGGGATTACCCAGGGCCACGGGATGAAGCGCTGGACCGGCTTGGGGTAGATCCACGAGCGGCGGAGCGGATCCACGTGCCCGAGAACTCGGCCTCCTCGTCCTGCCACGCCACCCGCAGAGCGGCCACTCGCTCGGCGATGGCCTCGTAGCGCCGGGTCCAGGGCAGGTCGGGCTCGTGGTCGGCCAGCTCCTCGGGGTTCCAGCCCACCAACCCCCAGCAACAGTCGACCCCGGCTGAGCACATCCACGGTGGCCGTGGAGCAGGCGCGGTCGATGACGTCGTGCTGCGGGACCCGGCACACCCCCCTGGCCAGGGTGAGCGACGTGGTCGCCGACGCCGCCGCCACCAGGAGGCGAAGGGGTCCAGGGTGTGGGCCACTCCACTCGGGTAACCACCGGCCGGGTAGCGCGTGTCGAGGGCCACGCGGACGTGGGTGTGCTCACCGACCCACAACGACTCGTACCCCCGGTTCTCCAGCTTGCGGGCCAGCACGTCGGGGGTGCATGCCGTCGGCCGTGTTGATGGAGAAGTAGCCGAAGCGCATGGGTGCCGGTCCGCGTCAGATGGGCTGGGGAAGGTGGCGGGGCGGGTTGGGGGGGTCGAGTTCGGCGAGGACGTGGGCGGTGTGCTGGCCGAACAGGGGGGCGGGCGCTGCGGTTCGCATGGGTGAGCGCGAGGCGCGCCAGGGAGCGCTGGCCAGGGGGCGGGGCCCGCACTCGGGGTGGTCGGCGCGGCTGAAGTAGCTGCGGTCGTCGAGGTGGTTTGAGCCCACTAGGTCGGCGACGTCGTCGACGCGGTGGGCGGGGACGCCGGCGCGCTGGAGGGTCGTGGCGATGCGGCCGGCGTCCTGGGTGGTCACCCATGCCGCCACCACGGTCTCGAGGTCGTCCTCGTGGGCTCGTCGACCTCCCAGCGTGCGGTAGCGGGGGTCGGCGGCGAGATCGGGGCGGTCCACCACCTGGGCCAGGCTTGCGAAGTCGGCGTCGTCCCGGGTGGCCAGGGCCACCCAGGCGCCGTCCGCGGCCCGGAACACGCCGTGGGGGACCATGTCGGGGTCGCGGTTGCCGCAGCGTTCTGGCTGGTGGCCGTGGGCGGCGACCTCGAGCAATCCCCAGGGGAGCACGGCCACCGCCGCCTCGAGCAGGGAGAGCTCGACGCGGTCGCCGTGCCCGCTGGCGCTGCGTCGCGCCCGGTACAGAGCGGCCAATGAAGCCAGCGCGGCGTGGATGCCGCCGTTGGCGTCGGGCAGGTTCAGGGTGGAGTCGGCCGGCGGGCCTCCGGGTGCCCCCGTGAGCGAGGACGTGCCGCACAGGGCCTCGATCCCCGCCCCGTAGGAGATGCGGCGGTGCATGGGGCCGGTCTCCCCGAAGCCGGTGATGCTCACGGCCACGATGGCGGGATTCAGTCGCCGCAGCTGGTCGTAGGAGAAGCCCGCCTTGGCCAGGGCGCCGGCACTCCAGTTGTCGATGACCACGTCGGCCCCGGCCAGCAGCTGCACCAGGCGGGCCCGTTCGTCGGCGTCTTTCAGGTCGAGGCATGCGCTGCGCTTGCCTTGGTTGTACTGGTTGAAGAAGCCCGAGCGGTTGAGGCCGGGCACGTTGTCGACGAAGGGTCCGATGCGTCGGGTCAGGTCGAGCCGGTTGGGCGATTCCACCTTCACCACGTCAGCGCCCAGGTGGGCGAACTGCTGGGCGCAGTACGGCCCCGCCCACACCCAGCTCAGGTCGACCACCTTGATCCCAGCCAGTGGCGCGGTGGCAGGGGGAACGGGCACGCTGGCGGTGACCGGTGATGCTGGGGTCGTGCGCGGCCGGGGCGACCACTCGGCCCTCACCGCGGCGGTGTGCTCGCCCAGCCTCGGGGCGCGGCCGCCGGTGACTAGGGCCGTGCGGTGGAGGCGGAAGGGCAGGCCCGGCGCGACGAAGCCGCCGTCTGAACCGCTTCGCTCCGCCGTTGGATTCCCCGCCCCGGTGTGCGGGGTCTCGAAGAAGGCCCGTTCGCGCAGGTGTGCGTCGGCCAGCAGGTCTTCGGCGGTGTTGATGCGGGCACAGGGCACGCCGCGGGCGATGCCTTGGGCCAGGAAGTCCTCGACCTCGAAGGTGGTCAGGGCCTCGGCCACCAGTCCCTCGAGCCCGTCGCCGGCCTGGACCCGCCCGGCGTTGGTGTCGAAGAGCTCGGCCAGGGCCCAGTCGGGGCGGCCGAGGATCTCCACCAGTTGTTGCCAGTGGGCGTCCTCGGTGCAGTGCATGAGCACGAAGCCGTCCCGGCAGCGGAACACCGACCACGGGTTGATGACGCGGGCCCCGTGGGACGATGGCACGATGCCGGCGTAGGTCCACGAGGGCACGGCGTTGAGGAGGATGCCGGCCACGACCTCCTGTACGGACACGTCGATGCGCTGGCCCTGGCCGTCGCCCAGCCGGGCGTGTAACGCACCGAGCACGGCCACCGTCGCGTGGGTGGCGGCGTGGAAGCTGGACAGGTCGCCGTAGGGGCGCAGGGGAGCGGCGTCGGGGTCGTGCCGGTCGGTCGACTGCAGCGACAGCAGGCCCCCGGCGGCCAGGGCGACCAGGTCGGTGCCGGGCAGACCGGCCCGGGGACCGGTGGCCCCGAAGGGGGTGATGTCCACGGTGATCAACCCGGGGTTGGCCGCCTCGACGAGGGCCAGGTCGTCGTCCACGAGCCAGGGCCGCGCGTTGCGGGTGGAGCGGAAGACGACGTCGGCGCCGGTGGCCAATTGGCGCAGGCGGGCCCGGCCCGGGCTGGTGCCGAGTTCGCCGCGCACCGAGCGCTTGTCGGCGTGGAAGTAGGCGAACGAGGTGCTGGCGTCGGGGTCGGGACGGCCGTCGGGCCCGGTGGCCAGGAACGGTCCCCGGGTGCGCAACGGGTCACCGGCGCCGACCTCGACCTTGGCCACGTCGGCGCCCAGCTGGCGCAGCAGGCGACCGGCGTACGCCGCGGCGATGGTGTCGCCGCACTCGAGCACCCTGAGGCCGGCCAGGGGGTGGGGCAGGTCGGGGGATCGGTCGCTGTCCGAGCGGTCGGCCACCGACCTACCGCACCCCGGCGAGGCGGGGCGTCGCGGGCTCGGGGTGGGCCAGGCTGGTGGGGGCGGACACCTCGAAGGGGCTCTTCAGGCCCAGGTCCTCGCCGATCTCACGCACCGCGGGCAGCACCTCCTTGCCCAGCAGCTCGATGCAGCGCTGGGCGTCGGCGTGGCTGACGAGGCCGTCGTTGCCCCACAGGGACAGGATCGAGGGGCGGGTCTCGGTCAGCAGCACCCGCAGCTTCTCGATGCACTGCTCCGGGGTGCCGTAGATGATGGAGCCGGCTCCGGCCTGGACCTCGAAGGGCACCTTGCCGGCCATGGCCTTGCGACCGGCCCGCACCAGGGCCATGGGCCGTCGGGCACCGGCCCCCAGGTAGCCCGACGGCGCCCCCCACACGGGGTGCAGCAGCCCGACGAACTCGCCCTGCATCCACATGAACTGCCGGGCCCCCTCCTCGGCCTTCTCCTCGGTGTCCTGGCAGTGGATGCGGATCAGGTAACCCCGGTGTTCGGGACCTGACGTGTAGCCGGCCCGCTGCGCCGCGCCCTCGTAGATGCCCCAGATCTTCTTGCAGCTGTCGATGCTGGCGTTGAGCACGATGTAGGGGTAGCCGTGCTGGGCCG
>JBBSLP010000118.1:0-5372 GCA_038255145.1 Acidimicrobiales bacterium
CGGTGGAGGAGTCCCACCGGGTGGGCAAGAAGGTCGCCGCCCATGCCCACGGGGTGGAGGGCATCGCCCGGGCGGTCGAGGCCGGGGTCGACACCATCGAGCACTGCTCGTTCGTCCTCCCCGACGGCCAGCGGGGCATCGACCACGACCTGGTGGCCCGCATCGCCGCCGCAGGCATCCACGTGTGCCCGACGATCAACCTGCGCCTGGCCGAGATGCTCGAGCTTCGGGGTCCCGACTACCAGCACGCGCTGATGCCCCTGGTCGAGGCGGGTGTGCCCATCATCGCGGGCACGGACGCGGGGGTGAACTTCACCCCCCACCATGGCTACGTGGGTGGCTTGCAGGCCATGGCGCTGCTGGGCATGCCCATCGACGACGTGTTGCACGCGGCCACGGCCCGGGCTGCCGACGGGTTGGGGATCGGGCATCTGACCGGACGGTTGGCCGCGGGCTTGGAGGCCGACCTCATCGCCGTGGGCGGGGATCCCCGATCCGACCTGGCCGCGCTGGGGGACCTGCGCCTGGTGGTGCAACGGGGGGTGCCCTTCGTGCCCGACGTGCTGCCCTCGCTCGAGCTCGACGCCGAGGCCCGCGCCACCCGCAACGCCCTGCTCGCCGCCGCCCTCGCCCAATCGGCGGGCGGGGCCGCCGCGCCTGTGGCCGGCCTGCCCGAGGCGGCGTGCCCCGCGGTCCACTGAGCGTCGCCTAGGGGGTGGGAGCGCTTGTGCACGAACTGCTTGTCGATGACGAGCAGGCCCGCCCCTTCCAGCTTGGTGAGGTGGCTGGACAGGTTGCCCTTGGTGAGACCGGTCACCTGCTGGAGGAAGGTGAAGTCCGCGCTCCGGACCGATGAGAGCACGGTCATGATGGCCAATCGGGCCGGCTCGTGGACCATGCGGTCGAGGTCGAGGTCCTCAGGCAGGGCCATCGACCTCACCGAGGATGTGCCTCGCGCTGCGCCTCGCCTGGCACATGGAGCGCACCAGGTCGAGGTGGTCGAAGAGCCCGACGCCGATGGTGGCCAGTCCCATGGGGATCATGACGATGAGGCGAAGGCGGTGCCGAACGTGCTGAAGGGGAGCTGGGCCTGGAAGTCGACGGTGATGGTGATGCCCATGGCCACCGCCGAGAGCACGGAGAGCGCACCGACCTGCACCTTGACCCCGGTGGTGGGTTCGACCCGGCCCGAGGTGGCCAGGTAGTGGTGGTTGACGACGAGGTACCCGACTCCGGCGATGGCCACGGCGACGAGGAACAAGCCGGCGTTGCCGCTCACCGGTTCGTCTCCGATGGGGGGCAGACCGTACCCTGCGGGCCGCAGTCATGGTCAACCGGTTGGCATCGCAAACCGTCAGAGAGCCACTACTTGCGCTCATGCCCGCGCACTTCGTGGTCAACTTGGCTAGCTGTGGGTTAGGCGGTTGGCCCCTGATGTTGCGGCACGGAGACAGCGCCGGTGCTCTCGGTTCGAGGCACAGGTGCCCGGGTATCCCATGTTCCAGATCGAACAAAGGGGATGCCGTGGGAGTCGTGATCGTGTTGCTCGTGCTCGCGGTGCTGCTCGGCGGCGTGGGCCTGGCCGTCGCTGCGGTGAAGTGGCTGCTCATCCTGGCCGTCGTGCTCCTCATCGCCGCCGTGGTGATGGGGGTCCTCGGCCGAGGGCGGGCGCGTGCCTGACACCGGCCATTGATGGGCTGACAGCAGCCTCCCAGGCGCGAAAGAGGAGCGGGTCCCGATGGGGCCCGCTCCTCTCTTCGTCCTAGGTGGTCCACCCCTTCTGGGTGGTCGCGCCCAACTGCGTCAGCTGGCGGCCGCGGCGGCGCCGAACTCGTCGACGAGGTGGTCGAGCGCGGCCTGGGAGGTCAGCTCGGGCGACTCGACGGAGCCCTCGGGCGGGGCCAGGGACTCGGGCGGGCTGGACGGGCCGGACGACGGGGTCAGCATGTCGAGGCGGTTGACGCCGAGGCCGTGGCAACTGACCCGGAAGTCGGACATGAAGCCGTAGTCGAGGACCTGGGACACGTTGGTGGCCGCGGGCACCCGGCAGTACTTGCGATCGACGCCGAAGTAGGCGATGTCGGTGGGACCGGCGACCCGGGCTACGTAGACGACCCAGCGGCCCCCCTGGGGGAACTCGGCGTCGGGTGGGGAGTGGTCGATGGCCTGCACGTCGACCCGGGGACCGTAGAAGCTGAAGCCACCGTCGATCCGGTACTGGGCGGGGATGGCACCGATGGGGCAGCCGCGGTAGAGACGTCCGTCGGGGGTCAGCTGGTACCAGCGCAGCCACAGGTTGAAGACGTTGATGAAGCCTTCGGTCTGGGTGTGGTAGGCGAAACCGAGGTGGTCGATGTGGCCGGCGTAGTCCGGTTCGAGGTTGAGGTCGGTCTCGGGCGCCGAAGCCGAGTTGTTGCGACCGGCGTGCGGTACCTGGGTCCCCTGCCAGCAGGCGGAGGTCGGCGGTGCCTGCACCGCTTGGGGCGGCAGGGCGTCGAGGTGGTCGGCCCCGCTGACGGCTCCGGTGGCGGCCAGCATGCCCAACAGCACCGCCACCGTTGCGGCGACGAGTGCTCGTCTGCGCCTCTTCATGGTCCTGGACCCTCCCGTTCAGTCGACTGTTCGTCCGCGGCGTCGGGCCTTGCGTCCGCCGGGCCCGGGCATCGGACATCACCGGGTCCCGCGTAACCCGATCGCTACATAAGGCCAGCTTCACGCACCCGGAGACAAGGCATCGTCCCTGCTAACACCGTCGAACGGTGATCCTTTCGACCCGCTGGGCGAATCTCGGGGGCGCTCGCTTGACGAGCCGTGCGGAGGGCGTGCGATCGCCAATCACTTTGCGTATTCTCACGACCACTTCACGTCAATATCGTCGCCCGAGAGGCGGCGTGGGCGACGGCCCTGTTCGGTGCGTCAGCCCTCGGCTGGGTCGCGCTGCGGGGTGCGTCCGGTGATGGCCACGATCCGGCCGATGAGGACGGCGTCGGGGGCGACGTCCACCGGCGGACCCCACAGCCCGGGGACGGGGGCGTTGGGGACGAATCGGCCACGTGGTCGAGGCGGGCCTGCAGTGTGGGATCGTCCAGCTCGACGGGCTGGCCGGTGGCGACGGCGAGGTCCCAGCCGTGCACGACCAGTTCGGTGAGGGCGATCCTGCCCCACATCTCGTTGGACAGGTCCGACCCCGGCACGTTGCCGGCGCCGCGCCACACCGAAGTGTCGTCCCAGGCCTCACCGAGCGCCCGGACGTGCCCGCTGACGTGATCCCGCCAGCCCGGATCGCGGTGGGCGGCATGAAGCGCGGTATCGATGACGTCCAGCCCGTCGGCGTCCCGCCGAGCCAGGGGGGTCGCTCCCCGCGCCACCTGGTCGACGTGGTCGACGAGATCGCCGACCGTGTACTCGCTACACGGGGTGGACGTCATCATCTGCGGATGATCACGGCCGCCGGGCCCGGGAGTCATCGCTCGCGACGCGCTGGGTCGGATCTCGCCGCCCCGACGAGGCTTCTGGTAAGAGCAGGGGAAATGGCTGACGTCGAAGCACGACTGGCGTCGTTTTCGGCAAGGTGCCGACACAGGTGGGACTCGAGGATGCCGAGACCTCGGCGCGCTTGGCGTCGTTGGCCATCCTCGCCAGCCTCCAACGCCACCTCGGCGACCTGGACCGGATATCGGCGTGGCTGATGATCAGCGGGTTCATCAACGCCGAGCCCGGCTACCCGCAGACGACTGCGATGCTGAACCCGCTCTCCGAACTGCTCATGAGCCCGTACGGGACCGAGTCAGGCCAGCACGCCCGCACGGCGGTCGGGTGTCGCCGCCCTGCCCCTCGACCTCCCCGTGGTGATCGCCGCCGAAGTGGAGATCGACAGCGACTGACCGGGGGCGCCGCCGCTGAAGGCCGATGACCTGATGATGCCGCGGGATGTTCGCAGGATCAATGACCGAGCGAGCCTTCCGCCAAGGGTCCCGCAGGGGCACTGAGCAAGAAGAACGTAATAGCGGGTGACGGGAATCGAACCCGCATGGCCAGTTGGAAGGCTGGAGAAGCCATCCGAATAAGTCCAGCTAGATGGCAGTTTCGGTGCCCGGCTGGGTTCGTTTGCGCGATGGTTACGCGATGGACCCCTTGGACATGACCTCGCCCAACAGGTCGGCCAGGGCCCGGTCCCGGGACTGCGCGGCGTGCTGGTATCGGTGGGCAGCGGCGGGGGAGGCGTGGCCCAACCGGGACTGGATCTCCCGAGCCGTGGCGCCGAGCTGAGCGGCCATCGTCCCGCTGGCGTGTCGGAGGTCGTGGAAGTGCGTGCCGGGTAGGCCGGCGTCCGGGCAGGCCCGCTGCCACATGGTGGGAAAGTTCGACCGGCGGGGCATCCCACCGAGGGGGCCGACGAAGACGTAGCCGCCGGGCCCCGGCTCCCCGAGCTCGGCCAGGTGCGCCTCGAGCACCTCGGCCAGCGCCTTCGGGATGGTCACCGTCCGCTTGCCCGCCCTGGTCTTCGGGGCCTTGGCCACAAGGCGCCCGTCGTCCAGCTCGGCGATGGGCTTGTCGACGGTGAGCTCACCCTTCAGCAGGTTGATGTCCCGGCGCCGCAGCCCGACCAGCTCCCCGTGGCGGAGCCCGCAGCAGGCGGCCGTCAGCCCCATGGCCTGCCACCGCTCGGGCATGCAGTCGATGAGCAACTGGATCTGGTCCGGCTCCAACAGGGGACGTTCGTCGCTGTGCTCAACCCCGGCCCCAGTGATGGTGCACGGGTTCATGCGAATGATCTCGTCTTTGGCCGCCTGGCCGAGCACGGCGGACAGCAGGCGGTAGCTCTTGGCGGGGACCAGGCCGGGCGACCCGACTCTTTGATGCGTCGGGCCACGAGGTCGTCGTACCACTTGCGGATCACCGGCGGTCGCAGCTCCCCGAGCTGACGGTGGCCGAGCTGGGGAACGATGTGCAGCCGGGCCAGGCGGGCGGCCTCGGCCCCGTAGCGGTCCCCATGCCGCCCTGTGGCCGTGCGGGTGGTCAGCCAGTCGGTCAGGTACTCCGACAGCAGCACCTCGCCCCTGCGAGGGTCCAGCCACGTGCCGCCGTGCTGTTCCACCACGGCCCGCTGGCCTTGGAGGTCGGCCTCGGCCTCGGTGTCGAACGACCCGGACCCGAAGTGCTTGCCCGTCTCGGGGTCGCGCAGGAGGAGCTGGGATCTGCCGGACTTCAACGCCCGGACGGAGTAGCCGTGCCGCCCTGCCACGCCACCATCATGGCCGACCGGCCGAGCTGGCGACCGAGCGGCGACCGCCCTGACCGCTCGCCGTTGATCCGCCGGGCGATGACGTCCCCTTCCTTCAGGTTAGCGTGATGACGTACCGATAAAATAG
>JBBSLP010000119.1:0-5213 GCA_038255145.1 Acidimicrobiales bacterium
GATCGTTGACGTAGCGGACAGGCCACAGCTCGACGGCCACGTTCTCGTTGAGGAACCCGTAGAGCGCCTCGCTGCCCAGCGCGAACGCGGCCACGGCCTTGGTCCGGTTGAGCTGCTTGCGCACCCCGTTCACCACCCCGGCTTCGACCAGGGTCATCAGACCGTCCGAGAACAGCTCGGTGTGCACACCCAGGTCACGGTGCCCACCGAGCTGGGCCAACACCGCATTGGGGATGGCACCGATGCCCGTCTGGATGGTGGAACCGTCGGGCACCCGTTCCGCCACCAGGGCACCGATGCGGACATCGACCTCGTCGGGCTCCACCAGGGGCACGGCCACCAACGGGTAGTCGGCCTCGCACCACCCCACCACCTGGGACACGTGCACCTGGCTGCGCCCGAACGTGCGGGGCATCGACCGGTTGGCCTCGAGGAACAGCGGCGCCCGACCGACCAGAGACGCGACGTAGTCGGCGTTGGTCCCCAACGAGAAGAACCCGTGCCGATCGGGCGGGGATGCCGACGCCACCACCAGCACGTCTGCCAGCTCCCGTAGCAACAGGGGCACCGCGCTGAAGTTGGCCGGGACCAGGTCGACGGTGCCGGCGGCGAAGTGCGGGCGGGTCACCGGGGACAGGAAGTAGGACACGTGGCGCAGCCGGTCACCGAAGCGGCCGTCCAGGTAGGGCCGCTCGTGCAGGGCGTGCATCTGGTGGACCCGCACCCCTACCAGCTCCGGCGCTGCGGCCTCGATGGCGTCGAGCACGGTCACCGGCTCACCGTTGGCCAGGGGCACCACCACGTTCGTTCCCGGGCCCAGGTGATCGAGGACGGCGATGGCGGCGACCGGGGCGGGCCGGGGCGGTGACGGGTTCATGCGTGGGGTGGTCGGGCGCGGGTCGACGAGAGGGCCACCGCCGGAGGCTATGGCCAGCGACGCGAAACGAACGACCGGAGGAGCGCCACTAGCCGGTGGGCGCCGCCCCCTTGAGCAGGTCCAGGCCATTGCCGACCATCGGACGGGGCATCCGTTCAGGGGCCTCCACCTCGATCCGGTCGCGCCCGTTGCGCTTGGCCTTGAAGAGCGCGGCGTCGGCTACCCGGCACAGCTCCTCCAATGAGGTGGCCTCGTCACTGTGGGCGACACCGAAGCTGACGGTGAAGTGGGGCACGCTGCCGCCGGCAAGGGCGACGACGAGTTCCTGCTGCAACCGGTACAAGGCCTCACGGGCCAGCTGGAGGTCTTTGTCGGGGAACACGAAGACGAACTCCTCTCCGCCGTAGCGGCTGACGACGTCGTCGGTCCGCAAGCTGCGACGCACGACGTTGGAGAACAGGCGCAGGGCCCGATCGCCAGCATCGTGGCCGTAGGTGTCGTTGAGGGTCTTGAACCGGTCGAAGTCGCCCATGGGCCAGGCAGAAGCCTGTGCCCCGACGCAGGAGCTCGTGGGCCCGGTTCTCGAAGGACCGCCGGTTGAGGAGACCGGTGAGGGGGTCGGTGGCTGCCTGCAGGGTCGTGGCTGACATCACCCGCAGCATGCCGATGCGCGAGCCCGACTGGTTGGCGATGGCCTCCAAGGTGCTGATCTGAGCCTGGTCTGCAGGCACGCCGTCGGCCCCGACGGTGTGGATGACGCCGATGCTGCGCCCGGCCACGCTGACCGGCACGCAGGCGGCCGAGCACGCGCCGGTGGGGCGGTCGGCCAGGTGCGGACACGCATCAAGGGCCTGGCTGGATGCGAACACCAGGCTCTGCGTGCGGCGGACCGCAGGACAGTCGTGGGGGGCGACCACACCGCAGCGGGCGGGACCGTCCTCGGCCACGACGAGCACCCGCTTGAGGTGCGCGTTGCTCGAGTCGGCGAGGAGCACCTCGGCGTCGAGCTCGACGCCGGTGGCCAGTGCCTTGCGGGTCGAGACGTAGGCCATCTCCTCGGTGGCCGCCATCTCGAGGGCCCGGTGCAGGCGGCCTTCGAAGTCCTGCTGGGCGGCCTGGGCGGCCATCTGATGCTGGCGGGCGTCGGTGGCACGACGTTCGCGGCCCACTTCACGGTGCAGCGGGCGAAGCACGCCGAGCCACAGGACAGCCCCGGTCACCAGCAGCGTCCGCCCCGCCGTCACGCGGGGGGAGGTCGACTTCGTTGGACTGGTCATGCGTCTCCTGGGGGCCAACCTGGTATCGACACGAAACGACGTCGACGTGAGCCACTTCGGGCCCGGCCCCCGCCCGAGGCGCGACGCCACCGGTGCCCGCCGCCGGACCCAGGGGCCCCGTTCCGGCCGTTAGTCCGGGCGCACTAGGGTCCGACCGAGTCGCGGTGCGCGTGAGACCGCGCGCACGGCACGTCGAACGAAGGGTTGGCTGGGATGGCAGCTGGTGGTGCGCTGAAGTCAGCGAGCATGGACGACCTCGACCTGAGGATGTCCGAGGGCGTTCGTCCGCTCTACGAGGCCGTGAAGGCCTTCATCCGGGACGAGGTCGATCCCATCACCGAGGAGTTCCACCGCCTCGGCGAAGGGCGTGCCGACCGTTGGAGCTGGGGAGAGGGCCAGCTCGAGCTGCTCGAAGGGGCCAAGAGCAAGGCCCGAGCCCAGGGCCTGTGGAACTTCTTCCTGCCCAACGCCGAGACCGGCCAGGGTCTGAGCAACCTCGACTACGCCTACATCGCCACCGAGCTGGGCAAGAACCGCCTCGCTTCGGAGTGCCTGAACTGCTCGGCACCCGACACCGGCAACATGGAGGTGCTCGAGCGCGTCGGCACCGCCGAGCAGAAGAAGCGGTGGCTCGAGCCGCTGCTCGCCGGCGAGATCCGCTCGGCCTACGCCATGACCGAGCCGGGCGTGATGAGCTCGGACGCCAAGCAGGTCCAGACCGCGGCCGTGCTCGACGGTGACGAATGGGTCATCAACGGCGAGAAGTTCTACATCTCGGGCGCCGGCGACCCGCGCTGCAAGATCATGATCACCATGGTCCGCACCAGCCCCGACGCCGACAGCTACAAGCAGCAGTCCCAGATCCTCGTGCCCATCGATGCCAAGGGTGTCGAGATCATCGGCCCCATGCACGTCTTCGGTGCCGACGACGCCCCCCACGGGCACATGCACATCCGCTTCAACGAGGTGCGCGTCCCCCGTGAGAACGTGCTCTGGGGCGAAGGCCGTGGCTTCGAGATCTCCCAGGTCCGTCTGGGCCCGGGCCGCATCCACCACTGCATGCGCTCCATCGGCTCCGCCGAGCGGGCCATCGAGCTGATGGTCGACCGTGGTCTCACCCGGGAGGGCTTCGGCAAGAAGCTCATCAACCTGGGCAAGAACATGGAGGTCATCTCCCGGGCCCGCATCGAGGTCGAAGCGATGCGCCTGATGGTGCTGCGGGCGGCGAAGGCCATGGACACCCTGGGCAACGCCGAGGCCCGCGTCTGGGTCAGCGCCGTCAAGGCCATGGTCCCCGAGAAGTGCTGCCACATCATCGACGAAGCCATCCAGATGCACGGCGCCGCCGGCATCTCACAGTGGTTCCCCCTGGCCGACATGTACCACAGCCAGCGCACCCTCCGACTGGCTGACGGCCCCGACGAGGTCCACCACCACGTGGTCGGCCGGGCCGAGGCCAAGAGCCGCGAGTCCGATAGCTCGGGTTCCGCCGCCGCTCACAGCCACCTCGGTGCCGGCTTCAGCGGCCCCTGATCCGACTGCGGTGCCGTAGAAGACGGTGCCTCGAGACGTAGTTCGATGCACGCCCGGGCCCACGCCCGGGCGTGCATCTTTTTCCACCCTGCACTGCGAGGAGCCAGGCACACAGATGCTTAGACGTTCCCATTGCTGACTGTTAGGCTCGCCTTCCATCAGGCGGGCAACGACCCGCGGGGAGCAGAAGGCAGCACCCAGCCCATGAAGATCAGCTCCCACCGTCGCGCTCGCCGAGCAACTGCCGCGGTCGCTGCGCTCTGCGCCGTCGGTCTCCTCGCCGCCGCGTGCGGGAGCGACGACGACTCGGCCACCACGGCGACCACGGCCAAGGCCGGCGAATCGACGGCGACCACCGAGGCCGCCGCTGGTGCCTTCCCGGTGACCATCGAGAACATGTTCGGCACGACCGAGATCAAGGCCAAACCCGAGCGCGTGGTGTCGATCGGTTACACCGAGGGCGACTACGTGCTCGCACTGGGCGTCACCCCGGTCGCCATCCGCGACTGGTATGGCGAGAAGCCGGGCGGGCTGTGGCCGTGGGCCGCCGAAGCGCCGGCCGCCGATGGCTCCATCGAGGTGCTCCAGCCCGACTCCTTGAACTTCGAGGAGATCGCCGCGCTGAAGCCCGATCTGATCGTGGCCATGGTCTCGGAGATCGAGCAGGCCGACTACGACAAGCTCGACGCCATCGCCCCCGTGGTCGCCCAGACCGATGACTACGTGCAGTACGGGACGCCGTGGGACGAGGTGCAGCTGACGATGGGCAAGGCCATGGGCCTCGAGAGCGAGGCGCAGGCCGTCGTCCACGACGTGAAGGGGCAGATCGCCGACGCCGTCAAGGCCCACCCCAAGTGGACCGGTCAGACGGCCAACTTCGTCATCCCCGCCGCGGACGGCTCGTGGTACGCCTACACCGACCAGGACAGCCGAGGCCGCCTGCTCACCGAGCTCGGCTTCGAGATCCCCAAGCCGATCCTCAACATGGCCGGTGACCTGTTCTACGCCCAGGGCAGTGGCGAGCAGCTGGCCCTCGTCGATGCCGACCTGATCCTCTACAACACCTTCCTGGCCACCGATCACGCCGCCGTCGACGCGCTGCCGTTGTGGACGACCGTCCCCGGGGTGGCCGCCGGGCACGCCCTGTTCGTCGATGAGGACACCACCGGAGCCATGTCGTTCTCGACCACGCTGAGCATCCCCTACGCCCTCGAAGGCATCGTCCCCCAGATCGCCAAGACCCTGGGCAACTGACCCTCTGGCTGCCGGTTGTGACACGCCGGGGATCACGACGTGTCACGCCCCTGGTTCGAGACCCGCCGCCCGGGCGGGCTCGACACCAGGAGCACGACGATGCACAAGGCGATGCGAACGAGGACGGGAACGAAGCTGTGGCGCCAGGCCCAGATCAACGAGGACGACGACTGGTACGACCGCCGTGACGAGGTGCAGGCCTCCATCGGCGGCTACGGGGGGGGGGGGCGGGGGGGGGGGGGCGGGGGGGGGGGGGGGGGGGGGGCGGGGGC
>JBBSLP010000120.1:0-4450 GCA_038255145.1 Acidimicrobiales bacterium
CATGGCCCAGCGCCTGGTGCGGGCCAAGCGCAAGATCCGCGACAACAACATCGCCTACCGCATCCCCCCGGCCGAGGACCTGCCCGACCGGTTGCGGCCGGTGCTGGCCGCCATCTACCTGATCTTCAACGAGAGCTACACCGCGTCCACGGGTGACGCGCTGCTGCGCACCGATCTGGCCGTCGAGGCCATCCGCCTGGGCCGGGTCCTGGTCGAGCTGTTGCCCGACGAACCCGAGCCCGTCGGCCTACTGGCCCTCATGCTGCTCACCCACGCCCGCCGCCACGCCCGCGTCGCACCCGACGGCGCCCTGGTGCGGCTGGGCGACCAGGACCGCTCCCAATGGGACGGCACCCTGGTGGCCGAGGGTCATGCCCTGGTGCGGGCCTGCCTGCGCCGCAACCAACCCGGGCCGTACCAGGTGCAGGCGGCCGTCAACGCCGTGCACACCGACGCGCCCTCGGCGGCGGCCACCGACTGGCACCAGGTCGTGGCTCTGTACGACCGCCTCTACGCCATGCGCCCTGACGACGTGGTGTGGCTCAACCGGGCCATCGCCGTGGCCGAGGTCGAAGGGCCCCAGGCCGGCCTCGACGCGCTGGCCACGGTGCAGCTCGACACCTACCACCTCCTGCACGCCACCCGGGCCGAGCTCCACACCCGCCTGGGCGAGGTCGGCGCGGCGCGCGCCGCCTACGACCGGGCCCTGGAGCTGGTGGTCAACGAGACCGAGCGGCGCTTCCTGGTCGAGCGCCGTACCGCCCTCGACCTGGGCTGACGCAGGTCCTCGGGAACCTCGCAGAAAAACTTCGGGCAAGGGTGTCGATCGGGGCCGACTCGATCGTGGAAGGGGTGCGGGGCAGGCACGGGCCGCCCCACCACCAAGGAGCACCTCGATGACCGCCACCGCCGCCCACATCACCACCGCCCACATCACCACCGCCCACATCACCACCGCCCACATCGACAACACCGCTCACCTGGCCGACACCACCACCCGCCGCTTCACCCTGCTGAAGGCCGGTCTGGCCGCCGGGGCCGTGGCCGCCGTGGCCAACACCCTGGTCGTGGTGGCCGCCCGGGCCGTGGACATCCCCGTCGCCGTCGGTGGCGAGTCCATCCCCCTGCTGGGCTTCCCCCAGCTAACCCTGGTCGGTGCCCTCATCGGGGTGCTCCTGGCCCGGGTCCTGAGCCGGACCAGCCACGCCCGGCGTTACTTCCTGGTCACCACTGTCGTGCTCACCGCCCTGTCCCTGGTCCCCGACCTCACCGCTGATGCCACCCCCGGCACCCGGGCCGTCCTCGCCCTCACCCACGTGCTGGCTGCCGCCCTGGTCATCCCCGCTCTGGCCCGCCGCCTGCACCGGTGACACTGCCCAGCGCCGTCCTCCGGCCGCCGATCGCCCCTCTGGGTGGTCGGCGGCTTCGGCCGTCTTGGCGGCCTGGCACCCAACCGAACGCATGTGCCTACCGCTGACGTAGGCGCATGCGCTCAGTTGTGCACCGGCGACCTCAGTGACCGTCCGGCCCGGGCCTGATGACAGCCACGGTGACGGTGAACGCCTTGATCGGTGTGGACCCGATGTTCGTGACGTTGGCGCCGGCGAAGTGCTCGGCCGAGGTGAGACCACTGGACACCGGGCCGAGAGGTGAGGTGATCGTCCACGTTTCGACGTCGGAGATCCTCATGGTCACCTGACCGATGCCATCGGCGGTCGGGTGCGGGGTCAGCACCACGGCGCCGGTGGCGAAGGCGTCGGAGGACCAGGTGACAGCTCTACTCGCTCCCGGCGCCAGGACCGCCGATTCGGAGGGTTGTCCATAGGAGAAGACCCCCACGATGCTCACTGTCGCCATGCTGTCCCCAATGTCCAGGTTTGGGGCGTGACCCTAACTCGGATACGGGTGTTGGACAATGGTCCCGTCCGTGAACAGATCGACCTTCGCAGGACGCCGCAACCGAGGACAAGATGTCGTCGCGGTCGGCGTTGGCGCATGCACCTGCACAGCTACGGTTGGGGGATGCGCGACCCCGACGCCCTCGAGCGCAACCTGGCCGTCGTCCGTCGGGTGTGCCACGAGTGGGACACGCTGTCCCGGGAGGAGTGGCACGACCTGCTGACGCCGGATTGCGACTACCGCACCATCCCCGTGGAGGGTGACCGCCACGTAGGCCCCGACGCCATCTACGAGGTGATGGCTCCTTTCGGTGCCCGCTGGGCCATCGAGACCCAGATCGTCACCATCGCCGCCATGGATGACCTCGTGCTCACCGAGCGCATGGAGCGCTTCATCCACCGCAAGGGCGTCCGTCCCACCTTCGACCTGCCCGTCATGGGCGCCTTCGAGCTGCGCGACGGCCGCATCAGCGCCTGGCGGGACTACTTCGAGCTCTCCCAGCGCCACCTGCGCTGACCGGCCCCGAGGCGCCGCCGCCATCGCCGGTTCAGCGGGCCTGGCCCAGCAGGATGCGGGTCGCCGGTTCGGGTTCGACGCCGAGCTCGTCCAACGACGACCGGGTGCGGCGAGCCACCACGTCGACGCGCCGGCGGTCGTGGCCGTGCAGCGCCGCAGCCAGGGCCAACCGGTGGGCCCGCTCGGCGTAGGGGTCGAGGGCCAGCGCCCGCTCGGCGTCCACCAGCGCCTCCGTGGGCCGGCCCCGGGACAGGCGCAGTTCGCCCAGCTCGACCAGGGACCGGCACTGCAACAGCCGGATGGCCTCGACCTCGGACTCCTGGTCGAGGACCGCACCCAGGTCGGTCAGGGGCTCCCCCCGCCACAGCACCGTGGCCGCAGCCAGCGCGGCGATCGTCCGATCCGCATCCCCCCGGCCCTTCGCCGCCTCTCCCGTCAGCCGCTGCAGCTCCCACAGGTCCACGACCAGGTGCTCCGAGGCGTGCAGGGTGATGGTGGTGGCGTCGGAGCGGACCGTGAACGACGCTTCCCCGCTCGGGCGCTGGGGCTCGAGCAGCTGGCGCAGGTAGGTGAGCGTCACCCGCAGGTTGCGGGCCCCGCTGTCGAGGTCGAGCTCGGGCCACAGCAGCTCGATGGCCCGCTCCCGGCTCATGGTCCGGTGCACCACCAACAGGGCCAGCAACGTGCGCACCCGGGTGCGTCGCAGCGCCGGCGGATGGGCCCGGGTGGCGTCGAAGGCCACCGTCAGGGGGCCCAGCACAGAGATCCGGGTCACGCCGGTGGGCACGGCCGGCAGCCGCCTGAGCAGGTCGTTGGCCGCTCGGCCGAGCTCACCGCCGTGGGCACCTGCAGCCAGGTGGCGCAGTTCGGCCCGGGCCCGCTGGGCGGTGTGGTCGACCGAGCGTGGGATCACCGGCGTGGACGTCGACCACCGAGGCCAGCGCGGCCACGCCGCCGGCCTCGTCGTGATCGAGCAGACGATCGACGGCATCGAGCACCGCCGACAGGGCATCGTCGCGAGGGTTGCCGGGCTCGGGGTGCTGGTGGTCGCCGTCCCGCCCCCGGGCCACCAGGGCGGCCACATCGTCGCCCCGACCCAGACAGGCCAGGACGAAGCCGACGATGGTGCGGCGCACGAACTCGTCCCGCGAGCTGATCCCCGGCTCGTCGATGGTGGGGCCGCCCAGAGCCAGCAGCTCGCTGGGGTCCCCGGCCATCCACCGGGCGTAGGCGGGCATGTACCGGCTGGTGGCGTTGTCCGTCGTCCGCAACAACCGCCTCGCCACCTCGGCCGCTTCCTCGGCCTCGCCCGACAACAGCAGGCAGTGGAGCAGGAACCGGTTCACCGCCGTGCCGATCCCCGCAGGCGCCTCTTCGACCCGCGCCGCCTTCAGGTGGGCCAACGCCCCGGCCACGTCACCCTGCATCTCGGCCACCACCCCGGCCACGGCGTGCACGGCCAGGTCGATGACAGGGTGACCCTCGGCGTCGGGGATGGCCGCGGCCCGGTCGGCCAGGGCCACCAACCGCAGCCCGTCACCGCGCGAGTGGGCGGCCACCGTGGCCACGGCCACCGCCGTGACCTCGCCCGGGGAGTGGCCCCGCCGGCGGAACCCGTCGGCGGCGGCGTCGAGGGTGTCGTCGACCGTGGGATCGAGGAAGTTGCGAGCCTGGGCCACCGCCCCCGCCACCAGCTGCGCCTCGGCCGTCTCCGGGCACGCCCGCTGCAGCACCTCACTCCACCGGCCCACGATGTCGACGGGCAGCACGCTCACCGAGCTGTGCACCAGCTCCAACGCCACCGCGGCCAGGGCATCGATGTCGTTGTGGACAAGGGCGATGGCCCCGGCCCGGGCCAGGTCGCGCTGGGCCACCAGCTGGGCGATGGCCCGGCCCCGCAGTTCGGTGCTCTGCTCGCGGTCGAGCGCCCGGGCGGCGGCGTCACGCCACAGGGCGTGGGCCCGGAAGCGCCCGTCCTGGGTCACGGTGATCATGGGGACCTTGGCCGCCAACGCCGCCAGGTCGACGGGCGCCC
>JBBSLP010000121.1:0-4147 GCA_038255145.1 Acidimicrobiales bacterium
AGGGACGGCACCTGGAGCGGGGTCGACCCCGCCGGCCCGTGGTGGTCGATGGCCTTCACCGACGAGGCCACGGCGCCCACCGCCTTCGTGGCCTGCGACGGCGCCCTCCAGGCCACCGTGATCGCCAACGCCGAGGGCTGGCTGGCCAAGGCTGTGACCTGGCGGTGCTGGCGGGGCCCGGGCGTGACCGTCAACCAGATGGCCGGAGCCGGCTTCACCCTCACCGCCTACCTGCCCGCGGGCGGGGCCCCCGGCCCCGGTGTCCTCGTCGTGCCCGGCTCGACCGGCGCCGCGGCCATGACGCCCTTGGCCGCCCTGCTGGCCTCCCACGGCTTCGCCGCCGCCGTGGTCGGCTACATGGAGGATGAAGGGCTGCCGCCGACCCTGCAGGACATCCCCGTCGAGGTCATCGCCGCCGCGGCTGCGGCCCTGGCCGAACATCCGGGCTGCGCCCCGGTCCCGTTGGGCGTGCTCTGTGCATCGGTCGGCACCGAGGGTGCGCTCAGCGCCCTGGCCCACGTCGAAGGGTTCGACGCCCGGGCGACCGTGGCCATGGCCCCCTCCCTGGTCGTGTGGCAGGCCCTCGCCGCCGGTGGTCAACCACCCAAGACCTCGAGCTGGTCCCTGGCCGGCGAGCCCTGCCCTGGGTGCCCATGCGGGGGGAGAAGCTCATGGGCCAGGTGGTGCGCCACCACCTGTTCGGCCACTTCTCCCGCCATCCGAAGTCGGCCGCCCTGCAGCTGTTGCCGGCGTACGCAGCGGGGCTGGAAGACGCCGCCGCGGTGGACGCGGCCACTATCCCCGTCGAGCGCATCGCTGGCCCCCTGCTGCTCATCGCCGGCGGCGACGACGCCATGTGGCCCTCGGTGACCATGGCCCGGGCCATGGCCGCCCGCCGTCGCGACGCCGGGGTCGACGCCGGTGACGAGGTGGTGGTGTTCGACCACGCCGGCCACTTCCTGCGCCCCCCGGTCACCGCCACCACGGTGCCGTGGAACGACAGCATGGTCTCCGGTGGGGAACCCGCGGCCACCGCCGTCGCCCAGGCCGAGGCCTGGACCCGCATCCTCGGCTTCCTCTGGCCCCGCTGAACCCGGCAACATCCGCGCCGGAGCGATCCGCCGTCAGGCCGCCACCTCTTCGGCGGGCTCGTCGTCGAACTGGGTGTGGTGGAGCTCGGCGTAGCGGCCGCCGGTGGCCATGAGCTGGGTGTGGCTGCCCCGTTCCACGATGCGTCCGGCCTCGATGACCAGGATCACGTCGGCGTCGCGGATGGTGGACAGGCGGTGGGCGACCACGATGGCCGTGCGTCCGGCCAGGGCGTCGGCCAGGGCGGCCTGGACCTCGGCTTCGGACGTCGAGTCCAGGTGGGCGGTGGCCTCGTCGAGGATGACCACCCGGGGCCGGGCCAACAGGATGCGGGCGATGGTCAACCGCTGGCGCTCCCCGCCCGAGAAGCGGTAGCCCCGCTCCCCCACCACGGTGTCGAGCCCCTCGGGCAACCCGGCCACCAGGTCGGCCAGCCGGGCCGTGCGCAGGGCGGCCCACAGCTCCTCGTCGCTGGCCTCGGGCCGGGCGAAGCGCAGGTTGCCGCCCACGGTGTCGTGGAACAGGTGCCCGTCCTGGGTGACCAGCCCCAACGCCCCCTTCACCGCGTCGAAGGTCAGGTCGCGCACGTCGATGCCCGACAGCCGCACGGCTCCCGAGTCCACGTCGTAGAGCCGGGGGGCCAGTGAGGCGATGGTCGACTTGCCGCCGCCGGAGGTGCCCACCAGGGCCACCATCTGGCCCGGCTCGACCCGGAACGACACCCCGTGCAGGACCTCGGCCTCGTCCCTGGTGTCGAGGGTGGCCACCTCCTCCAACGAGGCCAGCGACACCCGGTCGGCGGCGGGGTAGCCGAAGCGCACGTCGTCGAACTCGACCGACACCGGCCCCTCGGGCAGGTCCACGGCGTCGGGCTTCTCGGCGATGAGGGGCTCGAGGTCCAACACCTCGAAGACCCGCTCGAAGCTGACCAGGGCGGTCATGGCATCGACCCGGGCGCTGGCCAGGGCGGTCAGCGGGGCGTAGAGCCGGGTCAGCAGCAGGGCCAGGGTGACCACGGTGCCCGCTTCCAACCGCTCGTTGAGGGCCAGGTAGCCACCCAACCCGTACACCAGGGCCAGGGCCAGGGCCGCCACCAGGGCCAACGCCGTCAGGAAGACGTGCTGGCCCATGGCCGAGCGCACCCCGATCTCGGCCACCCGGGCGGCCCGGTCGCCGAACTCGGCCTCCTCGCGGGCGGGGCGGCCGAACAGCTTGACCAGGGTGGCGCCCGGCGCCGAGAAGCGCTCGGTCATCTGGGTGGTCATGGCCGAGTTGTGGTCGGCCCCCTCCCGCTCGAGGCTGGCCAGCCGGGACCCCATGCGCCGGGCGGGATGACGAACACGGGCAGGATGACCAGGGCCAACAGCGTGATCTGCCACGACAGGCTGAGCATGACGGCCAGGGTCAGCAGCAGGGCGATGAGGTTGCTGACCACGCCGGACAGCGTCCACGTGAAGGCCCGCTGGGCGCCGATCACGTCGTTGTTGAGCCGGCTGACCAGGGCCCCGGTGCGGGTCCGGGTGAAGAAGGCCACGGGCATGCGCTGCACGTGGGCGAACACGGCCCGGCGGAGGTCGAGGATGAGGCCTTCGCCGATCTTGGACGACTGCCAGCGTTCGGCGATGCCCACGATGGCGTCGAGCACGGCGACGAAGGCGATGAGCACGGCCAGGCCGATGACCCGGTCCTGGTTGCGCCCGCCGATGATCTCGTCGACGACCCGCCCGGCCAGCACCGGGGTGGCGACCGTGAGCACAGCGGCCACCACGCTGAGTAGGAGGAAGGCGATCAGAGCCCGGCGGTGGGGGCGGGCGAACTCGGCAACCCGGCGGAGGGTGGCCCCGCTGATGCGCCGCCGGGGCTGGTCGCCCTGCATGGCGCTCTCCATGGCCATCCAGTGGCTGAAGTCCATCTGCATGCGACCACCCTCACAGCTGAAGCGCGCTCGAGGTCAAGGGGTTTACCGTCAGGACGTGCGGGCCGAAGTCCCATCGGCTGGGGTCCACGGCTGCATCCACGGCGTCGCCGGCCACCCCTCGGCCGCCACCATGGGGAAGGCGGTGCCGCCGTCGACAGACTCGCGGACGATGTCGGCCTGCCCCGCGTGGCGGGCAGTCTCCTGGATGAGGTGGAGCAGCACCCAGCGCACCGACCAGGCGTCGACGTCCTGGGGGAACCACGGCACCCCCTCGGGCACGGGCACGGGCTGGCCCAGGTCGTCGATGCCGGCGAGGAGGGCCGCGGTCTCGGCGGCGACGGCGTCGTAGCCGGCGATGATGTCAGCCAGGGTCTCGTCGGTCCCCATGGTGAAGCCGGCCAGGTAGTCGTCCTCGCCCTCGGCCGGCAGCTGCTGCACGGTGCGCAGCCAGCCCCGCTCGGTCGAAGCCACGTGCTTGATCAGCCCGCCGACGCTGAGGGGGCTGACCGAGGGGGTGGCCCGGGCCTGCTCGTCGGTCAGCCCGTAGGCCGTCAGCTTGAGCACGTAGCGCATCTGGGCGAGGTAGGCGATGAGCCCTTCACGCTCGTTGGCGACGGGTGCGACCTGTCCGGCCATGGTGTCCTCCGTGGGGTTCGTGCCGGAAGGGCCCGTGTGCCCCTCCACTGGTACCCAGAGTGACAGGGAGAAGTGGTCAGCTAGTGGCCACTTCACCGACGGGCTGTCGGTGTGCCCAAGTTCGGCACCGAGGACCCTCCGTATACTTCTGGTATGGCCGAAGCGACGACGATGAAGATCACGGCCGGCACCCGGGACCGGTTGCGGGCCCTGGGTGGGGCGGGCGACTCGTTGGAGGACGTCGTCGTGGCCGCGCTCGACGCCTATGAATCCCAGCAGTTCTGGGCCGCAGCCGAGGCGGCCGATGTCGCCGAGACCAAAGAGCAGCGGGCGGAACGGCAGCGAGTCGAAGCCGAGGTCGATGGCTGGATGGACGCCCAGCGTTGATGCCCTCGGCTGGCGAGATCTGGCTGGCCGATCGAGGTGAGGAGACACGCCGGTTGGTGTTCGTCATCTCCGATGTCAGGTTCCACCGCCTCGCCGAGCGGGCCGTCGTGGCTCCTG
>JBBSLP010000122.1:0-4046 GCA_038255145.1 Acidimicrobiales bacterium
CCGAGCCCACGATGGTCTGCCCGTCGCCCTGGCTGTCCACGTCGATCAGGGTGCCCCGACCCACGTTGGCGTTCTCGGCGTCGATGTCGTTCAGGTCACCGGAACCCAGGTTGGCGTTGTCCGCCTCGACGTTGGTGGCGTCGCCCCGGCCGAAGGACATGGCCCCGACATCGGAGCCCGTCAGGGTGATGTTGCCGTCACCGATGGTGGCGTGATCGGCATCCACATCGCCGTCACCGTTCTGGATCCCCTCGAAGCGGCCCGTGTTCACGGCGCTCTCGTCGATGTCGTCGCCCACCGCAACCGCTCCCCGGTCAGCGGTGACCGTGTCGGTGTCGATGTCGACGTCGCTGTTCCACTCGCTCCACGTCGTGTTGATCTTGTTGTCAGCCATGGTCCCCGTCTCCTTCAGTTCCTGAGTTCTTGCGTTCCGACCGCTGTGGTCAGCGGCGATGAGGAGAACGTAGGACGGCACTCCCGTACGCGGATCGGGGTCAACCCCCTCCCCGCCGGGGCCGTTAGGGGGTCTAGGGTTCGGCATGGTCAGCACCAAGGACGCGGCCCGAGCCGTGGTCGACGACGCCGCTGACGCCCTCATCGACGTCAGCCACCGCATCCACGCCCGCCCCGAACTGGCCTTCGAGGAGGAACAGGCCGCCGACTGGCTGGCCACCACCCTGGCCGAGCACGACTTCCGCGTCACCGCCGGGGTGGCCGACCTGCCCACCGCCTTCCTGGCCGAGGCCGGGTCGGGGCCGCTGACGATCACCATCTGCGCCGAGTACGACGCCCTGCCCGACATGGGTCACGCCTGCGGCCACAACGTCATCGCCGCCGCCGCCCTCGGCGCCGGGCTGGCCCTGGCCCCCGTGGCCGACGAGCTGGGCCTGACCGTGAGGGTCATCGGCACCCCGGCCGAGGAGCTGGGCGGGGGCAAGGTGGTGCTCATCGAGCGGGGCGCCTTCGACGGCACCCACCTGGCCATGATGGTCCACCCCTCCCCCGCCGAGGCCGACCGCATGCGACCGCTGGCCATCGCCCAGTACGACCTGCACTACACCGGGCGCACGGCCCACGCCTCGGCCACCCCCCACCTGGGCGTGAACGCGGCGGACGCCATCACCGTGGCCCAGGTGGGCATCGGCCTGCTGCGCCAACACCTGCGGCCCGGTGACCAGGTCCACGGCATCGTCACCCACGGTGGTGAGGCCGCCAACATCGTCCCCGGCCGGGCCAGCTGCCGCTACTTCATGCGTTCCAAGGACCTGACCCACCTGGCCGAGCTGGAAGCCCGGCTCCTGCGCTGCTTCGAGGCCGGGGCCGTGGCGACGGGGGCCACCCTCGAGGTCGAGGCCATCGGCCCCCGCTACAGCGAGTTCCACCACCCCGACACCCTGGTCGACCGCTACCGGGCCAACGCCGAGGCCCTGGGGCGCAGCTTTGATCCCGACCGGCGGGCCAACGGGGGCAGCACCGACATGGGCAACGTCAGCCTGCTCATGCCCTCCCTGCACCCCATGTTGGGCCTCGACAGCCTGCCCGCCGTCAACCACCAGGCCGAGTTCGCCGCCTTCTGCGCCACCCCGGCCGCCGATCGGGCCGTGCTCGACGGCGCCGTGGCCCTGGCGTGGACGGCCATCGACGCGGCCGTCGACCCCGCCACCCGAGCCGAGCTTCTGGCCGGGGACACGGCCTACGGCGGCCGCGACAGCTACCCGTGGCGCTTCGAGTCGGACGCCTCTCTGTGAGCGCCGCCAGCCCTGCCGTGACCGCCAGCGATGGTGCCGGAGGCAGCCGCAGCCACGGGCGGGTGGAAGACGACGGGTTCCTGCGGGGCACCACCGCCTTCCTGCGAGACCTGCCGTCGAGCGACTGCCTCGACGTGGCCTTCGTGAGGGCCACCGTGGCCCACGGCACCCTCGGTGACCTGGAGCTCGACGACGCCAGGGCCGCCCCCGGGGTGATGGCCGTGCTCACCGCGGCCGACCTCGACCTGGCTCCGTTCCACCCCTTCGCCGCCGTGCCCGCCGCTTTCGGCCGCCCGCCCCTGGCCACCGACCGGGTGCGCTTCGTGGGCGAGCTGGTGGCCATCGTCGTCGCTGACAGCGCGGCGCACGCCGTGGACGCCGCCGAGCTCGTAGGCGTGCACACCGAGCCCCTGCCCGTCGTCATCGACGCCGACGACGCCCTGGCCGACGGCGCTCCCGTGCTCTTCGCCGAGGTGGGCAGCAACATCGTCCTCCACTACGACAAGGGCCGGTTGGACGACCTGTTCGACACGGCGGCCCACGTGATCGAGGGGCGCTTCCCCAACCAGCGCCTGGCCTCGGCCCCCATGGAACCGAGCACCTTCGTCGTCCGTCCCGGCGGGGCGGGCGGCAGCAGCGCCCTCGACGTGTGGGCCACGTGCCAGGGGGTCCACGTGGCCCGCCACGAGTTGGCCGAGGCCCTGGGCATGGACGAGGCCGACATCCGGGTGCGGGCCGCGGCGGTGGGCGGCGGCTTCGGGGGCCGGCACTCCATCGCCATCGAGCTGGTGGTGCTGGCCGCCGCCGCCCGCCACCTGGGCCGAGCCCTGCGCTGGGACGAGACCCGCACCGAGAACCTGCTGTCCATGGTCCACGGCCGGGCCCAGTGCCACGAGCTGGCCATGGGCTTCGACGACGACGGTGCCATCACCGGCCTGCGGGTGCGCAACCTGGCCGACTGCGGGGCCTACCCCCACTTCGGGCCGCTGATGCCGTTCATGAGCCGCAAGCTGGCCTGCGGTCCCTACCGCATCCCCCGGGTCGACTACCGGTGGGTGGCCTACGCCACCAACACCAACCCGGTGGGCCCCTACCGGGGGGCGGGCCAGCCCGAGGTGACCAACGGGCTGGAACGGATCATGGACCTGGCCGCGGCCCGCCTGGGCCTCGACCCCCTGGAGCTGCGGCGCCGCAACCTGCTCACCGCCGAAGAGCTGCCCCACACCACGGTCACCGGGTTGACCTACGACAGCGGCGACTACCCCGCCACCCTGGCCCGGGCGGCCGAGCTGGTGGGCTACGACGAGCTCCGGGCTGAGCAGGGCCGACGCCGGGCCGCCGGTGCCACCACCCAACTGGGCGTGGGGGTGGCGTGCTACGTGTCGGCCACCGACGGGCGCACCGAGTTCGGCGCCGTCGACGTCGACCCTGACGACGGCACCGTCACGGTGCGGGCCGGCACCCTCAGCCACGGCCAGAGCCACGCCACCGTGGTGGGCGGGGTCGTGGCCGCCACCCTGGGGATCGACCTGGGCGCCATCCGCTACCTCGACGCCGACACCGACGTGGTCCCCCGGGGGGCGGGCACGGGCGGGTCCCGATCGGCGCAGATGGCGGGCAGCGCGGCCCAGGCCGCCGCCGCCCAGGTGCTGGAGACGGCACGGGCCCTGGCCGCGGATCGGCTCGAAGCCCGCCCCGAGGACATCGTGGCCATGCCGTCCTCGGCCGAGCGCCCGGCCGGGCTGGGCGTGACCGGGGTGCCCACCTCGGTGCTGAGCTGGGCCGAGCTGGCCCGGGCCGCCGGCCCTCGCGGTCTGGGAGCCGAGGTCGACCTGCGCCTGGACGGGGCCAGCTTCTCCTCGGGCACCCACGCATCCGTCGTCGAGGTCGACGTCGAGACCGGGGGGGTGCGCCTGGTGCGCCACGTGGCCGTGGACGACTGCGGCACCGTGCTCGACGCCACCGTCGTCGCCGGCCAACAGCACGGCGGGTCGGCTGCGGGCATCGGCCAGGCCCTGTTCGAGGCCATCACCTACGACGCCGAGGGCAACCCCCGGGCCACCACCTTCGCCGACTACCTGCTGCCCTCGGCCGCCGACCTGCCCTCCTTCGACACGGCCACCCTGGGCATCCCCACACCCATCGCCCCCAACGGGGCCAAGGGCATCGGCGAGAACGGTGCGGTGGCCGCCCCCACCTCGGTGCAGAACGCCGTCATCGACGCCGTGGCCCACCTCGGCGTGCGCCACCTGGAGCTGCCCGTCACCCCCGAGGCCGTGTGGCGGGCCGTGACCGCCG